>JAGCNL010000016.1 GCA_017645945.1 Salinivirgaceae bacterium
ATGCCGGTGCCACGTACTTTTGCGGCAGCCGCAATGGTTGCCAAAATCTCGTCAACATAAGCGTAGTGCTCCTTGTCGGCCACTAAAATTTTAATGTTGTCGTTGTACTTTTCCATTTTTTCCAACAAATGTTTCGTCTTTAAATTTTGTATCTTTATGCAATATTATTGCATATTTTTGCGAGCGCAAAAGTAATGCATCTTTTAATAATGCAAAGTAAAATTCATACAATTTTCAGCCCAAAATATCGGTTTCTCAGCTATATTTTTTCTTCGAAATTGCAGTTGTCGAGTATTTAAAATCAAAGTCAAAAATATTTTTGCTGATTAAACCTATTTAGTACTTTTGAGGGATTTTTATTAGAGGATTATACTCTTGAAGATATGGAAAATAAAAGCAAAAAAATACTTGCAGTAGTTTTGTGCGCTGTTGCTGTAATAGCCTTACTGCCAGTGATAATCGGTCTTTGCCTGCCTCGTGAGCGCCAGGTGATGAAAGGAAAAATGATTGACCAGATGTATTTCATGGTTTTGGGCAACATCAGCAACCATTGGGAGGAACCGTCGTGGCGTTCCAATCTCGACACTATGATTCAACGCGAAGCTATCGACGGACAGGACTGCTGGGTTGAGTATTACACCAACGGCGACTCGATTGTGCTGCTTACGCAGACGATGGGAGAGTTCGACTATGTGCGCCGCATGATTCAGCCTGACGGTCGCGAACTGTTACGCAACATCACGCTGGCCGATGTCGAAGGCAAAACGGCTGTGCGTATGATTGAGGAAGTGTCAGAGAGTGACCCGCTGAAACGTTTCGCCGCATTGTTCTCTGACCCTGTTGCAAAACGAATGGAGCAGTATCTGTCTGATTTAAAGGAAAAAGCCATCAAACAGAACGAGGAGATGGGTGATGAGGGTATGTTTGGCTTTTAACCTTAACCAATGACTGAGGATTTCGAAAAAATAGTCTATTCCGATGAGGTTATAGCTTTCACGGCTTTGGCTGGCGAGTATTGCAACCTTATCGACCGCGTGGCTGCTTATTCGCAGCGCGATTTCATAAACCATCAACTTCGGCTTCTGGCCTTGATTTACGTCAAGACGCTGAGCCTGCCCGATGTCGAGCCAATCGACCCTGAAATGGTGGAAAAGACTGTCACTCAGGAAGAATGGGACGAAGTTCACAATGCCGTGGCCGCAAAACTTGCCAAGTTCGACCGCTACAGCGAAGTGTTCGACCCGCTTGCTGGCGATGACGCAATGACCAGTCTGTCAGAAGGTTTTGCTGATATTTTCCAGGATTTGAAGGATTATCTGTCGCTGATGCAGATGGGGTCGCCAGAGATGATGAACGATGCCATTTGGGAGTGCGTGAACAATTTCAAAAACTACTGGGGACAACGTTTGGTGAACATTGTCAGGGTTTTACATCATCTGATTTACAGCGGCGCACCATTGCGCACCGACGACGCAAAGAGTTTTGAGCGCGACGACCGCCCGTCGTGGGAGCGTGGCAACCAACAGAGCGATTTCGAATGAACAAGACGATAACAAAAGAGGAGATTGAGCAGCTGCCAATAACAGGTTTCGGCGGGAAAATCAACGTCCCGCTGACTAGCAACGAGATACGCAGTGCCGTTGATTATCTGCGCAAATATCCAGTTTTAGGGTTCGACACCGAGACTCGCCCAAATTTCCGCAAAGGCCAGCACAACACCGTGGCTCTGCTTCAGTTGTCGGCTGAAAACGAGGCTTTTTTGTTCAGACTCAACAAGATAAGGCTGCCAGAAGTGATTAAGCAGCTGTTGTCTGATACTTCGATTATCAAAGCTGGCGCCGCCATTCACGACGATTTGAAGGCGCTTGTCAGTTTGAGTCCGTTTGTGCCTGGCGGCTTTGTCGATGTGCAGAACATTGCAAAACAGGTTGGTATTGAGCAGGCTGGCCTGCGTCCGCTTGCCGCGATGCTTATGGGCATCCGCATATCGAAAGCACAGCAGACTTCGAATTGGGAAATACCGTATCTGACTTCTGCGCAGAAACTTTACGCTGCCACCGATGCGTGGGTGTCGCTTGAAATCTACAACCGTCTCACAGCAATGCAAGAGCGTGGCGAACGGGCCGAATAACAGTTGCGTCGGAAACCGAATCATTGTCAATAATACTGAAATACAAAACGATATGAGTGCGAAAATTATACTGAAATCGGGAAAGGAACAGTCGGTCAAACGGCTGCATCCGTGGATTTTTTCGGGGGCCATCAAGCAGATGCAGGGCTCGCCAAAGGAAGGCGACCTTGTGTCGGTTTACGACAACCAGGGCGGTTTCTTGGCTTGGGGGCATTATCAGCCGTCGTCAATTGCAGTGCGGATTCTGACTTTCGAGAATCAGGTTCCTGATGCGGCTTTTTTCCGTCGCAAGATTTCCGATGCCATTGAGTTCCGCCGCCGTATGGGCTTTTTTGACAGCGCTGACACCAACGTCTTCCGTTTGATTCACGGCGAAGGTGATGGTCTGTCGGGTTTGGTAGCCGACTACTACAACGGCACAGTAGTTTTCCAAGCACACTCGGTGGGAATGTACCTTATGAAGGACACTATTGCCGAAATTCTGAAAGACCTTTTGGGCGACAAGGTGCGCTGCATCTACGATAAAAGTTCGCAGACGCTGCCGTTTAAGGCTGATATTGAGCCTGTTGATGGATACCTATTCGGTAAAACCGACACCAATATTGTTCTTGAGCACGGTCATAAGTTTGAGATTGATTGGGAAAACGGCCAAAAAACGGGCTTTTTCATCGACCAGCGCGAAAACCGCCAACTGCTTGCCAATTATTCGGCAGGACGCACAGTCTGCAACATTTTCGGCTACACGGGCGGCTTCAGCATCTATGCGCTTGGCGCAGGAGCAAAGGCTGTTCACACTGTCGATGTGTCGAAACCTGCCATCGTCCAAACCGACCGCAATGTGGCGCTGAACTTCCCCGATTGCGCTAACCATCAGGGTTTTGCTCTTGACGCTTTCGACTTTTTTGCTCAAACAACCGACAAGTACGACCTAATAATTCTCGACCCGCCAGCTTTTGCCAAGCACCAGAGCGCGCTCAACAACGCCTTGCAAGGTTACAAACGCATCAACCAGCGGGCACTTGAGCAGATTGAGCGTGGCGGAATTCTGTTCACATTCTCATGTTCGCAGGCTGTCAGCAAGGAAGATTTCCGCAAGGCTGTTTTTGCGGCATCAGTCAACGCGCATCGCAATGTTCGCATTTTGCATCAACTTTCGCAGCCAATCGACCACCCGATAGGAATGTTCCATCCTGAAAGTGAGTATCTTAAGGGATTGGTGCTATACGTCGATTAAGGGTAGCAGGCGTTAAATTATGTTTTTGATGGCGGCAAGTGCGTTTTGTCGGCGCATTTCTCCATTTCCACCGATTTCGACATACGGCAAACCGAACGTTTCCAGTTCGTTACGATAGATGTTCGAAAGTTTTTCACGCATTGGGCCGCCGTTTTCACGCACGTTGTCGGCTACCCAAGGAATGTCGGTTTTGCACAGCAGATGCAGTGTTGCGGGGTGCGACTGTATGGCTTCGGGAATCCATGCAGGGCAACGGCCGTAAACCACATCGAGCCATACTTTTGTGATTATCAGGTCGGTATCGAATATGACAATGTTGCTTTCGCCTTTAATCGCATTCTCAAATTCGGCAATCTGCAGGCGGGCAATCTCAACCACATCATCGTAGGTGTAGGGGCGGCCCAGCTGCTCAACGTAGCCGCGCGCAAGTTCTGGAACCCACGGAATATCAAGCTCTTGGGATAAAAATCGACACAGCTCGGTTTTGCCTGTCGATTCAGCACCAGTGACAACAATTATCTTTGTATCAGTTCTTTCCGCCATTTGTAAAAGCCCACAACGGCCATTGTTGTATATATTATATATAGGAATGCGGTGAGCGGCATCGAGCGTGTGAAGTATAGCGCCACCGAAACGGCGTCGGCAACAATGAAAACGAGCCATTGCTCAATCATTTTGCGGGTGAGCATCCATGTGGCGGTGATGGCTAAAGCTGTTGTGAACGAGTCGCCTACGGGCACGGGTGAGTCGGTGAACATGGTTAGAATCGCGTAAAGCGCCCCCCATATGGCGGCGGTGATGAAGCCAAGCACAAGCCATTGCCTTGCCGATGTGCGGCAGACAGTCAGTTCCTTGCCTTCGCGGTTTTTATGGGCAAGCCACGCAATAAAGCCGTAGATGCTGATAATCAGATAGTAAGTCTGCAGCCCCATGTCGGCGTAGAACTTGTTGACAAAGTAAACGGCAATGTAGATGGCCGACGACAGCGCCCCCAGCGGCCATAGCCATATGCTCTGACGGATGGACAGAACAAGATAGACAATGGTTGACACCACGCCGAACAGTTCGAGCCAATTGTCTGTAAGCCAGTTAATCACGTTGTGCTATTTGCTTGGCTGCAATTTCGACTTGTACAGTTTCTCGTCCTTCATCACCTTCACGGCCTCGTTGAAAATCGGGTCGATACGGTTGATAATCTGATAGTACTCGCCCGAATCGTACAGGTCGCGTGCGATGGCAGCCTTCAGATTGATGCGCATGTGCTCTTTGCCGCGCTCGAAGCCCTTTTCGTCGAACGGCAGTTTTTCCTTTTCGGCGAAGTCAGTGAGTTGCTTCAGGAAATCATCGGTGACGGTGAAATTCTCATCGAATTTTTTGAAATCGGCATCGGTTTTGGTCGATTTGTATTTCTTCTCGAGCTCGGCGCGATTATTGTCGATATAGTTGAGAACGAATTTGTTAAATATTCCGTAACGCACCATTTTCACGTAGTATTTCGATGAGTAGGTGGTGTCAATCGGCACAAACACGTCAGGCATAATGCCGCCGCCGCCGTACACCACGCGGTTGTTTACCTTGGTGAAGTATTTCTCGCCTGTGGGCAGATGGATTGAGTCGGCACTGTAGAGCTCACCGTCATTGTAGCGTTTGTCGAAATCCTTGTTGTACTCGTCAACACCGTCTTCGTACGAACGCTGGATGCAGCGTCCGGTGGGGGTGTAGTAGCGTGCCACAGTCAGACGCATCATTGAGCCGTCGTTTAATGGGAACTGGTTCTGTACCAAGCCCTTACCGAAGGTGCGGCGACCAACAAGCACGGCGCGGTCCCAATCCTGAAGGGCGCCCGACACAATCTCACTTGCCGATGCAGAATTCTCGTTAACCATCACCACAACACGTCCGAAGTCCTTCTCGTTGTGGCCCGATTCGGTGTAGTAGTTCTGGCGCGGCATTTTGGTGCCTTGCGTGAACACCACCATCTTGCCGCTTTGCAGGAACTGACTGGCAAGGTCGAAACCTGTGTTCAGGTAGCCGCCGCCGTTGTCGGTCAGGTCAACAATCAGGTGCTTCAAACCCTGTTCGCGCAGTTTCTTGATAGCATTGTTGAACTCGCTGGTGGTTGTGGCCGCAAACTTGTTGATTTTTATGTATCCGATGCCCGCTTTGGCGTCAACCATGTAGGCTGCATCAACGCTGTAGATTGGAATTTTATCGCGGGTTATCATGAAGTCAATCAAATCTTTGCTTCCGCGACGCAGCACCTTGACACCGACCACCGTACCCTTCTTGCCGCGCAGTTTCTTTTGCACCATTTGGTTGGTGAGCCCTATGCCTGCAATGTTGGCCGTATCCACATAAATAATGCGGTCGCCGGCCATCAGTCCCACGCGTTCCGATGGTCCGCCAGGAATCACGGCCACCACCATCAGTGTGTCGTTCATAATGTTGAATTGGATGCCGATACCTTCGAAATTGCCTTCGAGCGGTTCGTTCATCGACTTCACATCGTCCTGAGTGATGTAGACCGAGTGCGGGTCGAGTTCCTTGAGCATGGCAATGATGCCAGTTTCAACCAGTTTTGACAAATTAGTAGTGTCAACATAACGATTGTTTATGAGGTCGAGCACATGAGCCATTTTGTACGTTTGCTCGCGGCTGGTGTTTGCGTTGTTGTTGCGCTGTGCCTGTGCGCTAAATGTCATCAAGGCAGCGGCGGTTATTATCAGAAGTTTTTTCATATTCATATTTTTATCGGCGTTTTTCTCGCTAAAGCGATGCCAAAGGTATAAAAACAGCGCTGTGTGGGGAACTTTTTTCGTTTTTTTTATTGCGCAAAAGCAATTTATCACTAAAATTGCACCGTTTTCAAAAAGGCGCGGATAGTTCTATCCAAACGAAATCACTTCATATTTGTGAAATCCTTTTCGAACATTATTTGAAATTGTGTAATCACTTTTTTACAAATCTTTTTTTATGAGTTATGATTTTTTGTCGCTGAGCAAAATGCTTCTTCCCGATTTGCGCCTTATTGGTAAAGAGTTGGGAATGAAGAGAGTGGAAGTTCTCAGGAAGCAGGAACTCATTAGCAAAATTCTTGAAGCACAAGGTGAACAGTCACCGAAAAAAGACGAGGAGCAGGCAACTGAAGACACTGACCGTCAGCCGCGCAAACGTGCCCGTTTGGGTGCTCGCGTGCAGCGTGTGATGGGCGTGTCGCTCAATGCTGACAACGAGGCAACATCGGAGCAGTATGAGAAAAACGGCGAACAGCCGCAGCGTGTTGCTGCCCGCCCGTACGACAGACGCCAGGTTGATAACGATATGCCTGCCGACCGCACACCGAAACAAGACACCAATAATTATATGCGTCAGAAAGCTGCTCCTGAACTCGATTTCAGTCAGCGTCCGGCAGCTGCTCCATCAACTGACTCCGCACGTGCTACTGCTGACGCAGAGCATGCTGATTTCCGACAGAACAACAACCAGCAGAGATTTGCAAAGCACGGCTATCAAAATGGTCATCAGGCAGGACATCAAAACCAACCGCAGAACAACCAGCCGCAAGCTCAGCCGCGTGAGGTTGAAGACAAGACAAAATATGAGTTTGACCAGTTGATTACTGCTACCGGCGTTCTAGAACTGATGCAGGACGGCTACGGATTCCTCCGTTCGTCGGACTACAACTATCTGAATTCACCCGACGACGTTTATGTGAGCCAGTCGCAGATTAAACTGTTTGGCTTGAAGACCGGCGATACCGTGACGGGCACCATCCGTCCGCCGAAAGATGGTGAGAAGTACTTCCCGCTCATCAAGGTTGAGACTATCAACGGCTGCACACCTGACAGCATCCGCGACCGCGTGCCGTTCGATTTCCTCACACCGCTTTTCCCGGAGGAGAAGTTCGACCTGACAAGCCATCCGCAATGCTCAATTTCGACTCGCGTTGTCGATATGTTCTCGCCGATAGGCAAGGGACAACGCGGTTTGATTGTGGCTCAGCCAAAGACTGGTAAAACTGTATTGCTCAAAGAGATAGCAAATGCGATTGCATATAATCACCCTGAGGTTTACCTTATCGTTCTGCTCATCGACGAGCGTCCTGAGGAGGTTACCGATATGGCCCGCAGCGTGAACGGCGAGGTTATCGCATCAACATTCGACGAGCCTGCCGAGAAACACGTGAAGGTGTCGTCAATCGTGCTCGAGAAGGCCAAACGCCTTGTAGAGTGCGGCCACGATGTGGTCATTCTGCTCGACTCAATCACCCGTCTGGCGCGAGCCTACAACACTGTTTCGCCAGCATCGGGCAAGGTGCTTTCGGGTGGTGTAGATGCCAACGCGCTCCACAAGCCGAAACGTTTCTTCGGTGCGGCTCGTAACATCGAGAACGGCGGTTCACTTACCATCTTGGCAACAGCTCTGACAGAAACTGGTTCAAAGATGGACGAGGTTATCTTCGAGGAGTTCAAGGGAACAGGCAACATGGAGTTGCAGCTCGACCGCAAGTTGTCGAACAAGCGAATATATCCGGCTGTCGACATCAACTTGAGCAGCACTCGCCGCGACGACCTGCTTGTGGACAAGGATACGCTCAGCCGTATGTGGGTGCTGCGTAACCACTTGTCGGATATGAACTCGGTTGAGGCTATGCAGTTCCTCCGCGACCGCCTGGCCAGAACACGCAACAACGAGGAATTTTTTATCTCGATGAATTCATAACGAAACAACATTTGAATGGAGCCGCATTGCACGTGCGGCTCTTTCATTATATTATAGGTATAAAAGGAAAAATCTGACAAATATCGGTGAAAATAGTCTAAAGTGCTAATTTATATCGATTTACAATATTGATTCAACAACAATTGCGAGCAAAGTAATTTTGTTTCGCTTTTTTAAAAAAACCGATATATTTGCGTGCTTTATGCAAAAACCGGCCTTGCCGGATAAAGAGTAATGAAAATCAAATAACTATTTAAAAATGCAGAATAAAGGAGCTATTAGATTTGTTGCTATCGCACTCGTTTTAGTGTGCCTGTATCAATTGTTTTTTACAGTAGTAACAACGCGTGAAGAGAAGAAGGCCACAGCCATCGCCACTGAGGCCGACGGTAATTTAAACCTTGTCAAGTACAACAACTATCTTGACTCATTGGCGAGCGTTCCTGTTTACAACTTCTTCTTCCTGAAGGATTTCACTTATCGTGAGTGCAAGGAGCGTGAGATTAACCTTGGTCTTGACCTGAAGGGCGGTATGAACGTTATTCTTGAGGTTAGCGTGGTTGATGTCATCAAGTCGCTGTCGAACTACAGCACTGACCCCACTTTCCTCCAGGCTATTGAAGATGCCAAAGCGGCTCAGAAAGCCGAGGGCGGACAGACCAACTTCGTTACATTGTTTGGTCAGAGTTTCGAAAAGCTTGACCCCAACGCCAAGCTGGCGGCCATCTTCAACACAACAGTGCTGAAAGACAAGGTCAACTTCAACTCGTCGAACGCTGACGTGCTGAACGTGCTGCGTGACGAGACAGAGGCTGCAATCGCCAACTCGTTCCAAATCCTCCGCACCCGTATCGACCGTTTCGGTGTTGCTCAGCCAAACATCCAGCGTTTGGGCAATACAGGCCGCATCTTGGTTGAGTTGCCTGGTATCAAAGATTCTGAGCGTGTCCGCAAACTGTTGCAGGGAACCGCCAATCTTGAGTTCTGGGAAACTTACGACAACACAGAGGTTCAACAATATCTGGCTGAGGCAAATGCCAAAATCAAGGAAATCAACGATTTGAAAGCCGCTGAAAATGGTGGTAACACAGCCGAAGCTGCTGCCGAAGAGCAGAAAACTGAAACTGCTTCGGAGTCGAACTCACTGATAGACAAGCTTGCATCTGATTCAACAGCAACTGACGCTGCTGCAGAGGATATTGCAAAGAATTATCCATTGTATTCAGTTCTGAATCCATACTACTCACAAGACGGTCGTCTCCGTCCGGGTGCAGCAGTTGGTTTTGCTCACTTTAAAGATACAGCCGCTGTCAATGCAATGTTGAACGAGCCGCTTGTTAAGGCTTTGTTCCCGCGCAACTTGAAACTGCTGTGGAGCGTTAAATCGTTCGACGAGGGTGGCAACTATTTTGAACTGATTGCCATCAAGGTTACAAGCCGCGACGGTCAGCCTGCTCTTTCGGGCGATGTTGTAACTGACGCTTCTGACGAGTACGCACAAGGTCGTGGCGTTTCAGAGGTTTCAATGAGCATGAACGCTGAAGGCGCTCGCAAATGGGCCCGCATCACCAAAGAGAACATCGGCAAGAGCGTTGCCATCGTTCTTGACAACTATGTATACAGCTACCCGACAGTTCAAACAGAAATCAAAGGCGGCCGTTCGTCAATCACTGGTAACTTCACTGTTGCTGAGGCAAAAGACTTGGCCAACATCCTGAAATCAGGTAAGATGCCTGCACCTGCACGCATCGAGCAGGAGACCATCGTTGGTCCGTCACTTGGTCAGGAGTCAATCAACAAAGGATTTATCTCATTCGTAATCGCCTTCGTTCTGGTGCTGGTTTATATGCTGTTCTACTATCGTACAGGTGGTTTGGCAGCAAACGTTGCTCTGCTCTTGAACGTGTTCTTCATCTTCGGTGTGCTTGCATCGTTGGGTGCTGTGCTGACTTTGTCTGGTATCGCAGGTATCGTGCTGACACTTGGTATGGCGGTCGACTCGAACGTGCTTATCTACGAGCGTATCAAAGAGGAACTTGCTTCTGGCAAGGGTATCAAACTTGCTGTGAAAGACGGTTACGCTAACGCATATTCAGCAATTCTCGACTCGAACATCACAACCTTGCTGACTGCTCTTGTTCTCGGCAAGTTTGGTGAAGGCCCGATACATGGTTTCGCTGTTACGCTGAGCATCGGTATCCTCGCTTCGTTGTTCACTTCGATATTTGTAACCCGCTTGATTTTCGAGCGCATGCTTGCTAAAGAGAAGACTCCGTCATTCGCAACTGAGGCAACTGCTCGCGCATTCAAAGGCATCAACTTCGACTTCATCGGTTCCCGCAAGATTTGCTACATCATTTCAGGCACTGTTCTGTTGGCAGGTATCATTTCGCTCTGCACTCGCAGCCTCGACTTCGGCGTTGACTTCACTGGTGGCCGCACATACGTGGTTCGTTTCGACAAACCAGTGAACACCGTTGAAATCCAGAATGCTATTGCCGACAAGATTGGTCAGACTGCTGAGGTTAAGACTTACGGTGGAAATGAGCAAGTTAAGATTACAACTAAATATCTGTTCGCTGCAGGCGAGGAGGCAACTGAGGCCGATTACGCAGAAGCAGCACAGTACACAGCTGACAAACCATCGGTTGACGATGTCGTTGAGGTTAAATTCTATCTGGCATTGAAAGACAAGTTCCTGCCAGAAGGTACAACTTATACCGCTTTCAAGAACGACTACCGCATGAGTTCGGAGAAAGTTGGTGCAACAATCGCTGAGGACATCAAGTCTTCGGCAGCATTGGCCATCACATTCTCACTGATAGTCATCTTCCTTTACATTGCCTTCCGTTTCCGCAAATGGCAGTTCGGTCTGGGCAGTTTGGTGGCTTTGGTTCACGATACTCTGTTCGTCTTCTCAATGTACTCGCTGCTCTACAGCATAATGCCGTTCTCAATGTCGATTGACCAGTCGTTCATCGCCGCCATCCTGACAGTGGTTGGTTACTCAATCAACGACACCGTGGTTGTGTTCGACCGTATCCGTGAGTATATGGCAACTCAGTCGAAACGCAGCCTGAAAGAGGTGATGAACGGTGCCGTCAACAGCACATTGGCACGTACCATCAATACTTCGGTAACCACATTGCTCGTGTTGATAACCATCTTCATCTTCGGTGGTGAGGTTATCCGCGGATTCATCTTCGCAATGATGATTGGTATCGCAGTAGGTACTTACTCTTCACTCTTCGTGGCAACACCAATCACTTACGATTTGCTTAACCGCCAAGCTAAAAAAGCTGAAGAGGCTAAATAAGAATTCATTATCAAATGAAATATCAGCAAGGCTGCCGTTTGGCGGCCTTGTTTTGTTTTATACTTTTATGGCCGAAAACAAAATCGAATCTGATGATTAGCATTTCTGACATACACAAGTCGTACGGCGAGGTTGAGGTCCTGAAGGGCATCAGTCTTGAGGTTGCAAAGGGCGAGATTGTCTCGATAGTGGGCAAGAGCGGTGCGGGCAAGACCACGCTGCTGCAGATTGTGGGCACGCTGCTGCGCCCCGACAGCGGCAAGGTCATTATTGGCGGTGTTGATGTTACCGCATTGTCAGAGAATGAGTTATCACGGTTCCGCAACCGCAATCTTGGATTTGTTTTTCAAGGACACCAATTGCTGCCAGAGTTCACGGCAGTTGAGAATGTGATGATTCCCGCATTGATTGGCAATGCCACACGCAAACAATGTGAGGCGAAAGCCATTGAATTGCTTGAATATCTGAACCTTGGCCATCGATTGAACCATAAGCCGCGAGAAATGTCAGGTGGCGAGCAGCAGCGTGTGGCAGTTGCTCGTGCCTTAATCAACGGCCCTGAAGTTATTCTTGCGGATGAACCATCAGGCAATCTTGACACAATTAACAAAGAGGAACTGCACCGCCTGTTCTTCGATTTGCGCGACAAGTTCAACCAGACATTTGTCATTGTAACTCACGATATGAGCCTGGCCCAAATGTCGGACCGCACCATTACAATGCAGGATGGAAGGATTAGTTGCTAGGCATTAGGCATTGGGTGTTAGGTGTTTGGAATTAGTTAAATTACGAATTCTGAATTACGAATTACGATTTTTAAACCTGTTAAACTTTAAACTTCTAAACAGCGAAGCGCTCAACCTTCTCAACCTTGAGAACTTAAAACTTAAAACTCCGAAAACTTATAACTTAAAACTAAGCCCTACTTCTTTCTGAACAGGTGCACGTAACCTTTGCGGCGGAATTTTTCGTCGTTCCAGCCTTCAGCATAGATGGTGTAGAAGTAAACGCCTGCGGGCGCGTCGCCAAAGCCGAAGGTCTTGCCGTCCCAACCTTCCCAACTGCCGTCGTTGTCTTCGTAGCTGTAGATTTTTACGCCCCAGCGGTCATAAATCTTGATTTCGAAGTGTCTGATTGATTTCGGCAAGGTCTCGTCGGTGAATTTAAACACCGGGTTTGCGCCTCCGGGAGTGAAGGCATTCGGAATGTCAGGATTTTTAGCAATGAACGACGAATCAACATTGATGTATTCGTCTTTCAGCAGACGGTCGATGCATTGGTGCTGCTCGCCGTCGATGATGTAGACGGGGCCTTTCACCACCAAAGCCACATCGTAGCCGTATTTCTCGTTCGGTCTTCTGTACAGAATTGAGTCTGGCAGATACTGCGTTGTGACGGTGTCTGTCATCAGCGAGTCGGCTTCCACGGCACGCTGGTCGATAGGCTTATAGAAATACCATGACCATTCGATGGCATTTTCCGAGCTGTCGATAAACTGCACAAGCAACGGGGCCTGGCCACTGCTGTCGGTTTCTTCATTAGGCACAAAACTGCGGCTGGCTGTGAATTTGGCTTTCACGGCTTTCAGATAGACGTTGCCGTCGCCATTGTCGTCGCCTTCCTCAATCTCGAGTTTCTTGGTGCGGCTCTCGCCGTGCGAGTCTTCAACAGTCAGTTTGTAAACTGTTGGTTTTGTGGGCGCTTCGAATACTGGATTCTTCACTGAAGGGATAGTTGCGCCTTGCGGCGTGGCTTCCCATCGATATTTCATAAACTTCACGTTATCACTGAAATAGGTCAGAGGCTTGCCGCTCACACGGTCGTAATATTCAAATTCTTCGTCGTAGGCCATCGATGTGTGCAGTTCCATCAGCTCGCAGGTTGAGTTGTAGACATTTATGGCGCTCACATTGAATTCGTTCTGGAAAACCCATGCGTAAAATGCTGTGTCCCATGTGTTTTGACTATTGCTGATGGCCACCATGTAGCCGCCTTGTGTGCAGTTGTCCTTTGTCGATACAGCCACGCCGCTTTCGGTTTTCAGGGCAATGTCGAATTTCGATGTCCTCTCGTTGTAGCCGAACCAGCTGAAAGTCAGGTTTGTGCTGTCGGGCACCCTTGCCGTTAGCGTGCCTGTGGTGTTGAATCCGCGCGGGTCGGAATAATAGACGAAAATCGGGTCGTTGGCAATCGAATCAGTTTTGTAGGTGGTGGTGTCGGACCGGCTGGCGTTGGCCGTTATTTGCGAAAAGGCGCTGCCGCCCCAAAGAATCAGGCTGGCGAGTAGCAAAATTGATGGTCCGCGTTTTGTCATCTTGAAATAATCTGTCGATAGCAATAACTCAAAAATCGTGTGCAATATTATATAAAATTAGGCAAATGACGCGATTTGCCGTTTTGTTAAAAACTATGTTGCCGACATTCCGTTTCTCTCAACTTTTTTGCGGTAATTTGCCGATGTTTGATACAGGAAAAATGCAGAACTATCTCGACCAACTGAACGATGTGCAGCGTGCTGCAGTGCAGGCCACGCAAGGTCCGTGCCTGATTGTGGCGGGTGCTGGATCGGGCAAAACTCGCGTGCTCACTTACCGCATTGCCCACTTGCTTGCCAACGGAGTGAAACCTTGGAACATTCTCGCTCTGACGTTCACCAACAAGGCTGCGCGTGAGATGCAGTCGCGTATTGAGTCGTTGGTCGCTGGCTCTGACGCGCAGTCGCTTGTCATGGGCACGTTCCATTCCATCTTCAGCCATATTCTGCGTGCCGAAAGTGTGAGGTTGGGATTCCCGTCGGCTTACACCATCTATGACACAACCGATTCAAAAAGTCTTATCAAGTCCATTGTCAAGGAGATGCGTCTCGATGACAAGGTTTATAAGATTAACCACATAGCCAACCGTATATCGATGGCAAAAAACAATCTGGTCACGCCCGACACCTACAAGGCCAGCGTTGAACTGATGGCTGCCGACAATGCCAACCGTATGCCGCTAATTGGCGACATATATGTTAGGTATGTGGCGCGGTGCCGCCAGGCTTCGGCAATGGATTTCGACGATTTGCTGCTCAACACCAATATACTTTTCCGCGATAATCCGGATATTCTCGACAAATATCAGCAGAAGTTCAAGTATATTTTAGTCGATGAGTACCAGGATACTAACTATGCGCAATATTTGATTATCAAGAAGTTGGCGCAGCAGCACCAGAACATTTGTGTTGTAGGCGACGATGCGCAGAGCATCTACTCGTTCCGTGGTGCGAAAATCGAGAATATCCTGAATTTCCAAAACGACTATCCGCAGTGTCGATTGTTCAAGCTGGAGCAGAACTACCGTTCAACGCAGAATATCGTTTCGGCAGCTAACAGCTTGATTAAGAAGAACGAACATCAGATTCCAAAGGATGTTTTTTCGGAAAAGGACGAGGGCGATCCAGTCCGCGTCATGGCCGCAATGACCGATATTGAGGAGAGTTACAACGTTGTTGGTGACATTTTTGCAAAAATAGCCAACAAGCATTGCCACTACAGTGATTTCGCCATTCTATACCGCACCAACGCACAGAGCCGAACATTTGAGGAGGCGATGCGCAAACGCAATTTTCCATACAAGATTTATGGCGGTCAGTCGTTCTATCAGCGCAAGGAAGTGAAGGATACTGTTGCGTATATGCGGTTGATTGTCAATAACAACGACGACGAGGCTTTGCACCGTATCATCAACTATCCGGCGCGCGGAATTGGTGAGACCACAGTCGAGAAAATCAGTGCGACAGCCAACGCCAATAATTGCAGCATGTGGATGGTTTTGACTAATCCAGAGTTGCTGGCAATGGCGGGGCTCAATCGCGGAACGATTGCCAAAGTTGCGGATTTTACTGAGCTGATTGGTAAGTTCATTCCGATGCTTGACAAAGTTGACGCTTACGATATGGCCCGCGAAATTATTGATACCGTGGGGATTAAAAATGAATATCAAAATTCCGATGACCCTGACGATCGAAGCCGTCTTGAAAATATTGAGGAACTCTTGCGAGGTATAAGTGATTATGTGGCAGCCAATTATAAAGAAGGCGAGAGTCCGCGTTTGGTTGGTTTCCTTGAAAATGTTGCGCTCATAACCGACCAGGACAACAAACGCACTGAGGGCAGCGACAGCATCACGCTGATGACCATCCACTCGGCCAAAGGTTTGGAGTTTCCGTATGTATATATAGTAGGTGTGGAGGAGGGTTTGTTCCCGTCGTCCATGTCAGTTTACAGCCAGCAAGAGTTGGAGGAGGAGCGCCGTCTGTTCTATGTGGCGCTGACTCGTGCCATGCAGCAGGTTACTGTTTCTTATTGTCGCAGCCGTGCCAAATACGGCGGTGCTCGGGAGCAGGTTGCACCAAGCCGTTTCATCAAAGACATCGATCCGCAATATATGACGGTGGTTTCGGGTGCAGTGGGTGGAGCGCAGCGTGCAACATTCGGTTCATCGTCGTTTGGAGCGTCATCGTTTGGTCAGACAAAAATCCCGACAGGAGCATCGTTTGCCGCACAGCGCCGCTTGCAGCAGTTGCGCGGACAGTCCGAGCAACCATCAGGCATTCAGCCTTCGCCAATCGACAGCATCCGACCGGGAGTTACCGTACTGCATCAGCAGTTCGGACAGGGACGGGTTCTGCGCATGGATGGCACTGCCGACAGCCGCGCGGCCATAATCTTCTTCCCGAAAGCAGGCGAGAAAAAACTGCTGCTCAAATTCGCCAAACTGCAGGTGGTGGGATAGGTGCAGATTTTGGGTGGCGGACAATTTTGTTGCCGAATATCAGATTCACCATACATTGTTGATAATGCGTAAAAAACTTAGTGCCACGTATGCAAATTTTTCTTTCCTTTGTCGATTGTGAAGAAACAACTATTTATTAATATGTTTATGAAGAAGTTTACTATGCTGATTGTGTGCCTCTTGTCCCTTGGCATTCAATTGGTTAGTGCACAAAACAAGACCTTGACGGGTACTGTTATCTCTTCGGAGGATAACCAGCCGCTGCCAGGTGTCAACGTTATTGTGAAAGGGACTACTATGGGAACAATTACCGATTTCGACGGTAATTTCAGTTTAAGTGTTCCGGCTGATGCCGAGGCCCTGGTTTTCTCGTTCATGGGAATGCAGACACAGGAAGTGGCAATTGGTACAACAACAAAATTCAACGTCACTCTGGATCCAGAGTCGATTGGTATGGACGAAGTTGTGGTTGTGGCCTACGGTACAGCAAAGAAATCATCGTTCACTGGTTCTGCAACGCAGGTTAAGGGCGCCGAACTTGAGAAGATGAAAGTGTCGGACGTGTCGAAAGCCTTGGAAGGAAAGGTTGCAGGCGTGCAGTCGTCGAGCAGCAGCGGTACTCCGGGTTCATCGGCAAAGATTCTGATCCGCGGTATCGGCTCAATCTCAGCAAGCCAAAACCCGTTGATCGTTGTCGATGGTGTGCCTTACGAAGGTTCACTCAACTCAATTTCGCAACAGGATATTGAGTCGTACACCATTTTGAAGGATGCGGCTGCCAACTCAATGTATGGTGCTCGTGGTTCAAATGGTGTAATAATCATCACAACCAAGAAAGGCAAAAGCGGCAAGCCGAGAATCAATGCTGAAGCCAACGTGGGATTCAACGCCCGTGGTGTTGGCAACTACGATGTGATTACCGATGCTGGCGAATATTACGAAATGATGTTCGAGTCGTATCGTAACAGCTTGATTTCAAAATACGGATATATAGGTGCAAGCGATTATGCTGCCGCAAATCTTATTGATAAGAAGATGGGCGGTTTCAATATCTACAAAGGTGTTGAAAATGATAACGTTATCGACCCTGTTACAGGAAAAATAACTGATGCAGCCAAATCGGCAAGCAAGAAATGGAGCGACAGCTGGCTTGAAGATCCTTTCAAAATGCGTATGCGTCAGGAGTATAGCGCCAACGTGAGTGGCGGTGGTGAGGTTACAAATGCTTATCTGTCAGTTTCTTATCTCGACGATAACGGTTATGTTGATAACTCTGGTTTCAAACGTGCGGCAACTCGTCTGAAAGTTGAACACAAGTTGGGCAGCAACATCCGTGTTGAGGGTAACGTGGCATACGCAAAGACAGATCAAAGCGTATTCTCTGATCAAGTTGGTTCAAACTACAGCAACTTGTTCATGTTCTCACAACAGATTGGTCCTGTTTTCCCAATTTACAAATACGATGAGGAAGGCAATATTGTCACAAGAAGCAATGGTGAGAAAGATTATGAGTATCTTACTCCTATGGCCGCAAATTCAAACCCAGTGGCTCAGCTTGAGGCAAGTATCAACAAAGTTACAATTGACAACCTTTCATCGCGTGGTTTGTTTGAAGTGAAATTCCTTAAGGATTTCAAATTCACTGCCAATATCGCTTATGACTTGTTTGGTGTTAACGTCACATATTTCCAAACTCCTATAGGCGGCGACGCAATGGAAGTTGGTGGACGTGGCTACAAAGAGTCGCAGAGAGTAGGTGCATTGAATGCCAACCAGTTGTTAGACTACAACCACGATTTCGGCTTGCATAATGTGAAAGTACTTTTGGGACACGAGATCAAGAAGGATGTTGTTTTCGACATGGAAGGCGAGATGACCAACTTTGTCAACGCAAACAACCCGGAATTCGCCAATGCGGCCAAATACCAGAATTTGACTTCGGCGACCTCTGAGGCAACACTTGAAGGCTTTATGTCGCGTGCCGAGTATAACTACAACGACCGCTACTATCTGACAGCAAGCATCCGTCGCGATGCAAGCTCGCAGTTCCATCCCGATTCTCGTTGGGGTACTTTCTGGGCCGTTGGTGGTGCATGGCGTATCAAGGAGGAGAACTTTATGCGTGATATTGACCAAATCGACAACCTTAAACTGAAAGTCAGCTACGGAACCCAGGGTAACAACAACTTGGGTCTGGCAAAAGTTTACGAAGATTTGTATGAGGTTGAGCGTGTTAATGGGGAACCCGCATTAACCAAGATTCTGCGAGGCAATCCTGATCTGACTTGGGAGAAATCAGCTAACCTCAATGCAGGATTCGAGTCTCGCTTTATGGATCGTTTCGATTTGAATGTCGATTTCTTCATCAAAGAGACAAAAGACATGATTTATCAGCACCCGCTGCCTTCATCGGAAGGAAAACCAAGCTACACTTGGAAGAACGAGATGAACATGAAGAACATTGGTGTTGAACTTGAGGCCACTGTCGACATTATTAATAAAAACGACATTAAGTGGAGCGTTACTATTAACGGCATGACCTATAAGAACAAGCTCACCAAACTGGCCGAGGGCAAACCTGATGACGGATATCAGGCTGGCAGCTATTGGCGTAAGAAAGGTGGCTCGCTTTATGATTGGTATTTAATCAAATATGCTGGTGTTGATCCTCAAACAGGTCAGGCTCAATATTGGAAAGAGGAAAAAGAAGTTGATCCTGAAACAGGAAATGAAACTGGTTCGAAATGGGTGAAAACCTACACTAATTCCGATGGCACTCGTCAGGAAACTGGCAAATCAGCAATTCCGGACTGGACAGGTGGTATTTCGACAAACGTTGAGGCTTATGGCTTTGATTTGAGCATCTCAACTGCTCATCAGATTGGTGGCTGGGTTTATGACTCATTCTATCAGCAACTTATGAATCCAGGCGACAATGGTAACAACTTCCACAAGGATATGTTCAACCGTTGGACTCCTGGTCATACTGACACTGACGTACCTGCTTTGTTGTTTGCTGATCAGGATGCGAACGCACAAAGTGACCGCTGGCTGACCAAGGCTTCGTATTTCAGCATCAAGAACATTACTTTGGGTTATTCGTTGCCAAGTTCACTGCTCGAGAAATACAAAATTGAGAAGATGCGTTTCTATATCACAGGCGACAACATCTGGTTGTTCTCGAAACGCAAAGGCTTGGATCCGCGTCAGTCATTCTCTGGCGAAACAGGTTATGTATACTCTGCTTTGAGTACTTATTCAGCAGGAGTTCAAATCACATTCTAATCAAGGATTTTAAAATTTAAAGAAATGAAACTTAAAAGAATATCAACAATAGTGCTTGGGGTGGTTGCCGCTGTAACCATGAACTCATGCGGCGAAAAATTCCTTGAAGGAGAAATAACATCCGCGCTTGACGCAGGAACAGCAGCTTCATTGATTGAGTCTGATCCTGAAGCCTTGAATGCTTATCTGAATGGTATTTGGTCATTTATGGTATCCTATAATGTCTCGGGTGGTTCAGCACACGATGATTTCTCTTATATGTCGGTTCTGCATTCAACCGATATGATGAGTGAGGATATTGTATTCTATAATTTCCACTGGTTCGGTTACGATTACGATTTTGATAACCGCATGAAAGACTACCGTCGCACATTGGTCGATTGGCTGACTTTCTACACCATGATTGAAAAGGCCAACGAGATACTCGACCTCTTTACAGAGGATCCTGAGACTCCGGAGGCAAAGGGTATTTTGGGACAAGCCTACGCTGTACGAGGAATGTCATACTATTATCTTATTCAGCTCTATCAGCAGTATTTGAAAAATGCAAATGAGTTTAATTATGATGCTCAGGGAGTTCCAATGCGATTCAGCAAGCGGGATAACAAGAGCGACGAGGAGAAAGCAGACCTTGCCGGCCGCAATACAGTCAAAATGGTGTTCGATCAGATTGAAAGTGATTTGACCAAGTCAGTTGATTTGCTTGAAGCAGGCTATAAACGCCCCGATGGTGCCAGTGGCAAGGACTTCATCGATGCAAGTGTTGCCAACGGCCTTCTGGCTCGTTACTATCTGATGTCGCAGCAGTGGCAGAAAGCCGCCGATGCAGCTAATGCCGCTCGTGCTGGTTATGAGATTATGGACGAGAGAGGTTTGAAAGACGGCTTTATCGATATTACCAATGGTGAGTGGATGTGGGGATTCGACCATAATTCCGAGACAAATACAAGTCTTGCATCGTTCTTTGCTCACATGAGCGACCTTGTTCCGGGTTATGCTGGTCTTATGTATTCAGGAGTCGGCATATCTGACTGGTTGTACGGCAAGATGAGCGACACCGATTTGCGTAAGCAAAACTGGTTCAACGATCCCCAAGGTTCTTTATATACGAACCAAGATTATCCTGCAGCATGCCAGCCATATTCAGTTTTGAAATTCGGCGGTGATGCCAACTGGGAGATGGATTATGTATACATGCGTGCTTCGGAGATGGTTCTGATTGAGGCAGAAGCTTACGCTCATCTTGGTGACGAGGCCAAAGCTGCCACAGTTTTGAAAGAATTGATGGCCAAACGTGACCCAGCATGGAATAAAGATAAAGCAACAGTTTATGATGTGTGGATTCAGCGCCGCATAGAACTGTTTGGTGAGGGTTTTGCCTATTTCGACCTGAAACGCTTGTATCAAGGTATCGATCGCACAAAATGTACAAACCACATGTCGGGCTTTGAGCATGTTGTGGAAGCTGGTGCTATAGATTGGACTTACCAGATACCACTGCGCGAGGTTCAGGAGAACGACGAAATCTCAGAAAAAGACCAAAATCCATAATAACTTTAAAACATGTATCTGATGAAAAGACATATTTTTTCAATGGCAACGGCAGCTATAGTTGCACTTGCCTTTATAGGGTGCGAGGACTTGGTTAAGGATGACATCGATGCAGAGTACAACCGCGATGTGAACCTTTCAGCTCCTGTGGTTACTGATGTTACTGATGCTTCGGCAACCGTTTCTTACAATGCCGACTATGACACAACAGCATTGGTGGGAGTATATTGTGGAGTTGTACTTTCAACAACTGAGGATTTTGCTGAAAAGATTGACGTTGCTGTTGCTCCAGGACAGGTTAAGGCTGTTAATGTAGCAGGTGACACCAAGTATTACGCAAAATCGTACATTGTGACAGGCGCAGGTGTTAAGTTCAGCGAAGTAACGACATTCCAAACTGAGAAAGCTAAAGAGTTTGAAGACAAATATTTGTTTGGCACTTATTCAGCTTACGATGATGGTAACACTGAGTATATGTATGAAATGGAAATAGCGTGGGTTGAGGGTACATATAACCGTATCAAAATCATCAACTGGTGGGATGGCGGTGAGACTGTTACAGCCACTGTCGATTTCGAAAAGAAGCAGATAATTGTTGACCTAGAGCCTCTGATTGGTATGCAAGAAGGTTATGGTTGGTGGATTTTCTATGCTGTTGACGAAGAAGGTAATTTCTTGGACAGTGAGAACATTATCGGAACATACGATGCAGAAGGTCATATCTCGTTCCCAATGTACGGACAGTACCTTGAAACTATCGGACCTTACAATTACGGAAGCACCGATATGACTAAGACTGAATAGGAAATTAATTATTCATAATGCGACAAAAAAGCTGTCAGTTTTGGCAGCTTTTTTTTATTGCTAAACACAGATTTTGGTCTATGTTTTGATATTTTTGCGATATAAACTTTAAACAACGGTTTTTATGAAAAAGATTAAAATTTTATTGCTTTCTGCATTAGCGGTGTTTGCACAGAACGCCTTTTCGCAGGAGTTGAAAACATTCAAATTGCCCAACGGCTTGTCAGTCTATGTTTGGGAAGATGAGACTCAATCAGATGTCTTTGGCATGGTTGGCGTGCGAGCAGGTTCTTACGACGACCCTGAGCAATACACTGGTCTTGCGCACTATCTGGAGCACATGCTCTTTAAGGGCACACAAAAAATCGGTGCGCTCGATTGGGCCAAGGAGGAGCCAATCTACAATCAGATAATTGCCAAATACGATGAGATGGCAGCCGAGCAGGACCCTGCAAAAAAGAACGAAATCGGCATGCAGATTAACGAGCTTACGATTGAAGCTGCAAAAATCAGTTCATCAGTTGAGTATTGCAATCTGTGCGAGTTGATTGGTGACAAAATAACCAATGCGTGGACATCGTACGATTACACTTGCTATGTGAATCAGGTACCTGCTTACCGCATGAACCAATGGCTCACATTGGCGTCGGAGCGTTTCATTAATCCTGTTTTCCGTGAGTTCCAGACTGAGCTGGAGACTGTTTACGAGGAGTATAACCGTGGCAAGGACGATGGCGACCGTGCGGTTCAGGAAAAGATGCTTGAGTCAATTTTTGGCAAAACTCCTTATGCGCGTTCGGTCATCGGCCTGGGCGAGCACCTGAAAAATCCTCAGTTGAGCAAATTGATTGAATTCTATCAGAAATGGTATGTGCCTGGAAACATGGTGCTTGTCATAGCTGGAAACGTTAAGGCTGACGCTATCATCGGCAAAATCGGAACCACTTTTGGCAAACTGCCCGTTGGCCCTGTTCCAGAGCGTAAGGTTTTCCCCGATGAGAAGATTCAGGGACGTATGCAGAAAAACGTGTACGTCGGCTATTCGCCAGTTGTTTATATGATTTACAACGGAATAAAAGCCGGAAGCGAGGATGAGATTCCGTTGCAGGTTGTGATGAATCTGATTTCGAACAACAATGAGACTGGTGTTGCCGATAAATTGGTGCTCGATGGCGAGATTTCGTCAGTTTCGGCAGGTGTGCTGTCGTTCAAAGAGCAAGGCCGACTCATTATTGAAGGTGTGCCATTGTACGACAACAGCCAGCGTCGTTATGCCACCAACAAATCGACCGAGAAGAAACTTCTGGCGGCTATTGAGAAAGTGCGAAACGGCGAATTCACTGACGAGGATGTGGAATTGGCAAAAGCCAACCTCTGCATGCAGACTGAACTCTGGATGGAGGACAATCAATCGATGGCAAGTTTGCTGGCAGAATCGTTTATCTACGGACAAGACCCAACCGACATCGTCAACCGAAATGAGAAGATTAAAGCCGTAACAGCCGAGCAAATCAAGACTCTTGCAAAAAAATATCTCGACGATAATTATCTGGTGCTGAATTTTGAAAAAGAGAAATCAAACGAGCCGAAAGACAAAATCTCAAAGCCGTTGTATAAGCCTTTGATTCAGGCAGAAGGCCAGCAGTCTATGTTCGCCCAGCAGTTCAAATATGTGCGTCCGAGTGCATTGACTGACACCAAGTTGAGCCTTGCAAATGTTCAGACAAAGAAGATTAACGAACTGTCGGAGTTGAACTACACCAACAATCCGCAGAGCAGCATTTTCAACCTCACAATCCGCTATGGCGCTGGAACCAACGTTTTGCCGAAACTGGCATACGCCGCCACACTTATGAACGACGCCGGCATAATGGGCAACTACAAATCGCAGGAGTTGAAAAAGCAGTTCGCCAAGCTGAATGTTGATTATGCGGTTACTGCCGATGAGGATTATCTGACAATTGTGGTTCAGGGTGAGGAAAATTCGCTTACGGCAGCTTGCGACCTGCTCTCGAAGCTGATTCTGATGCCAGAATTGGACGAAAAGCAGTTGAACAGATTGAAAAACAATATTTTGGCATCGCGCTATGTCCGTCGTTGGAATCCGTCATCGGGCAAACAGCCGCTGCTCAGCTATGTGGTTTACGGCGATAATTCGCCTTACATCAAAGAACCGACAGATTATGTTGTCAACGACATGACCATTGCCGACCTGACAGGTGATATCACACGTGCGGCCAACTATGCTGCCAGAATCTATTACACAGGTTCAATGCCGTTCGACGATGTTCATAAGATTTTGAGCGAGCACTTGCCGCTGGTTGCGCATGAGAAACCATCTGATTCACCGCAGGATAGAAAAATCGCCGATGTCAGCGAGAACACCGTTTATTTCTATGCAAACAACGACGCCAAGCAGGCACAGATCTACTTCTACTTCCCGATGCTCAAATATTCGAAAGAGATGGAAGTGATGACAAACGCTTTCTACCAGTATTTCTCAGGTGATTTCAACGGCTTGGTTCTGACTGAGATACGTGAGAAACGCTCAATGGCTTATTCCGCAGGTGCAAGGCCAATTTCGCCAACTTTGGCAGGAAATCCAATATTCTTCTATGGCACAATCGGAACGCAGAACGACAAGACTATCGAAGCAGTCACTGTGTTTATGGATCTGCTCAAAGACATGCCTCGTCACGACTGGCGAATTGACAACATAAAGTCATATTTGCTGCAAATATGCCAGACATCGGATCCTGGTGCCCGTAGCTTGCCGTTTGCAAAAGACTCTTACAAGCTGCTTGGTTTTGAAGGTGAGCCGATGGATGAGATGATTAAGCAGATTGAGTCGCTGACAATGGACGACATAATGAAGTTCTATGAGGAGAACATTAAGGGCAAACCTGTTGTGATCGGCATTATGGGTAATCCTAAAGATTTCAATGTCAACGACTTGTCGAAATTCGGCAAGGTCAACCGCATTGGACCAAAACAGATTTACAACACAACGGATTCGTATTTCTATTGATTCGTAATCAAATGTATATCAGTAAAAAAGCGACTCGAAAGAGCCGCTTTTTTTTGTGGTTGCCGGTAGCTGTCGCAAAAACTCTTCGCTATTAACAACCCATCGTTGAATACAAAAGGCTGATTCCCCAAAATCGATTGATTTAATCCGTACATTGTGCGTTGGTTTTAATCGCTTATTACTTGTTAATGTGATTGATATCCAGATTTTTAAATGTAATTTGAGCATCAGATGAAACGTTTTGCTTGTGCATTTTTTTTAATGATTGTCGTCGGTCAGACGGCATATCCCCAATCAACTTTATTCAACGAGTCACAGACCGTTTCGGTTGAGATTAACGGTGACAACCGCAGTGATGACGGCTTGCTCGACATTGTTTTTGCCGATGGTGGCGACCGTCTGCTCACCTACAAACTCGATTTGGAAAGTCGCATAACCCGTATGGGCGGACAGTTGCTTATCACTATCGACAACCGAGGTTTTAAATCGAATAATGATTTTAAGTATAAAGGGTTCAGTATCAGCAGTGTACTAGTGCCCGAAGTATTCAGCACTGAATTTGTGCTTCTGGCGGGTGATGGAGGTGAAGTAAAACGCTGGACGGTTGATAATGAGACGTTTGAGCCTGAAAAGAACATGGTTCGCCATTATTACGTTGAGGAAGAGCCTCTCACTGGCTGCAAACTGCGCATTGTGTCGGTCGAGTTGCATTTCAGCAAATCAGGTGTGCGCGAGGCCGATGAGTTCATCAGTCTTATCGATGACTATTACAACACCGACGCACGTTTGAAAATGATGGAGCAGGAGTTGGCGGCCATTCGTCCAGATTCCATCGAAACACTTGAGCAGGCACGGCAGTTCACAATCAATAACAAGGCCGTAATTAACGAAATCAAATCGCGTCATTTTGATACGAAACTTGACCTATCATCCTATAATCCAGTCGATTTGATGGATCATTTGCGCCAGGCGGAACAGACCAACCGCGATGTGAAAAAACAGGTTGAATACGCGCTGTCGCACATGTGGGAAACCTACCACAAAAAAGGCATGGAAATGCTTGGATGGGGCAAGGGCGACCGTGCCGAAGAGATGTTCATCAACTCCATCAAGGCCAAAACTAACTATGCGCCGCCGCATTATCAGTTGGCTTCAATGGATTATGAGTCAGGACTTTATCGTCAGGTGCTTGACACTTGCGCCCGAATTGTGACTGATATGAATCCTGATTCCGACACGCGCTACAACACCATCAAATTGGCAGAGCGTGTCATCTATATTTATATCGATTCGGTGAGTCAATTCATTGATAACAAGGATGTTGATAACGGATTCCGCATGCTTTCGGTCTGCAAGGACTATTGCAAGCGCATCAAAGGCATCCGTCAGTTCGAAGAGTTTGACAAGCTTTCGGCGCAGCTCTATGGCACCATTCACGCAAAACTCATTGCTGAAGCTCAGACTTATTATGATGCCAAAGATTTGAAACAGAGTACATTATTGGCTGATTCGGCCGCCAATTTGCGTGCAGAGTATCCGAATTTCGACATTGATGCCAAGGCTGAGGGTAAATTGCTGAACGACTTGTATTTGGCATGGATTGCATACGGAAAATCGGTGTCGATGGATAAGCCCGACGAAGCGCTATTTGCCTTTGACCAGGCAACCCACATATGCCGAAAGCACGCGGCTGTCACTTGTTCTGCCGAACTTGAGAAGCTGGCGTACGACAGCCGTACGCACAAGTATATGCGCATGTTGGAAGAAGCAAAATCGTCGCTCGAAGATGGTTATCCCGACTCGGCTCTTGAGCAACTTGATGAAGCTGAAAAATACCGCCAGACTTGGGAATTGAAGAAAATATCGCTTGCCAATGAGTTGCGCACAGAAGCATATCAGCAAAAGTACGACGGCTTGATGGGTGAGGGCGACGATGCTCTGGCTCGAAAGCAGCCGCGTGAGGCTTTAGCGTTCTATGCTGCGGCGCTGGCAATCAATAAGGAACAGCCAATTGTGGCCGATACCGCTTGGACAACTAAAAACCGCAACGCGTCAATCATGTATGTCGTAAATCTTTGCAGTTTAGGCATTTCGTATGTCGAGATGTTCCAAATGGGCAAGGCGGGGCAGCAGTATCAGAAGGCGCTGTCAGTGGCTGAAGACGCTAAAATCACCAAAATTTCAGAAGTGCAGACCGCTTTGGCCGACCTTTCAGCTGCGTTAAGCGATGGCGAGTGCAGTCAGGCATGGTTCGACTACAATGTGCAAGTTGGTGCTGCTGAGCGACTTATCAAGCAGAAAGAGTTCATCAAAGCGCGTTTGTCGCTGTCGAAAGCGGCTGGCATTGCGCGTGCCAACTACAAATGCAACCTGACTGATTCGGTTGTGCAGGAACGTTCGAAAGACATTGAAACCATCTGCGAATACGAGAAGATGGTCAATTCGGTGCAACCGATGCTTGAGGATAAGGAGTTTGCAAAGGCTCTCGAAACCTATGTGGCTGCAACTGAGTTCTTTACCGATAGCTGCAATAACAAGTTCGGCATCCGTCACAAGGAGGTTTACGATTATGTTTTTGAAAATCAATATGGTGGATTGGTTGATGCGGCTGTTGTTTACTATGCGGAAATCAACGAACTGAAGAAATCGCTCAACCTGCTCAATGAGTTGAACCGCCGATATTATGAGTCGATGTGGACTCGCGAGAGCCAGGAAAAATTGGGTATTGAACTTGCCCGCCGCGATTTCCGCGAGCATCCGTCAGCTGACCCGAAGGTGAAAGTGCTTGACTACACCCACGGCGACAAATGGTACAATGGTCTGCGCAAAGCCTACCAGCAAGAGTGGATTGACAATTCAGTTGAGAATCTGAGAAATAAATAGGAATACTTGCCAGTTAGGCGATTGAGGCTCAATCAATTACTCCTCCGCCAATCATATCGTCATCCTGGTAGAAAACTACCGACTGACCAGG
Organism: Salinivirgaceae bacterium; assembly: GCA_017645945.1. Lineage (GTDB taxonomy): Bacteria > Bacteroidota > Bacteroidia > Bacteroidales > SZUA-534 > RUG13583. The sequence continues at coordinate 27,822 of JAGCNL010000016.1, forward strand.
AGAAACGGACTCTATCGGCCCGCTGAATTCCACAGCAATTTTCCCATCTTGTGCTACGATAGTCGCAGCGACGCCTTTGCTGCGATAGCGGACGCGGGCAGTCACCTCAATTGGTGTTTGCGGTGCCTCAATTTTCGTAAAATTACAGTCGGAAGCAGTGAGACGAGTGCTAAGCAGGTCGTCGCGCGTACCGAGAGTCACGGTGTTGCTGGTGGCATCGATGCGCGAAACGTACATTGGCTGCCCCAGTGCGATTTCAAGTCCCTTGCGCTGCCCGATTGTGTAGTTCGGGTAACCCTTGTGCTGACCTAAAACGCGGCCGTCCGGACTGACGAAGTTGCCAGGGCCGACAGCAGAATATTCTGGCGAATTTTGTTGCAGAAAATTGCGGTAATCGTTGTCAGGGACAAAGCAAATCTCTTGAGACTCACGCTTTTGCGACAGTTTGGTGTAGCCTCGGTCGGCAGCCATCTGGCGCACCTGCTGCTTGGTGAATCCGCCCAGCGGAAAGAGCGTGCGTGCAAGATTCTCCGATGTTAGTTGCCAAAGAAAATATGACTGGTCCTTGGTGGTGTCGATGCCCTTGCTGATGAAGTGCCGACCATCTTGGCAGCCAATGCGAGCGTAGTGGCCGGTGGCGATGTACTGGCAGTTGAGTTTGTCGGCCAGGTCGAGCAGGGCGCCCCATTTGATGTATTTGTTGCAGACCACACAAGGGTTGGGAGTGCGACCTTTCATGTATTCGCTGATGAAATTACTGATAACTGTCTGTCGGAACAGCTCACGGATGTCGAGAATCTGATGGTTGAATCCCAAGCTATTGGCAATGTGCTTGGCTTCGAATATGGAATCGACTGAACAACAGCCTGTTTCGCGCTCCATGCAGGCTTTCGAGATGCTGTCCCACGAGCGGAATGTCACTCCTTCGAGTTCGTATCCCTGCTCGGTGAGAAGAATGGCGGCCATTGTGCTGTCGATGCCGCCGCTCATTGCCATCAGTACTCTGCCTTTACTCATTGCCAGTGCATTATCCACGTCGGGTCGTTGATGTGTTCAATGGGGTCTTCGATTTCGCCGTTACCCATATTCTTCTCCAGTTCGTTGATGGTTTTGTTCTGCTCATCGGCAAGTTCCTTGCAGTAGCCGTGCTTATACACATATTGTTTGGTGTAGTTGCCGTGCTCGTCGAATTGTAACCAAGAGCCTTCCATCAGGTCGTTTACATATTTGCCTTTTTTCTGAAGTTTGCCGTTGGCGTAGTAAACCTTGCCCTCACCGTTGAGTTTGCCATGTTCGTAGTTGACGTCAAACATCATTGCGCCAGTGACATAGTATTTGCGCCATGGACCATGCTTTTCGCCGTCTTTCCACGTTACTTCCTCAATTTTCTTGCGTTCCGATGTGTATTGAACGAACAATCCGTCCTTCACACCTTTTTTATATGACTCCTGAAGGTAGAGGATTCCGTTTTCGGCATAGTACAGCCAGATACTGTCCTTCTCATGCCCGATATATTTGCCTGTGGCACTGATTCTTCCACTGCGATGGAAGAATTTTGCGTCGGCCTTCGAGCCATTGTCGCTATAGTTCAGAATGGCATTAAGGTTGCCGTAAGTGTCATATTTCTTGAATTCGCCAATGGGTTGACCGTCAATAAAATATGCTTCGTATCTTACTTTGCCGTTTGGATATTTTGCAATCCAGTGGCCTTGTTTCAAGCCGTTGATATCGGTATAATTAAGTATGGTGTCGGTTTCCTGTGCGGTATTTTGGGCGCCAACCGACATCGAAAGCAGCAAAAAAGCCACCAATATTGTTCTGCGTTTGAGCATATCGCTTGTGTTTTTCGGCTGTAAAGGTAGCATTTTAAGAAAAGTTTGACTGTTTCCTTTGGTGCAAAAATGCATGTTGGCCCCAGTTTTTTGGACCGAAAAAAATTATTTTCAGAAAAAACGACAAAAAGGTTGTTTACAATATTCTATTTCATATATTTGCCAAACCAAAAATTTAATTTATTGATTATAAAATATTTTTGTTATGACAAAAGCAGAATTAGTAAATGAAATCTCAAAGAGCACAGGAATTGAGAAAGTAACAGTGTTGAAAGCAGTTGAGGCTTTTATGGACAGCGTAAAGAACTCACTGGTAAGTGGTAACAATGTTTATTTGAGAGGTTTCGGTACCTTCGCTACAAAGAAAAGAGCAAAGAAGACCGCCCGCAACATCACAAAGAACACTACTATCGTTGTTCCAGAGCACTACATTCCTTCTTTCAAACCAACTGCAGAGTTTGTTGCGAAGGTTAAGGCTAATGTTAAAAAGTAATTTTTATCTGCCTAATGTACGGGGACGCAATTGCGTCCCTTTTTTTTTGCCTTTCTTCTAACGCCCCAAATTCGGCTTTCGCCAAAAACATTTCCTTTTTACGGCTTATATTTCTATCTTTGAAAGATTTTGAAATAGCAGACTTTTTTATTGTATAAACGCGTCATGGCACGTCTATACGGAAATAAATGATAAAATTCTAATAAACAATAAAATACAACTATATGAAACGCATTGTCACACTGTTTTTTGCCGCAATGCTTGCAGGGCAGGCTATAGCCGAAGACAAATTTGATTTTTCAGCCGTTTGTAGCACAGGGCAAACCTTGTACTACAAAATAAAAAATGATACTGTTCAACCTTACACAGTGCAAATAACGTATCCGTCAGACCCTGGGGCTACAAATGATCATTATATAGGTCATATCAAACCAAATGGGGATTTGAACATACCAGAGTTAATCACTAACGAAGGAATAAACTATTCAATAACAAGCATTGGCGAAAGAGCATTCTTTGACTGCGACGAACTAACGTCTGTAACTATTCCGAAATCTGTCACGAGCATTGGTACGCAAGCATTCCTTGGTTGTGTTAAGTTGTTGGCAATAAACGTTGCGGATGATAATCAAATTTACACATCAATAGATGGTGTGCTCTTTAATAAAGATAAAACTAAACTGATATGCTTCTCCTACGGAAAAACTGGTTCATATACCATACCAAATACCGTAAAAACCATACAACCTTGGGCGTTCGAAAATTGTGGTTTGGAATCAATAACCATTCCAAACTCTGTCACAAACATCGGTAAATCTGCATTTTGTAAATGCGTCAATTTAACTTCAATAAACTTTCCCACTTCCGTTAAATCCATTTATGAATATACATTTTATGGATGTAGTAAATTAACAATCACAATTCCCGAAGGAGTTACAAGTATTGCTGATAACGCATTTAACCTGGTGAAAAACGTAAATTACACGGGCAGTGCCAGTGGAAAACCTTGGAGAGCCCTAACGGTTAATGGCACTATTGATGGAGACTTTATATATGCTGATGCTGAAAAGACGCGACTTACAGCATACAAAGGAGAAGGAGGAGATGTAACCATCCCAAATTCTGTGACAAGCATCGGGAATTATGTATTCATGAATTGTTTAAACCTGTCAGCAATTAATATTCCAAATTCTGTGACAAGCATCGGGAATTATGTATTCATGAATTGTTTAAACCTGTCAGCAATTAATATTCCAAATTCTGTAACAAGCATTGGAACTTATGCGTTCGAGAATTGCTATCGAGTATCAATAACCATCCCGAGTACGGTTACGAGCATCGGCGATTATGCGTTCTGGAACGTAAAAAACATAAATTATTCTGGTGAAGCAACTGGTAGTCCATGGGGGGCTATCAACATTAATGCAGTAACAGGAGAGAATGGGTTCTTATTTAAAGATGCGGAAAGAACTCAAATTGCCGCATACATTGGTGAAAATAGCGAAATAACTATTCCTGATTCCATAACAAGTATTGGCACGAACGCATTTTCACATTGTACAAGACTTACTTCAATTGTAATTCCTAATTCTGTTACAAGCATCGGCTCGTCAGCATTTTATGGGTGCACAGAACTTACTTCGGTTATAATCCCTAATTCAGTTAAATCTATTAATTTATCCACCTTTGGCGGTTGCAGCAAACTCATAGTTGCCATTCCTAACTCAGTCAAATCTATTATAGATAATTCATTCGAAAATTGCCATTCGGTTATCGTTTCTAACTCTGAAATTGGTCTGTATGCATTTAGAGGGGTTGACAAAGTGTTTTATTTAGGTACATCCGCAGGCATGAATTCTGGATGGAATAGGTATGTCAAATCGTTATCAAACTATAGTAGTGAATTGTGTTTCGAAGTAGATAGGAACAATCCTAACGAGGCAATAATTACTAAATATGAAGGCACAGACGATGTGGTTGTAATTCCGCCAACAGCAACTATCGACAATAAAAAATACACTGTAACATCAATTAGCGAGAGCGCCTTCAGCAGTTGCTGGGAACTGAAAGCGGTTTACCTGCCAAACACCATTACAAGTGTCGCTCCGTCGTCGTTCTCTGGCTGCTACAAATTGCAGTACAACACTTTCGACAACGCCCTTTATGTTGGCTCTCAAGACAATCCTTATTATGCACTCATCAAAGCCCAAGACAAAAACATAACCTCGTGCCAGATACACAGCGATTGTAAGGTAATTGCAAGTTTTGCGTTTGAAAACTGCGAGGCTCTGACCAGCATAACAATTCCCGATTCGGTAACGCATATAGGCCGTATGGCATTCAGCAATTGTTCGGCGATTGAGAATGCTGTTGTGGGCAAATCGATTGTCGAGATAGGGAATTGGGCTTTCGAAAATTGCCAAAAACTCAAAACCGTATCCATACCAACAAGTATCAAGAGTATAGGTTACGGGGTGTTCTACGGTTGCGACAAACTGCAATATAACACCTTCGATAATGCTCTCTATCTGGGCAACGACGTTAACAAGTACGTTGTGCTGATGATGCCGAAAGCAGATGACATCCAGCAATGTATGATAAGCGATAGTTGCCAAATAATCTACGAAAGCGCTTTTCTCAATTGCGCATCGCTCGATTCGGTATCAATTCCAAATTCTGTTTGGAGCATCGGAAGCAATGCATTCAGCAACACTGCTTTGCGCTCGGTTGTGCTTCCTGATTCGCTCCGAACAATTGAAGCGGGACTGTTTAACGAGTGCACAAAACTCACATCGGTTACTATCCCAAATTCAGTAACAACAATTGGCATCAATGCTTTTTATTGGTGCGAGAACCTAAAAACGGTTGCTCTGCCCAATGGGCTCACGCAGATAGGCGGCAGCGCCTTCAACTATTGTCTTGGTTTGGATTCCATACTGATACCAATGTCTGTCGATTCGATAGGAAATGCTGCATTCTTCCGCTGCAACAAGGCCACAATATATTGCGAGGCCGACAGCAAGCCTGCCCACTGGGATGAAGATTGGAATAAAAATGGAGGAACGGTGGTATTGAAATACTGTGGAAATGGCAATAATGCCCATACTTCAGTTACAGATGCTGCCGTTGCCGCAACCTGCACAGAGTCAGGCTTAACCGAAGGCTCGCATTGCTCGGTTTGCGGTGTAGTCTTAGTTGAGCAAGACACAATTCCAGCCAAAGGCCATACCATTGTTATTGACGAAGCGGTTGAGCCAACCTGTACCGAGACTGGGTTGGGAGAGGGCAAGCATTGCGCCGTCTGCGACGAATACGATTGGACACAAGAACTACTGCCGCCATTGGGCCACGAGTTTGTAAACTACGTTTATAACAACGACGCCACCACCGAAGCCGATGGCACCGAGACTGCTGTCTGCGAGCGCGGCTGTGGCGCAACTGATACACGCACTGCTGAAGGCACACGATTGTCAACATCCGTTTCAGAATCCGCTGCAAACAATTTGATGGTTTACGCCCACGGCAACACCATCATTGTTGAAAACGCCGCAGAAGAAATCAGCGTATATGATGCAATGGGTCGCCTTATTGGTAGGGACGCGATTAATCGCGTCCGTACAGAAATCCGCGTCAACACCGCAGGTCTTTACTTTGTGAAGGTTGGCAATGTGGCGAAACGTGTGATGGTGAATGATTGATATTATTCAGTTTAAATGTGGTTCATTTGATAGAAATATGTGGTGATGTAATTCGCCCCATATTTTTCTTGCGCCCTTCTGATGAGTCGAAATTTTTAAAAACCAAAAAACACTGTATATTCGCACCGTTTTTAATAAGTCTATTAAATAACTCTATTACATTCAATGAAAGAGGGAACTCATTATAATCTTGGTGTCGATATCGGCTCCACCACGCTAAAGGTGGCTATGCTCGATGCCGATGGAAAACTGGTTTATTCTGATTATCAGCGACATAATGCGGCCATCAAACAAACAGCCAATCATGTGGCCACGCGTATTTTCAACAAGTTCGGCGATTGCTGGCTGAATGTGGCTATAACTGGCTCAGTGGGAATGGGTTATGCAGAAAGACTCAATCTTGGCTTCATTCAGGAGGTGGTGGCCGCTGCCGAAACCATCAAACAACGCTATCCGCAGGTGCGCACCTTTATTGATATGGGCGGCGAGGATAGCAAGATGATTTTCTTTGAGGAAGGCAAGGTGCCCGACATCCGCATGAACGGCAGTTGCGCAGGCGGCACAGGTGCCTTTATCGACCAAACGGCCACGCTGCTTGGCGTCGAGACCAACGAATTAAACACGCTTGCCGAAAAATCGGAAACCATCTACCCGATAGCATCGCGGTGCGGTGTGTTCTCAAAGACTGATATTCAGAATCTTATCAGTCGAAACGTGAGCCGCAACGATATTGCCGCATCGGTGTTCAACGCGGTGGCGATGCAGGTTGTGGCTTCGCTTGCACGCGGCATGGACATTCTGCCCGATGTGTTCTTCTGCGGCGGTCCGTTTGCCTTTCTGCCCGAACTGAAAAAGCATTTCATCCACGTGCTCAACATCACTGAAGGCGACTGCATTCTGCCCGAAAACGCGCAAATTATTCCCGCTCTGGGTTGCGCTCTGCTGGCAGGTTCGCTCGGACATCGCGAGATGCGTCTGTCGGAATTCCTTTATATTCTGCGTTTTGCGACCGATGACACGCCTGTCGATTTGTCGAAACGGCTCAACCCGTTGTTTGTGTCGGCAGCCGACTACGACGAGTGGCACAAGCGCAAGATGAACAATTTTGTGCCGAAAGCCGATTTCGCAGCCGACAAGCAAGGCAAATATTATCTGGGCATCGACTCGGGCAGCACCACCACCAAAATTGTGCTTACCAATGCCAATGGCGAGATAGTATATACTGATTATCAGCGAAATAATGGTGATAGTTTCCGCACCTTCGCCGACGGGCTGAAGCGTATGCAGGCCGCTCTGCCAAACTCTGATAACATTGTGATTGCAGGCAGTTGCGCCACTGGCTACGGCGAGAATCTGCTGCGCACGGCCTTCAATCTCGATTACGGAATTGTTGAGACTATGGCGCATTTTGTGGCCGCGCGGCACGTCAACCCCGATGTGTCGTTTGTGCTCGACATCGGTGGTCAGGACATGAAGGCCATCTTTGTTGAGAACGGCACCATCAAGCGCATTGAGATTAACGAAGCGTGCTCGTCGGGCTGCGGGTCGTTTATTGAGACGTTTGCCACGATGCTCGGCTACAAGGTCGATGAGTTTGCTCGGCTCTCGTGCATGGCGCAGCACCCGTGCGACTTGGGAACACGCTGCACAGTGTTTATGAACTCGAAGGTGAAGCAGGCCATGCGTGAAGGTTCGGCAGTTGAGGACATTGCCGCAGGGTTCAGTTATTCGGTGGTGAAAAACTGCTTGTTCAAGGTGCTGAAACTGAAGAATATCAAAGAGTTGGGTGATAACATTGTTGTTCAGGGCGGAACGTTCCGTAACCACTCAATTGTGCGTGCGCTTGAGTTGCTGACTGGCTGCGAGGTGTCGTTCACTGATATTCCAGAGCTGATGGGCGCTTACGGAGCAGCACTTCACGCCATCGAAATGAGTAAAGTTTAGAGTTTAGAGGGGAGCGTTTAGAGTTAAGGATTATAGTGATGCTTATTGTAAAATATTGAAAACTAATACTTTTTTTTCTTCCCACTCACCACTTCCCACTTAATATAGAATAATAATTATGTCAGAGAAATCGTTAACAGAATTGATAGACGCCAACTCGTATGAGTCTGAATTTCAGACTTGTCCAGGTTGCGACAACCACTGTACCGTCAAGTTGTTCCATTTTCCGAATGGCAATACGTTTGCTTCGGGCAACAACTGCGAAAAAGTGTACTCAAACCACTCGGAATCAGAGCGTAAGGGCGTGAACATGATGGTGGAGAAGTACAAACTGCTTTTCCGTCAGCCGAAGGTGGAGCCAGTTGGTAAACCATTGGGTATCAAGATTGGCCTGCCGCGCGCTTTGGGAATGTATGAGAACTACCCGTTCTGGTATACTTTGTTTTTGGCCTGCGGACTTGAAGTTGTGCTGTCTAACAACTCGAGCAACAAAATCTACGAGTCGGGCCTGCGCTCGATAATGGCCGACAACATCTGCTTCCCCGCGAAACTGATGCACGGCCACATCAACAATCTGATTGATATGAAGGTGGATAGAATTTTCTACCCCTATGTGGTTTTCGAGCGCAAAGAGGACGACAAGTCGAAAAACAGTTTCAACTGTCCGATTGTGTCGGCCTATTCTGATGTCATTAAAAGTTCGATGGACCCCGCCCGTAAGAGCGGAGTGCCGTTCGATGCGCCTGTTATCACATTCAACGACAACGAGTTGCTGGTTAAATCGTGCTGGGCTTATCTGAAAACATTGGGAGTTAAGCGCGAGGTCGCACTAAAAGCCATTGAGATGGCAAAAGATGTACAAACGTCATACATTCAGAAACTTACAGCACGTGCCAACGAGGTGCTCGATTTGGCCACAAAGGAAAACCGAATGGTGATTCTGCTGGCTGGCCGTCCCTACCACACCGATCCGATGATTGAGCACAAAATATCACAGGCCATCGCATACATGGGCATCGATGTGATTACGGAGCATGTGGCTACAGAACTAGGCGCATCGGTGTTCGACGAGATTAACGCATTGAGCCAATGGGCCTACCCGAACCGTATTTTCAAGGCGGCTTATTTTGCGGGCAAGTATCCGCGCAAAAACCTGCATTTTGTTGAGTTGACGTCGTTTGGCTGCGGTCCCGACGCCTTCATTCTCGACGAGGTGAACGCGATATTGAAACGTTTTGGCAAAAACCTGACAATCTTAAAGATAGACGATGTGAACAATATCGGTTCGCTGCGATTGCGCATCCGCTCGCTGGTGGAATCGTGCAAGGCCGAACTGGCTGAAACATCGACAGTTGACCGCAAATTCGCCACCACAAAGATTTTCGAGAAAGAAGATCGCCAGCGCACTATCATTGCGCCATATTTTGCTGAAGGCTATTCGGAGTTCCTGCCGTCGCTCTTCAAACTGGCAGGCTACAATCTGGTGGTGCTGCCCACAGGCAATCAGGAGGCTGCCGAAACAGGTCTGCGCTATGCCAACAACGACATTTGCTATCCTGCCACGATTGTGGTTGGAAGCATCATCAATGCACTAAACAGCGGAAAATACGACCTCGACAACACAGCCGTCATTATCACTCAAACAGGCGGACAATGTCGCGCAAGCAACTATTACTCGCTGATTAAGAATGCGATGGTGGCTGGCGGGTTTGCCAAAGTGCCAGTGCTCTCGCTGGCGACGGGGGCAGGGGTGAGCAATACCCAGCCTGGATTTGAGATTAAGTGGGGAAAGGTGATAAAGATTCTTGTTCACGCCATTCTCTACGCCGACTGCATTGCCAAAATGTACCATTCGGCAGCGGTCCGCGAGGTGGAGCCAGGACTGGCCTTCAAACTTCGTAACCGCTACATTGAGGAGGCGTTTCCATATGTCGAAGCCAAAGACTACAAAGGCTTGAAACGGCTTCTGAAGCAGGCTGTGGCCGATTTCACGGCGGCAGTGGAGAAGAACAAACGTGTGCCTGTCATCGGGTTGGTGGGCGAGATTTACGTGAAATACAACGGGTTCAGCAACAAGTTCGTAACTCAATGGCTCATTGAGCACGGAGTTGAGGTGGTGCCGCCCGCGTTGATTACATTCTTCTCGACATCGTTCGTCAATAGTCACTACAACCGCCGCTATAACATTAAGAAAGAGTCTGACCCGCAATGGATTAGCGACGGACTGCACGCACTGCTGCTGAGTTGCATGCGCAAATACGACCGCATTTGCCAGCCGTTCCCTTACTACAGGCCGTTCGCCAGCATTTTTGAGATTGGCAAACTCTCGGAGCAGGTCATCAATTCCGCTGCCGACTTTGGCGAGGGCTGGATGCTGCCAGGCGAAATTTGCCACCTTGCGGAGCATGGCGTTCAGAACGTGGTGAGCCTGCAACCGTTCGGCTGTATTGCCAATCATATCATTTCGAAAGGTATCGAAAAGAAAATCAAGCAGGTATATCCGCAGATGAGCCTTCTGTTCCTCGATTTCGACAGCAGCACCTCGGAGGCCAATGTGTTCAACCGTCTGCACTTTATGATTGAGAACTGCAAGGAGCAACTTGCCGAAGCAAAAGCCTAACCGCTAAACACAAAAAATGCAACGATGAGCAAGGAGCAAAATCTTGAAAATGAGATACTGATGGCGGCCGAAGACCTTTTTCTTGAGAAAGGTTTTGCTGGCACATCAACAACTGATATTGCGCGTCGGGTGGGGTGCAACCAGGCGCTTGTACACTACTATTTCCGCACCAAAGAGAACCTTTTCCTGCAGGTTTTCAACGGCAAGGTTGAAACCATTCTTACAACCTTGCAGAAACCGCTGCTTGAGCAGGGAGCGGAGTTCACTGATAAACTGCGCAGTACCATCGGCGCTTATTTCGATTTCCTGACAGCCAACTCGCGCCTGCCGTTTTTCGTCATTAACGAGTTGCTTTGCAACAAGGAGCGGTTGCAGTCGGCCTACAAATATTTTATGCAGAACACGTTGCACAACAATGTTTTCGGATTGATTGACAGCGTGGTACAGGCCGAGGTGCGGAAGGGAACCATCCGTCAGGTCAGCACCGTTGATTTTGTGCTCGACATTGTGTCTCTCACAGTGTTCAACTTTGTTGTGCTGCCCATCTACACAGATTTGTCTGGTTCAACCGAAACTGAAAAAACGGAATTCATCAACAACCGCAAGGAAGAGGTGATTAGGCTGGTAATCAACGGAATGAGGAACTTATAGGCGATTCTGTTTTTGCCGTTGGCAATGTGCATAAACTGATGCGATTGTAAAAAATCAGCCATTGTCAAAAAAAAACTGCCGTTTGGTGTTTGAAACTAGCCTTAATTATTAAATTTGAACGTTTGTATTTTAACGTTTGAACATAAACATATCGATATGAAGAAAAATTCTGTTAAAAAGAATATAACCAACACGGTTTTCCAGTTTTCGCTTATAGGTTTAGGCTTGGGTGTGGCGATTGCAGTTATAGCTTACGTGTTGGTATTCAGAGAGAACGGACAAATATTCACGTTGAGCAATCTTTGGCAGTTCAATGTCGATAAACCCCATTTGTTTATTGTAACCCTGTTGCCAGTGATATTTTTCGGGGCAGGTTGGGTTGTCGGAAAATATACCTATCGCGTGGCTGAAAAGCTCTACGATTTGGAGACATACAAGGATAACAGCCAGAAAAACCTGTTCAATTTCGCCGAGGAGCTCTCGAAGGGAAATTTGAACAGCGAATATGAGCCTGAAAAAGGTAATGCGCTGGGTAACATTATGATAGAATTGCGCGACAACCTGCAACACAACAAAGAGGAGGAGCTGAAGCGCAAGGAGGAGGATGAACAACGCAACTGGACCGCAGGTGGTTTGGCAAAGTTCGGTGAGATTCTCCGAAACAATAATAATGATATCAACAAGCTCGCGTTTGAGGTTATCAGCCAGTTGAGCGAATATATTGACGCCGTTCAGGGCGGATTCTTCATTTTGAACGATGAAATAGAGCAAGATTCTCATTTTGAGTTGATTGCACATTTTGCATACGGCCGTAAAAAGTATAGTCAGAAGCGGCTTGAGTTGTCGGAAGGCTTGGTTGGCCGTGCGGCATACGAGAAAAGCACCATCTATCTCGATGAAGTGCCAGAAGAGTACATTGAAGTTACATCAGGTTTGGGTGAGGCCAATCCGCGTGTGCTGCTGATTGTTCCGCTTAAGGTCAACGATGAGATTCACGGCGTGCTCGAGTTGTCGTCGTTCCATCCGTTTGCTGAGTATGTCATCAAATTTGTTGAGAAGGTTGCCGAGAGTATCGCCACAACCATATCGACGGTGAAAATTAACATGCGCACATCCAAACTGCTTACTGATTCGCAGGAACAGGCCGACCGCCTGTCGCAGCAGGAAGAGGAGATGCGCCAGAACATGGAGGAGCTCCAGGCCACTCAGGAGGAAGCCACAAAGCAGGCCGAGGAATTCATAAGTTTCACAAATTCAGTGAACCACACCATGCTCCGTGCTGAGTTCGACTTGAACGGAATCTTGGTTTACGCCAATATGAAATTCCTTCAGAAGCTCGGCTACTCATCTAACTCGGAAGTTGAAGGTCACCATATATCGATGTTTATCAACGAAAAGGATAAACTTCGTTTCAATGATGTTTGGGATAACCTCTCGAAAGGTGGCAAGCATTTTGAAGGGACAATGATGCTCGTAACCAAGAGCGGCAAGAATATTTGGACAATGGCAACATACACCTGCGTGCGAAATAGCATGCAGAATGTTGAGAAAATCTTGTTCCTGGGCATCGACATTACCAAGCAGCAAGAGCAGAATCTTGACCTTGAAAGCCAAATCAAGGCCGTTAATGAGTCGAGCGTTAAGCTTGAATTTGCTCCGAGCGGCCGCATGATTAATTACAACCAGGTATTTGTCGACATGACAGGTTACAAGACTGAAGACTTGGCTGAGTACAGCGTCTACAACTTCGTGGGTGATGAAGAGCAGAACGAATTTGAATCTACTTGGAACAATATTATTACCGGGCAATCATTCCGTGGCTATTCGAAACTGCTCACTGCAAAAGGTGAGACTAAATGGTTCGAGGTATTCTACTCTCCGGAGAGAAACATGTACGATGAAATATCAAAAGTGATAGCCATTGCTCACGATATCAGTGAACAGAAGAGAATTGAGCAGGTATCGCAGCAGCAGAATGAGCTGATTCAGCAGCAGAAAGCTGAATTGCAAGCTCATGAGAACGATTTGCAGGAGAAGCTGGCAGATGCGCGCCGCGAGGTTAAGGCTCAGTTCCAGGAGATTGAGAAAATCAAAGTACGCAACGAGAAGACTCTCGAAGGTGCCCACGATGCAATTGTCACCATCAATCAGGCGGGCGATGTCGAGTTCTTCAACCGTGCTGCCGAGACGCTTTGGGGCTACTCGCGTACCGACGTTTTGGGCAAGAACATCAAGATGTTGTTCCGCAACTACACGAAAGACGAAGACGAGTTTATGGTGAATCTGCTTCATCCGGAAAAACGCAAAGTTGTTGGTGTCCGCAAGGAGACGAGCATTTTGGCGAAGGATGGCGCGGAGAAACCCGTTATCATATTGCTTGCAGGCGCCAAGGTGCAGAACGAATACACCTACACGGCCTTTATTCAGAGCGACGAGGATTGAGCGTGACAACAATAACGTTCGCCCGTTGGCGTTAGCGTTAGAAAAAAACTGTTATGAGGTTTAACCACTTGTGCGGTCTGCTATTGTGCGGTGGCGTTTTGTTATCGTGTCATGATGACGGAAAATTCACCGATTCACCTTCGGCGCGTCTTGAATTCTCAACCGATACAGTCAAATTCGACACTATTTTCACCACAATCGGCTCAGTCACAAAGCAATTCAGAGTTTACAACCGCAACAAAGAAGCAGTCCGCACGACGGTTTCGCTTGCCGACAAAGGTTATTACCGCTTGAATATCGATGGCGTGGCGACCAATAATTACGCCAATCTTGAAATCCGAGGAAACGACAGCGCTTTCATTTTTGTTGAGGTTACGGTTGACCCGCAGAACAGCAATTCGCCAATTCTTGTGCTCGACTCGATACAATTTAGCACGAATGGTAACTTGCAGGATGTCAAACTGATGGCTTTCGGCCAGGATGTGCATTTCTACAACGATTCGGTCATCGGCAACTGCCATTGGGTGAACGACAAACCATACCTTATATATAATTCGGTGATGGTGGACAGCCTATGCACGCTCGATATTGACGCAGGTGTCCAACTCTATTTTCACAGCAATTCGAGCCTGATTGTGGCAGGTAAGATTCATGTCAATGGCACAAAAGAGGAACCAGTTGTGTTTCAGGGCGATAGACTTGATGAATATTATGAAGACAAATCGGGTCAATGGGGGGCAAGTTTCAAACGTGACAAAAACACTTACTATTTTGGCAATATTCATTTCCTGGACGGAAGTAGCGGAAATACAATCAATTATGCCATAATCAAGAACGGCACAAAGGGCATTCAAATCGACAACCACGTTGACGATGAAACAACTTTGACTCTTTCGAACACGGTGATTTCAAATATGTCGATAGCGGGCATCTACGCGCAGACAGCCAATCTCGACGTTTATAACACGCTGATTTACAATTGCGATTACTATGCTGCCGCACTAATCTATGGTGGCAACTACAATTTCGTGCACACAACGTTGGTCAACTATGCGGCGCGCCATTTGATGCCGTCGTTGGAGCTCAATAATCATTTTTCGACTGACGACACTATCTCCGTTTACAAATTCAACGCGCATTTCGCTAATAGCATAATCTATGGTTCGCTCAATTCTGAAGTGGTGATTGACAGGTTTTTAGCTGAAGATGCAACATTTGATTCGTTGTTCGTTTTCAAGTTCGAGAATTGCATGCTGAAAATCGGTCAGCAGTTTGATATTAGCGATACTAATCTGTATGTCAATATGATAACTGAACCAATCGACCTGCCGCGCTTTGTGAACGCTGCAGAAGGCGATTATCGGCTCGACACTCTGTCGGCGGCAAAAGATAAGGGAAATCCAGCCTATCTGCTTGATTATCCGCTTGATTTGGAGGGTGTTCAGCGCGACAGTCTGCCCGATTTGGGCGCATACGAAAGGATTGAGCAATGAGAAAGATTTTTGCATCGGTTTTACTTGTGCTGGCGGCTGTGGCTGCCTATCCACAGGGCACTGATTTGCCCGATGATTTGCGCCAAGTGATTGAAAGCGAGCGCTATCTGCGTGTGATGTTCTACAACTGTGAGAATTATTTCGACATTGACGACGACCCCGAGAAAAATGATGATGAGTTTACGCCCGATGGTGAAAAACACTGGACCAAACAGCGTTTCTATACCAAAAGAGCGCAGATTGCCAAGGTGATAACTGCCGTTGGCGGTTGGACACCGCCCGACATTGTAGGACTTTGCGAGGTGGAGTCACGCAAAGTGATTGAGAGTCTGGTCAATAGTTCTAATTTGCGGCGGTTTGAGTACCAATTTTTGCACAAAGAGTCGCCCGATAGCCGAGGAATAGATGTGGTGCTGCTATATCAGCCAAGACGGTTCAAGCCTTACAACGTGACATATATTCCTGTGTATGTGAACAAGAACGGTCGCGGCACTCGTGATATTCTTATGGCGTCGGGCACCACAATCCACGGCGACACCCTGCACGTCTTTGTCAATCACTGGCCGTCGCGGTGGGGCGGACAGACTGAAACCGATGAATTGCGCCGTGAAGTGGCAAAAATCGTAAAATCGAAAGTCGATTCGCTTCAGGCAGATAATCAACGAGCTGCGATTCTGATAATGGGTGACTTGAACGATTATCCCGACAACAATAGCGTTTGCGTTGAGTTGCAGGCACAGACAGATTTCTCAACAATCGAGCAGTCGAAACTCTACAATCTGGCATACTATATGCAGTTTGTAAAAGGTTGGGGCACACATAAATACGATGGCACTTGGGGCATTCTCGACCAGATGATAATTTCGGGTTCACTGCTCGACGGCAATGGTCCGCTTACCACAACCAAAGATGATGCGCACGTGTTCAATCCGCCGTTCCTGCTCGAAGCTGACGACACCAATGTCGGGTTCAAACCTTACCGCACCTACGCTGGTTACAAGTATTTGGGCGGCTACAGCGATCACTTGCCAGTGTTCCTGAATATTTATCGGAAAAAGTAAATATGAATTAACTGACGATTGAATTATGAATAAACTGAAAAATATTTTGTTTGTTGCAGCAACAATGACTGTTGTATATGCAAATGCACAAACGGCTGATTCTGTTGTAACTCTGCTGTTTGCAGGCGACATCATGGGGCACGACGCGCAGATTGCCGCTGCCTATAACGATTCAACCAAGACCTACGACTATACCGATTGCTTCAGCTATATACGTCCGTACATAGAGAAGGCAGATTTGGCGGTTGCCAATTTTGAGGTTACGCTGGCTGGACCGCCGTACAAAGGCTATCCGCAGTTTTCGTCGCCCGATCAGTTGGCCACAGCCGTCCGCGATTGCGGTTTCGACATTCTGCTCACCACCAACAACCACTCTTGCGACGGCGGCTTGAAAGGTGTTGTACGCACGCTCGATGTGCTTGATTCATTGAAGATTGTACACACTGGCACATTCCACGATTCGGCTGAATGGCGCCGTACATATCCGTTGATTTACAACGTTAAGGGCTTGAAACTTGCCTTCGTCAATTATACTTA
The DNA here is from genome assembly GCA_017645945.1 of Salinivirgaceae bacterium. Taxonomy (GTDB): domain Bacteria; phylum Bacteroidota; class Bacteroidia; order Bacteroidales; family SZUA-534; genus RUG13583. The sequence goes on from JAGCNL010000016.1 coordinate 44,593, forward strand.
TGGCACCAATGAGCTGCCAACTCCTAAAGGTACTGTTGTGAATCGCATCGATAAAAATAACATTATCAAGGATATTGCTGCAGCCAAACGGCAAAATCCCGATTTGATAATCGCTTGTATGCATTGGGGGATTGAGTACGACACAATGCCAAGCCGTACGCAGATTCAGCAGGCGGAAATGCTTAAGAAACAAGGTGTTGATTTGGTAATCGGCTCACATCCGCATGTGCTTCAGCCGATGGAGATGGACACTGTTGCCAATCAATTTTTGGTCTATTCGTTGGGCAATTTTGTGAGTGCGCAACGTACAGCTCCGCGTGATGGCGCGGCTATTGTAAATATCAGACTTACAAAGCGTAACGGCCAAAAACCGAAAATCGAGGCCGACTACCAACTTACATACGTTCACTATCCGAAAGTGGACAACAAGCGTCTGTTTTATATTGTTCCTGTTGCCGATGTTGAGGCGGGGAAGATTGAACCAATCAAGTCCGACAATTGGGGCCGCTTGCACCAATACGCCAAAGAGGCACGTGAGGTGATGGGGCGGAACGTGAATGTGCCAGAGAGGAAGTGAACTTCGCGGGCGAGAAGTATGTTCAGCATCAGTTACAATTTCGATATTCCTTGTTTCTATAAGAAATATTTCGGTTTCGAATGTCCGTGGTGCGGAAGTCAGCGGGCGCTGAAGCTGTTGCTCGAAGGCAATATAACCGAAAGCATCGTTATGTTTCCCGCCTTGATTCCGCTGATTTTGATGTTCGCTTTTCTTGGTTTGCATTTAATTTTCAAATTTCGTCACGGAAGTCGCATTTTAGTGTCACTTTTTGTTTTGAACATCGTCATTATAGCAGTGAATTACATAATTAAAATCTTTTGAGTTATGGAAACTATTGACAATGTGAACGGTATCAAAGAACAATTGCCGAATTCGAGTGCGGCATTGGTGATGGGAATTTTGAGTATTGTGTGCATTTGCTGCGGTTTTGGCGCGGCGATAGGTGTTATTCTGGGTATTTTGGCGATAATTTTTGCCAAGAAGGCAAAAGTGCTTTACGAAGAAAACCCCGAACGATTTACTGAAACATCGGCCAAGAACGCCAACGCTGGCCGTGTCTGTGGCATTGTGGGCTTGTGCGTGGCTGGCTTTTGGTTGTTTTGCGCGATATCTTTCTGGATATTAATGATGTTGGGAATTATAGCTAGTGCAGGATTGCATTTATAGAAAAATACAGTACTGTTTGAGATTAGAGGCACACAGAATTCAAATGTGTGCCTTTTTTTCGTTCTCGATAAAGCAGTTCCTATTCCTTCTCAAAAAAAACATTTTTCCATTTCAACCTACTTTTTATACCTTTGTCTTGCTCTGCGTTTTGTCTCGCAAGAGGTTGAATGTTGAGTGACATATTAGAAAGACGTTTACTGACGTTTTCCTTTGACACTTCGAAATCTCGCAAATTTTGAATCATCGTCAAAGAAAAAGCAGCGGTGAACGCCTGCGTAGGTATGCGGTGTATTGTCATAGGCGTTAGTGAATGGCATCCCCATATCAACGTGGGTATTCGCGTTGCTCAATCTTACGATGATGGGCAATGCGAGAGCCTCGAAGTGTGGGAGCGAGTAACAAGATTCCCACGTTTTTCTGTTTATATAGGTACCGCAATCGGGGAGTCGGCGGACAGAGGTTGCGCACGACACGGAGGCAGTGTATATGGTTATGAAAAAGTTATTATTAATTCTTGCTACGATGCTTGCTGGACAGGCGTGGGCTTGGGATTTTGAATGTGATGGTTTGAGATACTCAATTAATACACCTTCTGATGGAGAAAACCATATTGTTTCAGTAGCCAAAGGTTTAACTTCCCCAACAGGAGACTTTGTAATTCCGTCTGAAGTTACTTACCCTGAAACTGATGGTGTAACTTATTCAGTAACCAGCATCGGGGACCGTGCGTTTTCTGAATGTAGAGGTTTGACAACGATAACTATTCCTGAATCAATAACCAGTATCGGCAATGCAGCATTCGTCAATTGTCACGATTTGACATTGGTAATCATTCCCAATTCTGTAACTTGCATCGGTAGTCAAGCGTTCCAAAATTGTAACAATCTGACTTCGGTAACCATTCCAGAATCAGTAATCAGCATTGGCGAGTACGCATTCATGGGGTGTGATAACTTAACTAAAGCTGAATTCGTCAACATTGCGAGTTTGTGCAAAATGCAATTTGACGGTGTCTATGCTAATCCTGTATTGTGTACTCACCATTTATTTGTTGATGGTAAGGAAATAACAGATGTTGTTATTCCTGATTCAATAACGAGTATTGGTAACTATTCATTCTGTGGTTGCAACGATCTGGCATCGGTATCCATTCCGGAATCTGTAACCAGCATCGGTGACTATGCGTTCTCTGATTGCAGAGGTCTAACATCGGTAAATATTCCCGAAACAATAAAGAGTATTGGCAACTATGCGTTCTCTGGTTGTAGTAGCTTGATATCGATAACTATTCCTAGAGCAATAACTTGCATTAGAGATGGTACGTTCTCAGGTTGCTGTGACCTAACATCAGCAACAATTCCAGAATCAGTAACCAGCATTGGCGAGTATGCGTTCCGAGATTGCAGCAGCTTGGCATTAATAACCATTCCAGAATCAGTAATAGAATTGAGTGGCTACGCATTTTCTGGTTGTAGCAGTTTGCAATACAACGAATATGATAATGCACTTTATTTGGGAAATGATGGAAATCCTTATTTGCTACTGATCAAGGCTAAATCAACAGATATTACATCGTGCGTGATAAGCAACAGTTGCAAGTTTTTTAACTCTACCGCGTTCAACAATTGTAGCCACCTAACTTCTGTTACTATTAGTAATTCAGAGACAGAAATAATAGGATGGGATGCGTTCGCTGGTTGTAGCAGTTTGCAGTACAACGAATACAACAATGCACTTTATTTGGGAAATGATGAAAATCCTCATTTGATGCTGATAAAAGCCAAATCGACAGATATAACATCGTGCGAAATAAGTAACAGTTGCAAACTCGTTTACAAACTGGCATTCTGTTATTGCAGCAGTTTGACATCTATAACCATTCCTAATTCGGTAACCAGTATTGGCGATATGGCTTTCTATGAATGTAGAGGTCTGACTTCAGTAACTATTGGTAATTCCGTAACCAAGATAGGCAAGGAAGCATTCAATTTTTGCAGCGGCCTGACATCGATATCCATTCCTGAATCAGTAACCTGGATTGGCGACTATGCGTTCTATAATTGCAGAAGCTTGCCAACAATAACTATACCTAATTCTGTAAAGAACATTGGAGTGCATATGTTTGGAAATTGTTACAGTTTGACGTCTATAACACTACATGATTCACTAATCAGTATTAGTGATGGAGCTTTCATGTTTTGCCGTAGTCTGACTTCAGTTTCCATTCCTGAATCTGTAGTCAGCATTGGTACGGGTGCGTTTGCATGGTGTGATGTTTTAAAAAAAGCGGAATTCGCCAACATTGCGAGTTTGTGTAAAATACACTTTGGCGACAGAAGTGCCAATCCTTTGTTTTCTGCTCACCACTTATATGTTGATGGTGAGGAAATCACAAAGGTCTTTATTCCCGATTCAGTAACGAGTATTGGCGATTATGCATTCTCTGATTGCAGCGGTCTTACATCAGTGTCCATTCCAAATTCTGTAACGAGCATTGGGGAAGAAGCTTTTTATGGTTGCAGCGCTTTGACATCAGTAACCATACCAAATTCAGTAACATATATTGGTAATGCGTTTGGAGAATGTGAACAATTATATTGTGAAGCAGAAAGCAAGCCAAATACTTGGAAAAAAGATTGGAATTACGACAACAGACCTGTTGTATGGGGCTGTAAGTCAATAAAAATAGAGATCAATGACTTGGAATTAGGAAGTGTGCAAACCAATCCTGTTTGTGGAATTGGTATCAACGGAACCTTATGGTATACAGAGGGGGCAACAGTAGAACTCACAGCAACACCCAAAAAGGGATATCATGTAAAATGGGAAAATGGCAGTTATGAAAATAATCGTACAATAACTGTTGCTGAAGGTTCTGTTTATTCTGCAACATTTGAGAAACATACATTTTCGAACTACATCTATAACAATGATGCCACCACCGAAGCCGATGGTACAGAAACCGCTGTTTGTGAGCGCGGCTGCGGCGCAAATGACACACGAGTAAAAGAAGGAACAAAACTGCCAAAGGACAACACAGCTGTTAACGAATCTGCCGTTAACGCCATTAACATTTACGCTATCGGAAGCACCATTGTCGTTGAGAACGCCACCGAAGAAATCTTTGTTTACAATGCAATGGGTGCTTTGGTCGGCCGCACGGAAACAACGACAATAACCGTCAACGGCGCAGGCGTTTACATTGTAAAAACTAGCGGCACAGTTAAACGTGTTATGGTGAATTAATGTATTTGGTAAATAACTGATAATGTGGTAGGGATGCGATTAATCGCGTCCCTACATTGTTTAAAAACGGGTTGAATCGGCAAAAATCGGTTAAGGATAAAAAAACGGCAATCTGTGCTAAAAAACATCGCTGCCAATAATGAACCGCCATATAATTTTTGTTGCTATCTTTGAAAAGTATTAAAACAAACGGGTTATGACAACAGATGACATTAAAAAAACGGTAGTGACTTTTGTCGATAAATACTCGATAAAAAGCATTGTGCTGTTTGGCTCAAGGGCGGCAGGCACAAACACTGCTAACAGTGATGTCGACTTGATTGTGGAGTTTTTCAACCCCGTTTCGCTCATTACGCTGTCGAAACTCAAGTTGGATGTTGAGGCGGCGTTGGGTTTGGATGTTGATATTGTCCACGGCCCGCTGTCGAGTAACGATATGATTGAGATTGGCAAGGAGGTGGTTCTGTATGCAGCGTAGAGATTTGATAGCCATACAAAAAATGATTAGCGAAATGAAGATTGGCATTTCGCTTCTCGGGAATACCAATCTTGCTGATTTTCTTGGCAACGAATTGCTAAAAAGAGCATTGTCAATGACTTGCATTAATGTCGGTGAGTTGGCAAAAGTGGTATCAGACGAAACGCGGCAGGAGCATAATGATTTCCCGTGGAAAGCCATTGCAGGAATGAGAGATATTACGGCTCATCGTTACCAAACACTCAAGATGGAAGATGTTTACACAACAATCCGCGAAGAATATCCCGCTCTTTGTGAGCAATTAACCAAAATCATAGGCTGTTAGGCCATTGGATTCAAATAGGATTAGTTTGGTTAGCGCCAAAACAGCGACCTTTAGGTTGCTAAATTCCGTTCCCGATAGCTATCGGGATTTCGCGCGTTCCGTGGTTTAAAAACTGTTTTTGCTCAACAACGCTTTTATGCTACATTTGCTACTTGTAAAAAACAAATAGCAATTCAAGAAAATGTTTGAAAATCTGTCAGATAAACTCGAACGCTCTTTCAAAATTCTGAAAGGCGAGGGCAAATCACCGAAATAAATGTTGCCGAAACGCTGAAAGAGGTGCGCAAGGCCTTGCTCGATGCCGACGTTAACTACAAAACGGCAAAGACCTTCACCGACACAGTCAAACAGAAAGCTCTGGGACAGAATGTGTTGACGTCAATCAAGCCTGGGCAGTTGATGATTAAGATTGTCCACGATGAACTGGTTGAACTGATGGGTTCGACAGCCGAGGACATCAATCTCAAGGGCAACCCGACAGTCATTTTGATTGCAGGTTTGCAAGGTTCGGGTAAGACAACTTTTTCAGGAAAACTTGCTAACCGTCTGAAAACCAAACGCGGAAAGATGCCGCTTTTGATTGCTGGCGACGTTTACCGTCCTGCCGCCATTGACCAGTTGAAAGTTTTGGGCCAACAGATTGGCGTTGAGGTATATACCGAGGACGGAAACCAAAATCCAGTACAGATTGCCACCAATGGCTTGAAATATGCAAAGCAAAAAGGCTTCGACCTTGTGATTGTCGATACTGCTGGCCGTTTGGCTGTCGATGAGCAGATGATGGACGAGATTGCAGCCATCAAGAAAGCCGTTACACCGCACGAGACCTTGTTTGTAGTCGATTCAATGACTGGCCAGGATGCGGTGAATACAGCCAAGGAATTCAACGACCGTCTTGATTTTGACGGAGTTGTGCTCACCAAGCTCGACGGTGACACCCGCGGTGGTGCAGCCCTTTCGATTCGTTCGGTGGTGAACAAGCCAATCAAGTTTGTGGGAATGGGCGAGAAGATGGACGCTCTCGATGTGTTCCACCCCGACCGTATGGCCGACCGTATTTTGGGTATGGGCGACATTGTGTCGTTGGTAGAGCGTGCGCAGGAGCAGTTCGATGCCGAAGAGGCCCGCGCCATTCAGAAGAAAATCGCCAAAAACACCTTCAATTTCAACGACTTCCTGTCGCAAATCAACCAAGTGAAGAAGATGGGTAACCTGAAAGACTTGGCATCGATGATTCCTGGCATAGGCAAGGCCGTGAAGGATATGGATATCGACGACAACGCCTTCAAGGGCATTGAGGCGATAATCGGCTCAATGACACCAGCCGAGCGCGAAACACCATCTATTATCAACGGCAGCCGCCGCAAACGAATTGCAGCTGGTAGCGGCACTTCGATTCAGGAAGTTAACCGCTTGATGAAGCAGTTTGAGGACACAAGCAAGATGATGAAGATGGTGAGTGGCGGCAATGGTGCGAAGAGAATGGCGCAGATGATGAGCCAAATGAAAAATATGAGAGGGAGAATGTAAATTATTTAGGAGTTAGAAGTTGGGAATTAGGATTTTGGAATAAATGGTTCATTATCAGATAAAAATACCCAATACCTAACACCCAACACCAGCAACATATAACTTAAAACTTCGATAACTTATAACTTAAAGAGATATGCAACTTATTGACGGAAAGGCAATAAACCAGCAAATGCAAGCTGAAATTCTTCAGCAGGTTGAAGAGATGGTGAAAAACGGGCAAAAACGCCCGAATCTGGCTGTTATTCAGGTGGGTGACGATGGCGCCAGCACCACTTACGTGAACAGCAAAATCAAGACGTGTCACGCTGTAGGCTTCGAATCAACAGATGTGCGCTTCCCAGCCGACATAACCGAGGCCGAACTGCTTGCCAAAATCGCCGAAATCAATGCCGACCCGAATGTGGACGGATTGATTGTGCAACTGCCACTGCCAAAGCATATTAGCGAGAATAAAGTTATTGAGGCAATCGACTACCGCAAAGATGTTGACGGTTTCCACCCAATCAACACAGGCCGTATGGCGATGAGTCTGCCAGCTTTCCTGCCTGCCACACCAGCGGGAATTATGGAGTTGTTGGCACGCTATAATATTGAAACAGAGGGGAAAGAGTGCGTTGTTTTGGGCCGCAGCAACATTGTCGGCACGCCAATCAGTCTGCTGATGTCGCGCAAATCGAACCCAGGCAACGCCACTGTAACCATTTGCCACAGCCGCTCGAAAAATCTGAAAGAGATTTGCCGCCGCGCTGATATTCTGATAGTTGCAATCGGCAAGCCCGAGTTTGTAACCGCCGATATGATTAAGCCAGGCGCCGTAGTAATCGACGTCGGAATCCACCGTCTGCCTTCGACCGAAACCAAATCGGGCTTCAAACTCAAAGGCGATGTCAAGTTCGATGAGGTGGCGCCACTTTGCAGTTACATTACGCCCGTTCCAGGCGGTGTCGGCCCAATGACTATCATTAGCCTGCTGAAAAACACGCTTTTAGCGGGGCAGCATAAGATTTACGAATAACCTAAATTTTACTTTTTTATGAAAAAACAACTAATTCTAATTTCGGCACTGGCGGTGCTGTTTTCAGCGTGCAGCAAAGACGACGACGAAACAATCGCAATCAGTAAAGACGCAAAATTCACAATAGACAGCAACGGCATTCCATCGCCAGCCAATGGCGGACTGATTTCTTCTGAAGATTTTGATAAGTATCTGAAGAATAATTATTTCGCCGAACAAACTGATGGCTGTAGGATTGAGCAAAATGGCACGTTGTCGAAAGAGAATTTTTGGGAAGATATTATCGGAATCGGTCCTGACGGTTACTTTTTTGCTGACGATTCTGCTTTCAATTATGTGTTGTATGTTGACCACGACCCGTCAATTCCGTATATCAGGAGTGGTCAGGTTTACAGTAACAGGAGGGCGATTGTGTTAAGTTCTACTGACGATAAAATGCCTGACCTTAAAATATTGAAAGCCAATACGGTTGGTTTTACAGCAATCAGGCTAATCGGAGTCAAGGGTGATGGAACGCCGTCTTACATTTATTCATCGTATCGAAAAGTGTCGGAATCAGATTTTAATAAATTGCTGAAATAAATCAGACAATTATACTGATAAAACGTGCGGATGAATTTGATTCGCACGTTTTTTTTACTCCTCATCCTCGCAAAAATGCTTGATTGCGCCGATGTAGTATTCGCGCCAGCCCTCGTTGATGTTGTCGTAGGCGTCGGCGGGAATGTTGGTGTGGCGAACTTCAACGCTGGTGCCGTTCTTGTCGGGATGAAGCTTGATGGTGGCGATTGACGGTTCTGCGTTTTCCTCACCGAAATACCATTCCTGCTGCAACATCTGATTTTCAACCACTTTCAGATTCCGTCCGACAATATCGCCGTCGAAAATTGAGAATTCATAGCCTTCCTCGGCACTCATATCTGCGGGCAGACTGCTCCACAACTCGATTGAGCGCGGATTGGTGAGCGACATGAACACGTCCTCGGGTGTGGCGTCGATGTATTGGTAGAATTTAATGTCCATAGTTTTGCAGATTGGTCTTCTTGTTGAAAGTAACTTCGTCAATGCTTCGCAAGTCTTCACCTATCTCTTCTACAAAGAAAAAGGTTGCACCCCAGCTGTGTTTGACTTTTAAATAAACAGTTATCTCATTGTCAACGTTCATGATAATGCGGGTGATATGCTTGCCTGGCTGGTCGAATTCCAGAACAGTTTTTTGCTCGGGATATTGTTGGCGAAGCTTTTTGATTTCGTTCTCTTTCCATGCCTTTTTCTCCTCGTCGCTCATTTGCTTTGGCTGACTGGCGGGTTTTGGCGCAGGTTTGCTGACAGTTTTTGCAGGAGCAGGTTTGGGAGCGGGTTGCACTGGTTGGGGTGCAGGCTCTTCAGCTTTGGGAGCAGGCTTTTCTTCTTTTGGTGCAGGTTGCTCAATGGCTGGTTTAGGCTCTTCTTTGACAGGCTCAACGATTGGTTGTGGTTCCTCTTTTGGCACAACAGGCTCTGGTTCAATTATTTCAGGCTCGGGTTCGGGCTCTGGTTGCTTTGTTTCAAGAGTTGGTTCAACATCGGCAATGTCAATGTTTTCGTCATAAACAACAGTTTCTTCTTCAATGCTGATAACAGTTGCAACTTTCAGAGTTTCAAACTCTTTCTGCGCCTGTTCAATCTCATTTTCAATGCGCTTGTCGGCTTTGGCTTCAGCCTGTTTTTTGACTTCTTCCTGCGCAATCTGCTTGTTTTCAGCTATTTCCTTAATACCATCATCGATGTAGATGGTGCGGATGTCCTCAATCTTGTATCGAGGCAGTTTGGCGTCGGGTTTGATTTTCAAAGCTTCGCGGTAGAAGTAGAGCGCATCGGAATACATTTTTGCGTCGAAAGCTGTTTTCGCATTCTGCATTGCCGCCTTGTATTGTTGCTCGCTGTCGATAGTCTGTGCTGATAATGAGATGGTTACAAGTAACAGAGCCGTTGCTGAAATTATATTTTTGAATGACATTGTCGAGTTTGTTCTTTTGTCTGAAAACGTTTCAAAACGTGCCAAAATTGCTAATTTTTTCGCAAAAAAAACGCAAGCCTTTTGAGCTTGCGTTATATGGAGTCGGAAACTGTTATTTTCCAAGCATTTTGAGCAGGTCGGCAATTGCTGTTTCGAACTTGCAGCCGTACCAGTGGTTCGAGCCGTCTTGAGTGTTCTCGATGCACTTCACGGTGTAGTCGGCGGCAATTTTAGCCGAGTCGTAAGCAGGTTTGCCGTTCATCAGCGCGCCCACAAAAGCCGATGCGTAAACATCGCCTGTGCCGTGGCTGCCTTGCGCTATCTTCTTGTGTTCGTAATAGTTGTAATTGCCGTTCTCGTAAACCACCACGCCCGTTGTCTCTGGTTTGTAGCTGACGCCAGTAAGTATTACATTTTTAGAACCGTTTGCCACCAGTTTCTGCAGCAAATCCATAATGTAAGCCTTGTCGTACTCGGTTTTGTACTCGCTGCCAGTGATGAAGCACGCCTCGGTGATGTTCGGCAGAACATAATCGGCTTTTGCACAGAGTTTTGCCATTGCCTTCACAAACACGTCGTCGAAACCGTAGTAGAGTGTGCCGTTGTCAGCCATTGCAGGGTCGATGATGATTTTGGCGCCAGCCTCGAGCGTCGAGTTTATGATGCTGATAACGTAGTCGATTTGTTTTGTGCTGCCCAGATATCCAGTGTAGATGGCCTCAAATTTGATGCCCTCTTTGTTCCAGTGTTTTTCGATGAGCGGCATATCCTCGGTCAGGTCGCGGAAAGTGAAGCCTGTGAAGCCGCCAGTATGTGTCGACAGAACAGCCGACGGAAGAACTGCGGTTTCAACGCCGCAGGCTGATATGATTGGAAGCGCAACGGTCAGTGAGCACTGTCCGACGCACGAAATGTCTTGAATTGTGAGGATTCTTTTGTAACTCATAATCTGATAATTAAGTTTTTATAAATATTCTATTTCGGCGGCAAATATACCTATTGGAATGATATGTTGCTAATACCATTTTATACGTATTTTGCGGTGTTTTATATGCTTAAAGCGTAGGCCTCTTTCGGCGTTTTTATACATTTGCTAAAAATAGAGCGAAGTGCTTTCGATTCTGATACCGACATATAATTGTGCTTGTAATCAGCTGGTTGCGGAGTTGTCGCGGCAAGCCGACTCATTGCAGATTGCTTATGAGATTGTTGTGGTTGACGATGCTTCGACTGATGCTGCTATTGTGCAGAAAAACAGCCAAATAGCCAATATGCCCAATTGCCGTTTTGTTCGGCTTGACGAGAGAATTGATATTGCAAAGATGCGCAACCGATTGCTGCAAGAGGCTAAATATCAGTGGATTTTGTGTTTGGATGCCGATGTTTTTCCTGCTGATGCCAATTTCTTGAAACGTTACGCTGAAGCGATGGGGCAGGCGAGAGTGGTTTGTGGCGGATTGGCTTATAGAAGCGGCAACGGGCAGAATGTCAATCCGTTGCGTTATAAATATGGTGTCAGTCACGAAGTGCTTACTTTGCAGCAGCGGACATCCAACCCTTATCAGAGTTTTAAAACATCTAACTATTTGATTGATAGTAAATTGGTGCAACAAATCCGCTTCGATGAAACCTTTGTGAATTATGGGCACGAGGACACTCTGTTTGGCGAGAAACTGCAACTTGCAGGAGAGCCGATTCTGCATATCCAAAATCCTGTTTATCACGATGATACCGACACCGCGGAGCAATTCCTTGCCAAAACTCGTCGTGGAATTGACAACCTGAAAGCTCACGCTGACGAATTACGAGGCTACAGCCAGTTGTTGCAGACTTACTGCAAGTTACAAAAACTACATTTGACAGGCATTGTTGCTTTCAAATTCCGTCTGTTGCGCCGTCTGCTTGAGCGCAACTTGTTGAGCAACAGACCATTGATGCCGTTTTTCGGCTTTTACAAGCTGGGATATTTGTGCACACTCGTTTAGAGAATGTCAGTGAATCGTCTAACTTTCGGCTGACAATTTTCGCTTTCTCTGTTTTTTCTGCCTACTTTTGCACATCTTAAAACAAGATGCAATGGATAATGCCAATATAAAGCTGAACACGATTCCAGAAGCCATTGAGGCTATCAAACGTGGTGATTTTGTGATAGTTGTGGATGATGAAGACCGTGAGAATGAAGGCGATTTCGTGATTGCCGCTGAAAAAATCACTCCAGAGAAAGTCAATTTTATGCTGAAAAATGGTCGCGGACTGCTCTGCGCGCCCATCACCATCGACCGTTGCGCCGAACTCGAACTTGGCCACATGGTTGATAACAACACATCGATTTTAGGCACGCCGTTCACAGTGTCAGTCGATAAGATAGAAGGCTGTACCACAGGTGTTTCCGCAGCCGACCGTGCCGCAACCATCAAGGCTTTGGCCGACCCTGAATCAAAGCCATCGACTTTTGCGCGTCCAGGACATATCAATCCGCTTTATGCTCAAAACAAGGGAGTTATCCGTCGTGCTGGCCATACCGAGGCTGCTGTCGATTTGGCCCGCCTTGCTGGACTTCATCCTGCAGCTGCGCTTATCGAGATTATGAACGAGGACGGCACAATGGCAAGGATGGAACAGTTGCAAGAAATTGCTAAAGAGTTTAATCTCAATATAATAACTATCAAAGACCTGATTGCCTACCGTCTGAAGCAGGACACGCTCATCGAGCGCGGTCCAGAGGTGCATCTGCCGACTGCTTACGGCGATTTCCGTCTGATACCATTCCTTCAGAAGTCGAATAACAAGGAGCACATCGCCTTGATTAAGGGCTCGTGGGGAAAAGACGAACCGATTCTAGTGCGAGTTCACTCATCGTGTATGACAGGCGACATTTTCGGTTCAATGCGCTGTGAGTGCGGCGAGCAACTGCATAAGGCAATGCAAACCATTGATAAAGAGGGCAAAGGCGTCATTATCTACATGAATCAGGAAGGACGCGGTATTGGTCTGATGGCCAAAATCAAAGCCTACGAGTTGCAGGAGCACGGCTACGATACAGTTGACGCCAACATCCACCTGGGTTTCGACGCTGATGAGCGCGACTATGGGGTGGGGGCGAGCATTCTGCGCGAGTTGGGCGTGAGCAAGATGCGTCTGATGACTAACAACCCTGTGAAGCGCATCGGACTTGAGGCTTACGGGCTTGAAGTTGTTGAAAATGTGCCAATTGAGATTGAACCGAACAAGTACAACGAGTTCTATATGCGCACCAAAAAGGAGCGCATGGGGCACACCCTTCGACTGATACACTGCAACAACAAATAACATTGGCGCGATGAAAACCGTTTGCGTGTTCTGCGCGTCGAATTTAGGAGCGAACATTGTATATCAGAATGTTGCAGCCGAATTCGGCTCGTTGCTTGCCGCGCGCGGATTGGATTTGGTTTACGGCGGCGCCAACGTTGGGCTTATGCGCTGCGTTGCCGAGGCTGCAATGGCAGGTGGTTCCAAGGTGGCGGGAGTTATCACTGAATTTTTGGCGGGCCGAGAGTTGGCACAAACGGGATTGGAGCAAATGATTGTCGTCAGTTCAATGCCAGAGCGTAAGGCCACAATGGAGCGCATTTCCGATGGATTCGTGGTTTTGCCTGGCGGTTTTGGAACTATGGACGAGATGTTCGAGATTCTGTCGGGCGGGCAGTTGGGTTTCCACAAAAAGCCGCTTGTAGTGCTGAATATCAATGGTTTCTACAATCACTTGAAGGCGCAACTCGAGTTTATGGTCAATGAGAAGATGCTTTTGCCGCAGCACGCCGCAATGGTGCAGTTTGCCGACACACCTGCCGAAGCTATCGATAAATTGTTTGGTTATCAAGCACCTGTAGTCGGCAAGTGGATTGATGACATCCGGCGCGATAACGGGCACAAGGTTTCAGAAGGGTAAAATATATTCATGAAAAACAAAAAACGCCGGAACGCACATTGTCGTGAATTCCGGCGTTTTTTTATCGTTGAAAGACAAGTTAATCGGCGTAAATAAGTGTGTAGTAATAGGTGCGGTTCATATCATACAGGCATTCTGTATATGTTACTTTATTTCTGTCATATACATAATCTTTCCTTTCCTCGTTTAATTGTCCGTTGCTGTAGAGTTTATAGGATGTTTCATTACCGTTATCATCATAGGTGAATTCACTTTTTGTCGTGTTGCCATTTTCCGAATTTTCGCGTGTTAGGATTTTCCCCGAATTTGAATAAACTGTTTTTGTAGAAGACGTTTGTTCTAAATCACCATTGTCTGAATATTTATTAGTAACCCGAGTTTCAATGTTGCCTTCAGTGATGTGTTTCTCTGTTAGTTTTCCGTTCTCATAGTTTTCGTATAAAGTTTCTTCACCACTGTTGTCATAACTGTATTTTGTTTCTGTGGAATAGATAGAACCATCCTCTTTCGTGTATGTGTGTTTCGATGATTTCAGTTGTCCCGATTCCGTATATATTTTTTCACCGATAAATTTCCCGTAAAAACTGTCTTCGCCAACAATATTTATTGTATTACCTGCGGATGTAATAGTTTCTTTTCTTTTTCTAATAATTCGATTTTCTTCAGTATCGGTATATTCATAGGTGTGTTCATATCCAGTCTTTTTGCCTTGTTCATTGTATTTGTATTCCCATTTTTCTGTTATTTTACTTTCATCAGTAATGATTTCATATTCAAACTTGTCACCGAACTCGTTGTATTTGTATTTTTCAATTCTAGAATTAGTAATACCATTAGAACGCTCGTCTTTGTATTCCGTAAATATTATTCTTCCTTCCTCATCGTACTTAATTGAATAATTTTGGGTATATGCAACCTCACCCATTTGTGTAAATATCTGTGAACGTTCGGAGTTTCGCCCTTTTTCGTCATATATATATACATATTCAGTCTTTCCGTTATAGTACAATCCGCCATCAATCAATTCTGTTTCATTTTTCTCGGTTACGATACCTTTCTCATCATATTTGTATTCGGTTTTATTTTGATGTAAAACCCCGTCTTCGGTGTATTCACTTGATTTCGACAGCAATTTCCCGTATTTGTAGTTAGGGGTTAAATCGTCTTCGTTTTTTTCGCAACCACTGAATAGAAACGCAGCCGTAAGGCAGGCTGCAAAGCCTAATTTTAATTGTGTTTTCATAACCGATTAAAGTTTTAATTATTAATTGTTTATTGTATTTCTAATGAGCAAGGAGCTTTGACTGGCCTTGCTTTTTTAGATATGCTAATTTAATGATTGTGCTGTTTATGTCAAATAGATATTGATTATTTGTTAGTTTTTCTCCTCACAATAGTCAATAATAGCACTTTCGAATATTCAATCATTCACGCATTCAATTAATCAATCCTTGTTTCAGTCCCTCATATCAATGACCTCAACGCCAGGGTACTTTTTCACGTCGAAATTGAGTTGCGATTCGTCAATTTTCTGATTGACATCGAATTTCGGAAGCGTAAGAGTGTAGCGAGTGCCGTCTTTCTGAAAACATTTTATTTGATAAAGATTGTAATCTTGTGTGAACCAATACCTTATCTTGAAATACGGTTTTTTGATGTTTTCAGGAGCAAGTTCCACAACAAGCATCGTCTTGCCATCGATTGTCTCGTCATCGTTCATCAGATATTTGAATCCGTCGCGGTAAATTGTGTAGAGCGACGTCGGGTCCGACAAGAATTTCTCTTCTGGGGCATCATCGGCGGAAATCTCAATCGGGGAGATGGTAACTTCATTGCTTTCAGTAAGATAAACCCAACGGCACTTGCCGTCGCAGAACGTTGTGGTTTGGTCAACATCCATTCTGAATTTGTTGCCTTTGATTATCAGTTTGCCGCTATAGTTTTCGCTTTTTTCTTCGGCAAGATTCTCGAACAGATAGTCGAAATCGATGCTTATGTTCTTGTACGACTGTACTTTATTTGCAGCTTTGTCGAGCAGTTTTTTTGCTTCTGGGTCTTTCTGCGCAAAGCAGTTTGCAGTGGCCAGAGCCAATAATATGAGAAGAGTCTTTTTCATTTTCGTCAACGTAAGGTTTCCAATAATCGGTCAAGGCTCATTTCGTCGGGGATGAGCACGTCGCGTGCCTTACTGCCTTGATACGGGCCGACGATTCCGGCGGCTTCCAATTGGTCCATTATGCGGCCCGCGCGGTTGTATCCTATCGAGAACTTTCTCTGTATCAGCGATGTAGAGCCTTGTTGGTTTATCACAATTATTCGTGCGGCTTCTTCAAACATTGAGTCACGTTTCGACAAATCAACATCTTCCAATCCGCTGCCATCACCGCCGCCTTCGGGCGTGTATTCGGGCAGTTCGTATGCGCCGGTGTAACTCTGCTGCTGCTCAATGTGTTGCATTATCTTCTCAAGTTCGGGCGTATCAACAAATGCGCATTGTACACGTGTCATTTCGCTGCCGCCCATTGCAATCAGCATATCGCCTCGGCCAATAAGTTGGTTGGCGCCCGGTGCGTCGAGAATGGTGCGTGAGTCAATCATACTCATCACTTTGAAAGCGATTCGTGCCGGGAAGTTGGCCTTAATCAAACCGGTAATAACGTTTGTTGTAGGTCTTTGCGTGGCTACAATCAGGTGGATGCCGATGGCACGCGCCAACTGCGCCAGACGGGCAATCGGTAACTCAACCTCTTTGCCGGCGGTCATAATCAAATCGGCAAACTCGTCGATAACCACCACAATATAAGGTAGATATCGATGTCCTTTTTCAGGGTTCAAGTGCCGGTTGATGAATTTCTCGTTGTACTCTTTAATGTTGCGGCAAGATGCATTTTTCAGTAGGTCATAACGGGCATCCATCTCGATGCAAAGCGACTGCATTGTGTTTACAACCTTCTGAGTATCAGTAATAATGGCATCTTCGGCATCGGGCAGTTTTGCCAAGAAATATTTCTCGAGCGCCTTGTAAAGCGTAAGTTCCACTTTCTTCGGGTCCACCAGCACAAGTTTCAGTTGAGCAGGGTGCTTCTTGTAGAGTAGCGACGTCAGTATCGCGTTCAGTCCCACTGATTTACCTTGACCGGTTGCACCAGCTACGAGTAGGTGAGGGGCTTTCGTCAGGTCGAAAGTAAACGTTTCGTTGGTGATGGTTTTGCCAATGGCCACCGGCAGGTCGAATTTCGATTCTTGGAATTTCTTCGACGCAAGCACTGTGCGCATAGCCACAGTTTGTTTCTTCTCGTTAGGAACCTCAATACCAATGGTTCCGCGCCCCGGAATTGGTGCGATGATACGGATTCCAAGCGCCGCAAGGCTCAGCGCGATGTCGTCGCCCAAACTCTTGATTTTCGAAATTCTGTAGCCCTTTGCAGGAACAATCTCGTAGAGCGTCACGGTCGGGCCAACGGTGGCGTTTATCTTATCAATCTGTACTTTATAGTCGTTCAGAGTTTCAACAATCTTGTTTTTGTTGGCAATCAGTTCCTCTTCGGTTACCGATGTGTTGTTCTGTTCGTAGTCGTTTAGCAGGTCAAGGCCCGGCAGACGGTAGTTTTCAAGGTCGCGAGTAGGGTCGTACGGGCCTTCTTCTTCGATGTCAGTCTTGGTTTTCTTCAGTGTTTCTTCCTCGTTTGTGATAACATTAATTTCAACGTCGCCATTAGGGGCATTATCAGTATTTTCGCCCGACTGAATCTCGTCGTTGTTCTGTGTGGGGTTGGTGACAATGAAATTGCCTTGTTCGCCAATTAAGTTGTTGTTATCGATCGAGTTATCGTTGTTGTTGTCAATCAACTGCGATTCAACCTCGCCGAGATTGTTGCTCAAATCGTCGCCGTTATCCGAATTGTCGAAAGTTGCTGTTGTTTTAATCTCGAATTTCAGAAGGTCCTTGTCGTTATTCACAAAAGGAATGTCATCGTTTTCGTCTCCTTCGGGTTGTTCGCTTTCGTCTTCTGATGTCTCAACTTCGGTCGCTTCAGTATCGATGTATTCGGTATCTTCTTCATTTTTAGCTGTTTCGACAGAATCTTCCTGTTCCGATGATGGCGGCAGTTCCTTGTCGGTCACTTTCGGGCGAATGAGTTCTTTCACGAAGGTGCGGCATCGGGCAACGAAACTGTCGAATGTGAATGACAGAATGGCGAACAAGCAGGTAATCAGTACAATACCTGTGCCGAGTTTGCCAATCACGGCGTTCATCCATTCGCTTACAAAATAACCGTGTGCGCCACCAGGAGTGAACGCTGCGTGATGGAACACATAACCCAGCGCAATCGACCCCCAAATGGAATAGATAATCGACAACTTGATGGTTTTGCCGACTGGTAATGTCTTGATATTAAATAGTTTGAAAATGAGAACTGCCAGAATGACAATCAGCGCGAACGACGGCAGTCCGATCCATCGGTACATGAAACGGTGAGCCAGAAAGGCGCCGAAAGTGCCCGTCCAGTTGCTGGCAACAATGTTGGGGTTGAAAAATAGTTTGCTGGCTGGGACATCGAGTGTGCTTTGGTCGATGCGCCAGGTGAACAGATACGAAATGAAGGCGAAGGCCATGTAAACCGTGAACGCAGTGAGGCAGACACCAACAATGGTGCGCCGACGAACGGTCACGCTCACGTCTATATCATCAACAGTATTGTTGTTCTTTTTCTTTGCCATAGTAGTAAATTGTAGGATTGAAACGAAAAAAAGGCAAGATTATTTGCCTATTCCATTGAAAATTTCATCCATTTGCGACCGCTCAACGCGCTCGTAACCTTCAGGAATTTCAAATGTCTTGTTCGATATTTTTTCGTTAATGAATTCAATCGCTTCAAGCTGCATCGGGATGCCGTTCATCGAAAGTCTGAATTCCATTGGCATTCCGGGGATTTTGTCGAGAGGTGTGTTTGCTGTGGCGTTGCTGATTTTGATGTCGGTGGTGTAGAACACGTCGAACGTGGTTGAGTCGCCGATGCTCACGCTTGCGTGGTTGCAGTGGAACCCGATCATGTCTTTTTCAGTATCGTCAAATTCGATTTGCAGATTGTCCGGACGGTTCATTCCATAGTAGCCTTCTTCTGATGTTGAGACGTATAAATATCTCTTGTTCAGAATTTTGAGTAGGGTATAGGCTTGGTCCTTGCCATCTTTGATGAATGCCGACCTAAATATTCCTAACCATCCTTCCATTTCAAGAATCACCTTTTCGTTTTTGAAGTGCATCACAATTGTTGAAGGCAGCAGACCAATAATCGGATTCTCCTTTTCTGTCTGCAAATAGGTGATTTTGAACTTTACTGAGCCCTCGCTTATGCTTCCGTGACGCCCCTTTTCAGCGCATCCGCAGAGTATTGCGAAACACAATAAAGCCATGGCACACAAGTGCTTACAATGTCTGAGAATATTGTTGCGTTTGTTGTCCAAGATTCTATTTTTTCAGTTGTGGTAAAGGTACTTATTATCGGTTAAAAACCGAGTCTCAAGTCGATTTTTTTACAAAAAAAATTCCCGCCAAATGCAATCGTTTGACGGGCATTATTTTCGGTTGGAATTTATTACCACGCGAACATCGGGCGCGGCATCATCATCTCGTTAACCTCAGCTTTAACTTTGGCGATAACGCTCTCGTTTTCTGGATCGGCCAGAACGCGGTCAATCATATCCACGATAATGTCCATATCCGATTCCTTCAAACCGCGGGTGGTGATGGCAGGTGTGCCAAGACGCAAGCCGCTGGTCTGCATTGCCGAGCGGGTGTCGAACGGAACAAGGTTCATATTCACAGTGATGTCGGCGGCAACAAGCGCTTTTTCTGCCACTTTACCAGTCAGTTCGGCGTATTTCGGACGAAGGTCAACCAGCATTGAGTGGTTGTCAGTTCCGCCAGAAACAATGTAGAAGCCTTTGTTCATCATGCCTTTGGCCAGAGCTGCGGCGTTCTTCTGAACTTGTTTTTGATACTCTTTGAACTCAGGTGTAAGAGCCTCGCCAAATGCAACGGCTTTGGCTGCAATCACGTGCTCGAGCGGTCCGCCTTGTTGTCCTGGGAACACGGCCGAGTTAATCAGACTGCCCATTGAGCGAATCTCGCCTTTCTTGGTGGTTTTGCCGAATGGGTTCGGGAAATCCTTGCCAATCAAGATGATACCGCCGCGTGGTCCGCGAAGTGTCTTGTGAGTTGTCGATGTTACAATGTCGGCATATTTAACAGGGTTGTCGAGCAGACCGGCTGCGATG
This sequence comes from Salinivirgaceae bacterium, assembly GCA_017645945.1. GTDB lineage: Bacteria > Bacteroidota > Bacteroidia > Bacteroidales > SZUA-534 > RUG13583. The sequence goes on from JAGCNL010000016.1 coordinate 64,624, forward strand.
AGTCCTGCAGGGTGAGCCATATCCACCATCAGCAGGGCGCCGCAAGCGTCGGCAATCTGGCGCATACGCTTGTAGTCCCATTCACGGCTGTAGGCTGAGCCGCCACCGATAATCAATTTCGGTTTCTCGCGCATTGCCACTTCTTCCATTTCATCGTAGTCAACGCGGCCTGTTTCCTTGTTCAGGTGGTAGGCGCACGGGGTGTAAATCATACCCGATGTGTTCACTGCCGAGCCGTGTGAAAGGTGTCCGCCGTGAGCAAGGTCGAGACCCATAAACTTGTCGCCAGGTTTCAGCACTGCCAGCAGAACGGCAGCATTGGCCTGTGCACCAGAGTGCGGTTGAACATTGGCATATTCGGCACCGTAGATTTTCTTCAGGCGCTCAATGGCCAGCGTCTCAACTTCGTCAACCACTTCGCAGCCGCCGTAGTGGCGTTTGCCCGGGTAGCCTTCGGCATATTTGTTGGTCAGGCATGAGCCCATGGCCTGCATAACCTGGTCGCTCACAAAGTTTTCCGATGCAATCATCTCAATGCCGCGCTTTTGGCGGGCGTACTCCTTGTCTATAAGGTCGAAAACAACACTGTCTTTATTCATATTGTTTCAAATTGTTATTGATTTATAAATATTTAGTCATTCGATTCAATTGGGAACTGACGGCGGAAACTCTCCTCAAGCGAGATTATGGTTTCGGTGCGCTCAACGATGTCGAGTCGTTGCAGCTTGTCCGACAGAATGCGGCGCAGGTGCTCGTTGTCATGCGCCATCACCTTGATGAATAGTGAGTAGTTGCCTGTAACGTAGTGGCATTCAACTATTTCTGGTATTTTGAAAAGCTCTTCGGCAATGTCGTGATACAAGCAGGCCTTTTTCAGGTTGATGCCCACAAAGGCGCATGTTTTGTAGCCCAGATTCTGCGGGCTGACAATGAATTCGGAACCTGTGATGATGCCGATGCTGGTGAGCCTCTGAACTCTTTGGTGGATGGCTGCTCCCGACACACCGCACTCGCGTGCCACTTCAAGAAAAGGTGTGCGTGCGTTTTTCGAAATTATCGACAGAATCTTTTTGTCAAGTTCGTCGATGTTGTGGTTTTCGCTCATAGTTTAAAGCCTTAAGGTGTTTATCCAAACTCCACAAATTTGCGGGGCATTTAGCTCCCACTTTTAATTTGTCGCAAAGAAAACTAATTCTTCGGTACAAAACTTACAGTTCGGCTGTTTTTATTACCTAATAGTTAACAATTGATAGTTTGGCGAATTTCGGAATCGGCAGGCCTGTGAATCGGAATTTGTAATTGACACCTAACCTACAACGTGTTCAGCATCTTCTTGAACACCTCGTTAGGCTTCAGGCCGAGTTCGTCATCGGAGAATTCGGGTTTCAAGCGATGGACGATATACGATTTCATCGGGTCCATGTGTTTGGGGTAGATGGTGCCGCGGCATTCGCACTCAAAAAAGTCTTTTATAAAGTCGTAGGTGTTTTCCGATATGCACACTTTGCCCACCACGCCTTCCTGCTCAACTCGGGCGGCGGTGTTAACTGTGACGCCCCAAACGTCGTAGACATATTTTTTGCGGCCCACAACTCCCACAATGGCTGGCCCAGAGTGCAGTCCGATGCGGCAGCGCCAAGGGTCGATGCCGTTTGCTGTTTGCTCTTCAGCCATTTTGTTTACAGCATACTGCATGTCGAGTGCCGCCAGAACGGTGTCGAACGGGTGGCTCTTGTTGCTCAGCGGCAGGCCTCCGGCGCACATGTAGGCGTCGCCGATGGTTTTTATCTTCTCAATGAAATGCGCATCGGTGATGTCGTCGAAAATCTTAAAGTACGAATCGAGCCTCTCAATCAGCTCTTTAGGCGATGATTCGCTTGTCAGACTGGTGAAGTTGGCGAAATCGAGAAATAGGATAGTGGTGCTTTTGTATTGTCGAGGCGACACAGAGCCTTTCGATTTCAGCTGGCGCATTATCTCGAACGGCAGAATGTTAAGCAGCAACTCGTCCGATTTGCGTTTCTCCTCGGCGATGACGGCATTCTGCGAGTTGATTTCAAGTTGCTGTTGCTCAAGCAGTTTGTTTGTCTCTTGCAGGTGCTTTGTCAGCGACAGCATATACTCATTCTTCTGATTCAGAGCCATTTCGGCCTCTTTCAGGTTCGTGATGTCGGTCTCGACGGCAAATATGTTCTTAACATTTCCGTCGCGCCCCAGAATGGGAGTCAGTGTGGTCTGAATCCATTTGCAGGTGTCACCCGTACTATATGCTGCAGAATAAGTGACAGGCTCCTTGTTGCCGATGCATCGGTCGAAATATTTTTTGATGTTCGGATTGTCGCTGAATTCCAGAATGTTACTGCCGAATTTGACTTTGAAATTGTCGAGGTTGTAGCCGTACATTTTAACAAAGCCGTCGTTGCACCAGATGAGCTCGCCCATGGCATCGAGTATCATGAACGAATTGGAAGACAAGTCGATACATTGCATAACCTTGCGGAACTTGCCGCGCCGTTTGTTGCGGCTTGTCACCTTGCTTATGACATTCTCCATTCTGACATTTTCCTCGGCCTTGTCGGCGGAGCTGATGCATTCGTAAAATCCTGATTCATAAATGCTTTTTATCAGCTTGGCGTTGCCAGGGGCGACAAGTGCCACAAAAGCCGTGTCGCTGAAGTGCTTGTCGGTTACAACGGGTAGCACATCCGCCAGATTGATGCTTTTTAAGTCGATGAAAATCAATGCGGAAGAACTTTGCCCGATGACTTCCATGTCAACTTTCTCGATGGTTATAACAGTGTGTTCGCTGTTGCTTTTGTCGAGAATGCTCGGACGGTTTTCAATGCTACCTATATATATAATTGTCTCCATTCAGAATGTTTGCTGAAAGTTGTGCATTTTTTTTGAAAAAGAAAACCTGGTATGCGTTGATTTTTTGCTGCCCGACAAAAAAAGAGGCCGAAAACCTTCGACCTCTCTGTATTTGATTTTTCAATTAATCAATCTTTCAGTTAATCAATAAATGTCTTATTCCCACTCAATTGTTCCCGGAGGTTTGTGCGTCACGTCGTACCAGAGTGAGCCGGCGCCGTCGGCCATAAACTGTTGCCACAGGCCGTCGAGCAGCGTTTGGTTGATTTCGGCAAAGTTTGCCGTCATTGCTTCCGAGCTGTTCACGGGGCGCATCACAATGCAGGGCTTGTCTTGCACGCGCAGCGGCGTCAGAACCACAGGCATCTGCCAGATTTTCTCGTAAAGGTCGTTGGCTTGCAGGAATTCGGTGCAGATGTTGTCGAATTTGCGCAGAGTGTCGAATTTATCTTTGGTGGCGTATTGAGCAACCAGTTTCGGCATCTCGTCAGAAACGGTGCCAACCTGCCAGATAACGCGGTTGATGACTTTGAACCGGTTGACGAGTTCTGTGCTGAATCGCTCGCACTCTTTCCAACTCAAGTTCTTAGAAGTCAGCAGGAAAGGTTGTGCGTAGGTGCGGCCATCGCCTTGTACACCCACACTTTTCACTGGCAGAACGCGGCCTTCGATATTATTGTCTTTCAAATATTTGTCCAAACCTTCAACATCGGCGTTCGATGCGAATTCGCCTTTTCCATCGGTGCAGAGCAGGCGCACGCCAAGACCTGGACCGGGGAAGGGGTGGCGCCATACAAGGTTGTGCGGAATGCCGAGTTCTTCGCCGAGCATACGCACCTCGTCTTTGTAAAGGTCGGCAAGTGGCTCAAGCAGAAGGCCTTGCGCCATCAAGTCCATCACTTCCTTAACGCGGTTGTGGTGGGTTTTTATCAAGTCGGCGTTTTTGGTGCCGCCGCTCTCGATGGTGTCGGGGTAGATGGTGCCTTGCGCAATCATCCACTCTTTCGGGTCAAGGTTCAACTTGCTCATTTCCTTGTCTTTCACCGTCAGGAACGTTGCGCCGATGCGTTTGCGTTTCTCTTCGGGTGCGGTTATTCCTTCGAGTTGGCCCAGAAAATCGGCGGTGGCGTCAACCACGCGCAGATTGTGCATTCCTTCGGCCTTCAGGAACTCGATAATCTTCTGCGACTCGTCCATACGCATCATTCCGTTGTCGATGTGCAGACCCATAACGCGGTCGGTGCCGAGCACCTTGTTGAGCAGGACGAAGGCCACCGTGCTGTCAACGCCGCCCGACACAAGCAGGAACACCTTGCGGGTACCAACTTCGGTGCGTATCTTCTCGGAAATCAGCGGCATATAGCTCTTCATATTCCAGTTCCGCTCGCATTGGCAGATGCCGATGAAGTTGTCCAAAAGCTGCATTCCGAATTTGCTGTGCGTTACTTCGGGGTGGAACTGAATGCCGTAAATCTTGCGCTCGTCCATCGCCACAGCGGCAATGGGGCAGTCTTTTGTGGATGCTATAATGCGGTATCCGTCAGGAAGTTGCGATACAGAATCACCGTGGCTCATCCACATTGGCGACGATGCAGGAATGCCTTTGAGCAGCGGGTGTTGGCTGTTGCCGATAATCAAATCCGATATGCCGTACTCTTTCACCTTTCCCGGCTTGACTGTTCCGCCCAGTTGCGATGCAATAAGTTGGTGTCCGTAGCAGATACCCAGTTTTGGAACTGGAATGTTCAGAATTTCAGGATTGTAGTCGGGTGCGTCGGCGGCATAAACGCTTGCCGGTCCGCCGCTGTAGATGATGCCTTTTGCGCCAGCTAACTCTTCGACAGGTGCTGCCGGCGAGTGGATTTCGGTGAAAACGCCCAACCGGCGTACGCGGTTGGCAATCAGGTGGGCATACTGTCCGCCAAAGTCAAGAACGATGATTTTATCTTGCATATCAGTTCGAAATTTTGCGCAAAGATAGAAATTTGGACTTGGTGGTGTGCGTTTTCGTTTCCACCAAATTTTCAATTTTTAAAAATGTTGCTAACAATCTTTACAGATAAAGAATTTTCCAGGAAAACTATAACGATTATATTCTTACTGTATCGATTTCAGTCTGCAATCCATCCAAAAACAACGCCGCTTGACCACAGTCAATTAGCAAGTGATGGTTTTGTGACGATGTTGGTTTAAGCTAAACCGACAGCCCCAATTCGTACGCTTCTTTTAGTGCGTTGGTGTTTTTGATGTCGCCTTTGTCTTTCGCGCCGCGCACCAGCACTTGCCCTGCGTCTTCGATGTTGAAGAAATTCAGGCAGAGCCGATATTGGGTTACAATGCTGTCGAACAGCTCGGGTAGGGTGGCGGCACCAACAAGCAGCAGTGCGGCTTTGCCGATGTGGAAAGTGTTGCGGATGGGGTTGTGGCAGCGGTCGATGATGGTCTTCAGCTGCGCGCTCAGTCCGTAGAAATAGACCGGCGATGCGATGACAAGCATATCGGCTTGCGCCAACTTGTTGTAGATTACCGGCATATCGTCTTTTTGGCAGCAGGCGTTGGCATCGTTTTTGAAGCACGCGTTGCAACCCATACACGGATTTACCTTGTAATCGCCAACCGACACAATATCAACACGATGGTTGGTTGACGCGCCTTTGGCAAAGGCTTCGGCCAGCAAATCGGTGTTGCCTCCGCGCCGCGGACTTCCGGTGAGAATCAGAATGTTCATCACAAATTCGTTTTGTCGATTTCTGTCTGCAATCCTTCCAGAAACAGTGCCGCCTGACCGCCGTCCATTTGCACGTGGTGGAATTGGAACGATACGGGTAAAGTGGTCTTAAACAGCCATTTGCGGTATTTGCCCCACATTACCAGCGGATTGCAGAATTTCTCGGTGTATTGGTTCACAATGCAGTCGAGTTCGGTGTGCACCACAGCCGATGTGCCAATGACCATACAGTCATCGATGAAGGTGCTTTTGCATTCGGCCGCTGCACGTGCGGTGAGTTTCAGATAATCGCGGTTAAACTGTTGTAAATCATCGCTGAAAGGAATATCGCACGAGTTGATGCCGCCTTTGCTGTTTTGCACAATTACGTTGATGACAAGACTGTCGAAACGGAACAGTTTTCCTCCTTCGGGCAGAGTGTAGAATTCGTCAATCTTGCCGGCTGCCTTGCCTATGCACCAACACATCAGCGTGGTGAACTTTACACCGCTTTTTCGGCTTGCTTTCACCAATCGGCTCACATTCAGCGTCTTGACCAAGGTCACCATCGGCATTGGCGACGACATCCAGAGCCGGAACGCTTCGGCGCGGCTGCTCTCTTCGGGTTTAATCTCTCGCTTCATATTTCCAACAATTAGCAACCGCGAATGTACGCCGAAATCCCGACAATTCTATTTTGTCACGATTTTGAATCAAGCCGAGCGTTCATTCTTCAAAATATACGAACGCATACTCTTGATATCCTGAATGTTATTAAAAATGCTGATGAGGCCGAACGTCATCAGTAGGGCAAGAGCGGTGGTGACAATCGGGCGGGCGTTTTCGGCAAACCACGAGAGCAGGACCGTTTGCGTTTGGAAACTGAAAAGCGGAATGGTGGCCGGTGCCGAAAGAACAAACACAATGGTGACCGCACCGCTGATGATGCCCACAACAAAAGCCGCAATCATAGCCAATTTGTAGCGGCGCAGGGTTGCTTCCTGATGCCGTTTGATGAACTCCACGGCGTCCAAACGTTTGGAGAGCGATGACATAAAAGCCTCGCTGTCATCGAATTGCGGTTTCTGCGCAAGGAAAATTTCCTCAAGTTCTTTGTCTTTGTTCATATCTTCAGTTTTTCTTTCAGTTTGTCGCGTCCGCGCGACAGTTGTTTTTTTACGGCATCTTCCGATGTCTCGATAATTGCAGCTATCTCTTTGATATTATATCCGTTAAGATAAAACAGAGTGATGGCCGAGCGCTCTTTGGGCGGCAGTGTTCGCAGGGCAAGGTACAGGCTCTGATGCTCGAACGACGAGTCGGTAGCCGACGGGCTGACAAGCGTCCAGGCTTCGTCAATGCTTTCCATTGTCCGGCAACTCGCCTTGTGGTTGAGAAAGGTGTTGTGGGCAATTTTGAAGAGCCACGAACGGAACTTTCCCTCGTCGCGATAACCCGTCGATGCAATGTAGGCCTTCACCAGCGCGTCTTGCGCAAGGTCGTCGGCATCAGCCTTGTTGCCACAGCAGAGTGCAAGCAGGAAGCCCCGCAAGGCCGCCTGCTCACGCTCAACTTCTATGATGAATTCTTCGCGCGTCACGTTACGCTTTGGTTGTCAGTTGTTTCTGTTCGAGTTCTATTTCGTTGGCGAGCATTTTCTTACCTACAATATAATTAAGTATGAAGGCTATGCCGACTGCAATCAAAATCGCTCCCGGGCAACCGATTTGCCAAAACAAGTCGGAATCGGCCCCGCCAGCAACGCAGATGCAGATGTCTAAAATTATCAGGCCCAACCCTATTAATGACGCGATGTTCCCCCAAAGCAATTTGTTTAATAACTTTTCTTTCAGCAGTTTGGGCTTTCGCTCGGGTGTAAACTTTTTGAGTGTTTCTTCGATGTCCATTTCGGGATTTTTTTCAATAAGCGCCATAATAATCTGTGTGCGTGATTGGTCTTCACTTTCCTTGCGGCGGTTGTGCATCCGTACAATCATTATCGGAAGCACGCAACCGATGGCTATTGGCACTAAAATCTGAATAAGATTGTTTAATACTTGAATCATTTTTTTATTGTTTTAATGTTAAACTTCTGTTTCTTGAACCAGTTCGCCATAATAACAAGTCAGCCTGGCGAAAGGTGACGTCAAGTTTTGATTTTTTTCTTCCGATGCCTATAACACAAATGTAGTCATAATGCTGTAAGTGCTTATGTCAAAAGAATACACAAGAATATCCTTTCGCGTCACTGTTGAAGAATTTCTTACGTGCCATACGTAACCGATGATTTTTTCTCGAAAAAAAAATTTGCCAAGCGAACACCATTACAAATTCCTATTACTTTTGCGCCGTTAAAAACGGAAAACAATGTTGAACACTGCATCTTACTTCGCTTATTATTTCTTTTACTACTTCAGTAATTGAGGCGGGGTGATGTTCGTGTAAATGATAATGAATACAGGCCCCGCGTTTTGCGGGGCTTTTTTTTTGAAAATGAATATGAAAATTGCAATTCAAGGAGTGAACGGAGCCTTCCACGAAATAGCCGCAAGGCAGTATTTCGGCGCCGATATTGAGACAGTCAATTGTGACCAATTCCGCGACTTGTTCCGCGCCGTTGAGGACTGCACTGCCGATTATGGCATTGTGGCCATCGAGAACACCATTGCAGGCAGCATTCTGGAGAACTACCTGTTGCTCAAGCGCTCGAAACTGAAGGTGATTGGCGAACTTAACCTTCACATCACGCAAAACCTTATGGCTCTGCCTGGTACGCGGATTGAGGACATCACGGAGGTTTACTCGCACCCAATCGCTATTCAGCAAAGCAAGGATTTCTTCGATAACTATCCGAATATCAAAATGATAAACTGGTCGGATACAGCATCGGCAGCACAGAAAGTGGCAGAAGAGAAACTCACTCACACGGCGGCCATTGCGAGCGAGTATGCGGCCGAACTCTATGGCCTTCAGATACTTGCGGCGCAGATTCAGACTCACAAGAAGAACTACACACGCTTTCTGGCCATCAGTCGGTCGGCGGTGGATGCGCCCGACACCAACAAGGCTTCAATCTGTTTCGAACTGACGCATCAGCCTGGCTCGCTTGTCGATGTGCTGGCCGAATTCAAGAACAACAACATCAACCTGACGAAAATTCAGTCGCTGCCTATTCTCGGCAGTCCGTTCCAATATTCGTTCTACGTCGATTTGGAGTGGAGCGACCGCCACAACTTCGACAAAGCCATCAGCCGCGTGCTAACGTTGGTATCAAATTTGTCGGTGTTGGGCGAGTATCACGGAGCGAAAATTGAAAATTGAAATCAGAAATTCAATAAATCAGTAAAATCAATTAATCAATAAATAATTATGGTAGTAACAATCATTGGTTTAGGTTTGATTGGCGGTTCAACCGCAATCGACATCCGTCAGCAGAAGTTTGCTGACCATATCATCGGTGTTGACAGCAACCCGACAAACGCCGCAGGAGCGGAGCACATCGGACTTGTTGACGAAATTTGTGATTTGGAGAACGGTGTTAAGCGTGCCGACCTGATTCTGGTGGCCGTGCCTGTGAACGCGGCTCTGAAAGTGCTTCCGAAGGTGCTCGACCTTGTGAACGACAATCAGGTGGTGGCTGATATGTGTTCGGTCAAAGGCAAATTGTGCGATTGGGTGAAGTATCATCCTAAACGTCAGCGTTATGTGGCTTCGCACCCAATGGCAGGAACGGAGTATTCAGGTCCGTGGGCGGCCAAAGCGGGAATGTTCGCTGGCAAGGTGGCCATTCTTTGCGATACGGAGGACAGCGATGTCAAAGCCGTCAACCTGGTGCGCAGTATGTACGAGGCTATGTATATGCGCATCATCTTTATGAACAGCGCCAACCACGACGTGCACACGGCTTACGTGTCGGCCATCTCGCACATCAGTTCGTTTGCGCTGGCGCTCACCGTTTTGGACAAGGAGAAGAACGAAAAGCACATTTTCGACCTTGCGTCGGGCGGTTTCGACTCAACGGTGCGTCTGGCAAAGAGTTCGGCGGCTATGTGGCAGCCGATTTTTGAGCAGAACAAGGACAACGTTCTCATCGTGCTCGACACTTATATTAAATATCTTCAGGAGTTTAAGAAGAATCTCGAGGACGACAACAACGAGGCCGTTTACAATATGATTGATGAGGCCAACCGTATTCGCAGAGTATTGAAATAGAAGGCATTAGGTATTAGGCAAAAGGCATTAGAGGGGGCGAAAAATTTTTCGCCCCAACCAACACCCAAGACCTAACACCCAAGACCAATAAAAAATGAATTAACAATTAATAATTAACAATTTAGGCTTCGATTCACCGATTGGCCGATTCACCAAAAAGTCGTCTGTTGTCGGTAGTCTGAAGTCCGAAGTCAAAAAAATAAGATAATGAATACAAACGAAACCCCGTTTTCATCGTGGGGAATTATAAAAAACACAAAACGTCCTGTAGTGATTGCGGGACCTTGCAGTGCAGAGACTGAAGAACAAGTGCTGGCAACGGCTCGCGGCCTGAAAGAGCAGGGCATCGAGATTTTCCGTGCGGGAATCTGGAAACCGCGTACCCGTCCGAATTCTTTCGAAGGTGTTGGCTCTGAAGGACTTACCTGGCTGAAACGTGTGAAAACCGAAACTGGTATGCTCACATCGACGGAAGTGGCTAACTTCAAGCACGTTTACGAGGCGTTGCGCGCAGGTGTTGATATTCTTTGGATTGGCGCCCGTACATCGGCCAACCCGTTTGCTATGCAGGAGATTGCCGACGCGCTGCAAGGCGTTGACGTTCCTGTACTTATCAAGAACCCTGTGAACCCCGACGTTGAGTTGTGGGTGGGTGCCGTTGAGCGCATTATGGGCGCGGGAATCAAGCGTGTGGGTGTTATCCACCGCGGTTTTTCGTCGTTCGAGAAGACACGTTTCCGCAACGTTCCGCAGTGGCAAATGGCCATCGAGTTCCGCCGCCGTATGCCTGATTTGCCAATGATTTGCGACCCGTCGCACATTTCGGGCTGCACCGAATTGCTTCAGGAAGTTTCGCAGAAGGCTCTCGACTTGAACTACGACGGTCTGATTGTTGAAAGCCACTGCAATCCGAAGGAGGCCTGGAGCGACGCCAAACAGCAACTTACGCCCGAAGATTTGGGTAAATTGCTGAAATCGTTGGTTTTGCGTAATGTTGAAATCGACCAAGCGCAGAAAGAGACTCTCGACGACCTTCGTCTGAAAATCGATAAGTTCGACAATGATTTGCTCAAGACTCTCGATGAGCGTATGAAGGTTGCCGAAGCCATCGGTCAATACAAGAAAGAGCACAATATCACCATTTTACAGCCGTCGCGTTGGGACGAAATCATCAGCAAGATTGTTGCCAAAGGTGCGGAGCACAACTTGAGCGCGGAGTTCCTTTCTACCGTTTTCAAGGCCATCCACCAAGAGTCAATCAACAAGCAGAACCGAATAATGAATGAGGAGTAGTTGAGTGATAGTGATTAGTTGCAAGTGGTTGATAATTAACAATTAAAAATTAACAATGAAAGCGCTCAACGCTTACGGCTCACAGCCTTTCAATTTATCAATCTGACTAAACACTAACACCTGACACCTAATATCAAACACCTGATAATGAGAACAGTAACAATAAACGGTCAGCAGGGGCAATCGCAGATTCTGATTGGGGAAAGTTTTCTGAATTTCAAGAAATATCTGCCCACGCAGCAGGTTGTGGTTGTCACCGACACCAATGTCAACCGCATCTACGGTAAGTATTTTGCTGATTATCCGATAATTGAGATTGGGTTGGGCGAGAAGTCGAAGACGCTTGCCACCGTGTCGGAAATCATCGGACGGATGCTTGAGTTGAAAATCGACCGCAAAGGCTTTGTGCTGGCGGTTGGCGGCGGCATTGTCACCGATGTGGCTGGTTTTGCCGCGTCAATCTATCAGCGAGGCATCGCATTTGGCTTTGTGTCAGGCACTTTGCTGTCGCAGGTCGATGCGAGCGTGGGCGGAAAGAACGGCGTCAACTACGAGGGATTTAAGAATATGGTGGGCACGTTCAATCAGCCGCATTTCGTCATTTGCGACCCGCAGATGCTCACCACGCTGCCTGCCGACCAGCTCGACAGCGGCTTTGCCGAAATTGTGAAGCACACGCTCATCGCCGACCGTCAAATGTTTGAGTATCTGGAAGAAAACGCCGAAAAGGCTTTGAATCTCGATATGAACGTCATCGAGACGCTGGTCGATAATTCGGTCAACATCAAGTCGGGCGTTGTGAACCGTGACGAGAAGGAGCACGGCGAGCGCCGCAAACTCAACCTTGGGCACACCTACGGCCACGCAGCCGAAAAGGTGCTTGGCGTGAGCCACGGCTACGCTGTCAGCCTTGGACTGGTGGTTGCCGCACGGCTTTCGGTCAAGCGCGGACTACTTTCGCAGGCCGATGCCGACCGCATTGTGGCGCTGTTGCGCAAACTGAACCTGCCAACAGTGATAACTGGAGATAAACAAGCCATTTACAACGCACTCGAACTCGACAAGAAGCGCGAAGGCTCGCAAATCAATTTTGTGCTGATGCGTGGAATTGGCGATGTGGTGATTGAGAAAATTGATATTAACGAATTGAAACAGATAGAGTTATGACAGCATTATGTCGTTCGGTGGCGCAAAAGGGTTACGACAGCATCTGCCGTCTGGTTGAGGGGGCGGAAATGGTCGAAATCCGACTTGAGGAGTCGGGTCTGACGATTGAGCAGATTCGCCAATTGTTTGGAACTCATAAGAATATGCTTGCAACGTGTCGTCCTGTCGGTCTGTCGCAAGCCGAACAAACCGCCTATTTGCAGGCCGCCATCGAGGGTGGTGCCGCTTGGGTAGATGTTGAGGTTGAGGCCGACGACGACTATCGCAAAAACATCATCAGCATTGCCCGAAAGCACAACTGCAAGGTGATTGTGTCGTATCACAACTACGACGAGACACCGCAATTCCTTGAATTGCAGCAGATTGCCAACATCGCTCACTCAATGGGCGCCGATGTGGTCAAGTTGGCTTGTATGTGCCATAGCAAAACCGATGTTATGAATCTGTTGAATCTGTATAATGCCGATTATCAGATGCTTGCAATCGGAATGGGACGTGTGGGCGCATTGACTCGCATTGCCGCCATCACAATGGGCGCGCCATTCACTTTTGTCGCAACAGCCGACGGCGGAGCAACCGCACCTGGCCAAATCGACGAAGGTATTATGCTCAAAATGAAACAATTGCTTACCGAAACAAAATGAATTTAACGATAAAACCATCGAAAGTTGCAGGAAGCGTGACGGCGCCGCCATCGAAAAGTTATATGCAGCGTGCCATTGCGCTTGCCGTTTTGTCGCATAAACCGACCATAATCAGCAACTTATCGGATTGCAACGATTGCCGTGCGGCGATTGGCGTTGCCAAAAGCCTTGGCTGCGAGGTTGACCTTTCCAATGCCGAACTGAAGATTGTTCCGCCTGTCAACGGATTGAGTGGCAGTCATTTGCATTGCGGCGAGTCGGGTTTGGCACTTCGTATGTTCACGCCCGTTGCATCGTTGCTCGGTAGCGAGGTGATGCTGACAGGCGAGGGGTCGCTGCAGCAGCGGCCTGTTGGTTTTATGGAGGACACTTTGCGTCAGTTAGGCGTTGATATTCAATCGGATAAAGGGTTGCTGCCAATCAAGGTCAAAGGCCCGATGAAAGGAGGAAAAGCCACGGTTGACGGTTCGGTCAGTTCGCAATTCCTGACGGGATTGTTGCTTGCGTTGCCAACGCTCAAAACCGATTCGGTGTTGACAGTCAGCAATTTGACAAGCCGCCCGTACATCGATATGACACTTCAGATAATGCGCGATTTTGGCGTTTCGGTTGAAAATGCCAACTACGAGCAGTTCAGCATAAAAGGCGGGCAGGAGTACGCCAACGCCAATTACCGTGTTGAGGGCGATTGGAGTGGGGCAGCGGCGTTCATTGTTGCTGCAGCCATTGCAGGAACGCTGAAAATCAGCGGTTTGAATCCGCAATCGGCTCAAGCCGACCGCGCTATTCTCGACATTCTGCGCCTTACAGGCACACAGTTCGCTTTCGATGCCGACAATTGCTTGATTGTCAATAAAAACGATAATCTGCAACCATTCAAATTCGATGCCACCGATTGCCCCGATTTGTTCCCCGTGGTGGCGGCTTTGGCGGCCAACTGCAAGGGAAAATCGGCTATTGCGGGCGTTCATCGCCTGACGCATAAGGAGAGCAACCGTGCGGAAGCAATTAGGCGCGAACTTGGCAAACTCGGCATCAGCGTTGAGTTTGAAGGCGATAGTATGGTTGTGACTGGCGGCCCGATAAGCGGTGGCACGGCTTCGGCCTGCAACGACCACCGTATGGCTATGTCGCTGGCGCTCTGCGCTTTGACGGCTTCGTCGGCTGTGACAATCGAAGGCACGGAGTGCGTCGGCAAGTCGTATCCTGGCTTTTTCGATGATTTTGAAATAGTTACAAGAAATGTATAGTCTCGATTACAAAGTTACAGTCTCGATGTGCGACGCCGACGGTCGTTTAAAACTGTTTTCGGCTTTGCAGATGATGCAAGATTGTTCTGAACTTTGGAAAACATCGGAACCTGTTTACGACCAATACTTTACCGAAAACGGAATGGCTCAACTTCTGGCATCGCGGCAGGTGGAAGTTGTGCGAGTACCGCAATACAAAGAGAATCTGAAAGTTACCACATCGGTTTTCGATATTAATCCGATGTTCGGTTTCCGCAATACGTTCATCTACGATGCCAACGGACAGCCTTGCTACAAGAGTTGGAGCACGGGCGCGTTTGTAAAACTCGACACTGGCAAACTGAACAAAATCAGCGACGAACTGGTCGCAAATTTCAATCGAGAGCCTAAACTTGAGATGAATTATGCCGACCGCAGAATTATTGTGCCGAAGATAAATCCAACGAGTACAGTTAGTTATGTGGTGCAGCGCAACGACATCGACTATAACCGCCATATGAACAACGCCAACTACATTCGTTTGGCGCTCGAGGCCTTGCCTGATGATTTCGAGGTCCGCAATATGCGCGTTGAGTTTAAAAAACCTGCCAAACTGTCCGACGAACTGATTTTGGAAGTTGTTAATCAGTCCGATGACACTATATTTGTTGTGGAGAAATTGGCGGAGCAGATAAGCACAATCATCGAATTGAAAAAATAAAATATTGATTATGAACACATTTGGTAGAATCTTCAGAGTGAGCATTTTTGGTGAGTCGCACGGAGCGCAGGTGGGCGTTGTGATTGACGGCTGCCCTGCAGGTATCGCACTGACTGACAGCGATTTCACCGCCGACTTGCAACGTCGCAAAAGTGGCGCGAAAGGCACCACGCCGCGCATCGAGGCCGACGAGCCTGAGATTGTTTCGGGCGTGTTCGACGGCCACACCACTGGCACCCCGATAACCATTTTGTTCAAAAACGCCAACACCCATTCGTCTGACTATTCGAACCTTGTGGCGCAGCCCCGTCCTGGTCACGCCGACTTCACAGGCCGCTGCAAGTACAACGGTTTCAACGATTATCGTGGCGGCGGGCATTTCTCGGCGCGTAACACGGTGGCGATTGTGGCGGCGGGTGTTGTGGCAAAGAAGGTTCTCGACGGCGTCAGCATCAAATCGACGATTGTTGAAGTTGGCGGTCAAGCCGATATTGAGGCGGCTGTGGCAAAGGCAATGGAGCAGAACGATTCGGTTGGCGGCATTGTCGATTGCCGTGTGAACGGTCTGCCTGTCGGGCTTGGCGAGCCGTTCTGGGATTCGGCGGAGTCGCTCATCAGCCACGCCGTGTTTGCCATTCCTGCCGTCAAGGGAATTGAGTTCGGAAGCGGTTTTGCGGCTGCCAAAATGGTTGGCTCACAGCATAATGACGCCATAATTGATGAGCGCGGAACCACAGCCACCAACAACGCAGGCGGCATAAACGGCGGAATCACCAATGGCAACGAAATCTATTTCCGCCTTGCGGTGAAACCCACGGCAAGCATCGCCCGCGAGCAGATGACCTACAATTTTGAGACTCACAAGATTGAACCACTGATAGTTAAAGGCCGCCACGATGCGTGCATCGCGTTGCGAGTGCCGCCAATCGTCGAGGCAATGACGGCAATTGTGCTGGCGGATTTGAAATTGCTGGCAAAGGATTTATAAGTATTTGTGTTAGCGCTCCCCGATTTTTTTATAGCATAGTCTTGCACTTTGCTCTAAAAATCGCCACATTTGCAAAAATCTGTCGATATGGCAAAGGTTTACAATCCGATATATGACAGTGTTTTCAAACACTTGATGACCGACAAAAAGGCCGCCAAAGTGTTATTGGGCAATCTTTTGCAAAAACATATCGATGATTTGACACTCAAAAACAATGAGTATACAGTAGTTTCACAAGATGGTGTAAAAATTGTCCGTCTCGATTTTGCTGCAACAATCATTGGTGAAAATGGTGATAAAGAGTTAGCAACCATTGAATTGCAGAAAGCATTTGACCCAGAAGAAGTAGTGCGTTTTCGCAAATATTTGGGTGCGCAATATCAAAGCGATGAAAATACCATTGCTGAAATAAAAAAACATCGTAATGGTGAGAAATACACAGTTTTAAAACCAATCCACATCTATGCTATATACATTTTAGGACACAGTTTGGGGGCAGGATGGGAGTTTTCTGTAATGAAATCGAAATACATATTTGTGGATGATGAAGGGAAAAAACTTGAAATACCGAAACATAATGAATTTACCGATGGTTTGATACACGATGTGATAATAGTTCAGATACCTCACTTGTCGCAAAAACCTAAAAATCATTTAGAAAGCCTTTTAAGTATATTTGACCAAACGCAAATAATCGACCCTAAAAATCCTGTTTTCATTAATTTGGATGAGAATAAGGATATGTCAGACGATTATCAAACTTTAGTCAAAAATTTATTGATAGCCACATCAGATGAAGATGTTCGAGGACAAGTTGATTTTGAACGCGAAATGGACCGTAAATTTGCTCGCGACCGTTACGAAAAAGCAGTTTTGAAAGATGCCCTTGATGATGCACAAGTTGAATTGACAAAAAAACAGCAAAAACTTGAGGAACAGCAAAATATGCTGGCGACAAAAGACAGTCAGTTGGCAACATCAATAAAACTATTGGCTTCGGTAGGCGTTACAATTGAACAAATTGCAGAGAAATTGAATATTTCCGTTAATGATGTTAAATGTTTGATAAATAATTAAATATAACAAAATGTATTTAACCAATTGTTAAACTCTTAATTTAACTGCCTATGATATAAACAGGATTTAGCATAAAAAACATTATCAACATATTAAAGCATTATGGCTTTTTCTTTCTAATCGAAAAAAATTTGGCGATTTTATTAGGAACAGGAAGAAATGAGTTAGTAGGTGCGCTTTGGCGTGCACTTGACTTATTTCGTATGTTCCAGGTTACGCCAAATTTACCTTCGATTAGCGGGAGACAGTTAAGTTTCACGCTTTTTTTATATCTGTTGGAGAAGAAAGAAAGATACGACGATAGTTGTAGCATATCGTCTTTGATTTTGAAGTTTAATTAATTTATTATCAAATCTTTAATAATTATCAATATGAATAGAATCAAAAAAATACAAATTGGTATTATAAGTGCAATCGTTACGCTTTATCTAATTGCATGCATTTGGACTATGTCTAAAATTAACGACTCCGTTAACTTAATGGTATATTCAATGTCGTTCCTAAATCTATTGATAGGAATTGTTGCTGCACTTGCCAACTCTCGAGTATTTAAAAAAGGTGAATGATTAAATGATTATAAATCAAAAAAATAATAATATGAAAAAGTTGTTTATCTATTTAAGCCTGCCGCTGTTGATTGCGGCAAACCAAACAGTTGCGCAAACGCAGCAAAGTGTTGTCAATGAAATATTGGCAAAAACGGAGTACAAAAATGTATATGGATTTCTAAATGCAATAGCAGTACCTGATAATACAATTTTGTCTTCGGATTTGTTTAAAGATGAGAGTGTTAAGTTGCAACAATATTTAAACAAGGCCAAAATTAAATACGCTCCTGTTGAATGGCGTTTACGCTGTTTTTTAAGTGAACCTAATACCAGAACAGATGATACGCTTTATTGTTGTTACGAATCAATAAGTCTTACTCCATGGTGTTTTGATTATTTCAATAATCTTGACGAAGTTGTTGGAAACGGTTTTCTTTTAGATAATCAATCGTTACTCCTGTTAAGTGAACAGAAAGGAATTACTGGTAGTGCTGGAGGAAAAGATGTTGTTTTGTCAGATGAAAAAAAGGCGGAAATAGAGTTTTTCCAAATATTATTCTGCAGAGAAGATACCAGTATAATGTTTGGGGGCTCTAAAATATACATAGAGTACAACAATGCTCATGCCAATCTAAAAGAAGAGTTGATAGACAATGATTTGCAAGGGCGAATGCTTGTAACAAACTTGTCGAAAACAGATTCGGCTTTCTATTCAATAAATGGCGGCACCACATGGCAGGAATTGCCTCTGTATGTTTTGTTTGACAAAGCAACAGACATAACCATAAAGAACTACTACAAAGGCTGTTCTGATAGTGTTACGTTTGTTAAAGACAGCGCCACCGAAATGCCCCGCATTCATGATACCGTTGTTGAGTATGTGAAGGACACAATTTATATTACAAAAACCGATACAGTTTACATTGAGAAGACACCCGACAAGACTGCAATAAACGCCAAGCAAGTTAATTTGAATGTATGGCCGAATCCAGCAACAACATTTGTGAATGCCGAGGCTGAAGAACCTTTCTCATATACGCTGCTTAACAATGCGGGAGTTGTTCTAAAGAAAGAGTCTGGCGAACCGTCATACACAATCAGCATGAGTGAATATCCTGATGGTGTTTACTATATCACCACATCAGACGGAGCAATACATAAGATTGTAAAAGAATAACTTGATTTACAGACGATTATTTAAAAAAAACGCAAGGTTTTAGTCAACATACTAAAGCCTTGCGTTTTTTTGTTCAATAATTTAGATTTGCGGCCTAATTATCGAAATGGTTGTATAACATAGTCCGTTATGGCAAAAGCACAACAACGTCAGGCGTTGCACAAATTCACATCGATGGCGGTGCTAATCGACGGAGAAAACGTAGATAAACAGAAGATTGAACCGATTCTTGCCAAAATCAGCCAATTCGGAACCATAACTACCAAACGCGTGTATGGCGACTGGTCACAGGATAAACTGAAACTTTGGAACGATACAGTCTCTGTTTGTGCCTTGCGCACAATGCACCACTATGTCCACAGCAAGCAGAAGAACACAACAGACATAGCCATGGTGATTGACGCCATGGACTTGCTTCACACTGGCCGTTACGATGCTTTTGTGATTGTGTCGAGCGACGGCGATTTCAGTAATCTTGCCGTCAGAATCCGAAATGAAGGCAAGTTTGTCATCGGTGTTGGGCAACGAAAAACCAACTATAACTTCATCACAATCTGTGACATATTCATCAATCAGGACAAACTTTCGACTTTGTCGTGCAGCGTCAACATCGATAAGATGAAGAACACGATGAACGTGCTGAACTCGAAAATCGCCGAGAAAAACACCGCCCTGCAGGAACAGCGCAAAAAAATGACCGAAAAGAACAAGGCTTTCGCCGAACTGAAGAAGGAACTTTCGGACGTGAAAAAGGAACTGCGCACTATGACCAACAGCAAGACCAAACTCGAAAAACAGTTTGATAAACTGCAGAAAAGCAACGTCACGCTCAAAAAGAAGGTCGAAGCGTCGAAGTCGCGTTTGAGAAGCAAGGCGGCTAAAAAGTTCACCGACATGCTTCAGAAAGCCATTGACGGTGAAGAAATTGCGCCAAACAAATATCCGCTCGATGTTATCGGCAAGAAAATCAGGATTGAAAACCCCGAATTCCGCCCTTACGACTATGGTTTCCCAACTTTGTCGAAACTGATAGGTTCAGTGTCTGGCGTTGAAATACTGACCGAACAAAACCGTCTTGTTTTCTCTTTTGTTGATGAGAAGATTGATGAAACGATTGTCGGGACAAATTAATTGTTTGTCCCATTGAATTTTATTCGCTGATGCCGCAAAGTCGGCCAACTCATTCGTTGGGCAAGCCACTATTTTTTACCGCAAATTAAGCCCTGTTGCTCAAAAACAAATTCCAAAATTGAGAATATAGTGCTAATATTGCGTTTTGTATAATGAATAGAAGGCATGTCGGACTATGCTGAATTAGATTGCTGATAATCAGTATCTTTGCAAGATTTAATCCGATGTGGTCGTGAAGTGAAGCCACACCCGACAGTGGCGAAGCCGTGTAGATATGGTAAATTGGTACGTGCTGAAAACAAAGCCTCGGCAAGAGAAAGCCGTCCGTACGGTGCTGCAGGCAATGGGCATTGAGCACTTTCTGCCCACCACAACCGATTTTCATTACTACGGTCACGGACGTAAGAAGAAGATAGAAACGCCCGTTCTGCCGTCGATGGTTTTCGTCCACATTGAAGCCGACGACCGTTTTGCCGTGTCGAACAACATGAAGTACGATGTGCACTACCTTGTCGACCGCAATACCAACTCGAGTATGATTGTGAGCGACAAGCAGATGCAGGATTTCATGCGGGTCTGCAATGCTCCCGAAGTTAAACTTGAGTGCGTTGACGTGGCAATCGGTGACAGAGTAACCATTCACGGCGGCCAATTTGATGGTTTACAGGGAATTGTCAATCGCGCCAATGGCAAAAAACACTTCTATATTGTACTCGATGGACTTGCAAGCATCTCTGTTGATTTGCCTGTCGACCAACTTGAAATTGAATGACGAAAAAGTTGAGAAGTTAAGATGTTTAGAAGTTGAAAAACTTATAACTAAATAACTTACAACTTAAAACTAATAACTTACAACCCAACAAGATGTTTCAGAATACCAAAAACATAAAAACATTCGAGAAGAAGGTTTGGCTGTCATCGCCCACAATGCATGGCGACGAGCAGAAATGGGTGAACGATGCCTTTGTAAAGAATTGGATAACCACCGCTGGCGAGAATATCAACGAGGTGGAAAAGATTGTCGCAGAGCGTATTGGCGTTAAATATGCAGTAGCACTTTCTTGCGGAACGGCCGCGCTTCATTTGGCGACAAAACTCGCAGGCGAAAAACTCTATGGTCAGGCAAAGCCAAACTGCGGCACACTGCAAGGCCACAAGGTGTTTTGCTCTGATATGACTTTCGACGCTACAATCAATCCTGTCGCTTACGAAGATGGTGAGGCTGTCTTTATTGATACAGAGCCTGATACGTGGAATATGTGCCCGAAAGTGCTTGAAAAAGCCTTTGAGATATATCCCGATGTCAGACTTGTTGTGGTGGCTCATCTTTATGGTATCCCAGGAAAGATTGATGAGATTCGCGAAATCTGCAACTGCCACGGTGCACTCATTGTTGAAGATGCCGCAGAATCATTCGGTGCTACCTATAAGAGTAAAGAAACTGGTGGCTTTGGCGATTTTGGCGCAATCAGTTTCAATGGCAATAAGATAATCACAGGCTCATCAGGCGGTATGTTCCTGACAAACAGCAAAGAAGATGCCGACAAGGTGCGCAAATGGTCAACCCAATCGCGTGAGGCTGCACCCTGGTATCAGCACGAGGAAATCGGCTATAATTACCGAATGTCGAACATAATTGCAGGTATTGTTCGCGGCCAGATGAACTATCTCGACGAGCATATCGCGCAGAAACGTGCCATCTACGAGCGTTATAAGAAAGGCTTTGAAGGACTGCCAGTTACAATGAATCCATTTGATTCGGCAAACAGCGTTCCGAATTATTGGCTCAGTTGTATGCTTATCAAGCCCGAAGCAATGTGCCGCCAAGTCCGCAGTGAGAATGAGCCAATGTACATTGCCGAGAAAGGCAAAACTTGTCCGACGGAAATCCTTGAAGCATTGGCTATATTCAATGCCGAAGGCCGCCCAATCTGGAAGCCGATGCATATGCAGCCAATCTACCGAATGAACCCGTTTGTTACAGCCAACGGCAACGGCCGCGGTCAGTCGAACGCCTATATCGATTGTGGTGCGGCAAACGATGTCGGTGCCGATATTTTTGCACGCGGCCTATGTCTGCCATCGGACAATAAGATGACTTCTGAACAGCAAGATGTTGTGATTGAGATTGTTAGAAGGTGTTTTGAGTGATAGTTTATTCGATAACAATATGAAATCTGAAATAGGAAGGGAGAACGTAGGAAAATACCTAAGGTTTCTTGCTGAAGAAGGTTGGTCGGAACTGATTGATGAACGTTGGAAAAAAGAAGTTTTGTTATCGTTGAAAAAGCAGTTTCATGAAATGACTGATGCTGAGTGGGAAACAGTAGAAAGTATTGTTTTTGCGTAATATGGAGGAACTTCGAGAATTGTCGGACTCTCAAGTGCTGATGGGTTTTGTGGCATCTTGCATCGAAGATGTGGCTCATCGTCTTGGAATAGATTATTCTGATGTTTATCGAAGAATGGACGCTGTTGGAATGATAGAGAATTATCTGATACCATTTTACAGCACACTGCATACAGAAAGCAGAGAAAATCTGACTGATAGTTTGATAGATTTATTGCAACGACGGGAGAACGCGAATGATTAGACTGTATCATGGTAGTGTGGATAGAATTGAAAATCCCGATTGTAGCAGAGGACGCGATAATTTGGATTTTGGAAAAGGATTTTATACCACTATTCTTCGGGAACATGCAGAGTAATGGGCTCGCCAAGTCGCATTTAACCGTCAAGGTGTATCGTTGCTGAACGTGTACGATTATGATAACGGGGCGGCTGTCAGAGAGTACAAGTATTTGAATTTCCCTTTGTATGATGAGGCTTGGATGGATTTTATTATAGATAGCCGACTGGGTAACAAACCATGGTTGAGTTACGATTTCATTGAGGGAGGAATTGCAAACGACAGAGTTATAGATACTATTCGGCTGTATATGTATGGTGTAATGGAAAAACATACAGCATTAAAGCGTTTGTCTGAGCATCAGCCGAATAATCAAATATGTTTTTTGAATCAGGATTTAGTTAATAAGTATTTGCATTTTGTAGAAAGTGTCAGAATATGAGCAATAAGGAATCAGTCAGACAAATATTGCTGTGGCAGCAGATTGGTTGTGTGGTTGTCGCGTTGGCTAATAAATTAAGTGTTTCGTACAAGCGAGCTTTGGATATTTTTTATTCAAGCGATACTTGCCGACGGCTTCACAACGAGCAAAGCGGACTGTATCTATTCAGCGATTTATATTTGGCTGACGAAGTGATACTTGAGATGCAAAACCAAAAATGATTGGTGATTTAAATGCGGCAACAGTACTATGAGCGATTCAAGAGCAATATTATGTATGCTGATTCTGATGAGGTTGAAGACAGAACTTTCACCTTTCGACAGATTGCGGCTGCATAAATCGGCCTTGATGCTCAATGTGTTCAGCGGTCGTGATTGTTTCAATCTTGAAGATGAAATGCAAGAATATTACCAGATAGTTGATAACCTTGCAGTTAAAATAAAACAGCTTCAAAAGCAAAGCAATACTGATACGGCCGCGACGTTGCAATCTCAACTTGATAACCAAGATTCGCGCATAACCGAAGCATACAAGCGTAGCATACCATACGTGATTCAGAGCGCAGGTTTTGTCAACTCAATATCCGACAGCAGTGAACTTGTATTAATATCAGCGATAATTGGTTGTGTTCATCAAAGCAATAGCGCGAATATCAACGATTTAGAGACACAATTAAAAAGCAACAATTCAACCCCCGAACCTTTCGACCGAAAAAGTATTCTATCGGCAGCTATCAATCTTGAGAAATCGGGAGTTTTAACCAAAACTGATGCGGGATATTGTTTGTCGGGGAGCTTGAAGGAAGTGTCGGGGTATGTGAGGTTGATATGAAAGAGATAATTATATGTATAAAAATTTTTTAAAACGATTAATAGATTTTACCCTTTCATTGTTGGCTGTTATTTTTTTGTCGCCATTATTATTGCTATTGATGATTGTTGGTTTTATGGCGATGTCTGGTAATCCTTTTTTTGCTCAGCAACGTCCTGGCAAGAATGAAAAGATTTTCAAGCTTATCAAGTTTCGTACAATGAACAATAAGAAAGATAAAGAAGGAAATCTTTTGCCTGACGAAGTGCGACTCACCAAATATGGAGAATTCCTAAGGAGTACGAGTCTTGACGAGTTGCCGGAATTATTTAATATTTTAAAAGGAGATATGTCTATTGTTGGTCCAAGACCACTGTTAGTAAAATATTTGTCATATTATACTGAGGAAGAAAAACATAGACACGATGCAGTGCCAGGATTAACAGGTTTGGCTCAAGTAAGTGGAAGAAACGCCCTTAGTTGGGAAGATAAGTTCGCTTTGGATTTAAAATACGTTTCCAAAATCACCTTTGGGGGAGATATAAAAATTATATTACAAACTGTAGGTAAGGTGTTTAAACGGGAGGGTATCAGTTCCGAAACTTGTGCCACAATGGAAGATTTTACAGATTACTGTGCAAGTGTTGGCAGAAAAGCATTAAGATAGATTTGTATGAATCAGCCACTTATCAGCATAATAGTTCCAATTTATATGATTGACAAATATCTCGGTATTTGCATCGAGAGTATTATTAATCAAACATATAAGAACATAGAAATAATTCTTGTTGATGATGGCAGTAAAGACCGGTGCCCCGAAATTTGCGACCTTTACGCTAAGAAAGATTCTAGAATAAAGGTAATTCATAAGCCCAACGGTGGTTTGGTAAGTGCTCGCAAGGCTGGGCTTAGAGAAAGCAACGGAGAATACATAAGTTACGTTGATGGTGACGATTGGATAGGTACGGGTTTCATAGAAAATCTGTGTACTGTTGCTGTCACCAGTGGCGCAGATATGGTTTGTGCAGGACAAACAAGAGATTTGTTCTCAAAATCTGCACATTTCAACAATGCAATACCAACTGGTATTTATCAGGGTGAAAAATTGACTGAACTTTGGAAATCAATGATTTCATATGGTGATTATTATCGGCCAGGTATAAGCACATACGTTTGGAATAAACTGTTTAAGCGCGATATATTGCTATCTCCTCAATCAACTGTTGACAATAGAATATCGATAGGAGAAGATGGCGCAGTTACTTATCCGGCACTTTTGAAGTGTAAATGTGTGGCAGTTGTTGACAATGTGGCATACCACTACCGCCAACGCGAGGACAGTATGCTGAAGCAGAGTACGAGTTATGCCGATGAGGCACAAAAACTTAAGTATTTGTACGATTATATGATGCAATGGAGCAAAACCACTCCCATAGAACTTGAAACTGGAAAGCAAATTACAGATTATGTATTGTCGATAGCCATTATGCGTTCTGGTGGAAGATTGCCTCAAGACAGTTTCTCTACATTCGATAATAAATACTTCAATAAGAACATTGTTGTATATAGCGCAGGAACATTCGGACAGCAATTAATTAACAGGTTTAAGGAGACCAAGCACTGTAATGTCGTGGCTTGGCTCGATGACGATTATTGGGAATACAGAAGATGTTGTTTGGATGTTGACCCAGTTGAATCAATTGCACACTTAGAATATGATTATGTTCTAATTGCAACGGTTGACTCTATTGTTGCGAAAAATGTGACAAAACGGTTGTTAGATTATGGCGTAAGTGGACAAAAAATATTGACGGTTTCTGTTCCGGACAATAAAACAGAACTTTTATCTCAATTCCTTGATGTGGAATCTATAAGAATTGAGGAAGCCAAGAACAAACAAAAATCCATATCACATGCTTGATTTTGCAAAAAAAGTTTTAACTGCCAAGTTAGGCCAAACACACATATTTGCTACGGGTCAGGCTGGCTATATCATTAAATCTGCTTCCGGGCAGCTTTTGGCAATCGATTTGTACCTATCGGAGTGCGTTGAGCGATTGGAGGGCCATAAAGGCTTTAAACGCCTATTGCCACAAATACTTAACCCGTCCGACATTGATTTTGATGTGGTAGTCTGCACCCATCCGCATCTTGACCATTTCGATGTGGATTCTGTTCCGGCAATGCTTGCAAATGGCCAAACGAAGTTGCTGTGTTCTGTTGATTGCCAGAAACTTATAAAGAATTTGATGTTGGATTATTACGATAGCCAAATATCTTATGTGTCGCCGGGTAATAAATTGACTATCGGGGATTTTGATATTTCGTTTGTTAACTGCGACCACGGAAAAGGCGCCCCAGATGCTGTTGGAGTGGTAATAAAAGTTGACGGAAAAACAATATACGAAGCAGGCGACACTTGTTTGCGTCTTGATAGGGTTGGAGAGATTCCAACGCCGCTGGATGTATTGATAGCGCCAATCAACGGAGTGTGCGGCAATTTGAGCGAAAGCGAATGTGCAGCATTGGCCGAGTCGTTGAAGGCGGAAATCACAATCCCGTGCCATTATGGTATGTTTGCATCGCATCACGGTGATGTTGGACGCTTTTATGAGATTATGAAAGAGAAAGAGATTCCTTGCCTGTTGATGCAGCAAGGTGAACAATTTACGTTGTAAACACATTAACTTATTAACACATATAAAATGAGCAAAGAATTTGAAGGTAAGAAGTTGTTGATTTTGGGTGGCAATCCCGAAACGACACCACTTGTAGAGATAGCCAACAATATGGGTATCAAAACAATAGTTTCTTCTGGCAGACATACAGATGCTGCGAAAAAAGTGGCGTGGAAATCGTACGATGTTGATGGTATGGACGTGCCTGGACTTATTGCGTTGGCTCGTGAAGAAAAAGTTGACGGTGTATTGGTTGGTGTTGCTGACATTCTAGTGCCATCGTATTGCAAAGTATGTGAAGCACTTAATCTGCCTTGCTATGCCACTCAACAAATTGTTGATGTGTTTGCTTTCAAAGATGTGTTTAAATCCACTTGCGAAAGGTATGGGGTTCACGGTATACCAGAGTTCTATCTTGATGCCGATATGAAACGCGAGGACCTCGACAAAATAGTATATCCGGTTATGGTTAAGCCCGTTGACAACGGCGGCGGTGTAGGTATGACTGTTGCATACAACGAGGAAGAATTGAAAGCTGGAGTCAAACTTGCATTGGAGAACAGCCACAAGAAACGCTTCATAGTTGAAAAATATATGCAGTGCGATGATATGGGTATGTATTACACCTTTAAAGACGGATATTGCTCTGCATCTTGTATTTACGACAGATACACAACCGACGAACAACCGGGATTGTCTCGCGTTTGTCTTGGAGGAACATACCCGTCGAAACATCTTGACGAGTACTTTGAACGTATGCACCCGAATGCAATTCGCCTCTTTAAAGAAATAGGCATTGAAAACGGTGTATTGATGTTGTCCGGTTTTTATGAGAATGGCGAGTTTTATGTCTATGATACTGGTTTCCGTTTACAAGGTGAGGCGCCACATCTTTTGATGAAAGCCATCCACGGATTCGACCAAAGAGAGATGCTTATACGATTTGCACTCACAGGCTCAGAAGGTGATGTTAATCTTGAGACAGATGATGATACCCGTCTGCGAGGCAAGTGGGCGGCAACCTTGTGGTTCTTGCTCAAAAAAGGTAAAATAGCCAAAATAACAGGATTGGAAGACATTGATAAAGATGCTCGTGTGGTAGCCAACATTCAACGCTTGCACGAAGGCGACACAGTCTTGCCAGAATGGATTGGAAATGAAAAACAAGTACTTACACGTATGTATATTGTTTGCAATAGTAAAATGGAATTGGCTGATACATTGAAATTCTATATGAATACAGTGAAAGTTGTTGACGAAAATGGCAACAATCTATTGCTTAAAGGGTTCGATGTTAATAAAGCCTTGGAACTTAAATAACCACATCTTATACGCGTATGGAACTTGAACGATTAAAAGATAAGGTCATAGTCATATCAGGTGGCACCAAAGGTGTGGGCAGGGCATTTGCTGAAGTTGCCGGTCGCGAAGGCGCCAAAGTTGTTATTGGCGGACGCGACGAGAAAGCCGGAAAAGAAGCCGTGCGAAACATTAAAACTTTTGGCTCTGACGGAATATTTGTCCATTGTGACCTTTTGAAAGTTGAGGACTGCAAACATTTGTTTGATGTTGCATATGAAAAGTTCGGCAAAATCGATGGTTTTTTCAACTATGCTGGTGTAACACCAGTTAGTCCATTGGATACTTGCGATGAAGAAACTTTTGATTGGGTTATGGATGTGAACTTTAAAGCTTGTTTTTTCTGCTGCCAGCAGGCAGTAAAGTATATGCGAATGAACGGTGGCGGTAGCATTGTCCTCACGGGCTCAGCGCACGCTTGGGGAGGCCAGAAAGACAGAGCCGCATACGCTTGCAGTAAAGGTGTGTTGCGAATACTGATGGAACATATAGCTCATCAATACGCCACAGAACAAATCCGATGCAATTATCTCACATTAGGATGGACACCAACTGAAGGCGAAGTTGCGCTACGTAATAGCCAAGGCGAAAGTGAGGCTGAACTTCGCAAACGTGCAGCCGACATACTTCCAATGGGGCGTATGTGCGAACGCAACGATTATATGGAAGGTTTGATCTATTTGATGTCTGATGCATCAGCAATGATGACAGGAAGCACATTTAGGTTGACGGCAGGGGAATATATCTAGATTCTATGAATTGGCGAAGACTTTTTCAGATAGCAGTCCTAAACCTACAAGGTTCAGGTACACAAAAGGCTGAATGGCTACGGAAAAAACATATTTTTGGTTTTATGGGGGAAGGTGGAACATATTCTTTAAGAACGATACCATTGTATCCTAATTTGATACGCATACACGACAATGTAAGATTGGCAGCTGGTGTTTCGTTTGTAACACATGATATATCAGACAATGTTGTAAACGCATATTTAAAACAATTAGGTAGAAAAGATATTGTTCACGAGAAAATTGGTTGCATAGAAATCGGCTCAAATGTGTTTGTCGGAACTGGCACAACGATACTTTATAACGTGAAAATAGGTAATAATTGTATTATAGGTGCAGGAAGCCTTGTTACAAGAGATATTCCATCAAATTCAGTGGCTGTGGGTAGACCTTGTAAAGTAATAGGATCGTTTTCAGATTACGTAGAGAAAATGATAAAAGAAGACATTTTTAATGATGGTAGGTTACCAATACCCATGAGAGGTATTAGAGTTCCTGAAAAAACGGCCAATGAGATTTGGCACATATTCGATAGGAATCATTGTTTTTAAACAAGGAAATGTATGAGTATAAAATATGATTTAGAGTTTATTAAACCAGAGGTGCGTTCTGGATGGGATGTCTCATCAGAAATGAAAAAGGTGTGGACCGTCCAATTAGACTTAATACAAGTATTTGATAAAATCTGCAAACTTAATAAGTTGCGTTGGTATCCCATGTGGGGTACTTTACTGGGAATTATACGACATAAAGGTTATATTCCGTGGGATGATGATGTCGATATAGTAATGCCACGTACCGATTATGATAAGTTCGTTTCATTATGTAACAATTATATCTCTAAACCATATTATTTACAGACAACTCTTACAGATTCCGAATGTTTTTACATGTGGGTAAGTCTTCGAAATTCTGATACCACAGGCAATAGGCAAACATGCTTAAGTAAAAAACAAAACAATGGCATAGGTATTGATATAATGCCATTAGATGGTTGTCAAGATACACCATGGAAGTATAAAATTTCGCGGTTTCCTGTTCGTATTATCACAGTTTTAGCAAATACTTATGTTAATGATTTTAATAAAGGTTTTGTGGCAAGATGTATAAGACGAGTTTTGCGTAATATTGGCTTTAATTATAAAAAAGCGTATGAAATAGCTGAAAAATGGAATAAAAAATATAAAATTGATGATTATCCTAAAATGGCTTTTCGAGCACATGCAGATCCGCTTACTAAGATTATTAAACGAGATATGTGGAATAAGAGCGATTTTGAATCGACAATTGATATGCCATTTGAATATATCCAAATGCCAGTACCTAACGGATATGATAATATATTAAAACAAATATATGGTAATTATATGGAGTTTCCACCTTTTGACAAAAGAGCAGCAAAACATGATGTTGTTTACGAACCGAATATACCATATAAAGAGTACTGTATAAAACATTATAATGTAAATTATTAATCAATGGAACAGCAAATAAGCGTTGTAGTCCCAATTTATAAAGTAGAACGGTATTTAGATAAATGTATCAATAGTTTACTCAGTCAGACATATCACAATCTTGAAATCGTATTAGTAGATGATGGCTCACCAGATAATTGTCCAGTATTGTGTGATAGATATGCCCAGCAATATGAAAACGTTAAAACATATCATAAGCCCAATGGTGGATTAGGAACGGCTCGAAACTACGGAGTAGAAAAAGCAAGCGGAAACTTAATCGTCTTTGTTGATTCCGATGATTATGTTGAACCCACTTATGTAGAAGATTTGTGGTGTCTGTTTTCAAAATACAATGCTGACATAGCAATAACTAGAATAGTTAGAGAATATGAAGGTAAACAAAGAAAAGTTAGCAAAAAGTATTTTTCGGATTATAAAGCATCAAAAAAGGATGTAATTTTTACAGCTTATACGGGCGGCAAAATTAGTTGGGGAGCATACGGAAAACTCTTCAAAAAGAAATTATTACAACAATACCCATTCCCTACTGGATTGTATGAAGATGCTGCCATAATGTACAAAATTATTAATGAGTGTGATATTTGCGCAATTGGTGATTATCATCATAACTACCACTATGTCACAAGAAATGGCAGTATTTTGATTCGTTCGTTAGAACAAAAACACTATCACATTTTTGATATTTGTGAAGAGTTTTCTCTGTTTATTTCACAAAACTACCCCGATATCAGCATAATCAGCGTATTATTCTATCGACGTGCAGTAACTCAATTGCTCAATTTACAAAAAATGAATAAAGCTGAATTCAAACAAATTTTCTATAGATACCGTAGTTTATTTCGTTTGAATTTTTTGAAAGTTTTAAAAGATAGAAGAATTCCTACCAAAACAAAATACTATTTAACCTGTTTATGCACAACACCATGGCTGTATAAACTTCAATATGGTATTTTAGGAATGTTAAAATAGGAATTCCTCATTAATAAATCATTTTTAATGTTAGAATCTGCATTAGTATATGGATCTCTGACCATAATTATGGTTGCTTGTGGTGTATTTGCAAGCCGTAGACAGTTGGCATACAATAAAGGAATAACTATGTTGGGGCGCAAAGGTAATTTAGGGTTTGCATATCTTGAAATATGGTTGCCGATATTCTTTTTTACAGTTGTGTTCGGTTGCAGATATGATGTTGGAAGAGATCAATTGGAATATCTTAAGTGGTATAATGAAGGTGTTCCCGAAAGTAAAGAATTCCTATGGCGTTACATGACAGATTTTCTTTCTAATGTGGGTGTTCATTATGCTGTGTATTTTTCATTATGGGCCTTTTTACAAGTTTTTTTGATTTTTTATTCGATAAAGGAATATAGGTTTTTATTTCCTTATGTGGCCTATTATTTAATCGTTGGAAATTATTTTTTGGCAATGATGAATACAATAAGGTTTTCGTTGGTTGCCTGTATTTTTTTCTTCGCGACAAAATATATTGAGCAAAAACAATTCTTTAAATATTGTTTGTGCATAGTTCTTGCTATGCTAATACATAAAACTGCGATTGTTTTGTTGATATTTTACCCATTGTTTGTTCGTAAAGATGTTTGGATTAGTATTAAAAGTCAAGCAATAATATTAGGAGTATCATTGTTTTTGATGTTTAATAGAGATGCTGCATTTGGTGTTGTCTCAAACATATTTAGTTTTGTTATTGATAGATTTAATTATGGCGCAGGATATGGATATATATTAAATCCAAAATATGGAGTTTACTTATTTAATCAAGCAGCAGAGTTTGGGAGAAATACAGGGCTCGGTGAATATATATTCTTGTTTCTTGGTTTAATAATCATGTATTATCAAAGCAGAATGCGGGAAAAATACGATTCCAAATTATTTCAAATTTCATATGTATTATGGTTTATGGCATTCTCTCTCGGTTTTGTAGCTGGAAAGTCTTTCGTATTAGGACGTCCATTGTTGTATTTGGCCAATTTTAAAATGCTTATTATAGCATATTTTACTCATTATTGTTTCTCATCTAAAAAGTTGAATGATAAAATTATAGGGATTATGTTTGTCTTGATATATATGGCCTTGTTTATCAATATAATATCTATGGGCGAAGTTAATAAATCGGCGTTTACTTTTTTTTGGCAACATTAAATTATAAAACGTTCTGAATTTTAATATAGATATTAAAATGTCGATCTTTGTAGCCCAAAGATCGAGCAAGTAATCACATAAAATCTGATCGTTATACAAATGTTCAATCTTTCAAAATTCATTTCTGATAGCGTTACATTCCGTAGTCAAAGTATGTTTTTGCCTGATATTGAGGCGAATAAAGATGCGTTGACCAACGAAATCAAGGACAAAAAAGTCTGCGTTATTGGCGGCGCTGGATCTATTGGTTCGTCGTTTATCAAGGCGGTTTTGAGATTTCAACCCAAGAGCGTTGTAGTTGTAGATTTAAATGAAAACGGCTTGGCAGAGTTGGTGCGCGATGTGCGTTCTACCAAAGGACTCTTCTGTCCCGACGAGTTCAGATGCTATACTCTGAATTTTGCAGACCCAATATTTGAAAGGATTTTCCGCGAAGAAAAAGGGTTCGATATTGTCGCTAATTTTTCGGCTCACAAGCACGTAAGGTCTGAAAAAGACAAGTATTCTGTTCAGGCTCTTATCGAAAACAACGACATCAAGGCCAAGAAACTGATGGATTTGCTATGTGTATATCCTCCCAAGCATTTCTTCTGCGTTTCTACCGACAAGGCTGCAAATCCCGTTAACATTATGGGCGCAAGCAAGCGAATTATGGAAGATTTGGTAATGGCTTATAATCAATATTTTAAAGTAACGACAGCAAGATTTGCCAATGTTGCATTTTCCAATGGCTCGTTGCCTGACGGATGGATTCACCGCTTGCAAAAAAAACAACCGCTTGCCGCACCTAATGACGTGAAACGTTATTTTGTTTCGCCCGAAGAATCAGGACAGATTTGTATGTTGGCGTGCATACTCGGCAATGGTGGCGAGGTTTTCTTCCCTAAACTTGGGGAAGATCAAATGCTCACCTTCTTGAAAATTTGTGACGATTTTGTAAAGGCCGAAGGCTTTCAAAAGGTTGAATGTAAGGATGATAATTCTGCAAAAGATTATGCAGACCAAATGTCATACGATTCCGAGAATTATCCCGTAGTGTATTTCAAGAGCGACACAACAGGCGAAAAGGCATACGAGGAGTTTTATGTGCCTGGCGAACAAATCAACATGCAACGTTTTAAGGCTTTGGGTGTCGTAGAAAAGACTTCGCGACGTCCAATGTCGGAGATCAACTCGTTTTTTATCGAACTTGAAAATATTTTTGCCAAGGACGATTTCACCAAGGCTCAGGTAGTTGAAGCAATCAAAGGTTTTATACCCAATTTCCAACACGAAGAAAAAGGCAAGAACCTTGATCAAAAAATGTAAAAATGGAATTCAAAAAAATAACTGATTTTATTCGCGACTTGTTTGATGGCGGCGATTTTATTCCGCTGTCGGTGCCGGTGTTCGCGGGCAATGAGAAAAAATATTTGAACGAATGTATCGACACTACATTTGTCTCGAGTGTAGGAAAGTTCGTTGACCGTTTTGAGGACGACATTGCTAAATACACTGGCAGCAAACGTGCTGTTGTGTGCGTGAGCGGAACCAATGCTCTGCATATGTCGCTTATGTTGGCAGGGGTGGAGCGTAGTGACGAAGTTCTTACTCAGGCACTTACGTTCATCGCAACTTGCAATGCACTGAGTTATATTGGCGCGGAACCTATATTCATCGACGTTGACCGTGATACTATGGGGCTTTCGCCAACGGCTGTCAGGGAATGGCTCGAAATGAACGCAGAAATCAAAGGCAATCAATGCTTTAACAAGAATACTCACCGCCGCATTAAGGCGTGTGTACCGATGCACACTTTCGGACACCCTGTTCATTTGGATGAATTGATTGAAGTCTGCAACGAATACCATATCAAACTCGTAGAAGATGCCGCCGAGAGCATAGGAAGCCTTTATAAAGGCAAGCACACGGGTACATTCGGTAAGATTGGCGCATTAAGTTTCAATGGCAACAAGACCATAACAACCGGCGGCGGCGGAATGATGCTTTTCAACGATGAGGAGTTGGGCGCGTATGCCAAGCACATCACAACTCAGGCAAAGATTCCTCACCGTTGGGAGTTCCGTCACGACCATATCGGCTATAATTACCGTATGCCAAACATCAATGCAGCACTTGGATGTGCTCAGTTAGAAAATATCGACACTTACATCGAAAGCAAGCGTCAGACGGCAGAGGCATACAAGGAGTTTTTCAAGAATGTTCCAGATGTTGAGTTTTTTAGTGAACCCACTGATTGTCGCAGTAATTATTGGCTCAATGCAATCATACTGAAAGACAAGGATATGCAGCAAGATTTTCTGCAATTCAGCAACGACAACGGCGTAATGACTCGCCCGATTTGGGAACTTATGAACCGTCTGCCGATGTTTGAGCATTGTCAAAACGACGGCTTGGAAAATACGATTTACTTCGCCGACAGAGTGGTGAACATTCCGAGTAGTGTAAGAATCAAATGAAATCTTTACTTCTTATCGGCGGTGGCGGTCACTGCAAGTCTTTAATTGGTATTGCTGAAAAATGCGGTTTTGATATTCTCGGCATTATTGATAGACCGGCGGAATTTGGGAACAAAGTATTGGATTACAAAGTAGTAGGTAACGATGACGACATCGTAAAATACGTTGACAAAGCCGTTTTCCATATAACTATTGGATTTGTTAAAAACGCAGATTTGCGTATCAAACTTTGGGAAAACGTCATCAAACATAATGGCAAAATAGTTTCGATTGTTTCTCCAAATGCTTGCGTATCAAAATATTCAGAAATAGGAGAAGGCTCTTCAGTAATGAATTTCGCCAACATTAACGCTGGTGCGATGATTGGTAGAAATGTAATAATTAACAATTTTGCCAATGTAGAACACGATGTAAAAATCGGCGACCATACGCACGTATCAACTGGCGCGATGATAAACGGAGATTGCAAAATCGGTAACCGTTGTTTTATTGGCAGTCAGGCTGTTATAGCAAATGGAATTAATATTTGCGATGACGCTATTATCGGCGCAGGCGCGGTTGTAGTAAAAGACATTACCCAAAAAGGAATTTATGTCGGGAATCCGGCAAAAAGAATAAAATAGATGAAACACGTTCTGATAATTGCTGAGGCAGGCGTTAATCATAACGGCTCTATCGAGACGGCGAAAAAGATGATTGACAAAGCGGTTGATGCAGGTGTGGATATTATTAAATTTCAGACTTTTAAATCAGAAAAGTTAGTATCGAAATCAGCCCAACAAGCCGAATATCAGAAAAGAAATATGGGCAGTTCATCTGATAATTCACAGTTGAATATGCTGAAAAAGTTAGAACTTTCGCACTCCGACCATAAGGAACTTATTGGATATTGCACCCAAAAAAGAATTAGGTTCTTTTCCACCGCATTTGATTTGGAAAGCGTTGATTATCTGCACTCTCTAAATATTGGTTTTTGGAAAATTCCATCCGGTGAAATCACCAATTATCCATATCTCAAAAAAATCGCGCAATTTGGAGAGCCGGTGATTCTTTCGACGGGGATGTGCGAAATGGTGGATATTGAAGCTGCGTTGAAAGTAATGTCGGACAACGGATTGAGTAAAGACAAAATATCGATTCTCCATTGCAATACAGAATATCCGACCCCATTCAAGGATGTCAACCTTTTGGCTATGAACGAATTGAAAGAACGTTTTGGCGTTAAGATTGGATATTCTGACCATACAAAAGGCATTGAAGTGCCGATTGCGGCGGTGGCGTTGGGTGCTGAAATTATCGAAAAACATTTCACTCTCGACCGAAATATGGAAGGCCCTGACCACAAGGCGTCGCTCGAACCCGACGAACTCAAAGCGATGGTTTCTGCAATCAGAAACATTGAATTTGCGCTCGGTGACGGTCACAAAACAGTTTCGGAATCGGAACGAAAAAATATCGCTGTGGCTCGTAAAAG
The DNA here is from genome assembly GCA_017645945.1 of Salinivirgaceae bacterium. GTDB lineage: Bacteria > Bacteroidota > Bacteroidia > Bacteroidales > SZUA-534 > RUG13583. Next base: position 100,670 of record JAGCNL010000016.1, read on the forward strand.
CATCGTTGCAGCAAAAGATATAAAGGCAGGTGAAGTTTTCAGCGAAAACAATCTTGCCGTCAAACGTCCGGGCAATGGAATTTCGCCGATGGATTGGGAAAATATCATCGGCAAAACTGCCAAAAAAGATTTCGCAGAAGACCAACTTATCGAATTGTAATGAAACGCAAAGTCTGTTTTTTTACTGGCACTCGCGCAGAATACGGAATTATGAGCCGACTGATGAAGTTGGTGAAAGATTCTGAAAATTGTGATATTCAGATAATTGCGACTAATATGCACTTATCGCCGGAATTTGGACTTACATACAAGGAGATTGAAGCCGACGGTTTCAAAATAGACAAGAAAGTTGAGATGCTCCTTTCGTCCGACACAGCAAACGGCACTGTAAAATCTATGGGTTTGGCTACTATTGGATTTGCCGATGCTTTGGAAGATTTGCAGCCTGATTTGGCAGTAATTCTTGGCGACAGGTATGAAATGTTGGCGGCGGCTCAATCGTGTTTGATTTACAAAATTCCCGTGGCACATCTTTATGGCGGCGAAATTACATTAGGTGCGTATGATGATGCTATCAGACACGCAATCAGCAAGTTGAGCCATCTTCATTTTACATCAACGGAAGAATATAGGCGTAACATCATCCAAATGGGCGAAAATCCTGGCCGTGTTTTCTATGTCGGCTCTTTGGGCGTTGACAATATCAAAAAAGAACCCATAATGAGCCGCGAAAAACTATCGGAAAGTTTGAATTTCAATTTGTTAGACAAATTCATCCTTGTAACATTCCATCCCGTTACAATGGAAAACCTGACAGCTGAAAAACAAATTACGGATTTGTTGAAGGCCTTTGAAAATATAATTGGTGATTACAAAATACTATTCACCCTTCCAAATTCAGACACGGGAGGCAGAATAATTATTTCAAAGATAGAGGATTTTGTCAATTCTCATTCCGACAGAGCGTTTGCGATAGATTCGTTGGGGAAAAAACGTTATTATTCGGCGTTGAAGTATGCCACCGTAGTAGTTGGCAATTCGTCGAGCGGCTTGGTGGAAGCACCATCTTTCAAAATACCTACATTAAACATCGGCTCACGTCAGGAAGGCAGGGCAAGAGGAGCAAGCGTTTTGGACGTAAGTGCGGATTATGATGGCATTTCAAAAGGTTTGACGAAAGTTTTATCACCTGAATATCAGAATATTGCAAAAATATCTACAAATCCATACGAAAAAGCGGGGACACTCGAAAACATTTTTGATGTGATTGAAAAATATCCGTTGGATGGATTGGTAAAGAAAGAATTTTATAAGATATGAAAATTATTGTGATTGGTCTCGGCTCTATGGGCAAACGTAGAATGCGATTGCTCAAAGAGCATCAAGACATTGAAATATACGGTATTGATAGCAATCAGGAACGATGCAAAGAGGTTACCGAAAAGTTCGGCGTTAAATGCTTCGGTTCTATTTCTGAGGCTGTTAAAAACGAAAAAATAAATTGTGCTTTTGTATGTACATCGCCGCTTTCTCATTCGGCAATTATTAACGAATGTCTGGAAAACAATCTGCATATTTTTACCGAAATTAATTTAGTTTCGGATGGTTACGATGCAAACATAAAACTTGCCAAAGAAAAGAATGTAGTTTTGTTTCTGTCCTCAACTTTCCTTTATCGCAAAGAAACTCAAATGATTATCGATAAAGTAAAAGACCGAAATTCAAAACTTAATTATATCTATCACGTTGGACAATATTTGCCTGATTGGCATCCGTGGGAAAGTTACAATAACTATTTCATTGGTAATCCTAAAACTAACGGCTGCCGTGAAATAATGGCGATTGATATGCCGTGGCTGATAACTGCATTTGGAAAAATAAAAAACGTTTCCGCTGTAAAAAGCAAAAATACCAACCTGAATATCAGTTACAACGACAATTATTTGATAACCATTGAACACGAAACAGGTGCGAAAGGTGTCTTTGCTGTTGACGTGGTAACTCGCAAACCAATCAGACATATTGATGTTTATGGCGAGGATATTCAGATTTCGTGGAATGGTACACCTGATTCATTAACCGAATACGACATTCAAGCAAAAACGTTGAAACAGATTGCTATTGATAACGCATCGGAACACGTGGAAGGATACGCTGCATTCGTTACTGAAAATCCTTACAGAGAAGAGATTAACGCATTTTTATCACAGATAAAAAATGCAGAAAACAAACCGCAATGGGATTTCGTAAGGGATGCGGAACTTTTGAAAATCATCGACAAAATCGAATCATAAATTATGCATTACGATATTGCATTTGCAGGATTGGGCTCAATAGGAACAAGACATTTGCGTAATGTCTGCACCTTGTTGGATTCTCGTGGCGACACATATAAAATCGACCTTTATAGGAGTTCTATTGGGAAAAAACTTTCCGACGACATTGCGCATTATATAAACGGTGAATTCCTTTTTTCTGATAATTTACCGCAAGATGCAAAGTACGACATCGTTTTTGTTACCAATCCGACATCAATGCATTATCAGACGTTGCTGAAATTCAAGGAAAACACAAAGTCATTTTTCGTAGAAAAACCTGTTTTTGACACCACAGAAATCGATGAAAGTATTTTCGACGTATTGAAGGATACAACTTGTTATGTCGCTTGTCCTTTACGTTATAATGCTGTATTGAAGTATGTTAGGGAGAATATTCCATTAAAAGAAGTGATAGCTGCGCGTGCAATTTCATCGAGTTATTTGCCCGATTGGCGTCCGAGTCAGGACTATCGCAAATGTTATAGCGCACATCGCGATATGGGTGGTGGCGTTGGTATAGACTTGATTCACGAATGGGATTATCTGACAGCATTTTTCGGTATGCCGAAAAAATCTTTTTCTATACAAGATAAAATTTCTGCATTGGAAATTGACAGCGATGACATTGCAATTTATATAGCTAAAACAGAGACAACCACAATTGAATTGCATTTGGATTATTTCGGACGAAAGCCTATCCGCACTTTGGAGTTGTTTATGCCGTATGATACCATTCACTGTGATATTCTTAACGGACATATTGAGTATTTGAAAAGTGGAAAACAATTTGATTTTAATAGCGAAAGAAATGTTTCGCAAATGCTTGAAATAGAACATTTCTTTGACATAATAAACAACAAAATAACAAATGACAATACGCTTGAACATTCACTCAACATATTGAAATTGGCAAAAAGTTAATTATGAGAATATTATTTACTCTTTGCGGTCGCGCCGGTTCAAAAGGCGTCAAAGGCAAAAACGCACGTGATTTTTTGGATATACCTTTGGTTTGGTATTCTATGGCGGGCATTGCTTTGTATATAAAACGACATTTGAAAGATGGTGACCACGCTGACATTGTTTTAAATACCGACAGCGAAGACCTTATCAAATTGGTGGGTCAAGTATCCGAGTTAAATGTAACAGTTTTGCGACGAGAAGAAAACCTTGCCGGCGACAAAGTTCCGAAAGTGGCGGTAATCAATGATTGTCTCACGAGGGCAGAAAAGATTTTCAAAACCGAATACGATACGGTTGTGGACTTGGACATTACATCACCGCTGCGTACTGTAGAGGATATAAAAAACGCCATAGACAAGAAAGTTTCGCGTGCTGATGTTGATGTGGTGTATTCAGTAGCACCATCTCGACGCAATCCATATTTCAATATGGTAAAGGAAGAAAACGGTTTCTTCTGCAAGGCGATACCATCAAAGTTTACAACCCGTCAGGAAGCCCCTGTCTTTTATGATATGAACGCTTCCATATATGCTTATTCGCCCAAAGCGTTGAAAGAGAAAGAACAAACAACATTCTTCAATTCAAATTGCGACGCCATTATTATGGCAGATACCGGCATCCTTGACATCGATTCCGAAGAAGATTACGAATTGATGCAGGTAATCGCAAGTTATCTGTTTGAAAAGAAGAAAGGGTTCAAGGAAACATTTGAAAAAGCAAAAAGTTGGAAATGATATTGACTATTCCAAAAGAACAAATTGCAGAACAACTTTGTATGCAATTATCTTCACATTTTTTCGTCAGTGAAGATGAAAAGCAAGTTATTTACAGAAATATCGACAAAGTTTTGGCAATTTGTGAGGACAATTTTCGACATTCAAGCAACAAATATTTTCGCGTTGGAGATGATGTTAGGTTCAATCCCTATCATTCTGTTCAATATATGACATTTTTGTATTGTATGGCACACTGCATTTATTGCAGTGAAAAAGCATACGGTCAACTATGTGACAAAATATACTATTTGAATAAGATTTTCAATTCCGTTGATTTATTCTATGCTATTGAACTTCCTGAAATTTGGAGCGCTGAACATCCGTTAGGCTCTGTAATGGGACGTGCAAAGTATGGAAATGGATTCTTTTTCTATCAAGGTTGCACAGTCGGAGGGACAAGGGATAAAGACAACAACTTGTATTATCCAACTATAGGAAATAATGTATGTATGTATTCTAATTCTAGTATTTTGGGTAATTGTAATATCGGAAATAATGTAAATATAGGAGCCGGTGCTATTGTCAAAAATCAAGATATTCCTGATAATTGCAATGTTTTTGGCGAATCTCCTAATCTAATTATTAAACCAATATCGAAATGAGTAATCATTTGATTTCCAAAGAGAACACACTTCTTGAAGCATTATCGCAAATCAATGATATGCGGCAAGGTCCTTTGGTACTTTTTGTCATTGACAGCGAAGGAAAGATGGTCGGTACTTTGACCGATGGCGATTCAAGGAGGGCATTAATCGGAGGGTATTCTGTTAACGACCCGGTTGAAAAAATAATGCACAAGGATTTCAACTATTTGTCATCGGACGACCTTAACGATGTGAATAAAATAAAACATCAGAAAGATTTGCAGATGAAACTTGTCCCCGTTCTCGACAAGGATATGCATGTTGTAGAAATAATTGATTTACAGAAATATAAAACACGACTTCCTATTGATGCCGTATTGATGGCAGGTGGTAAAGGAGAACGTCTTCGTCCACTAACATTAACAACTCCCAAACCGTTGCTTCCCGTAGGAGGCAAAGCAATTATTGACCACAATATTGATCGACTGATTTCATACGGAATAAAACATATTTCGGTAACAGTCAATTATCTACGAGAACAGTTAGAGGCTCATTACGCAGAAGAACACAACGGTGTAAAAATCAATTGTTGTCGCGAACCAAAATTCTTGGGTACAATTGGCTCGATAAAATTTGTGGAGAAGTTTTTCAACGACACTGTTTTGGTGATGAACAGCGATTTGTTCACAAATATCGACTATGAAGATTTCTTCTTGCATTTCCAAGAGCACGAGGCGGAAATGTCGGTGGCAGCGATACCGTACAACGTTTCAATTCCTTACGGAATTTTGGATTTGGAAGGACGCGACATCAAAGGTCTTTTAGAAAAGCCTCAATACAACTACTACGCCAATGCTGGTATCTATCTCATCAAACGGAGTGCTTTGAACGAAATTCCTAACAATCAGTTTTTTAATGCAACCGACTTGATAGAAAAACTGATATCTGAAAACAAAAAGGTAATTCGCTACCCGCTCAACGGCACGTGGATCGACATCGGCAATCCGCAGGAGTATCAGAAGGTGAATGATATGGTGAAGCATTTAAATTTTTAAAAGAAGCATTTAAACTATTAAAATATGTATAATGTTGCAATTATCGGAGCAGGTCAGTTAGGTAGTAGGCATTTGCAAGGATTAAAGAAATCGGGATCCCCATTATCAATAACGGTTGTTGATAATAGTGTTGATTCCCTAAAGACCGCGTGTGAACGTTATGAAGAAGTTTCTGCAGTTGGTGAAAAAAAAGTAGAGTTTTCACAAGACATTAATCAACTTCCTTTGGAACTGGATTTGGTAATTGTGGCTTCAGGCTCAAAGCCTCGTGCGGCAATTGTAAAGTCTTTATTGAATCACAGCAAAGTGAGAAATATGGTATTGGAAAAGGTTTTATTTCCAAAGTTGTCGGATTATGATGAAATAGGGGATTTGATTGCAGAAAAAAACGTGAGAACCTGGGTTAACTGTCCGAGGCGAATGTTTGGAAATTATCAACAAATTTCTCATCTTATAGATGTTAATAAGCCAATAAAGATGTTGTATGCAGCAGAAAACTGGGGCATTTGTTGCAATGGCATTCATATCATAGATATATTTATGTATCTCACTGGAGAGAAAGATTATTGCATTGATACGTCTAAGCTTAATAATCAACTCGAAGAGAGTAAACGGAAAGGGTATATTGAAATGACAGGGCGATTAACATTGACAACACCCAAGGGCAATGTCCTGACTCTTATTTCAGAGGATAACTATAAAGGGGAAAAAGGAGAATATATAGATAACCAAGATTTAAGGATTATTGTTAATGAAGTTAATGGAACTTGGATTACTGGTGGTAAAGAAAACTCATACAAAATGCCTTTCCAAAGTCAACTTACGGGATTGCTTGCGGATTGTATTCTTATATCAGGGTGCTGCCCATTGACGACATATAATTTGTCTGCTCGATACCACAAGCCTTTTATAAAGGCTCTTTTGGCAGTATATAATAGAGTTATTAACGATAATGTCGATTTATTACCGATTACTTAGAATTTGTTAATATGAATAATATTTGGTTAATTGGGGCAGGTGGTATTGGAATTGAATATGCAAAAGTGCTTATTGCCTTAAAAAAAAGCTTTTTAACTATTGGCCGAGGTCATGAGAAAGCTCAGATTTTTAGAGAAAATACAGGGAAAGATGTTGTTGAAGGAGGTCTTGAAAGGTATCTTAAGTTAATGCCTACTGTCGCAGAATTCGCGATTATTGCGGTTAATGTTCAGTATCTTGCATCGACAACAATATTACTGATGAAATATGGTGTGAAGAATATTTTTTGTGAGAAGCCAGGGTTTAATGATCCTTCCGAAATGGAAGATGTTATTGCAGTGGCAAAAAAAACGGGCGCAAGAGTGTATTACGCATATAACCGTAGGTTTTTTTCTTCAGTATTGAAGGCGGAAGATATTCTTAAAGAAGATGGAGGTATGACATCCATGAACTTTGAGTTTACTGAGTGGGGGCATGTTATTGAGAATACGGAACATCCGTCTGAAGTGAAACGTAATTGGATGACTGCTAATTCATCCCATGTCATAGATTTGGCATTTTTCATGGGGGGAGAACCTATTCAAATGTCTTCATATACTGCAGGAGAATTGAATTGGCATAAGCCATCTTGTTTCGTAGGTGCGGGTTTGACCAAGAAAGGTGTTTTATTTAATTATCAGGCTAACTGGAATTCCCCTGGACGATGGGCTGTTGAGATTCAAACACCTCGACATCGTATTTATTTAAAGCCTATGGAGCAATTGCAATTACAAGATAAAGGCAGTGTCAATGTATATCCTGTTGAAATTGACGATCATTTAGATAAGGAATACAAACCAGGTTTCTATTTGGAGACAAAGGCATTTTTAGAAGGTGATTTATGTAGGTTATGTTCGTTGGATGAACAGTATTTTCATATAAAGACTATTTATAATAGGATTCTTGGACGATAAGATGAAGAAGAGACTTTTAATTTTTTCAGATTCCTTAGCTTTGCCGCGAAATACACCAGAACAAACCATATATGAAGACACATATCCGTATCTGTTGAATAAAAATTATCAAGTATTTCAATTTTCAAAAGGCGGTGGACTAATCAAGGAATTTGTAGAGCAAACATTTTATTATAATCAATATCATCCAGATATTGTTATTATTCAAATGGGAATAGTTGATTGTGCCCCAAGGGCATTTACGAAATTAGAAGAAGCCATTTTTGATTCAAATAGGGTATTTAGGTGGATAAGACGGTTTCTTTCAAATATTAAAGCAACAAAATATATTAGAAAAATTAGGCAAGTATCTTGGACGCCACCAAAAGATTTTATTAGTATGTGCGAATTCTTTATCGATAAATTTCATGAATCAGAAGTGTTTGCACTTTCAATTGTTCCAGCATCATCTGATTATGAAAAACAAGTTCCAGGTATAACAAAAAAGATAGATAAATATAATCTGATGTTGAAAAATGTATTTGGGAATAAATATATTGATTTAAAAGATATTCCATTAAAAGGAATTATGTCTGATCATCATCACTTAACGAAAGAAGGTCATCAATATATCTATAATGCTATATTAAGAACGCTTAATGGTTAAATCGTCTAGTATTGTTATTTATGAATGGCGAGCATAAGGAGATTTTAAAGCATTCAGGTAATTATTTGTTGGCGACTATAGCCAATAAGGCTTTGTCTTTTATAACAGTTCCTGTATATACTTATTTATTGACTGTAGAGGATTACGGGGTGCTTAATGTTTTTTCTTCAACAGCGCAAGTCGTAGCCGTATTATTAACGCTTAATACAGAAGTGGCTATATCTAGATACTATTATGATGCTGAAAATGAGAATGATTTTAAATGTTTCGTTGGTACATCAATAAGATTCTCATTTATTATTTTTTCTGTATTATCAGTTTTGTTATTTCTATTTAGAAATACTTTGGCGGATTATATGGGTATTGAAAGTTTATTAGTGGTTTGTTTAATTCCGTTTGCGATAAACATAGTTCTCGATGGAATCTTTCAACAGATATACCAACCATTACTTGAGAGCAGAAAAATAGCAATTGTATCTTGCATATCATCGTATTTGGCGGTTGCTTTGTCTGTCGTATGTATGTTGATGTTACAAGATAAACGTTATTATGGTTTGATTTTAGGAACGATGATTACTTTTATGTTTATGGGAGTATATAAAGTCATACAAGTAAATCGTTATTCATTAAAAGGTTTTGATATCAAACATTTAAAGTATATACTTCGTTTTTGTTTACCATATTTACCATATTCATTAAGCAGTATAATAGTTGCTCAATTTGGCAAGATGATTATCGGTCAACAAGATGGTTTTAATTCTGCAGGTTTATATAGTTTTGCACAGAATATATCGGCATTAATGCTAGTAGTCATCGTTCTTGTTCATTCGGCATGGAATCCATACTATTTTAAATATATGAATAATAAGGATTATGAAAGAATAGATGGTGATTATGATATTATTTGGAGAGTGACGCTTGTGATAGGTGCTTTTTTGTCTTTATTTTGTTATGAAATGGGTATTATTTTGGCAAGGCCACAATACTTGTCCTGTTTATATCAAGTGCCGATTTTAGTATTAGGATATTTGTTTTATCAATGGTCATATGTTTATTTGCGAAATACAGCATTTGCAAAGAAAACTATATGGAACGCAGTTGTAGTTGTGTCTGCTGGAGTATTTAATGTTGTGTTAAATGCAGTACTCATAAAATACTTTCAATCTTTAGGAGTTGCGATTTCGTTTGCTTTTTCTTATTTATTTATGCTTTTAATATCTTGGATTATTAACCGCGTGATATTGAAAGTGTACGCTACAAGTATGATGAGTTTTATTAAACCATTCATATTTTACTTGCCTATCATTTGTGTCTCCATTTGCTTTAAAGACACTATGATATTATCATTTGAAACTATAGGTGTTAAATTGATTATATTTTCCGTCTTTACTTTATTTGTCACTAAAAGGTTTTATATCAAATGGTTAAGAGGATATTTCGGTGCTTCAAAAATGTGATGTTATTATTATATTACATTATTGTAATGCCAGAAAAGCGATTTAATAAATTCCCTTATATTGAAAAATATAAAGGGAGATCAGCTATTGTATTTGGGAATGGGCCATCAACGAGGTGTGTGTTGGACAGACATGACATAGAAGAAGTGACAAAGGGGAAAGATCTTTTTTTCGTCAATTATGCAGCGATGGATTCAATGTTTTTTAAGCTGAAGCCTAAACACTTCTTTTTGTCCGATTTTGTTTTCTCAAGAGATACAAATGATTATAGGGGGGAGATGACAAGACGAATGTATAACATACTTGAAAAAAATGTCGATTGGGATTTGTCAATATATTTATGTTTTACAAGAAAAAAATATTGTGACGAGTTAGTCGTATTTTCAAAAATTAGAAACCCCCATATCCATTTTGTTTATTTAAATAGGAAGCATTGTTCAGGTTTGTCACCAATGTTTAGACATTGGCTTTATAGGAAAGGATGGTTTATGCCAGAAGAAGGTACCGTAGTAAATACAGCAATTTATGTTGCGCTAATAGAGGGGTATAAAAAAATTGAATTATATGGAGTGGAACATAATATGTTTCTTAATTTGAGATTAAATGATGATCACCAATTGTGCATAATCCAGCGTAATTTCTATGATATACAAGAGAAATTTGTTCCCGTAAAAATAGATGGTTGTTTTGAACAGAGTAAAGTCCATAATTATATGTATTTTATATATGTGATGTTTAGAAGTCATTATTTATTACGGCAATTTGCTGATTATATGAGGGCTACAATTATTAATTGTACACCAGATTCTATGATTGACGTGTATGAATTTAAATAATTAACGAAATGGAACTTTGCAGATTATTGGATTTCAAAGACCTTGGTGACGAGCGAGGCAAACTTGTTGTCATAGAGGGAGAAAAGGACATTCCTTTTGAGATAAAAAGGGTATTTTACATTTATGGCTCCGATAGCGAAGTTGTCAGAGGACAACACGCCAACAAGGAAAGCGAGTTTGTGCTTGTAAATGTGGCAGGCAAGTCGAAAGTGCGCGTAACCGACGGAGTCGGCGAACACATCGTGGAACTCAACAAGCCGATGCAAGCGATTTATATCCCCAAAATGGTTTGGAAGGATATGTATGAGTTTTCGTCAGATTCGGTGTTGCTCGTTTTGGCAAACACTCATTATGACGGCAAGGAATACATCCGAAATTATGACGAATATTTGAAAATAATGGGAGTGAAAAAATGAGTCAGCCTTTATTGTCTATTTGTATTCCTACCAACGGTATTCCCGAACTGATATTTCCTGTCCTCGACAGCATATTTGTTCAAAAAGTGGATAAGGATTTGTTCGAAGTGGTTGTTATGGATAATGGTCATAATGACGATTTTAAACGTCAGATGACGGAATATGCTGCAAAATATGACAATTTAATATACAAACAGACAGATGCTTATGAGTTCCTTAGTGAATCAGAATGTTATAAATCGGCATCAGGGTTGTTCATTAAGTTTGTAAACCACAGGACTAAACTGCTACCGAATACGATATCTTATTTGTTGGATTTCATAAATAAAAATTCAAAAGACAAACCAGCGATTTATTTTTCAAACGGAGCTATAAAAGGTATTGAAAAGATAGCCGAATATGATACATTTGATGGTTATGTTAGAGGATTGAGTTATTGGAGCAGTTGGTCAACGGGAATGGGTTTTTGGAAGGAAGATTTTGACAGTATTCCTCTGAATACAGACTTTAATTTGTTGTTTCCCCATACAACAATTCTTTTCAACGAAAAACAAAAGAAAAAATACATAATTGATAACACTGTTTTGTTGAATGAAATACCGGTAAGCAGTGCTAATAAGGGCAGATACAATTTATTTTATGCTTTTGGCGTAGAGTATCCTGGAATAATATGTGACTTGTACAGGGCTGGACATATTTCTTCTGAAACATTTTTAAAGGTGAAAGGAGACAATTTTGGTTTTATAGCTGGATTATATTACGATTTTGTGTTTTTGAAGAAAAAATGCTCGTACAATTTGTCCGACAAAGAAAAAAACTTGAATGTGTTTTACTCATTCAGAAAAATAAAACGCAGTGTGTTTTGTACATTTATCCGACGTTGTGAAGGGAAAGTACTACGAATGTTGAAGATCAAAAAGTAACGTTATGCAAGTACCTTTTTTATCATTAAAATCTATTACTGAAAAATATTCCGAAGAAATCAACGCTGTAGTTTCACGGGTTGTAAATTCGGGTTGGTATCTTCAAGGTAACGAAAACAAAATCTTTGAAGAAAACTACGCAAAGTACATTGGAACAGGGTGTTGTGTGGGCTGTGCTAATGGATTGGATGCCTTGATTTGGATACTCAAGGCGTACAAAGAACTTGGTGTGATGAAGGATGGCGATGAAGTTATTGTACCAGCAAACACCTACATTGCTTCAATCCTTGCGATCACAGAAAACAACCTCAAGCCCGTCCTCATCGAGCCGAAGTTTGAGACTTTGGAAATCGACGACAGCCTTATCGAAGACAAAATTACGCCAAAGACAAAGGCAATAATGATTGTCCATCTTTATGGTCGCTGCGCCTACACCGAAAAAATTGGTGCGCTCTGCAAGAAATACAATCTCAAACTGATTGAAGACAATGCACAGGCTCACGGATGCCGTTTTGACAACAGACGTACAGGAGCATTGGGCGATGCTGCGGGACATAGTTTTTATCCAGGCAAAAATCTTGGAGCATTGGGCGACGGCGGTGCGGTAACCACTAACGACAAGGTGTTGGCAGATACTGTGAGGGCATTGGCAAACTATGGTTCGCAAAAGAAATACGTATTCAAATACTGCGGCAGAAATTCCCGACTTGACGAGATTCAGGCGGCGGTTTTGGATGTGAAACTCAAATATCTCGACGGTGATAATGCTGAACGCCAGAAGATTGCAAAGTATTATTACGACAACATTATCAATCCGAAAATCACTTTGCCTAAACGCATTGATGACCTCAACAACGTGTATCATTTGTTCCCTGTTTTTTGCGAGCAGCGTGATGATTTTCAACAATATTTGAAGGATAACGGCATTCAGACGTTGATTCATTATCCGATTCCACCACATAAGCAAGAGTGTTATAAGGAATGGAACGATATTTCACTACCTATAACCGAAAAGATTCACAAGCAAGAGCTAAGTTTACCGATGAGTCCATGCATGATTAAGGACGAGACGGAGTATGTTGTGGAGATGATAAATAAATGGAAACAATGTTGCTAGTTTGTTCGAATTCATTTAAAAAAGCATAATCTCTAATGATAAAGTTTCTTAAAATATTCTTTCGTATATTTTCAATTTTTTATCCTTATAAATTACATGAAAGACTCAGTGGATATAAAAATACACTTTATACCCTATGGATAAAGAACTTCTTGGGCAGTATCGGCGAACATTCAAGGATATGCTATCCGTGCAGTTTGCAAGGCGGTGGGCAGAAAAACATTTCGTTAGGCGATTATTCGTCAATAGGAAGCGAATCTATTCTTGATTGTTGGGTTAAATACGGGAATCAAGAATTTCCAGATGCTTCAATAACTATCGGGAATCATTGTAGCATAGGAGAACATAACCATATAACAGCTTGTAACAAAATCACTATTGGTGACGGTTTGTTGACAGGGCGTTATGTTATCATCAGCGACAACAACCATGGTGGATTGAGCGAAAAAGAGGCGGAGATTGTACCAGCAAAACGCAATTTGAAATTCAAGGGAGAAGTCGTTATCGGCAATAATGTTTGGGTTGGTGACAAGGTTGCTGTTTTGTCGGGTGTACATATTGGAAATAATGTGATAGTCGCTGCAAATGCAGTGGTTACAAAAGATATTCCTGATAACTGTGTGGTTGCTGGGGTGCCAGCGAGAGTATTAAGAAAGTTATAAAACTTCTAAAAGATGAATAAAACAGGTATTATTTACAAGATTGTGAAAAAATGCTTGCTGTCATATAATTATCTTTTGTCATTACCTTTTAGATTGAGATATAGAAAAATATTTGTATTCGGAGATAACTGTATAATCCGAAAATGTAAGATAAGTAGTTCGAGAAATGGTCGAGTTATTATTGGCAATAATGTATTGCTATTAAAATGTGTGTTCCATTTTGAAAACGGAGTTAATGTTATAAAAATTGGTGACAATGTTAGCTTGCGAGGAGTGGAATTTATAGAAAGATATGGAGGAGAAAATGTGATTTCAATTGGAAGAAGTACAACAATGGGGGCGACTCAGTTAGAGGCAAGTGAAAATTGTTCTTTGCAGATAGGTGATGATTGTATGTTTTCATATAATATCAAGGTATGGGCAAGTGCTCATCATTCAATTTTATATGATGGGAAAAGAGCTAATCCGTCCGAGTCTATTATTATTGGGGATCATTGTTGGATAGGTCATAGCGCATGTGTTTTAAAAGGTTCTATTGTGCCAGATGGTTGTATTGTTGGCGTGAATTCATTATATACAAAAAAAAATAATATACCCAATGCTATTTATGTAGGGAGTCCTGCAAAGATGATACGAGAAAACATCTCTTGGTGTAGAGATTTGCTACCCATAAATGAGAAAATTTAAAAATGGTTGATGAAAATAATATATAATTACTTGAAATATAAATTTTAAAAATGAGCAATCGAGTAAAAATAATTGCCATGTATCTTCCCCAATATCACGAAATTCCAGAAAACAACGAATTTTGGGGGAATGGATTTACCGATTGGACAACGGTTAAGTCTGCAAAACAATATTTCAAAGGCATTAAACAACCAAAAGTTCCTCTCAATAACAATTACTATGATTTGTCAAAGGTGGAAAATATAAAGTGGCAAGTGGAATTAGCCCAGAAATATGGGATAGATGGTTTTTGTTTCTATCATTATTGGTTTTCTTCCAATAAGAATTTACTACAAATGCCTTCGGAATTGTTTTTGGCAGATAAGAGTTTGAATATTAATTTTTGTTTTTGTTGGGATAACGAACCATGGAAAAGAACTTGGGATGCGCAATATGGTAACGCATGGTCACCTATCATGGATAAAAAATACTCAAAATTAGGCAAGAAGACGCTTGTTGAATTCGATTATGAAGACGAAACGGGTTGGAAGAAACACTTTGACTATCTTCTACCTTTTTTCAAGGATGATAGGTATATTAAAATCAACAATATGCCAGTTTTTATGTTTTGCAATTATTATAGGGTTGAAGAACTAAAAAAAATGATATCATTTTGGCGAGAGTATGCAAAAGAATTTGGTTTTGACGGAGTATGCTTTATTGCCAAAAAGACAAAATTGTATGACGATTTTACTGATTATAATTATTTTTATCAACCACATTTTTCTGCATGGGAACAAAGTTCATTGATAATGAAAGTCGTCAACAGACTAAATTCAAAGGTTTTCAAGCGGTCTCCTATGGTATATAAATATGCAAGAGTGTGGAAATGGTTGTTAAAACAAGCGAAACAATATTCACATAAAAGATTTTTATATGGTGCATTTGTGAATTACGATGATACGCCACGGCGGGGGGATGCAGGAAAGACGGTTGTCGGGAAAAACGAAAAAGTTTTTGCAAAATGCATGCAAGAATTAATTGATATTTCTAAGAAGTATGACAAAAAGTATATTTTTTTGACTGCATGGAATGAATGGGGAGAGGGAGCTTACCTTGAACCAGACACAGAATCAGGCATGAAATATTTGGAAATAATTAAAAACTTGAAGCGGTGATACCCAAAATAATACATTATTGTTGGCTTAGCAATGATGCAGTTCCAGCAAATTTAAGAAGATGTATGAAAACCTGGCAGAAGGTATTGCCAGATTATGTTTTTATGAAATGGGATTTTTCCAAATTTGATAAAGAATCATCTATTTGGGTTAAAGAAGCATTTGAAGCAAAAAAATACGCATTTGCGGCCGATTATATCAGGTTATATGCATTGTACAATTATGGTGGTATATACTTGGATATGGATGTAGAAGTATTAAAATCATTTGATGATTTTTTGTCTTTGCCGACAATGCTTTGTTATGAAAATGCAACAGACAAACGATTGGAAGTGGCTGCGTTTGGTGCTGAACAACATTCTGAATGGATAAAAGTTTGTTTGTCATATTACGAGAATCGTCATTTTATAAATGAGGATGGCACTATGAATACAACGGTTTTGCCAATAATCATTAGGAATTGTCTGAACAATAATGGTTTCGTACTGCATGATGTTGAGAATGTATGGTCTGCTTCTGAATGTCAAGATATAGTTATTCCCGTGTTCCCATATGATTATTTCAGTCCAAAATCATATAGTACCATGAAAATTGAAACGACAAATAACACCTATTGTATTCACCATTTTGCTGGCACATGGATGAATTGTCGATATAAAATATTTAATAAACTGAAAATTGTCAAATTGTATTGGATAGTTGCATTGGCTCGAAAAATAAAAAGCAAATTTTGTTAATGTATATAACTATTGATATGACAATTTTAACGCAATTACTGGACAAAACAGCAGCTCGAAATGGATATTATTGCGCTCTATGATGACGTTGTTGTGTTTGATGATGCGAAAACTTGCGCTGTTAATCCGCCAAATACATGAATCAGAATTATTTAGCAAACGCTGCAAATGGTTATATGCGTCGTTTTAATCGTACCGAAGAAGCTCGTCTTGATGTATAACCGTTTTTTTGCAAAACGGGATAGTTGTTAAAGTCGAGTATATTGAGAATGCGTACTGTCCAAGAGAAAGAACTTATTAAATGCAAAGATTGAATAACATAGGAAGTATACGTTGTATCGAAAAAATAATGCCATTATGTTTGGCATTGTTTTTTTGCCGCACAGTATTCATCGGCTATAAGTATCTTTTTTCCTTTATGCTTGTACCATGTGTTGTTTACTCGGCATATAAGCTGTTGAAAAATGGCATAACAAAGCCAAATTGGAGAGAAATATGGCTGCCGTTGTTGGTGTGCGTGTTGTTTTTCGCACGTTTTACTTCGATCAGCAATGTTATGAAAGAGTCGGTTAATTTGTTGCTGATAATGTATTTTGTGTTTTTTGCGAATATGTATTATGCAGAGGAGAAAGCTGTTCCATTGTTGAAATGGATTGTACGGTTGACTGTGATGGCTGGATTGATAGCTATTATCAAGTTTGGCTTTGTTATGTTGAATCTGCATATTCCATTGTGTGACAGATTTTTCGAGGGCGAGGGATTTGCATTGGTCAGTGATTGTAATTATTATTCGTTATTTTTTATCCTTGCAATAATCATTTCTATATGGTTAGTTATTAATAGACAATCGAATGTAGTTCTCTCTCTATCTGTCAATTTAATTGCTTTTGTCAACATTTCGGCAGCGATGTCGCGGCGTGCATATATATTGTATGCGTTGCTTGTTATGTCAATAGGGGTAATGGTAATATTGAGACATGCTAAGTGCAAAAGATTTTTTGTGCTTAATGTGTCTTTGATGTTGACTTTTGTTATGATAATATTTGCTGTGCTCGGTTTTTCTGTGAAATTATATTCTCCAGATTTGTCATATGACCAAAAGAATAGATATCATAAAGTGTATTCGCTTATAGATAGTAGTACTTCATTTTTGGAATTTGATATAAAACAGCAAAGAAATTATTATAAGGGAACTCCAATTAATAACAATTTGTTTTATAATGGGGATTTAAAATCAGGTTTGAAATATTGGCGGGCAGAACACAATCCTCCAGATTCAATTGTTACAACAATTCATAACGAAAATGCCACTCAGTTTATTCGGATTGAGAAAAAAAATAGTAAATATGGATGGTCATTGAGATATATGGGACGTCCAATTTATTATAGTGCAGGTGTTGAATATACCTTTTCATTTATGTATAGAGTGGTTCAAGGGCAAGGAATGCCATTTAAAGTTGGATTGTGGGTGAAGGAGAATTCCGGATATATTGATGATTTAAAAAAAGAAACGTGTCCTTATGATAGTGTATGGAATATATGCGTTGTGAAGCATGTTTTCGAAAAAGAACAATTGAATCCAACATGTTTCCTGAATGCACAATCCCCCAATACTATAATTGACGTAAAAGACATCAGCTTAACTTGTGCTGACACAACTGGTTTGCCTCGATATGTTGACCAATTGCCGGATAGTGTGATTCATAAGTATTATTCGCAAGACACTATAAACTATTTTGCCGCATCGAGAACAGATCGCTGGCGATATGCTTATGAGTTATGGCAGACACGTTACGATATTAAGCAAATGATTTTTGGGCAAGGATTCAAGTATTTAGAATGGTATGGAGAGAAATTCTGGAACAATCCCCAACGTTACGATTTCCCGCATAACCCCATTATCTCGTCATTTCTTTATTCGGGAATTATAGGTGGCGTAGTTTATATTGCATTTTTGATAATGAGTTTATGGCTATATTGGAAACGGCGCAAGGAGTTGGGCATCTTCTTTATTATGTATTTATGCTGTATGTTCTTCAGCATGTTCAGTGGCAGTAGTCATTTTAGTTTCCCATTGTTTGCATTTTTGTCGTTTGTGCCTTTTATTGAATATAAGAATAGGGGTGAAACGAAGGAAAATGCTTGTCAATGAGACAATAAAAGCGTGCATTTGAGATGAAACAATAAAAAGTACAGTAATGGCGATCAATCAAGAAATAGGGAAAATCGGAGAGGAGGCAGCCGCCAATCTTTTGATTGAGAAAGGGTATGCAATTTTGGCGCGGAACTATCGTATTGGTCATCTTGAATTGGATATTGTTGCACTAAAAGGTGATACTATAGCATTTGTTGAGGTGAAAACACGTTCGGTAAACTATTTGGTATCGCCACAGGAAGCGGTCAACTATCGCAAGCGGAATCTTATTATCAGCGCAGCCAATGGATATATCCGTAATTTCCGCCGAAATGAGAATGCCCGTCTCGATGTGATAACCGTTTTGCACAAGAATGGAGCAGTTGTTGAGGTTGAGCATATTGAAAATGCCTACTATCCGAGTGTTAGAACGTACCATTAATGGCAACATGTTCAAATTGATAAGGAATTAATTGAAATATTTACATATATGAAAACAGTCTATTGCGGTATGAGTGCCGATTTAATTCACCATGGTCATTTGAACATTATTCATGAGGCCATGAAACTTGGAGAAGTTACAGTTGGTGTGCTTACCGACGAGGCAATTGCAAGTTATAAAAGACTACCGTACCTGACATATGAGCAGCGTGCGGAAATCGTTGCAAACATAAAAGGTGTTGCACAAGTAATTCCTCAAACAACACTTGATTATGTTCCCAACCTTGAAAAACTTAAACCAGATTACGTTGTTCACGGTGATGACTGGCTCACTGGTGTTCAGAAGGAAACGCGGCAACGAGTTATCGATTGTATTTCGAAATGGGGCGGTAAAGTGGTAGATATTCCTTATACGCCAGGGATTTCTTCAACAGCACTAAATGCAGAAGTTCGCGAAATAGGCACAACACCAGAAATCCGTCAGAGAATGCTAAGACGTCTTATTGCGGCAAAACCGATTGTGCGTATTATGGAAAGCCATTCTGGTTTGACAGGTCTTATCATTGAGAAAACAAAAGTCAAGGTTAACAACAGAACCGAAGAGTTTGACGGAATGTGGGCCAGCTCACTTACCGATTCCACAAGCAAAGGCAAGCCTGATATTGAAGCAGTTGACCTTACAACGCGCCTTCACGGATTGAACGATGCTTTGGAATGCACCACCAAGCCTGTGATTTTTGATGGCGATACGGGCGGCAAAATCGAGCATTTTGTGTTCACCGTCCGCACGTTGGAGCGGCTGGGCGTTTCGGCAATTATTATTGAGGACAAGGTGGGATTGAAGAAAAATTCGCTTTTCGGCACCGATGCAATTCAAACTCAGGATTCGATTGAAGGTTTTTCTGAGAAAATCAGAGCGGGCAAAAGGGCGCAAATAGCTCAGGACTTTATGATTATCGCTCGCTGCGAGAGCCTTATCGCAGGCAAATCGGTTGAGGATGCGCTTGAGCGTTGCTTTGCGTACGTTGAGGCTGGCGCCGATGGAATTATGATTCACAGCAAGAACAAGTCGGGTGAGGATATAAAAGAATTCTGCCAACGATTCCGTCAGAAGCACACTTCGGTACCGATTGTTGTTGTGCCGACAACCTACAACCAGATAACCGAAGAAGAGCTTGCAAGTTGGGGTGTGAATGTGGTCATTTATGCAAACCATATGCTGCGTTCGGCCTATCCAGCAATGGTGAACACAGCTAAATCGATTCTCACTCACCACCGTTCGCTTGAGGCTAACGATTTGTGTATGAGTGTTAAAGAGATACTCGAACTAATTCCTGGAACGAAATAAATCGTGCTGTATAGTTTGAGAAACGCTAATGATTAGTATCTTTGAGAGATTATTGGTTGGAATATGTGCACGGTTAGCATAAAAGTCGACGAGTCGGTAATCCGAAGTATCAATCCCGCTCTCACCAGCAACGAGAGCATTGAACGCTGGTTGCAGAATCAGGTTAATTTTATGATTCAGGATATGGCAGGTCAGGATACAGAAACAATGGACCTTGAAACTGCCAGAGAAAAGCTTCATTCGATGATTCGAAACGAGTACGCATTATGAACTATCGAATCAGCAAAAAGTGCTTCCAAAAGATATACAGCTTTTATCAGAACGTAGCTAAAAAGTACAAACACACATATTCTGAAGAGTTTATGCATAAAAACATTGATGATGCCATTGATTCAATGTATGAGATTGAAAAAACGTTGCTTCGGCGGCGCCCAACAATATCAGATTGGAAGGAATGCCATATGGCAAATACTGACAAGTGGTATTTTGCGTATACTCTTAAAGGCAATACGATAACCATAATTGATGCTTGTCACGCTCAAAATATGCACGAGAATAACAATAATCAGAACACAAAATAGTGGAACAGACGGTAGTTTTTCCTGATAAAGGTTACGCTGAATTTGGAAGATGTTTCCTTGAAAGCGGCATAAAGAAAATCAATGTCGTTTGTGGCTCGTCATTCAAACGGTTGGCGATTGGGAAGTTCATAACAGAATTCTTCGCGGCGAACAATATAGAGACTGTTTTTTTCTCTGATTTCCAGCCGAATCCCGATTATGAGTCGGTTGTTAGGGGCGTTGATGCTTTCAAATCTTCTGGTTGCGATTCGATTCTTGCCGTGGGCGGCGGAAGCGCGATGGATGTGGCAAAGTGCATAAAACTTTATGCGACAATGCCTTTGGGAAGCGATTATATCAATCAGAAAATCGTTCCGAACGATATTCCTTTTTTCGCGGTTCCAACAACGGCGGGCACAGGCAGTGAGGCGACTCGTTTTGCGGTTATTTACTATAATGGTGTAAAACAGTCGGTTACCGATTACAGTTGCATTCCGCAGGTTGTCTTGTTCGACCCGTCGGTACTCGAAACATTGCCCGATTATCAGCGCAAGGTTACGATGCTTGACGCTTTTTGCCACGCTGTAGAGGCCTTTTGGTCGGTCAATTCAACAGATGAGAGCAAGGCATATTCGAAAGATGCGATAAGGTTGATTCTCAATAATATGGATTCGTATTTGAAAAACGAATACGATGGCAACAAGAATATGCTGATGGCCGCCAACATTGCGGGAAAAGCCATAAACATTACGCAAACAACGGCAGGACACGCGATGTGCTATAAACTGACATCGCTATATGGAATCGCTCACGGACACGCGGCCGCATTGTGCGTCAGTGAGTTATGGCCGTATATGATTGAGAATACTGAGAAATGTATCGATAGTCGAGGTGAAAAATATCTTGGCTCTGTTTTTGTGGAAATCGCAGAATCAATGAGAGAGAAGTCCCCATTGGATGCGGCTGCTAAATTCAAGAATATAGTTGAATCGTTAGGATTGAAGGCGCCAGAAATTAAATCGGAAGGCGATTTTGATGTGCTGAAAAAATCAGTCAATCCGACGAGGCTAAAAAACAATCCAGTGGAGCTCGATGAGGACACTATCGATATGCTCTATCATAAAATATTGAAATAGAATAAAATGAAAGTAGAAAATCTTCTAAATATAATAGGCGCTGAGTTTTATACTGGCGTGCCAGACAGTCAGTTGAAGGCTTTGTGCAACTGTCTGATGAGCAAATACGGCATCGACCCGAAACACCATATCATTGCGGCCAACGAGGGCAACTGCACGGCTTTGGCGGCTGGTTATCACCTTGCTACGGGCAAGGTCCCTGTCGTCTATATGCAAAATTCGGGCGAGGGAAACATTATCAATCCCGTGGCGTCGCTTTTGAACGACAAGGTTTATGCGATTCCCGTGGTTTTTGTAATCGGTTGGCGCGGCGAACCAGGTGTTCACGACGAGCCGCAGCATATTTATCAGGGTGAGGTGACGGTGAAACTGCTTGATGATATGGGCATTTCGTCGTTCATTATCGGAAAAGAAACTACCGATGAGGAAGTCGCCGCCGCAATGAAGCGGTTTAATGAGTTGCTTGCCCAGGGCAAGGATGTGGCTTTTGTTGTGCGCAAGGGCGGCCTTTCTTACGACGGGAGGGTCGAGTATAAAAACGAGAACACAATGCTTCGCGAGGAAATTATCCGTCATATTGTTGCCGTTTCGGGCGAGGACCCCATTGTATCGACAACGGGCAAGGCAAGCCGTGAGTTATTCGAAATACGTGAAGCGAACGGCCAGAGCCACAAATACGACTTCCTGACGGTTGGCTCGATGGGCCACAGTTCGTCAATTGCGTTGGGTGTTGCAATCAACAAACCCGACCGTAAAATCTGGTGTATTGATGGCGATGGCGCCGTTTTGATGCATATGGGAGCGATGGCGGTTGTCGGGGCTAATGCGCCGAAAAACCTTGTCCACGTTGTAATCAACAACGCAGCCCACGAGACGGTCGGCGGCCAACCAACAGTGGCAGGCAAAATCGATTTGGTTGCCATAGCAAAGGCCTGTGGGTACAAGTCAGCCGTTTCGGTTGATTCGTTTGAAGCGTTGGACAAAGCACTTCAGTCAGCCAAAAACGCCAGCGAATTAAGCCTTATTGAAGTCAAGTGCTCAATCGGCGCCCGCGAAGATTTAGGCCGTCCAACAACGACAGCGTTGGAGAATAAGCGCGGGTTTATGGAGTATATTGCTGAATTATGACGAACCAAGAAATCGGCAAAATCGGCGAAGATGCTGCTGCCAATCTTTTAATAGGGAAAGGCTACAAAATCTTGGAGCGTAATTATCGGTCGGGGCATCTCGAAGTGGATATTATCGCGCTTAAAGGTGATGTTGTTGCATTTGTTGAGGTGAAAACACGTGCAGTCAACTACCTCGTTTCACCGCAAGAGGCTGTTAACTATCGAAAACAAAATTTTATAGCTAATGCAGCCAATGGTTATATGCGCAGATTTCGTCGGTCGGAGGAAGCGCGACTTGATGTGGTAACCGTACTGCACAAAAATGGAGCTGTTGTGGAAGTTGAGCATATCGAGAATGCGTACTATCCGAGAGTTAAATCTTATTAAAAAAATCAATTAACACAGAAGCGTTGCTGACGCTAGAAAAATAATGCCAGATATGAAGGCATTATTTTTTTTGCCTGGAAAAATGGTGTGCCGTCAAGTTGCTGACGATGGGTGTTGTAAGTTTTATAAAATTGCCTGTTAGGCCAAAAAATAACCTTAAAGGTCGATTTTTTGCTTTTCTTTTGGTTATTCAAGTAGATGTTTCTTTTCTTTGCCGACAGAATAATTGTTATTATGACATTTATTAATTTAACTTCAAAATAAAAACAACTATGAGGATTAAAAGCACATTGATGTTGCTGCTAATGGCAGGTGCAATGGCCAGCCAAGCGCAAAATCATCCACTAAACTACAACCCAAACAAGTTTTTGGGTAACATCACTACAATGGGGCAAATCCGGTCTGATTTTGATAAGTATTGGGATCAGCTCACCCCAGAGAACGAGACCAAATGGGAGTCGATTGAACGCTCTCAGGGCGTGTTTGATTTCAGCACAGCCCGCAGAGAATATGACTACTGCAAGGAGCACGGCTTCAAGTTCAAATTCCACGCTTTGCTGTGGGGTGCACAGATTCCGAGCTATTTGCAGCAATTGAACGCAGAGCAGACTCTTGAGGCTATCACTCGCTGGTTTGATGCAGTTGCCAAGGAATTCCCTGACTTGGAGTACATCGACGTTGCAAATGAGGCTGTTGGCTCAAACGGCAACTATCACTCACCTTATGGCTCAACACGAATCATTCAGGCATTGGGCGGCACAGGAAAAACAGGTTACGACTGGCTGGCAAAGGCATTTATGATGGCTCGCGAACGCTGGCCGAATGCCGTGCTTATCTATAACGATTACAATACTTTCCAATACGATACCGATGCTTATATCAAGCTTATTAATGGTATCAAGGAGGCAGGTGGTCCGATTGATGCAGCAGGATGCCAATCGCACGATTTGAACGATATGTCGGGTGCAGATTTCAAGAAAGTGCTCGAGAAAGTTCACGACGGCGTACAGCTGCCAATATTCATTTCGGAGTACGACATCTGCAAGGCCGATGATGAAATCCAGCTGAAACGCTACCAAGAGCAGTTCCCAATCATGTGGGAGGCTGACTATGTGGCTGGTGTTACTCTTTGGGGCTACATCTATGGTTCAACCTGGGTTGATGATGGCGCCGAGAAGGGTGCTTCGGGCTTGATTAAGAACAACGTGGAGCGTCCGGCACTGAAATGGCTGCGCGAGTATATGCAGACGGATGCCGCCATCAACGCAAAGAGCCCGCTTATCAATGTGGCAAGCGACTACGCTTTTGTATCGCCTCAGTCGAGCATAATCCTTATGGGTGACTCAACAATCATCAAAGGAAAGGCTTCGAGCTCAGACAGCACAATTGCCGAAATTCGTCTTTACTGCGATTCAACTTTAGTTGCCAAAGTCGATACATCGGTAATTGAATACTTATGGAAACCGATTGAGGCTGGTGCTTATACATTCAAAATGCAAGCTCTCAGTTCAATAAGTAGCACATTGTTCGAACGCGATTGCACCGTTAAGGCTTGCGAGCCGGCAAAACCGTTCAAGAACACACCAATCGCTCTGCCTGGCAAGCTTGAGGCTGAGGACTTCGACGAGGGTGAGAATACCATCGCGTACAGCGACAGCGACGAAGGCAACAACGGCAGCAGCAACGCATATCGCCCGGAAACAGGCGTTGATATTGATAAGAACGACGGTGATGGCTGGGTACTTGGCTGGACCAACTCTGGCGAATGGGTTCAATACACCGTTGATGTTAAGGAGGAGCAACTGATGTTGTGGACTGCAAGAGTGGCTTCTGGTACATCGGGCTCAGCATTCAGCATCCGCATGGGCGACACTGACCTGACAGGCCGCATCAACGTTCCGCAAACAGCAAGCAACTCTTGGGGCACTTACACAGAAATAACAGGTCGCACCAAGGTGGCAATGCCTGCCGGAACATACAATATCCGCATTGTGATTGAAGGCTCGTCGTGCAACATCGACTACATCACATTCGCACCGTCGACTGGTGACGAGGTATTCACCGAACCTTACAAAGGCACGCCTGCACCTATTCCTGGAACAATTGAAACAGAAGAATATGACAAGGCTCGCAAAGGCTTTGTGGCTGAGACATACAAAGACAACGATACTGACAATCAGGGCGATGCAAGCTTCCGCTCGTCAGAAGGCGTTGATATTGTGAAGGGTAACGGCGGCAAGGCATTGGGTTACACCAATCCGGGCGAATGGGTTCTCTACACCGTTAACGTTGCCGCAACTCAGAAATACTACTGGGGCGCTTACGTATCGTCGGGCACCACAGGCGCAGCATTCCGCTTGTATCTTGACGATGTGGATATCACCGGCAAAATCAGCATTCCGCAAACTGGCAGCAACGACTGGAGCAAATATAAACTCGTAACTGGCGAAACGAAGGTTGAACTGCCAGAGGGTACTCACACTCTGAAGCTGGCTATCGAGGGTGCCAACGGCAACATCGACAAAGTGATATTCGGCACAGAGGAAGTTACCGAGCCTAAGACTGGCATCGCTGACCAAGACGCTAATAGCTTCAATGGTTTGTTCGATGTTTACTCAGTGACTGGCGTTTATCGTGGCAGCGTTGAGATTCAGAATGGTGACACATCGGTTCTCCGTGGTCGTCTTGAGCAAGGCATCTACATCTTGCGCAACAAGGCCACAGGCGAGACCAAACGTGTGATGGTGAATTGATAAACCATAATTCGAATACAAAGGAGGCGGACTTCGGTTCGCCTTTTTTGTTGTTGGATATCACTGGGATGGCGTTTTTTGATGCCATGGCAAATTCGGGAAGAAAAATGTTCCTCCATTTTTTGCAAAGGCGATATTATAGCTTATTTTTGCGGCCGCATTAGCGAATGATGGTTCGGTAGCTCAGCTGGATAGAGCAACAGCCTTCTAAGCTGTGGGTCTTGGGTTCGAATCCCAACCGAATCACGAATTGCCGCAACTTCCAGTTAGCGGCAATTTTTGTTTTTAGCCTTGAAATTTTACGACCTTGGATGGAATCGCATAATCGTATCTCTTAAGTATTCTCTATCGATGTGTGTGTATATTTCTGTAGTAGTGATTGATGTATGGCCTAACATCTCTTGTATGGCTTTTAAATCAGCGCCAGCATCAATTAATTGCGTAGCAAACGAGTGGCGGAAAGTGTGCGGGCTGATGGTTTTTTTCAAGCCGATTTTGGCGGCAAGGTCTTTGATGATGGTGAAAACCATTACGCGCGTCATTTTTTTGCCTCGGCGGTTTAGAAACAGAATGTTTTCGTCTTTATGGTTGATATCCAATGTGTTGCGATAGTTGTGAACGTAGAGTGTGATGGCATCTTTAACGTATCGTCCTATTGGCACTAAACGTTCTTTATTCCCTTTGCCTTTTATTCTTATGTAACTCTCATCAAAATGTAAATCGGTGAGTCTCAGGTCGACAAGTTCCGACACGCGCAGTCCGCAGCCGTATAGTGTTTCAAGAATTGCGCGGTTGCGGTAGCCAGTTTCGCTGTCGAGGTTCACGGCTTCAATCAGTTCATTGACTTCTTCGGGCGATAGCACTGTAGGTAACTTGCGATTAAGTTGTGGTGTTTCAATCATTTCTGATGGGTCGTGCTCGAGAATATCGTGAATAACAAGATATTTGAAGAAAGATTTTATTCCAGACAAAATTCGTGCTTGAGAATGAGTGTTCAAAGCAAGTTCTTCATTTATGAAATCAAGAAATTCTCGTATGTCGGCAGGAGTGACATAAAGCGGACTTTCTGTTTTTGAATAGTCGATAAACTTCTGAATATCTTTCATGTAGGCTTCGATGGTGTTTGCCGAAAGCGATTTCTCCAACTTCAGAAAGTTCTTGTAGCTCGTCAGGTAGTCAGCCCAAATCATATCCGATTGATAATTAGTGAATAAACATATTTTCGTTATCCGAATAACAAAAATAGCCTAAAAATGATAAGTTTGCACACTAATAAAGTGTAATTTTAATTATAACGATATGAATCTTTTAGAGCAAATTAAGGAAAACGCCAAAAAGCAGAAACAGACAATTGTTCTGCCCGAAGGCTACGAGGAGCGCACCATAAAGGCCGCCGATGTGGTTATTGAACAAGGCATTGCCGACATTATTCTGATTGGCAACAAGGCCGAGTTGGAGAAGAAAGCCGCTGATTTCGGTTTGAAAAATATCGCGAAAGCGCTGATTGTTGACCCGGAGGACCACCCGCGCAAGCAGGAGTTTATCGACAAACTGGTTGAGCTTCGCAAAAACAAGGGAATGACACCCGAAGAGGCAGCCCGTTTGCTCAAGAATCCGCTCTATTTGGGCGCGATGATGGTTAAGATGGGTATGGCCAAAGGCGAGGTTGCCGGTGCTGACAACGCAACTGGCGACGTGCTTCGTCCTGCATTCCAAATAGTTAAGACCAAACCTGGCATTTCGTGCGTTTCGGGTGCGTTTGTGATGGTGCTGAAAGACAAATCATATGGTGACAACGGCATTATGGTATTTGCCGACTGCGCAGTGCTTCCTGTTCCGACAGCACAGGAGCTGGCACAGATTGCCGTTGAGGCAGGCAAGACAGCCAAAGCCATTGCCGGAATCAAAGACCCGAACGTGGCCATTCTGTCGTTCTCGACCAAAGGCAGCGCAAAGCACGAGGTTGTTGACAAGGTGATTGAGGCTACCAAAATCGCAAAAGAGATGGCACCCGATATGAAAATCGACGGCGAACTTCAGGCTGATGCCGCCATTGTTCCGGGCGTGGCAGCAAAGAAGGCCCCAGACAGTGACATTGCAGGAAAAGCCAACGTGCTGGTATTCCCGTCGCTCGAGACTGGCAATATCTGCTACAAGCTTGTTCAGCGTTTGGGCAACGCCGAGGCTTACGGCCCGATTCTGCAGGGTATGGCCGCACCAATCAACGACTTGTCACGCGGCTGCTCTGTTGAGGATGTGGTCAACGTTATCGCAATCACTTGTAATCAAGCAATTGCTTTGAAGAAATAAAAAGTTTAGAGGGTTGAGAAGGTTTAGGAAGTTGAGAAGGTTAAAAGTTTAACGGGTTTAAAATGAATCAAAAATCGAAAATCAGAAATCCTATTTCCTAAATCCTAAATCCTAAATTATAAAAGTAAGATTATGAATGTATTAGTATTGAATTGCGGCAGCTCGTCGCTCAAATATCAGCTCATTGATATGAACACCAAAAGTGTTCTGGCAAAGGGTATCTGTGAGAAAATCGGAATCGAAGGCTCGTCGCTTACGCATAAGCCGACAGGGAAGGAGCAACTGGTTGTCAATCAGCCGATGCCTGACCATAAGGCAGCTGTCAAACTGGTTATGGACGCTCTGCTCGACAAGAAGTACGGCGTGGTTAAGTCGATGAATGAGATTCAGGCTGTGGGCCACCGCGTGCTGCACGGCGGCAAGTTCTACAGCGGCTCGATTCTGATTAACGACGATGTGAAACGTGTTATCCGCGAGTGCTTCGACCTTGGCCCGCTTCACAACCCTGCCAACCTGATTGGCATTGAGGCTTGCGAGAGTCTGATGGGCAAAACACCGCAGGTGGCAGTGTTCGACACCGCCTTCCACCAAACGATGCCTGAAAAGGCTTATCTGTACGCTCTTCCGTATGAGTATTACGAGAAATACGCCATTCGCAAGTACGGCTTCCACGGAACAAGCCACTGGTACGTTTCGGGCCGCGCCATTGAGTTCGGCAAACTCGACAAAAAGAAATCGAAAGTGATTGTGGCTCACTTGGGCAACGGTGCAAGCATTTCGGCTGTTGTGGGCGGCAAATGCGTCGACACAAGTATGGGCCTGACACCGCTCGAGGGCTTGGTTATGGGCACCCGCAGCGGCGACATTGACCCTGCTGTGGTTCAGTATATTGCCAACAAGGAGAAACGTTCGGTTGACGATGTCCTTAACATTCTGAACAAGAAATCGGGTGTGCTTGGCGTATCTGGCGTTTCGAGCGACTTCCGCGACCTTGAGGCCGCCGCAAAGGCTGGCAACGAGCGTGCAAAAATCGCATTCGATGTCTTTATCTACCGCGTTGCCAAATACATAGGCAGTTACGTGGCTGCAATGAACGGTGTTGATGCAATCGCCTTCACTGCAGGTCTGGGCGAGAACAACGGTGCCGCACGCAAGGCCATTTGCGACTATCTGGGCTACTTGGGTATCAAACTCAGTGCAAAGAAAAACCAAATTCGCGGCGAGGAGGTTGTAATCTCAACCCCGTCGTCGAAAGTGAAGGTGATGGTCATCCCGACAAACGAGGAGTTGGCCATTGCAATGGAGACGGTGAGAATTGTGAAATAATTGATTAATAGTTTGATAAGAAAAAGCGAAGTCATACGGCTTCGCTTTTTTTATTGGGAAGAAAAGGTGAAAAGCATTATATTTGCTTAAACAAATTGCTGCAAAAACAGATTCGCAGTGAAAGAAGAATCACAGAAATACAAACTACCGAATCTTGAGGAATATATCCGCCAAAGTGAGCCAGCACAGCGTGAGCGGGGCCGTATTTGGCAGACAGCCATTGGTTTGCAGCAGGTTGATGGTTTGCACACGTCGGATTATCTGCTTGAAACTGCACGACAGCATATCAGTGGCGATATAACTATCCGTAAGGCCAACGAACTGATTGACAGTTATTATCAATCGGCACAGCGACGTCAAAAAAGCGAAGCTGATGACACGGAAGAGGCTGATAAAGTATCGGCAAGAATAGCAGAATTGCTTTCGGAGCAGACATTTACATTTAATCCTACGCAACTCACAGCAATTCACAAACATTTGTTCTTCGGCATATACAAATTTGCTGGGAAGATTCGCGAC
Source organism: Salinivirgaceae bacterium (assembly GCA_017645945.1). Taxonomy (GTDB): domain Bacteria; phylum Bacteroidota; class Bacteroidia; order Bacteroidales; family SZUA-534; genus RUG13583. The sequence continues at coordinate 130,958 of JAGCNL010000016.1, forward strand.
TATAACATTACCAAACGCGAGTGGGTACTTAATGGCGAGTCTGTTTATTATGCAAGTGCCGATGTTATAAAGAATACGCTTGAATATGATTTTGAGCAAGAGAGAGAGTTCGATTATTCATCGGTTGATATTTCGGCTGCCATTGAGCATATTGCACGCTTTTGCAGCAATATTTGGCAGATTCATCCTTTCGGCGAGGGAAACACCCGCACAACAGCGGTGTTTATGATAAAATATTTGCGGACATTGGGATTTGAAGCAAACAATGGTATTTTTGCTGACAACTCGTGGTTTTTCCGTAATGCGCTTGTAAGAGCTAATTATACTAATGTGTTGAAAAACATTAGTTTCGATACGAAATTTCTTGTGCGTTTCTTCCGCAATATGCTTCTTGATGAGCAAAACTCTTTGCTAAACCGCGAGTTGCACATTGACTGGAACACAGAAACACAACCCCCAAGTGCAATCCAAAGTGCAAAAACTGATGATTTATCGCTTTCAAAGTGCAAAAATTGCACTTTGGAGGAGTTGGCTGTTCTGAAAATCATCAGGCAGCAACCCAATGTCACACAGAAAGAGATTGCGGAACGTATAGGCAAATCGGAGCGGACAGTGAAAACGCTTACAGCAAGGCTGTCGGCGCGGGGTGTTATTCGCCGAGAAAACGGCCGCCGTAATGGTTTTTGGGTTATGAACGATTAGCGAAGCCATACGGCTTCGCTTTTTTTATTGATTCACGATAGGTGTCAATTCGTTTATGCTTGATTTGGAATCTATTAAATTGATTGAAAATCAAGCCTTCAACCGCTTTTACTTAATCGGGTACTCGTTATGGGTATCCGACAGCACTTCAACGCCAGTCTCCGTCACAAGCACTGTGTGCTCGAATTGTGCTGACAGTTTACCGTCGATGGTGCGCGCGGTCCAGCCGTCGTTTTTGTCGATGTCAACACGGGCCTTGCCTTGGTTTATCATCGGCTCGATGGTGAAAATCATGCCCGGGCGCATTATCGCGCCAGAGTTGCGGCGGGCGATGTGGTCAACTTGCGGGTCCTCGTGGAATTCAATGCCGACGCCGTGTCCGCAGAACTCCCAAACAACGCTGTAGCCCTTCATCTGCGCGTAACGGGCAATGAAGAAACCAATGTTGCCGAAAGTGTTTTTCGGCCGCACCTGCTCAATTCCCAAATCGAGGCAGTGCTTGGTTGCATCTATCAGATTTTGTGCGTCTTGCGAAATCTGCCCGACAGTGAACATGCGGCTTGTGTCGCCATAATATCCGTTCAGAATGGTGGTGACATCGATGTTGACAATGTCGCCCTCCTTCAAGATGGTTGTTGGTGACGGAATGCCGTGGCAAACCACGTTGTTGGGCGAAATGCAGCAGTATTTCGGATAGTCGCCGTAGCCCTTGCAAGCAGAGATGGCGCCGTGGTCGCAGATGAATTCGTTTATCAGGTTGTCGAGGCGCTCTGTGTCAACGCCAGGCTTGATGTATTGTCCGATATAATCGAGTGAGGCAGCCGCCAGTTTTGCGCTCTTGCGGATGCCGTCAATCTGTTCCGGTGTTTTAATTATTATGCTCATTTATGTAGCGTTACGCTTTATCTGTTTCGTTATCAGTGTTTTCTTCAGTGTCGTTTTCCTTTTCCTTGCCGCCCACTTTGAACATCAGTTTGTCGTCCTTCTTGTCGTACGAGCAGGTGATGGTGTCGCCGTTGGCCACTTCAGCCTTCAGAATCACTTCGGCCATCTCGTCCTCGATGTACTTCTGGATGGCGCGTTTCAACGGACGTGCGCCGTATTGTACGTCGTAGCCCTTGTCGGCCAGCCAGTCTTTCGCTTTCGGCGTGATTTTCAGTGTGTAACCCATTTGTGCCACGCGTTCGAACAGGCCTTTCAACTCAATGTCAATAATCTTGTGGATGTCGTCTTTCGAGAGTTGGTTGAACATTATCACATCGTCGATTCGGTTCAGGAATTCGGGTGCGAAAGCGTTCTTCAAAGCCTTCTCAATCACACCTTTAGCCAACTCATCCGATGAGTTCTGGCGAGCTGTTGTTGAGAATCCCACACCTGTGCCAAACTCTTTCAACTGGCGCGAACCAATGTTTGACGTCATGATGATTATGGTGTTGCGGAAGTCGATGCGGCGGCCCAGACTGTCGGTCAGTCGGCCTTCGTCGAGCACCTGCAGCAGAATATGGAACACATCGGGGTGAGCCTTCTCAATCTCGTCCAAAAGAACGACAGAATAAGGCTTACGGCGCACTTTTTCAGTCAGTTGGCCGCCTTCTTCGTAGCCCACATATCCCGGAGGCGCACCCACAAGGCGCGATACGCTGAATTTTTCCATGTACTCGCTCATATCGATGCGGATGAGAGCGTCGTTGCTGTCGAACAGGTATTTAGACAGAACCTTTGCAAGCTGTGTTTTTCCCACACCTGTAGGGCCAAGGAAGATGAACGTGCCGATTGGCTTGTTCGGGTCTTTCAGTCCAGCGCGGTTGCGCTGTATTGATTTGACAATCTTTGAGATGGCTTCGTCCTGACCAATCACACTGCCCTTCAGTTCGTCGCCCATTTTCAGCAGGCGGTTGCCTTCGGTCTGGGCAATCCGCTGAACTGGCACGCCAGTCATCATTGCCACCACTTCGGCCACGTTTTCAGCCGTCACCACTTCGCGGTGCTTAATCAGGTCGTCTTCCCACTTTTTCTTCTCATTTTCAAGCTGTTCGATGGTCTTTTTCTCGCTGTCGCGATAGTTGGCCGCTTCTTCGAACTTCTGCTGCCTTACGGCTTCAACCTTTTTGTTCCTGATTTCTTCAATCGACTTTTCAAGGTCGGTTATCTTCTTGGGAACGTGAATGTTAGATATGTGAACGCGCGAGCCTGCTTCGTCAAGGGCGTCGATGGCCTTGTCGGGCAGGTGGCGGTCCGATATGTAGCGGGTTGTGAGTTTCACGCAGGCGTCAAGTGCCTCGTCAGAGTAGGTGACGTTGTGGTGGTCCTCGTAGCGGGCCTTGATGTTGTTCAGAATCTCGCGGGTCTCTTCGGCCGATGTCGGTTCAACCATCACCTTCTGGAATCGGCGTTCCAAAGCGCCGTCCTTCTCAATGTATTGGCGATACTCGTCGAGAGTGGTTGCGCCAATGCACTGAATCTCACCGCGTGCCAATGCCGGTTTCAGCATGTTGGCCGCATCGAGTGAGCCGCTTGCACCGCCGGCACCCACAATGGTGTGAATCTCGTCGATGAACAGAATCACATTCGGGTTGCGCTGTAACTCGTTGAGAATGGCCTTCATACGTTCCTCGAACTGTCCGCGGTATTTTGTGCCAGCCACAATCGACGCAAGGTCGAGTGTGATGATGCGCTTGCCGAACAGAATCCGCGAAACGCGCTTCTGCACAATGCGGATGGCCATTCCTTCGGCAATAGCCGATTTGCCCACGCCAGGCTCGCCAATCAGCACGGGGTTGTTCTTCTTTCGGCGGCTCAGAATCTGCGCAAGTCGCTCAATTTCAGTCTCGCGGCCCACAATCGGGTCCAGGCGGTTCTCTTCGGCGGCCTTTGTCAAGTCGATGCCGAAGTTGTCGAGCACAGGCGTGTCAGAGTTCGATTTCGGCTGTCCGCCGTCTTTTGGCTGGTTTTTCTTGTGGATGTTCTCGTAAACATCGTCATCATCATCGTCGTCATCATCGAAGATGTCCTGCGGTTGCTGGTGAGCCTGTTTGTGCGGCTCCTCGGCGGGACTTGCGATTATTGTTTTAATTAACTGATAGTTAATGTCTTGTTCGTTGAGTATGGTGGTTGCCAGACTGCTCTCATCGCGCAGGATTGACAGCAGCAGGTGACCAGTGTTTATGGTGTCGCTTTTCATCGAGCGCGCTTCGAGATAGACGATTGTCAGCGCGTTTTCAGCGGCTTTGAGCAGCGGAATGGCGTCGTTGGGGCGTACAGTGCTTTGCTCTTGTCGCAACTTGTCCTCAAGTTCGTGCTTGAGAGCCGGAATGTCAGCACCAGCGCGGTTCAGCGCGTCGATGGCAATTCCGTCGCCGTCGCGCAGAATTCCCAAAAGCAGATGTTCAGTCCCGATGCAGTCATTGTTCAGCCGTACGGCTTCTTCCTTGCTGTAAATCAGAATCTTGTTGATTTTCGGAGAAAATTTCGAATTCATGTATTCTTGAAATTTTTAACATGGCGAATGTACGGATTTATACAAAAGAAAGGGCTGTGGATTGGATTTTTCTTTTGACAACCAATTTGCTGTTATTCCTCGTTAAAATGGCTCATTTTCTTTGCCTTCGATTTATAAGACGATAAAACCGCATTTATCCATCTCTTCAAATATGGCAGTTGATATTTTTCTGGCGTCATCGTGCGAGTTGAACAATGGTTTTGTCTTCTCGTTGAGTATGTGAAATCTGGTTATAATATCCTGATAACCAAGCCTTCCCAATGCCCATATAATTGAACTTATATGTGGCAACGTAAATAACGAATCATCGTCATGGAACCGAACTTGCTGGCCTAATTCAATAGCAATAGTCTTTGATAGGATGGAAAACGCTTCGCGTTCAGTCAGCGGTATGTTTTGACGGGCACAAAGATGAATGAGTTCGTGCATTTCAAGGCATGAACGGTCAATGGGAGTTCCCGCTGGTAATCGCAGACGGACAGGGAAATATCGATAGTCGTTGGCTAGTTGGTCCTGATTTTCAATTACAAACTCAATGGGTGCATAGTGAGTGAGGAGTTTGGCCGCCTCAAAATCGTGATGCAAATCCCACACGGCTTTCAGATACATCGGGTCGAAGTGTTCATCCAAATACTTGAGCACAAACACACGGTCGGTTTTGACTTCAGTGTCGAGGAAGGCATAGATGGTTTTCTTTTGCTCAATTTCAGCCAGATAAGGTAACCGAACTTGCAGTTCTTTGCGTGCGGCTTGTTTCTTGCCGCTTTTGGGGTTGAGAAACTCTTTCAGCACTTCGTCGGCTGGGCGGTATTTGGGCTGCGGCTTGATGGCGTAATCGTGTCCGATTTGCCGTTCTTCCCAATCAAGACTGTCTAAAATGCGAGCGATGGCATAAGGCGTTTCCTGATTGCGCAACGTTTCCTTGTCAGTGTCAGACAATGCGCTCACCATTGCGCGGAGGATTTTCTTCTCAATGTCTTGATTTGCCAAAAACATAATCCTCTCAATAGGTTGAAGAGATTTCAGATGTTCAAAATTCAGTTCCATTATTACGTGTATTATGAATTAGGCCGCAATAATATAGCATAAATTTTGAATGCCGAAACAGTGCAGAACAAAGTGCAATTTGTACGATGGTATTAGCAAATTGCATTGATTATATGTCTGTAAATAATTATTTGTTTAGATATGACTTGATGACATTTGCAAGTTCTTCAAGCATTTTATCAGAAATCCGTGCAGAGAATTGCCACGTACAGACATATAGTTTTCCGTCTCTTTCCAATATGCTAAACCAACCTTTATCTATAAAGTCACTCTTTTCAAATCCATATATAAATGGGAATATCTTATCAGTGTAATTGTTGCACGCATAAATTACTATAGGAAAAGATTGAAAATAAGGTTCTTTCAATAAAGGGCAACGCTTCACAATAGAATCACATGTATCTTTTGCTTCCGTATCTGTTACGTTGTTATTATTAGGTCGGGTTTTCTCGCTTAATTCAGTTATAAACGCTTCGTTAAAGAAATCGACATATTCATTTTGTTGTCTGTTTGGATAAATATAATTAATAAGTTTTTGATATTTATACCAAGTCGGCCCTGCGGAATAAGGAAGATTTTGGTGTGTAAACCTGCCATTTATTTCTGTGATAGGCTTTGTATTCCCAACCTTGTTGTATCTGAAATAGTGTGGAAATAACGGATTGAAATTTTCAAATGCTTCGGAATGAATATCATCTTCTGGATATAATACTTCCGATTTAATGGTTATAGGATTTTTGGTTTGAATATTTTTAATCCAATCATTAAAATTATCCAAACAGTATCTCTTTTCTTCGGGAGTACCCTTTCCCCAAGTCACTTCTTTTCCAACAATAAGAATTTTTGCCGATGGATTTCCATAACCAATAAAAGGAGTTTTTTCTTTATATAACTCCGTATTCAACAAGTCAATAAAACTTTGCGGATATGTAAGATTGAGAGTAATTGGTTGCGGTATAATTTGTTGGTGTTTCATATTAAAACAATTATAGCGTTAATGATTCAATAATGCAATATTAATTTTTTTCAATTTATAAGGAAATTTTATGTTAAAAATCTCGCAAAAATACGTTCAATCTACGTTCAAAAATGCTTTAGATAAACCCAGTCTCGTTTCTAAATAAAATTGTATATTTACAATCGAAAAATGGTTAATTATGTCGCGGGAACAAATCATAGAAAAGCACAAAAATTTGTTTTGGTACACACCTGAATCAGAAAAACAGAATATCAGTGATGCACTACTTGTTGAACGCATCCTTAACGATGGCACTCTTGACGATTTTCGCGAACTTGTTGACACTTTGGGCGGTAAACGAGTTGCCAATGTTTTCTTTTCCGCTCAAGGTCGTCAAAAGAGCAACTACTATCCCGAGATTTATCATTTCTTCTCACTGGTTCTGAAAAAATATGCATAGAGAGATACTGAATGACAAACAAATACAATTGCTTCCGCTGATGGCTCAATTTCAGCGTGAATACTATCTGGTTGGCGGCACAGCCATTGCTCTACACATTGGTCACCGTCGGTCAATCGATTTTGATTTGTTCAAGCCTTCAACCATCAATCATAAACGAAATCTCGACAAACTTGATGCTTCTAATTTCAGCCACATTGTAACACGCCGTGTTGCCGAACAAATGAATTTGATAATCAACGATGTGAAGGTTACTTTTTTTCAATATCCTTTTCCGATTGAGCCAATAGTTAAGTTCGACAAAACTTTCCGTTTGCCGCCATTAATTCAACTTGCGGCTATGAAGGCCTACGCATTGGGACGCCGTTCAAAATGGAAAGATTATGTTGACCTTTACTTCTTGTTGCACAACCATTTCACAATAGCCGATATTACAACTTGTGCCACCCAAATTTTCGGCGAATTATATTCAGAAAAAATGTTCCGAGCCCAACTCTGCTTTTTTGATGACATCGATTATACAGAATCTGTTGATTATATGATTCCCAATCCACCAACAGACGACGAAATCAAACAAACGCTCACTAATATTTCATTAGAAGGCGTTAATTATTAACGATATAAATAAGCAGGTTACTTGTGTACGAACGAATAAACCGAAGGTTCTTCTCATTGCCTGTCAGTGAAAAAAACTTGCGTAAATCAGTTCAATCTGCGTCATCTGTGTTCCATTAAAATCGCCTTTCAATTATCAACAATCGCTCCGTTTTTCTGTTGATAAAACATCGTTTTTGGAGCGCGTTTAAGGCGGTTGGTTGGCTTGAAAATTGTACTTTTAGGGACTTGAAAAATTAGACAAAATTATCAAAAGATTTAATATAAATGATTGACGGACAAAGAATTATTAAAATCAATATCGAGGAGGAGATGAAGTCTTCGTATATTGATTATTCAATGTCGGTGATTGTGGCACGCGCCCTTCCCGACGTGCGCGACGGACTCAAACCTGTACACCGTAGGGTGCTCTTCGGCATGAACGGACTCGGCAACACATCGAGTGCACCATATAAAAAATCTGCCAGAATTGTGGGTGAGGTGATGGGTAAGTTCCACCCGCACGGCGACTCATCAATCTACGGCACACTGGTGCGTATGGCTCAGGACTGGGCAATGCGCTATCCGCTGGTTGACGGTCAGGGCAACTTCGGCTCAATTGACGGTGACAACCCAGCTGCAATGCGTTACACTGAGGCTCGTATGACGAAACTCGCCGAGGAGATTATTGCCGACATCGACAAAGAGACGGTGGACATGCAAATGAACTTCGACGAGACTATTCCCGAGCCGAAAGTCATGCCGACCAAAATCCCGAACCTGCTGGTGAACGGCGCTTCGGGTATTGCTGTGGGTATGGCCACCAACATGCCGACTCACAATCTCAGCGAAGTTGTTGACGGCCTCTGCGCCACCATCGACAACCCCGACATCACTGTTGACGAACTGCTGCATTATATTAAAGGTCCCGATTTCCCGACAGGCGGTATCATCTACGGCTATCAGGGAATCCGCGACGCTTACGAGACTGGCCGCGGCCGCATTGTTCTGCGCGGAAAGGTGGAAATCGAGAACTCAGAGCACGGCAAATCGCGCATTGTGATTACTGAGATTCCGTACAACGTGAACAAGGCCGAAATGATTAAGCACACGGCCGATTTGGTTAAGGAAGGCAAGATTGACGGTATCACCAATTTGAATGACGAGTCGGACCGCGAGGGTATGCGCATTGTTTACGACTTGCGCAAGGATGTTGTTCCGTCGGTGGTACTCAACAAGTTATACAAATTCACCGAGTTGCAGTCGTCGTTCAGCGTGAACAACGTGGCACTGGTTGACGGGCGTCCTTATACGCTCACACTCAAAGACTTACTTGATAAATTCATCGAGCACCGTCACGATGTGGTTACCCGTCGCACTCAATTTGAGTTGCGCAAAGCTGAGGAACGCGCTCATATACTTGAAGGACTGATAATTGCAAGCGACAATATCGATGAGGTGATTGCCATCATCCGTGCATCAAAGAACCCTGACGACGCACGTCAGGCTTTGATGGACCGCTTTGCACTGACTGACATTCAGGCTCGTGCCATTGTCGAGATGCGTCTGCGCCAACTCACCGGACTGGAGCAAGATAAACTCCGCGCTGAGTACGAGAGCGTCTGCAAACTCATCGAGCACTTGAAAGCCTTGTTGGAGAGCCGCGAGCTGCGTATGCAACTCATTAAGGACGAACTCATCGAGATGAAGCAGAAATACGGCGACGCACGCCGCACTGAGATTGTGCCTGACGAGGGCGAGTTCAATCCTGAGGATTTCTATGCCGATGAGGATGTGATTATCACCATATCGCATCTGGGCTACATCAAACGCACGGCTTTGAGCGAGTTCAAGACTCAGGGCCGTGGCGGTATCGGCTCAAAGGGCAGCAACACCCGCGACGAGGACTTCATCGAGCACATGTACAATGCCAACATGCACAGCACAATGCTCTTCTTCACACAGATGGGCCGCTGCTTCTGGCTCAAGGTCTACGAGATTCCCGAAGGCACACGCACATCGAAAGGCCGCGCCATTCAGAACCTTCTGCAAATCGACCCGAACGATCGTGTGATGGCATATATTAATGTGAAGACGCTCACTGATGCTGAATACATTCAGAACCATTTCATCATGCTCATATCGAAACAGGGCATTGTGAAGAAAACCAATCTGGAAGCTTATTCGCGTCCGCGCCAGAACGGCGTGAACGCCATCAACATCCGCGAGGACGACCAACTGCTGGCAGCCGCGCTCACCGATGGCAAGAACGAGATTATTCTTGGTGTGAAGAGTGGCAAGGCAGTTCGCTTCAACGAGCAGGATGTCCGTCCGATGGGCCGCACAGCTACAGGCGTCAAGGGCGTTACGCTCGAAAACGGCGACGAGGTGGTTGGTGTTGTGAATGTTGGCGAGGAGAAGCAAGACATTCTGGTTGTTTCAGAAAACGGCTTCGGCAAACGTTCCGACCTTGACGACTACCGCATCACCAAACGTGGCGCCAAGGGTGTTAAGACGCTCAATATCACCGACAAGACTGGCGACATGGTAGCCATCATGGGTGTGGTTGACGATGAGGACCTGATGATTATCACCAAGAACGGACTCACCATCCGCCAGACGGTGGCTGAACTGCGCGTGATGGGCCGCGCCACACAAGGCGTGAAACTCATCAAGCTGCGCGCCAACGACGCTATTGCAGCCGTTGAGGTTGTTCCTCACCAGGATGAGGAGGAGGTCGCACCAGAGGGTGAGGCTGGCAGTCAAGTAGAGTCTCAGACTGACGGTCAAGCCGACGAATAACATCGCGAAAAGCATATAAAAAGAGAACGGGTAGGGCAACTTACCCGTTTTTTTATGGATAATATTGGATTTTTGGCAAATAATATGTTCCATCTATCAAAGTAAGGACTATATTTGTAGCATTGAACTAACAAAAACATATAATATGAAACGTTTTGGATTAATGATTACAATGGTTGCCTTCAGTGCTTCTGCAATGGCACAGGGAGCCAAAGTTACAAGTGCTTCAAGCAATATCAAGTACGGACAGCTGGATAAGGCAAAAGAGGCAATCGAAGAGGCCATTCTTCATGAGAAAACAAAAGACCAGCCGAAAACATGGGTGGTTCGCGGTGATGTTTACAAAGCTATCGCCGAATCGAAGAATCCTGATATGAAAGCATTGTCGGAGACTCCGACCCGTATCGCACTCGATTCGTACATGAAAGCCATGTCGCTCGACGCCAAAGGCACTTTCCGCAAGCAAATCAACACTCAGCTTTCGCTGATGTCGTTCACTGTTGCCAACGCAGCTTACGAGTTCAACGACAAGAAGGACCTTGCAAATGCGCTGGACTGCTTTGAGCAATCGCTTACAATCGACAGCATCACATCTCCGGGCAAGATTGACTCTACAAGTGTTTACAATGCAGGTTTCCTTGCTGATCAGATGAAGAACTACGACAAGGCTCGCAAATACTACAACCGTTGCATCGAAATCCCTTATGGTGGTTCACAAGTATTTGGTCTGTTGGCTCTTACCTATAAGAATCAAGGCGATACAGCAACTTATATGGCAACTCTTGAGCGTGGTATGAAAGCTTACCCCGATGATTGCACTCCGTTGATTGTTGAACTCATCAACCACTACATGCAGAACAAACAGTCGGATTTGGCTCTTGAGTATTTGGATCAAGCCATCAAGAAAGAACCGAACAACGTATCGTTCTACTTTGCTCAAGGTGCTTTACTTGACCAGATTGGCAAGCAGGACGAGGCAAAAGCTTCATACGAGAAGGCTCTTGAAATCAACCCTGACCACTTCGACTCTTGGCTGAATCTTGGCGTTCAAGTTTATAACAAGTCAATTGAGATGGTTAAGGCTGCCAACGACATTCCAGCCAACAAACAGAAAGAGTATGATGCTGCCATTGATGCCGCTTTGGAGCAGATGAACAAGGCCATTCCTTATTTTGAGAAATGCCACAGCATCACCCCGACAGATACTTACACAATGCAGGCTCTGAAAGAGTGCTACTACAAACTGCGTGTTAAGCATCCTGACTACAACGAGAAATATGAAACCATCAAGGCTCAGCTCGACGCAGCTCAGCAGAAATAATCGATAGTCAAACCGATAAAAAGCGGCCGTTTCCGATTGGAGGCGGCCGTTTTTTTTGTGTGAAATTCATGGTGTTATGTTGATAATGAGCGAAATATTTTTTATTTTCGCGAGTTGGCCTTTCTTTAAACAAATACCATGAGTTTGGCGGAAGACCATTTTTCGGAACAAACAACTTTGAGTTTTTTAATTAACTATTTGATAATGAAATCATTTTTAAAGAAAATGGTTGCGGCCGTTAGTCTGGTTGTGGCAATGGTTGCAAATGTTGAAGCCCAAAACAGTTTTGCCTATCAGGCAGTTATCCGCACCGCTAAAGGCGAATTGGTCAGCAACAAGGAGATTGCAATGCAGTTCAGTCTCATCTACGATGGGAAAGTTGTTTATTGCGAGACGCAAAAACCGACAACCAACCAGTACGGCAACGTGCAGGTTGAGGTGGGCAAGGGCCAGAAAGTCAGCGGCTCGTTTGCCGATGTGCCATGGAGCACAATGCAGGTTATGATGAAGATAGAGGCCGACCCCAATGGCGGCACCAATTATATTGACTTGGGAACCATACAGTTGCAGCCCGCACCGTACGCAATGTACGCGCCAGCAGCCGGTAAGGTGACTACCATTCAGGCAGGCGACCCCAAATCGGACAGCAACGCTCTGTTTGAGGTCAAGGACAAGGATGGCAACGTAGTGTTCGCCGTTTATCCTGACGGTGTTCGCGTGTTTGTTGACGATTCTGACAGCACAATTACAAAAGCCATCAGCACGGGCTTTGCAGTTTCTGGCCGCAAGGCAGCCAAAAATGGCGAGGAGGCCAATATTTTTGCGGTGAACGCACAGGGAACGCAAGTTTTTGTTAACGAGGAAGATACTGCAGGTGGCAAGGCGATGCAGACAGGCTTTGCCGTTTCAGGCCGTAAGGCTGCAAAAGACGGCTCCGACTTGTTTACAGTCGGCTCAACCGGCACGCAGGTTTACATTGATGAGGATGCTACCAAAGCAGTCCGCACAGGCTTTGCCGTTTCGGGCCGCAGAGGTGGAGCTAAGGATACGGACAAATATCTGGAAATCAATACTGACGGCACTCACGTCTATATCGACAACGAAGACGATTCAACCAAGGCTGTCCGCACGGGATTTGCCGTATCAGGCCGCAGAGGCGGAGCTAAGGATGCTGCAAAATACATGGAAATCAATGCCGACGGCACCAAAGTGTATGTTGGCGCAGATGGGAAAGCCATGCCAACAGGCTTTGCCGTTTCAGGCCGCAGAGGTGGAGCCAAAGGCAAGGAAATCAAATTGTTTGAGGTGAACAACTTCGGCACACAAATCTATATCGATGCAGAAAACGATAAGGCTATTAAGACAGGTTTTGCAGTGTCGGGGCGCAGAGGAGCAGCCAAAGACGGCAATTCTGACAGCAATCAGGATAAATATATGGTGATTGACGCTGACGGCACAGTCATATATGTTGATTATGAGGCGGCTAAAGCCATGCAGACTGGCTTCGCAGTTAGCGGTCGCAAGGCTGCAAAAGACGGCACTCCGAACACCATCTTGAAAGTTGACAACGCAGAGGGCACCCACATATATATTGAGGATGTCGACGGCAAGGTAATGCCAACGGGCTTCGCGGTAAGCGGACGGAAAGCCGCCAAGGACGGTGAGTCCGACCTGATGCGAATCACCGGCGACAAAACAACGATTACAGCCAAAAATCTGGGTATGCAGGACAAGGAGTCGGATAAGAGTATGATGTCCATTACCTCCGACAGCACAAAAATTTTCACCGATGACCTTCAGCTGCTCAATCACAACGACTCCACTCTGCTGACCACAAACAACGGCAACGTGGAAGTTATGAACGACCTTGTGGTTTTGGGTGATGTGGCGCAAACGGTTGACGCTGACACAGTTGAGGATGTTCTGCCTATCTATATGGCTGTTGTGGAGAGGATTGATACCATTGTGTGCGCCGACACAGCTCCAGGATTGCAGGCTGCCAAAGGCTACGCACTGCTGAAGATTTACGGCAACGGACTCTTTGCACAGAATCAAAATATTGATGCAGAAGGAAATAACGTGATTCTGTTCGATGCCAACGGCAATCCCATCCAGCAACACCAAGCAGCAGCTGCAGCAGTGATTTTGGCAAAAGCATCGACAGCCGATGCCAAACTGATTGTATGGCCGCTCAAGCAAGTCAACAACCTGAAAATCTGCTTCGGACTGATGGCGGCAGGCGATACTGCAAACCGCTATGTGAATGTTGAGGCATATGTCAACGCGAGCGCTCCTGTTGAGTGCCTTGTTGATGTGAAAGCAGAGGTTGACAGCCTTGGAACAGTGGTTGTAAACGGTCCGAAAGTTTACGGAGAGAAAGTTGATCTTGTGCCGCAACCCGTTGAGGGTTACCACTTTACGAAATGGACCGACGGCCGTCAGGCTAATCCGCGCACGGCGCTGATTCTGCACGACACCGCCTTTGCATCGGCAATTTTCAAAATCAACACCTATAATATAATAGCGAAAGCGAAAAACGGCAAGGTTGAAATCAGCGGCCCATGGAACGCCGACACCACCTTCAACCATGGCTCAAAAATTACTTTGAAGGCCATACCATTTGAAAATCATCACTTTATGGGTTGGAGTGATGGCGACACCGCCAAACTGCGCCAATTCACCATAAAGAGCGACACCACGTTCGAGGCTGTGTTTGCTATCGACTCGTTCAACATTAAGCTGCAAGCCAAAAACGGCACGGTGGCAGGAGAGGGCGTGTACCCGTACGGCACCGAAATAGAGATTTCCGCCACAGCCGACACCGCTGCCGGTTATCACTTTGTGAACTGGAGCGACAACATCGACGACAATCCGCGCAAGCTGATTGTAACTGAAAATCTGGAACTTACGGCCAACTTCGCCATCAATACCTACGCATTGACGTATAAGGTTGACGGTGAGATATTTGGCGATGTTGAAACTGTTGAATACGGCGCACCGCTCACCTTGCGTGATAGTTTGGTAAAAGAAGGCTACACCTTCAGCGGCTGGAGTGCGATTCCCGAAACAATGCCAAAGAATAACGTGACCGTCACAGGCTCGTGGAGTATCAACCAATACACAATCACCTTTAAATCAGACACAAACGTTGTTTATACGACTGTCAAACAGGATTATAACACAACCTTTGATATGCCGAAAGAAGAACCTGTCAAGACTGGCTACACTTTCAAAGGCTGGAGCGACACTTTGACCACCATTCCGGCAAAGGACACTACCATTACGGCTAAGTGGGAGATTAACAAGTACAAGGTGACATTCGACACCGACGGCGGGACAGAAATTGCGGCCATTGAGCAGGATTACAACACAGCCTTCGATATGCTGAAAAATGAACCTACCAAGGCAGGTTATAGCTTCAAAGGCTGGAGCGACACTTTGACCACCATCCCAGCAATGGACATAACTATTACGGCAAAGTGGGAGATTGAAAAATACAAAATCGAATTCGATTACAACGGCGGCGCACTTGCCGAAGGTGTTACCAATCAGGCTGAATATACAATTGAAAGCAAGGATATTACGCTTGCCGAGCCATCGCGCATAGGCTACGAATTTGAAGGTTGGGAGGGAACAGGCTTAACAGGGCCAACCAAGAATGTTATAATCACCAAAGGCTCGACAGGAAACCGCTCGTACACAGCAAAGTGGAAGATTGAAAACTACGATATTAGCTACATTCTTGACAATAATGCATCTTGGGCCAGCGGTTGCAATCCGACTGTCAGCTACAACTATGAAACCGAAACAGTTACTCTGCCAACGAGCCAAAACATCGCCTG
Source organism: Salinivirgaceae bacterium (assembly GCA_017645945.1). Lineage (GTDB taxonomy): Bacteria > Bacteroidota > Bacteroidia > Bacteroidales > SZUA-534 > RUG13583. Next base: position 146,183 of record JAGCNL010000016.1, read on the forward strand.
CGCAAGCCACACATTCGTAGGTTGGGTTGATGCCGCAGGAAACGCCATTACTGGTTGGAATGCTCACACTAGAGTAGGCTCGCTGGAACTTACTGCACAGTGGACTGTCAACCAATATAGCGTAACCTTCAACGCGAACAACGCCTCGGCAGCAGGCTCAATGAATGCCGAATCGTTCACTCATGGTGAGCAACAAGCGCTGACAGCAAACGGTTTCACTCTCGAAGGATACACATTCAAAGGGTGGTCGGAAGATGCAACCAGCACAGATGCCACATACACCGATGCTGCTTCAATTACTGTGGATAAACCTATGGTGCTTTATGCTGTTTGGGAAGTCAACCATCACAATCTCACTTGGGATGCCAACGGCGGCAACGCTTTGAGCGGCGACTACACCAATGGCCCAGAGGTTGACTACGGTACTCAAATTACCCCGCCCGATGCTCCCACACGTGCAGGCTACGCCTTTGCAGGTTGGGCAACAACAGCTAATGCCACCACAGCAGAAACCGTGGCCACAACAATGCCAGACAACGATCTGACTTACTACGCTGTCTGGTTCAATGCACAGCTCTCGAGCTCAACCACAACATTCTGGAGAGGTTCAACTCTCAGCGTTGACGCTGCGTTTAAGACCAACAATGGTGGTGCTTACTCGCCTGATTCAGAGCAGCTCGGTTGGAATCTCTCGCTTAAATCCATTAATGGCACCGCCACTTTGGCAGAATCCACTTCTGCAAACCTCACTATTCCGAATGGTATGAATTTTACTGACGGACAGCAATCTATCCTCCATGCGGCGCTCAACTATAATGGAACTCAAATTGCCGAGGCCGATTTCGTGCTTACAGCCGACCATCTGATACAAGGTATGGTTGCTGTAAAAGGCGCGACAATAAGCGGAGCAATTGACGATGTAGAATCGGTGGTGTTCGTCGCTGGACGCGATGTTACTATACCTAACCTATATGTGTGTGATCATGAGGTTACGCAGGCTGAATATCAAGCTGTTATGGGTATAAACCCGAGCCATTTCAAAGACAACCCCGCCGATGGCGAAGTGCAAGAGAATCGACCTGTAGAGATGGTGAAGTGGCAGGATGCACTTGCATACTGCAATACGAAGAGTATTATAGATCATCTGACACCTTGCTATTCTGTAAATGGAGACACTAGTGCTAACGCATTACTTTCTGCTGATAATTTAACTATTGTATGTGATTTCAATGCTAACGGCTATCGCTTGCCGACCGAAGCTGAGTGGGAATATATCGCGCGAGGTGGCAATGGTCTGGCAGGTACGCAGACAACGTACAGTGGAAGCAATACGATCGGAGATGTTGCGTGGTACGAGGGTAACAGCGATAATAAGACCCATGAGGTTAAGAAAAAGGCTCCAAATTCGCTTGGTATATATGATATGACAGGTAATGTGGCAGAGTGGTGCTGGGATTTGTGGCACCCAGAATCATATTCTTATGGAGTCCGTGTCCTCCGAGGTGGAGAATGGGGATATAGTTATAATAATGATCCAATCTACGTTTATTATACAGTTAGTACGGTTGCACATAGTGATGGCGGTGCACCTGGTTATGTGGGCAGTAATGACGGCTTCCGCATTGTCCGTACAGTAAATGACGGGCCCACAACCTGCATCTTTGTTGGTGAGAACGGCGACGACACCAACACAGGATCGTCAGTTAACTCTCCGTTGGCAACAATCTCGGCAGCGGCTTCAAAAATGAACGATGTCAATAATACCAACTACACCATCTATGTAAACGGCACACTCACTGGCTCTCAGACGCTTAGCGAGGAATTCAACGGCAAGGCAAAGAGCATCACACTTGGTGGTTTGAACACCACAGATAAGCTTGATGGCAACAACTCGGGCACGGTGCTTACCATCAACACAACGGTTCCAGTAACGGTTAAGAACCTGACAATCACTGGTGGAAATGCAACGAATGGCGGAGGTATCTATTGCTCCGCTGGCAGTGATGTCACATTGGACAACGGAGCCAAAGTGGCAGGAAACATTGCCCAAGAAAAAGGAGGTGGTGTGTATGTTGATGGAAAGGTTATTTCAAATGATACTATAAGAGGTAAACTCACAATTAACAAATTGGCCGACATTTCGGACAATAATGTTGTTGTAGTACATTCTTCAGGAGATGATGGTGGTGCAGGTGTGTATGTGAACTATGGAATGATGTTGTTGAACGGAGGCGAAATTTCAAATAACTATCATGGCAATGATAGCGGTAATAGTTTTAACGCTACAACTGTTAATGGCCGTGGTGGTATCCGTTTGCAATGTGCAATATTTACAATGAGAGATGGAAAAATCTCAGGGAACAAATCCGGACACATGGGGGGGAACATTTTCTCTGTTGCATCTCGCATCGATATATGTGGCGGTGAAATATCGGATGGCGTCATAGGATACAATAACTCATCGTATGATGCCGTAGGCAGTGCATTGTTGCTTGATATCAAAACGGTTTTGAATATGAGCGGAGGAAAAATCATCGGTAACAAAACGTGGGCTGGGCAAAATAAAATTGGCAGAGGCGCAGTTGTAGTTTGCGATAGTAGCATATTCAATATGTCGGGCGGTACAATAAGCGGCAACACAATTGAATCGGGTGGAAATAGATATGGTAGCGCAGTTTGCGTGATTGATAATGGAGTATTTAATATCAGCGATTCCGCCAATATTGCTTCCAACAATGATGTTCATCTGAACTCTGATAGAATTATCAACATTACTGCCCCGCTCGATAGCGCATTGGTGGCAACCATCACACCGCTGACATACGCCACCAACCAGTCTGTTCTTAGCGGTGACGCGGCTCTTGTTGCCTCACAGCGCACCAAGTTTGCAATTACTCCGCAAATCAATGGAACCGAAACAATCCGTTGGAGCATCTCGCCCGACGGCAAGCTGCTCAAGGCCGATTTTGTGCCTGTTCAGGGTACTTATTACGACGGCTCGCAGCGAGTTGACACCTCTCACATCTTCATCGAAGGACGCCGGTTGGCCATCCAGGACCTCTACGCTTGCGACCACGAGGTTACTCAGGCTGAGTATGAGGCTGTGATGGGCCAGGGCTCGAACCCAAGCCACTTTACAACCGACCCCGCAACAGACGAAGTGCAGAGTCGCCGCCCGGTTGATAATGTGAACTGGTACACTGCAATTGCCTACTGCAACAAACTCAGCATGGCCGAGAATCTAACGCCGTGCTACACCATAAAAGGCAGCACCACCCCCGCAAACTGGGGCTCAGTGCCAACAGAGAACGACCCAGATTGGAATGCCGCCGAGTGCGACTTCAACGCAAACGGCTACCGTCTGCCCACCGAGGCTGAGTGGGAGTATCTGGCCCGCAACGGAAACCTAACCGGCACACAAACGGCATACAGCGGCAGCACCTCGCTCGATGTTGTGGGCTGGTACAGCGAGAACAGCAATTCTATAACCCACGAGGTGAAGCAGAAGGAACCAAACACACTCGGTCTGTACGATATGAGCGGCAACATTTGGGAGTGGGTTTGGGACTGGTATTCAACCTCGGTTGACAACAACACCGCAGCCACCGGCGTATTGTCGGGTTCGAAACGCGCCGGACGTGGCGGTTGTTGGAGTTTGAATTCTAATTTCAGCCAGGTTGCTTTCCTGCACGGCAACGTCCCCGAATACATTAATCAGGATATTGGCTTCCGCGTAGTGCGCACGGCATCGAACACCGATACCTGCATCATAACCTTCAACACCAACGGCGGCTCGGCCATTGCGCCTATGACGGTTTGGAACGGCTACCGGCTGGATGTTAAGCCAGTAAAGGACGCGCTCAACTTCGGCGGCTGGTACACCGACAGCGAGCTTACAAAACCGTTCGAGGGAGGTTCTTTTGTTACATCCGACACAACACTCTACGCCAAATGGCTGAGCGATTTCATTGAGGTGCCGGGAACTTATTTCGACGGCACGGAAACTGTTGCCACATCTGTAGTCTTTACCGCTGGCAGCGAGTTCCCAATTCAGAATATGCTTGTTTGCGACCATGAGGTTACGCAGCGCGAATGGGAAACTGTTATGGGCATATCGCAGGCGGAAATGGATGAAATGGATAAAAAGGACGACGAAGCAGATAATGGAGTTCATGGCATCGGCGATAACAATCCAGCATATCGTGTCACATGGTACGCAGCCATTGCCTACTGCAACAAACGCAGCTTGGACGAAGACCTCAATCCTGTTTATACGGTTGATGGGATGTCCAATGAAAATTGGGGAGACCTTAATTATAATGATATACCACGGAATAACGACGATGACGTTTGGAAAGCCGTAACCTGCGATTTCACCAAGAACGGCTACCGTCTGCCCACCGAGGCCGAGTGGGAGTATCTGGCTCGTGGCGGTAATCTTTCCAATAACGAACAAACTAGTTACAGCGGCAGCGATGAAATAGGAGATGTTGCTTGGTATAAGGGTAATAGCGGTGATAATGGTGGTGATACAAATGGCAAAACGCACGAAGTTAAGACAAAGGCTCCTAATAATCTTGTTCTTTACGACATGAGCGGTAACGTATGGGAGTGGTGTTGGGATTCAGATTTGCAAAGTTCAACACATGAACGCCACACTCGCGGTGGTTCCTGGGACTGTTGGGGAGACCATCAAAGCACTGTACATAAATGGTGTAATGTCAATACAAGAGCCACCGATGAACCGTATGAACTTAAACACGACTTGGGTCTCCGCGTAGTTCGCACGGTGGTTTCAAACGAAACATGCCAAGTAACCATCAACAATGGTACAAACCCTGAAAGGTACTATGTTTTGAAGGGTTACTATATAACCGTCCCCGCTATTCCAACACGTGCCGGCTACATCTTTGAGGGTTGGTACAGCGATGAGGAATGCGAAACACCTTACAACTTTAAAGCGGCTGTAACTGGTGACGTGACGCTCTATGCGAAGTGGAAGAAAATCTACGCCAAAGTGGGCGGCACGTTCTATTCCGATTTGCAATCGACCATTTCAGCCATCAGTCAGGTTTCTGAAGATGTTACGATAGAACTCTACGATGCGGTAAAAGCTGACGAATTAGGCAAGGCAGATGAGCCGAATACCATCATCTATGCAGTCAAACACATACAAAGCCAAATTGGAGTAACTCTTGTGGTGCCTGAGGGAGCGAATATTGCGCTTGACAGCGATTGCTCAAATATGTTCAGCGAATGCAGTAACCTTGTATCGGCCGATTTGCGAGGGTTCAACACAAGCGGAGTCACCAATATGAGCTATATGTTCTACAGATGCTCGGCACTCACCATGCTCGATGTGAGCGGTTTCAACACCGCGAATGTCACCAATATGCTCGATATGTTTGGTAATTGCGAATCGCTTACAACACTCGATTTGAGCAACTTCAACACAAGTAATTGCAGTGATATTGCTGCCATGTTTGAGAATTGCGAATCACTCACAACGCTCGATTTGAGCAGTTTCAACACAAGCAAAGACCCCCAGATGACTTGTATGTTCCAAAACTGCCCAGAACTCACCACCATTTATGCGGCAAGCGGAGCCGATTGGTCGGGTGTTGGCAGTTCCAATAATATGTTCAACGGTTGCACCGCATTGGAAGGCGGCAACGGCACCAAATACAACAGTAGCTATATCGACGCCACCTACGCCCGCATCGATAAAGAGGGCCAGAAGGGCTACTTCACAGTCATTCCGTATTATGCCAAGGTTGGTGATGTTTTATACTACGATTATGCAACAACCATTGAGGCCATCACAAACGCCTCTGGCAGCACTAAAGTGGTTATTTACAAAGGAACAGCAGGGGAGTTAGGCAAAGTTGGAACATCTTCTCCCAGTGGAATCATTGGCGCCATCATGAGTAACAGCAATGCACAGTTCAGTTTTGTGGTACCTGAAGGAGCGAATATTGTTTTGTCAGGCGACGATTGTGAGAATATGTTCGCAGGCTTGAACAATCTCATATCTGCCGACTTGCGCGGGTTCAACACAAGTAGTGTTACCAATATGTCCGCCATGTTTTGGAATTGTCCTGAACTCATATCTCTGAATATTACCAATTTCATCACCAATAATGTTACGCGTATGGACAACATGTTCGTGGCTTGCTATAAACTCACTACGATAGATGTCAGCAGCTTCAACACGGGTAAGGTTGAATATATGGATCGTATGTTCGCTGCTTGTACGGAACTCACAACCATTTACGCGGCAGCTGGAGCTAATTGGAAAACGAGTGTTTTAAAATCATCGGTAGAAATGTTCTTGAATAGCGAGAAATTGCCAAGCTACAGAGATGATTGTATCGATGCCACCTATGCCCGCATTAACGGTGGCGAAACTAATAGGGGGTATTTCACCGTTAAAAATTAGCGGATACTTTACTAACGGCAACAACAATAAAAACAGCACCATCCGAAAGGGCAAAACCTAAAGGGTGGTGCTTTTTTTTGTTGCAGGAGTGATAAAAACTATTGCTTCAGCTGGCTGAACACTTTCCTGCCTCTCAGGTAATAACTCGTAACAATGCTGCCGTTGTAGCACTCCTGGTGCTGGTCGGTCTTGCGGATGGCTTGCAGTTGGCGGCGTTTGGCCTTCATCTTGCCGCGATTCTGATAGAATGCGATATGAGCCCGCGGAACAGCCATCAGGAAACCGAATTTCAGGTGGGCGAGATACAATCCCATCGAAATGCCGTCAAGAATCATCCTCACGAACATTGTGCGGTGGAAACCCTTGTCGGGCAGGTTCTTATAGAGCAGAAAAAGATTGTTGCGGTAGTTCAAAAACAACTTTTTGGGATTGTTGTTGGGCAGAGTGCCGCCGCCAACGTGGTACACAACTGATTGAGGCACAATGGCAATGCGGTAACCCATGTTTTTCAGCCGCCAGCAGATGTCAATCTCCTCCATGTGGGCAAAAAAATCGTCGTCAAGGCCGCCCGCTTCGGCGTAGAGCTTGCTGCGGATGAACAGGCATGCGCCCGAGGCCCAGAAGACATCGCGGATGTCGTCGTACTGGCCGTTGTCGCGCTCAATGGTGCCCAAAATGCGGCCGCGGCAGAACGGATAGCCATATTTGTCGATGAATCCGCCCGAGGCTCCGGCATACTCAAAATCAGTCCGTTGGTCGTAGGAGAGAAGTTTGGGTGCGCAGGCCGCCACATCGGGGTTGGCGTCCATATATTCGGCAAGCGGATTGAGCCAGCCCTTGGTAACCTCGATGTCGGAGTTCAGAAGCACAAAGTATTCAGCCTCAATCTGTTCGAGCGCTTTGTTGTAGCCGCCCGTAAAGCCGTAGTTCTTGTCGAATTGCAGCACTTTGACGGTCGGGAACTGTTTGTGAATCAGTTCAATGCTGTCGTCGGTCGAACCGTTGTCGGCAACCCATACGTCGGCACCGGCCGACAATGTAGTGACCGAAGGCAGGAATTTCTCGAGAAACGCCCGTCCGTTCCAATTCAAAATGACAACTGCAATTCTGCTCATCGGTGTTTTTTTGTGAGGCAAAGATAATTCTATTTAGAATATGGCAATAGGTGTCGGGAGAGTGATAAATGATGAGTGATAAATGATTAATGATAAATGATAAATGGTAAATGAAAAAGGTAAGTAACTCATTATTAATCACTAAACACTAACCATTAAACATTAAACACTAAACACTAATCATTTGTCTAAATCCTAACTTCTGTATTCTGAATTCTGAATTCTAAATTCTGTTATATTTGCCCGAAATCGATAATCGCTAAAAAAAATGTTCAAAAATCATCCTAAAGGGCTTTTGGCGGCAGCCTTGAGTAATATGGGCGAGCGTTTTGGCTACTATATTATGAATGCCGTTCTGGTGCTGTTCCTGTGTTCAAAATTCGGTTTGCCCGAAGAGAAGGCAACAGCCATATATTCAGTGTTTTACATGGGAATTTACATTTTGAGCCTGGTTGGTGGCATCATTGCCGACCGCACTCAAAACTACAAAGCCACAATACAGTCGGGCTTGATAGTGATGGCTGCTGGCTATGTCATTCTGTCGATACCCATTCTGGCAACATCTGGCAACATCGGCTGGCTTTTACCGCTCACATGCGTGGCTCTTTTCCTGATTGCTTTCGGCAACGGCTTGTTCAAGGGCAACCTGCAGGCCATTGTAGGGCAGATGTACGATAATTTTGAGGCCGAAGCCGCCAAGCAGGGCGAGGAAGCGCTTGCCGCTGCCAAAACCCGCCGCGACCCGGGCTTCCAGATTTTCTATATGTTCATCAATGTTGGTGGCCTGATTGCGCCGTTTGTTGCTCCTGTTTTGCGCAGCTGGTGGCTCAACCACAACGGTCTTGCCTACAATGCCGACCTTCCGGCTCTCTGCCATCATTACATAGAGGCTGGTGCGGCTATGGCTCCCGATGCCATTGCCAAGATGAACGACCTTATCGCACTTGTAACCGTCACAGTGCCAGCTAATTTGACTGATTTCTGCCAAAACTATCTGGCGGTATTCAATACAGGCGTTCACTATTCGTTCCTGGCATCAGTGGCTGCCATGCTGATATCACTTGGCATCTTCCTTGCCACTAAAAAAGAGTTGCCGACGCCTGCCCGCAAGACAGCGCAGCAAAGTTCCGATTACACTGCCGAGGAGCGTGCCGCAATGGCAACCGAAATCCGTCAGCGCATCTATGCTCTGTTTGCAGTGCTGGTGATTGCGGTGTTCTTCTGGTGGTCGTTCCATCAGAACGGCACTTCGATGTCGCTTTTTGCCCGCGATTTTGTCATCACATCGGCCATACCGCCTGAGATTTGGCAGGCAGTCAATCCGTTCTTCGTGATTGTGCTCACCTTCCCAATGATGTGGCTTTTCGGCACGCAGTGGGGCCGCCGCTTCTCAACTCCTAAGAAGATTGCCATCGGCATGGGAATTGCGGGAATAGCCTATCTGTTTATGAGCGTGTTCTGTTTCCAGCACGGCTATCCGTCGGCAACTGAGTTCCGCGCTCTCGACGCTTCAACCGCCGAAAGTCTGAAATCAGGTCCGATGGTTCTAATCATCTACTATTTCTTCATGACTGTGGCAGAGCTGTTTATCAGTCCGTTAGGCTTGAGTTTCGTGTCGAAGGTGGCACCTAAAAACCTGCTTGGCCTTTGTCAGGGATTGTGGCTTGGCGCGACAGCTGTCGGCAACGGCTTCCTGTGGATTGGCCCGCTGATGTACAATAAGATAGACATCTGGCAATGCTGGGCTGTATTCTTCGCCGTCTGCTTCATATCGATGGCCGTGATGCTTGGCATGGTTAAGTGGCTTGAGAGGGTGACAAAGTAGGTGCTTTGCATTTTATGCAACAAAATTGCAACAAAAGGAATCTTTTTGTTGTTTGTAAATAAAAGTTAACCACACTTTTATTATCTTTGTAAATCCAAAAGATAAAAGTAATGGTTTTTGAATCGTATATCAATCAAGAAAAGCACTTGGTATCAATCGATTGCGCCATATTCGGCTATCACGAGGGCGAGTTGAAACTGCTTCTTTTCCAACGCGAGAAGGAGCCTGAAAAGGGCAATTGGTCGCTGATTGGCGGATGGGTGAATGCCGACGAGTCAGCTGAAGACGCAGCCACACGTGTTTTGCAGCACATCACTGGCCTGCACGACATCTATCTGCAGCAGGTATCCACCTTCTCAAAACCCGAACGCGACCCCGGCGGACGTGTAATCAGCATTGTTTTTTACGCGCTGGTTTTCATCAATGAGGAGAGGATGAAACTCTCGTCGGAGTTTGGAGCACGGTGGTGGCCGGTGAAGTCGCTGCCCACGCTGATTTTCGACCACGGACAGATGTTTGAGGCTGCTTTCGAGAAGTTGCGTACCGATGCCAATCATAATCTGGTTGGGCGTGGACTGCTGCCCGAAAAATTCACCATTCTGCAACTGCGGAACATCTATAACTCAATATTTTTCAAGGATTTCGACCCAGGAAATTTCCGCCGCAAAGTGATGGCCTTCGATGCGCTCGAAAAACTCACAGAGAAAGACACAAAGGTGTCGCGGAAAGGCGCATACTATTACAAGTTTAAAGATTAAGATACTGTGGAACAGCAGATTAAGAATAAATTTTGCGAGGTTTTCGGTGCTGAGCCGGTGATGTATTGTGCGCCAGGACGGGTGAACCTGATTGGCGAGCACACTGATTATAATGAGGGTTTTGTGCTTCCGGCAGCTGTCGACAAGCAGATTGTCTTTGCCGTGAAGCCGAACAGCGTTGGCCGCTTCCGTTTCTTTGCTTTCGATTTGAACGAACAGTTTGAAACTGAGCAGGATAATATCAGAAAAAGTGATACTGCCTGGGCCAATTATCTTTTGGGTGTTGTGGCTCAGTTTGCCAAAGCGGGCAAGCGCGTTCAGGCCTTCGACTGCGTTTTCGGCGGCAATGTGCCATTGGGCGCGGGAATGTCGTCGTCAGCGGCAATCGAGGTTGGAATGGCCTTTGCCATCAACGATTTGTTTGGTTTGGGTTGCTCGCGGCTCGAGATGACCAAGTTTGCGCAAATGGCTGAGCATGAGTATGCCGGCGTCAACTGCGGCATTATGGATCAGTTTGCATCGATGCACGGAAAGGCTGGCCACGTGGTTCGTTTGGATTGCCGAAGCCTTGATTTTCAGTATTTTCCGCTCGATACGACCAATCACTTGTTGGTGCTTGTCAACACAGGCGTGAAGCACGAGTTGGCGTCGTCGGAGTACAACAAACGGCGCGCGGAGTGCGAGGCAGGAGTGAGGATTCTGCAAAAATACTACAGCGGTGTGCGCTCGTTGCGTGATGCCACAATGGAGATGTTAGACGCTCATTGTCAGGAGTTTGGCGATGTTGTTTATCGCCGATGCTCATATATTGTTGAGGAAAACGCCCGCCTGATTGCAGGCTGCAAAGCATTGGCCGACAACGATTTTGCGGCGTTTGGGCAGTTTATGTACGGCTCGCACGAAGGGTTGAGCCACAAGTACGAAGTTAGTTGCAAGGAGTTGGACCAGTTGGTTGAGATTGCTAGGAAGGTGCCTGGTGTTTTGGGCTCACGAATGATGGGCGGCGGCTTTGGCGGTTGCACAATCTCACTTGTTGAGAAAACTAAAGTTGCTGATTTTGAACGCGCTATAAAAGCTGGTTACAAAACACTCGACGGCTATGAGCCTGTGATTTACGAGGTTGTGATTGGCGAGGGAGCGAGGAGAATTGAAAGTTGAAAATTGATAATTGAAAATTGAAAATCAGCACTTTTGCCTTAAAACTAAACCTCTAAACTACTTAACCTCAAAACTTTAAACTTAAAACTTCTAAACTTAGAACTTAAATCACTCAAAAATATGAAAGCAAAAATATTGGTTACCGGCGGTACAGGCTACATTGGTTCGCACACAGTTTGCGAGTTGATAGGACAGGGCTATCAGGTTGTGATTGTGGACAATCTGTCGAATTCCGAGCGTTTCATCGTCGACCGCATCGAACAGATTACTGGCGTGCGTCCGGCATTTTATGAGTTCGATTTGAAGGACGCTGCAAAAGTTGACGAGCTGTTTGATAAAGAGCCTGATATAAAAGGTGTTATCCATTTCGCAGCATCGAAGGCGGTGGGCGAGTCAGTGAAGATTCCGCTCACGTATTACCGCAACAATCTCACATCGCTCATCAATCTGCTTGAGTCGATGTCGCGGCACGGGGTGCAGAACATTGTGTTCTCGTCGTCGTGTACGGTTTACGGCCAGCCCGACAAACTGCCTGTCGATGAGTCGGCGCCAATCAAGCCTGCCGAATCGCCCTACGGCTACACTAAACAGGTGTGCGAGAATATTTTACGTGATACCATAAAGTCGGAAGGCGGGAACCTTCACGGCATCGCTTTGCGCTATTTCAATCCAATCGGTGCGCATCCATCTGGGTTGATTGGCGAACTGCCGCGCGGAGTGCCAAACAATCTTATGCCGTTCATCACGCAAACGGCCTACGGAATCCGTCAGCAGTTGAGCGTCTTTGGCGATGACTACAACACTCCTGATGGCAGCTGCATCCGAGATTACATCCACGTAGTTGATTTGGCAAAGGCTCATATCGCCGCCATCGACCGCATGATTGGTGGTAAGAACAAGGCTGATTTTGAAGTGTTTAATATCGGTACTGGTAACGGCTATTCTGTGCTTGAGGTTATCAAGTCGTTTGAGAAGGTTTCGGGCATGAAACTCAACTACAAGATTGCTGGCCGCCGCGAGGGCGACATTGAGCAGATTTGGGCCGATACCACCATCGCCAACAACGAACTTGGCTGGCGCGCTCAACTTTCAATCGACGATATGACGCTTTCGGCTTGGAAGTGGGAGCAGAATTACAGAAAAGGATAGAGATTTAGTAGGTTTTTCAGAAGATAGCACCAACAAAAAAAGCCCGCCCCGAGAGGCAGGCTTTTTTGTTTTGGTGTTATCTGTTAAAACATAAAACCGATGCTGGCAATGAATGAGTTGGCACGCTGGTCGGTTTTGAAGGTGTTGTTACCAGCAGAAACTTCGTCGCCCAACTTGCTCAAACCAAACTCATAGCGGAGGTCGAGAGTGACTTTCTTCAAGATGTCGAGGCCTGCGCCAACCTGCATGGCAAATGAAGCGGTGTTTTTGGCATTGTCGAGGCCTGCGCCGATTTGGTCTTTCATCTGGTCAGACACTTTGGTGTCCGATTTCAGGTTGAACGATGCAACAGGGCCTAAACCCAAACGTGCGGGGCCGAATTTTGCGCCCACAATCACAGGAATGTCAATGCGGTGGTTCTTCACATCGGCAGTCTCGCTTTTTGAAATCACATTAGAGCCCTCACTTTCAGTGTAGTTGATTTTGATGTGCGAACTCATGTTGGTGTAGTAGATTTCAGGTTGAACGAACATCACCAAGGCATTGATGCGGGCGAATCCGCCGACATGGAATCCCAAATCAGATGATGCTTCCTCCATCATGAGGCTTTTGTTGGTTTCCTGCCCTTGGGCATCTTTAATAGCGGTGGCGGCAACGTCTTTCATTTTCAGTTTTGTGGAGTTAAGGCCACCTTTGACACCCACTGCGAACAGTTGGCACATTGCCACATTTGCTGACAAAAGCAATGCGGCTGCAATAAGAATCTTTTTCATATTCATTCGTTTTAAAATTCTTGTGCAAGATAATGCCGATTTCCTTTCGGTTGACATTTTGGACTATAAAAAATGACGAGAAGCAAGTTTTTTGTGCCTTTTCGAAAAAAAATCGAAACAAGTGACGGAAACATTAAACAAAAATTTACATTTGGAATGTCGCATTTTGCGGTTTCCAAGGCGGTGAATTGCGGCGATTTTTCGAGTAATAACTTAAACTAAACGTAATGGAATTAAAAAATGAAGTAGAGCAAAAAGGGTTCTACAAACTATCATGGGCTCAGCGCATTGGCTTTGGCTCAGGCGACTTGGCTCAAAACCTCATCTTTCAAACAGTAGCATGTTACTTAATGCTTTACCTTACTACGGTATTGAAAATTAATCCTGCTTTTGTCAGCGGCTTGATTCTCACCGTCCGTCTCATCGACTGCTTCTGGAGTCCTGTAGTAGGAAAGTATATTGATAACCGCAATCCTAAATTGGGCAAGTACCGCACTTATCTTCTTTGGGGTGGTATTCCGCTCACAATTGCCGCTTGCTTCCTGATGCTTCCGGCAGCTGCCACTTGGTCGATGGGTGCGAAGATGGTCTATGCCACACTCAGCTATACAATATTAAGTATGATTTATTCAGTTGTGAATATCCCGTACGGCTCGATTATGGCAAGTATGACCCGCGACAACGACGAGGTGCTTATTCTTACCTCTACTCGTATGGTTTGCGCCAATATCGGTCAGATTATTGTTCAGGCTGGTTTCCCGATCGGTCTTGCAATTTGTGTTCACTCTGCAATCAACTGGGACCAGGCAATATTCATGGCTATCGGTACCATTCCGGCATTCATCATTCTGCCGTTGCTGCCAGCTTTGAAGAAATTGTTCGGCAAGAAAGGCCTTTATTATCTGCTTCTTGCAATCGGCCTTATTGGTTTCGCAATTTTGTTCACTATTGGTAAATTCTTCGACGTTCAAAACTGCGCCACAATAGTTAAGGTGGCCAAAATTATGACGGGCGTTGGTCTGCTTGTAGGCTCTCTGATGTGGGCGCTTGTTCCTGAGGTAATTACCGAGGCTGAGCATCGCACAGGCAACCGTCCTGCAGCCACTGTCAACGCTCTTGCAGGTGTTGCATTCAAGGCTGGTTTCTCAATCGCTGGCTGGATTACACCGTTGGTAATGGGCTTGATTGGCTTTAACTTGGCAAGTGAGGAATCGGCTCTGGCAACTGACCCGAAAGCGTGGTTTACAGTTACTTGCGTATTCGCACTCGTTGGTTTTGTTCTCTTGACACTTTGCTTCTTGGGCAGCAAGGAGAATATCACCACTACACCTGAAAAACCTGTTTCGTTCGGCGATATGTGGCGTGAGTTCAAGGCTAACAAATGCCTTCAACTCGTGCTTGGAATCTTCGTTGTAGTGTTCCTTGCATCGTTCATCAGCGCACCTGTAAATGCTTATTATACAGAATTGAACAAATATTCAGCGACTGCACAAAATGCGATTTTGGTGTTCACTACCATAATTCCGGCAGCGCTTTTGGTTCTTGTGGCTTACTTGATTAAGAAGTATCCTCTCACCGACGAGAGACTTGACGAGATGAGCCGCGAAATTGAAGCTCGTGCAAAAGCATAAATGAATTTTAACCAAAGACGGGAGGGAAGGATCCCTTCCGTCTTTTTATTATATAACTATGAATATCAGATTATTATCGATTGCAGCAATTGCAGCGGCTCTTGTGAGCTGCGGTGGCAACAATGCTGGCAGTCAGCAGTCTAACCTGCCGCAGCAGTGCGATTGTCCCGACAACGGCAAAGCCACTATGCGTCAGGCATTTGATGGTAAGTTTCTGCTTGGTACGGCTGTCAATGTGCGTCAGGTGAAAAGTGCCGACCCGAAAATCCAATGCGTAATCCGCGACCAGTTCAGCGCACTTGTGCCCGAAAACTGTATGAAGCCAGAGGAGATTCACCCCAAAAAAGACCTGTACGACTGGCGCGACGCCGACGCTATTGTTGAACTTGCGCAGCGCAACGGTCAGGCTGTCACAGGCCACTGCCTGGTTTGGCACTCACAGTTGCCTTATTGGTTCTTTAAAGACGATTTGGGTCAGCAAGTTACTAAAGATGAACTGATTAGCCGAATGCGTGAGCATATCACCGCAGTGGTTTCGCGCTACAAAGGCAAAATCAAGGGTTGGGATGTTGTGAACGAGGCTCTGCTCGACAACGGCGAGTTGCGCCCCACGCAGTTCTACCGCATTATCGGCCCAGAGTATATTAAAATGGCGTTCCAATTCGCCCACGAGGCCGACCCCGATGCCGAACTCTACTACAACGATTATGGTATGGACAATCCGTCGAAGCGCGAGGGCGCAATCCGTATCGTGCGTGAGTTGAAGGCTGCAGGCTGCCGCATTGATGGCATTGGAATGCAGTCGCACGTGGCTTTCGACACCAATCTCGACGAGTATGAGAAGAGCATTGAGGCTTACGCCGCCGAAGGTGTGAAGGTGATGGTCACCGAACTCGATTTGAGCGTATTGCCTTGGCCGCAAGGTAATTACGGCGCTGCCGTGGAGACCAATTTCGAGTATATGAAGGAGATGAATCCCTACACCGACAGCCTTCCTGCCGCCAAAGCGCAGGAGCAGACCGATTTCTTCGTGAAACTCTTCAAAATCTACCTGAAGCACGCTGATGTTATCGACCGCGTAACCTTCTGGGGCCTGACCGATGCCGACAGTTGGAAGAACGGCTGGCCAATGCCTGGCCGCACCGACTATCCGCTCGCTATCGACCGCAACTATCAGCCGAAACCGTTTGTTGACGCGATAATCAAGTTGGCGATGGAGAATTAATATTTAGGAGGTAGGAGTTAGGATTTTGAGTCTTGAACTACGAATTAGGAATAACAAGTTACGAAAAATAGCACCCAACACCTAACACCCAACACCAAAGAACTTATAATATATCATTAATAACCAAAAACTTAAAACAATGACACAGAAACGTTATTTATTTCCTGCCGATTATATGGCCGACCCTGCGGTTCATGTTTTCAACGGCAAAGTATTTATTTATCCGTCACACGACTGGGAAGCTGGTGCCGAAGAAGATGACGATGGCGGCCACTTCCAGATGAAGGACTATCACGCTCTCTCAATTGACGGTGACCCGATGACGGGCAAAGTCAACGACCACGGCGTTATTTTCGATGTGAAAGATGTTCCTTGGGCTGAAAAACAGCTGTGGGACAGCGACGTAGTGGAGAAAAACGGCAAGTACTACTACGTTTTTTCAGGCAAAGGTTATGATGGCGTGTTCCGTCTTGGCGTGGCTGTAGCCGACAAGCCCGAAGGCCCGTTCAAGCCGCAACCGCAGCCAATCCGCGGTTCGTTCTCAATCGACCCTTGCGTGTTCAAAGACGACGACGGCACCATTTACACCTATTTTGGCGGACTTTGGGGCGGCCAACTTCAGTGGTGGCAGCCGTTTGCACCTGGTTTTGAGCCGATTCACGGCAAGCACGGCGACAATAACGGCCTTGTTGATATGGGCGCAGAGCCCACACGCAACGGCGAACTCTTTGCCAAACCTGATATGCCAGCGCTTCCGAGTTTCGTTGTGAAGATGAGCGACGATATGCTGCAGTTTGCCGAGGCACCACGCCGCGTGCTGGTTGTCGATAAGGATGGGCAGCCGCTCAAGGCAGGTGACCCGCACCGCTTCTTCGAGGCTTCGTGGATGCACAAATACAACGGCAAGTACTACTTCTCGTACTCAACTGGCGACAGCCACTTCCTTTGCTACGCAATCGGCGACAATCCGTACGGACCGTTCACCTATCAGGGCGTGATTCTGACACCTGTTGTGGGCTGGACCACTCACCACGCCATTGCCGAGTACAAAGGCAAATGGTATCTGTTCCATCACGACTGCGTTCCATCGAACGACAAGACTTGGCTGAGAAGCTTGAAAGTCTGCGAGTTGCAATACGACAAGGACGGCAAGATTCAGACAATCGAAGGACTTGACAAGTAGTTTTAAATTGTTTAATAATAGGAGAGAGCCCGTCGTGATGATGGGCTCTTTTTTTTGAGTAATAGCAAATTCTGCCAAAAACAAACCCCGACTCATATGAATCGGGGTTGTTTGTTTTTCTATCGAAAACCGTTACCGTTTGATAACCCGTAGGCTGACATCGCCAGTGGCAGTGTGGATAATCACAATGTTAACGCCTTTAGGCAGATTGGTAATGCTGTGCGTGTTTTGTGCCGCTTCGCGTTTCAGAACAGCACCATTTGTCGATACAAACGAGATGCTCTCATATTCGCCGCCGCTGATGGTGATATAGTCGGTTGCGGGATTCGGATAGACGACAAAGTTGATGTCGTTGGTTTCGGCTTCGTGGTGTTCGGCAAATACCACAGGAACAATTTCCGAGTAACTGAAGTTTCCGTCGTAGTCGGTTTGCTTGAGCCTGTAGTAGATGATGCCCGCGTGCGACGAGAAGTCGGTGTAGCGGTAGTTGTGCGGCTCGGTCGATGTGCCTGCGCCGTCGATGTTTGTCAGTTCGGCAAACTCAACAGCGTCGATGCTGAACTCGATAGTGAAGAAGTCGTTGTTCAGTTCCGAAGCCGTTTCCCACTCAAACCTGACGCCATAGCCAATCTCGTGTGCGGTGAAATAGACAAGTTCGATGGGAAGAACATCGTCAAGAAACTTACTGTAATTTCCGAAGGATTCTTCAAAATCAGCTCTGTTTTTAAGACTATTTTGTGAAATACCAACCTTGCTCAATTCATTGTTGCCAAATACGTAGATTTCGTTTTCATCAGGGTTAATGTATTCCGCGTCCATATCGCTATTATTCAATAGGGGTGTTGAATAAATTTCGTAGTCGCCGCAAACCACCAGCATTGCGCAACTTGCTTCAATGTCACCAGTTTCAGCGGTCTCATTTAGAAGCGAAAATAGAGCCTTTAATATGGAAACCGTCCCATCTTGTTTTAAGTTTCCTTCTATAATGCATGTTGAGTTCGGTTGAAGCTTAAGATGCCCATCACTATTGACTGTTAGTTTGCCATTCGGATTGGAATCGGATTCGTCTTTATTGACAAATAACACTGCATCAGAGTTGACTGTCAGGTTATTGTTAACTATAATCTCACCAGCTTCAAGTTTTCCGTTGACTGTGATGTCGCCATCATCGGTAAGCAAGTTGCTGACAATCATCATTGCATCGCTGCCAATAGTTAGGTTTTCGTTTATTTCGGCTTCGCCAGCTTCCAAATGTCCGTTCACTGTAATGTTATCATCACCAAGCAGTTTCCCGCTAATTGTCATTGTTGCGTTTTTGCTGATGGTCAATGGGTAGTTGTTCTCAACCGAGCCTGCCTGCAGTTGGCCGTTCACAGTGATATTGGTGTTGCCTGTGAGTTTGTTGTCGATTGTAATCGAAGCGTTGTCGCCAATTGAAATGCTGTGGTTGGCATCCATGCTGTTGGCCGTCATGTCGCCGTTTACCGTAATATTGCCATCGGCGGTTAGCTTTTTCTCAACAATCAAATTGCCGTTCACTGTAACATTCGAATAGGACCTTGGTAATATTCTGTAATCACCTGTGAAACTACCAGTTACATATAGACTGCCATTTATTATCAGCGTGCCATTGCCGTTTACTGTTACATTGCCTTTTACGGTCAGGTCGCCGTTAATGGTATAGGTTCCATTAATAGTCAGATTTTCGTTTAGAGTTTGGGTATTTGATTGTGTTTCTGTTCCACTTATTGTCTTTGCCCACGCACTCAAAGTTGGCACAAGAACCAACGCCAGCAGAATCGGTATGATGTGTCTCGTTTTCATAACTTGCTTTTTTACATTAATACGCAAAGGTTTTTACGTTGGCGTGCATAAAAAGTTTCGCTGATTTCCGTTTTCTTGTTTTGTCAGCCGCCAAATTGCTGAACCCTTTTTTGCGAAACGATATTGCTCGTATGCCAAAAACAAACCCCGACTCAATGCAGAATCGGGGTTGTTGTGTTTCAATCAAAAACTATCAGCAAAAACTGGTTATAAAGTTTGTTGCTTAATAGTGCTTTGTTTTATTCCGCCGAATGAGAAAAATCTCGGATTATCTTTAGGGTCAATGTACTCGCAATTGGCATCGGACCTGTTAAATTCGGTGGTATAAATATGGTAAGCGCCTTCAACAATTACAGTTGCTTTGTAGGCCTTGATGTCACCAGTTTTTGGGAATAGCAGGTGGATTCCCAATAAAGTGCTGCCGTCCTGAATCAAATCGCCTTCAACAATAGTGGCAGAGTTCTTTTCGAAAGAGATTTTTCCGTCTTTTCTGACAATTAAATCGCCATTCGTTTTAGAGTCCGATTCGTCTTTGTTCACATACAATATGGCGTTTGAACTTATAGTCAGTTCTTTAACCACGTCAATTCGGCCTGCTTCCAGTCGGCCGTTGTCGGTTATGACACCATAATTGGTTAGTTGGTCGTAAACAACCAAAGCCCCGTTTTCTGTAATTATCAAATCCTGTTTAACTATAGCATTTTCAGTCTCAATCTCACCGTCAACTGTCAGATGGCTTTCGCTGGCAAACGTTCCTTCAACTGTCATACTGCCGTTTACAACAACGTTGGGATAGTTCTTCGTTTTGTTTATCAATCCTTTTTCAGTGTGTTTAGCGTTATAGTCGTTGGCAACCAGCAACATGCCACCTTCGTTAATGGTAAGGCGTCCATCACCCAAAATTGTGAGATTTCCAGTTGTGTTCAAATGTCCGTTTATCGTAAGAGAACAACCTGTATTTATTGTTACTTCAGTTGCAGTAAGGTCCCCATTTATGGTATAATCAGAGTTTATAACAAGCGTCTCATTCAGGCGTTCGGTGCCGTTTTGCGATGATGTACTTGTTATTGTTCGGGCAAACAGGCCAGTGTTTGGCATTGAAACTAAAAATGTCAGAAACAGAATAGCGTTAATTTGTCGTGTTCTCATAATTTATTTTTTTTTAATCATTAATAACGTGCCCTATTACGGCAACCGACGATAAAGGTTTTTAACTGATGAAAAAAAATGATGAGAAACAAAAAATCGGTGACAAACGAATTATTCTTTTGCAATTAGGAATGTTTCCGCTTCCGCGATTTTTTCAACCGAGCCGGCATCGAACCAATAGTCGCTGTCGTGGCGGTAACCAATAATTTTGTAGTTTTCAGCCAGTTTCAAATAGTGCGGAATGATGGGGAAGACTTCGTCGGCAGGAAATTTATCGAACATCGACGGCGAAATGATGTGTATTCCACTGAAAGCGAATGGTTTAAGATCTTTACTTTTGCTGACAATGATTGACTCGCCCGTTTTATTGTTCTGCCAGCCGCCAAGTTGCCAATCATCGTTGAAAAGCAGTTGGCGTGAGCTTTTGCGGTCGCGGATGGCTAATGTGGCATCGGCCTTTGAATCAATGTGTTGCTGCATCATTTTTCGCAGGTCGATGTTGGTGAGAATATCAACGTTGGCAATCACCACAGGCTCTTTGCCGCAGAACAGGCTTACGGCTTTTTTCAGTCCGCCACCAGTGTCGAGCAGTAATCTGCTTTCGTCAGATATTTGAATATCAATATTGTAATTCAGTTTAGATATGTATTCTTTCATCATTTCGGCAAAGTGGTGCACGTTAATCACAATGCGTGTGGCGCCATTGCCGATAAGCATCTCGATGCAATGCTGCAGCAGCGTTTTTCCGCACACTTCAACCAACGCCTTGGGGCGGTCGTTGGTTAGCGGCCGAAGGCGAGTGCCCAAACCTGCAGCGAATATCATTGCTTCCATAACTCAAGGATTGATTAATTGAATGCGTGAATAACTGACTGATTGAACATGTTTTAACCGACTACAATGCCTAACACCCAACACCCAATTCCCTATGAATCAGCTTAACCCGCACGTCGAACCTCTTGCCGATTTGTTCGGCGAAATTCTGCGCGCAATAAACCGAGCGGTGCTGACCGCCAGTGCAGCCGAAACTTACCATCAGGTTCTTGAATCCGCGTCGCAAGTAGGTCTCAATGGTTGGCGACACAATCTCGATGGCTTTGGCCAGGAACCCGTCAATGGTTGAGTTTGCCTTAAGAAAATCGATAACCGCCTTGTCGCGGCCGGTGAGCGATTTGTACTCGTCGTAGCGGCCTGGATTGTGCTGTCCGCGGCAGTCGAACACAAAGCCGCCGCCGTTTTCAGCATCGGTGGGGATGCCTTTTTTGTATGAGAAGCTGTAAACCGTTATGGTTAGGCCGTCGTAGTTGTCGGGAACGGGTTCTACAATGTCGATCTTGCTTGCAACAGCTTCAATATGAGGTAGATTGATGAATTTCAGTGCTAGCAGTTCTTTCAAATTTTTCACTGCCGCAGGAATGCTCTCAATGAAGTGCTTTTTCTTTTCGTAGTACCCCCTAAAGCCATAAGCGCCAAGTACTTGCAGTGTGCGAATCAGTGCAAAAAGTTTGAACTCACGGAACAGTTGTTCGCGGTTGGCGGGGATAAGCTTCTGCAGGGCATCTATATAACTGTCGAACAGCTCGTTACGTAGTGCTTCGCTGAACTTCGCCTTGGCCTGATAGAGAACTGATGCCACATCGTACATCAGTGGGCCGCGCTTGCCGCCTTGAAAATCAATGTAATAAGGCTCGTCATTCTTCAGCATGATGTTGCGCGACTGGAAATCGCGGAACATGAAGAACTGGCAGTCAGCGCTTGCGGCAGCTTGTTTGATGGTCTCAAAATCGGCTTCGAGTTTCGACTCGTCGAAATCGATGTGAGCGTTCTTTAAAAAGCAGTATTTGAAATAGTTAAGATCCCACTGAATGGCAGTCTGGTCAAAGTTGGGTGTGCCGATACAGAGTGAGTAATCGATGTTTCGGCCAGCCACAACCTGCATTCGGGCCAAATCGGCAAGTACGCGCTTGTAGAGCTGCACGAGGTGCTCATCGGGATTGCCGTTGGCTTCCACAACAAGGTTGTAGAGCAGTTCAGAGCCCAAGTCTTCAACCAAATAGCAGGTGCGGTCGTCGCTGACGGCAAAAACCTTCGGTACGTTTATCTTGGCATCGGCAAAAGTTTGAGTGAAAGCAAAATATGCTTCGTTTTCAGCCACATTCGGGTTGTAGGCGGCCATCACAGTCTGCTGGTCGTCGGCAGTCAGGCGGAAATAGAGCCTGTCGGAGCCAGAACGGGGCAGAGGTGTGGTTTTCAGAACTTTACGGCCGCTCCAATCAGTGAACAGTTTGTCAATATTGTCGTACGGCTGCATGATTACAGCGATGCTTTGGCTTCGTCGAGTGTCGGATAAATGTCAAGAATCTGATTCATGTGTGTCAGAATGATGACGTTGGTCACCGCGCTGCTCAGGTTGCAGAACTTCACCTTGCAGTTGTTGTTGCGTCCATGGTTGAAGATGCTCAGCAGAGTGCCAAGTCCTGTGCTGTCAATCAGGTCGATGCAACTCATATCGACGATTAGGTTCAGATAAACATGCTGGTCGATAACGGCGTTTATCTGCGACTTGAACTCACTGTCGTTGCTGATTGTCAGCCGGCGATTGTCAGGTTTCGGCGTTGCAATTGCGCAACCTGCAATCTGATTGTTAATTTCCATCATAGTAGAGTCTTTTTTAAGGTTTCTATTTCAGTTAGTACGTCGGTGCTGACCGACAAGAAATTGGTAACTATTTTCTGGTAAAGTTCGAAGTCATCGCCATCTTTCGCTTTCACTTCGAGTTCGGCCATGTCGGCGCGCAGAGCTTCGATTCCCATCAGTGCCACCGATGATTTTGTTTTGTGGGCAATGGCCGAAAGTTGCTTATAATCTTTGTCTTGCAGTGCTTTTTCAAGGCCGACGAGCAAAGTCGGGAGTTGTTGGATGAAAACATCGATAAGCTCCTTTTTGAATTTCTCGTCGCCTCCTGTCACCGAATCCAGATGTGCAGGGTCAATATGCTTATATTGTATTGCCGGCTCGGCAGCCGCATTATTGTCATTGCCAGCTATAGTGTCATCAAACGTTTTGTGCATTCCTATATGCTTGTAAATCATGTTGATGAGGTCCTGCGTCTCAAAAGGTTTCGAGATGTAGTCGTCCATGCCGGCGCCGATGCATTTTTCCTTTTCGCCCTTGATGGCAGCGGCGGTCAGTGCAATGATTGGTATGGTGCGCTTTTCCTGGTCGTCCATCTTTCGGATGATGGAAGTGGCTGTGTATCCGTCCATTTCGGGCATGTGCAGGTCCATCAGAATCAAGTCGAAGTGCACTTTGTTGACCAAATCGATTACAACCTTGCCGTTTGGCGCAATCAGCAGATTGAAGTCTTTCTTCAGTATTGTCTTGACAAACAATTGGTTAATCTCGTTGTCCTCAGCCAACAGAATGTCTGGCGTATGGTCGGTCGAGAAGTGGGCGGCCGATTCTTTTTTGACTGTCGGAGTGATATCTTCTTCCTTGGGAGTGCCATGTTTGTAGCTGATTCTCAGGTCGAAAGTGCTGCCTTTCCCGTCTTCGCTTGTCAGCAGAATGTCGCCGCCTTGCATTTTGGCAAGCTGTTTCGAAATGGTAAGTCCGAGACCAGTTCCGCCGTACTTTCGGGTTGTGTCGCTCGTGGCTTGCGAGAAACTTGAGAAGATGAGCTCCTGCTTCTCTTTCGGTATGCCGATGCCCGTGTCGCGTACAGCAAAACTCAATTCGCTTGAATCATCTGTCTGATTCAAAACTTTGATATTCAGTGTTATGCCTCCGTATTCGGTGAATTTCAGCGCGTTGCCGAGCAGATTGTTCAGAATCTGGTTCAGTCGGGTAGGGTCGCCGATGACATTTTTCGGGACATTCTTGTCGATGTTTGTTCTGAAATAGAGGCCTTTGTTCTCCGTCGACATCTTGTAAGTGGCGGTCAAGTTGCTGATAATCTTGTCCAAATCGAAGTCGATTTTCTCGATTTCCATCTTTCCAGCCTCAATTTTCGAGAAGTCAAGAATGTCGTTGATGATGACAAGCAGGTTGTTGGCCGAGATGGTGATATTGTCGAGGAAGGTCTTTTGGTCGGGAGTTAAATTGGTGTCGTTCAGCAATTTTGCCATGCCAATCACGCCGTTCATAGGGGTGCGGATTTCGTGGCTCATGTTGGCCAGGAACTGGTCTTTGATTTTGGCAAGGTTCTCGGCTTGCTCCTTGGCCAGCGTCAGGTCGATGTTCTGCTTTTTTATCTGCTTAATCATCGAGTTGAAACCCTTCATCAGCTCGCCAATCTCATCATTCCGCTTTTCGGTTTCTTTTATTTGATAATCAGACACATCCGACATGTCGCGCATGGTGTGCGTCAGATTGATTATCGGCACTGAAATGGCTTTCTGCAAGCCTTTCGACAGGATGAGCGCAATAACAATAGTGGACAGAAGCATAAGCAGATAGACCTTTACAAACCTGCTTATGCGGTCTTTGTAGCTCTCAAGGCTTGTTTGCATGAAGATGGAGCCGATTTTTTCATCGTCGAGGATGATGTTGCGGCTCACAAGCAGGTCGTTGCCCGCGAATGCGAATGTGTCGCGCTCCGAAATGAAATCAAGGTGAGTCTTGCTGTATTCGGGGCTTTTGGTGTATTCGGCAAAAAGATTGTTGTTGTTGTCGTAGATGCGCGCCACAAGAATGTCTTTGTCTACAATAAGTGTATGTAGCACAGTTTGAGCATCATACGGGTAGTCGAACATAAGATTCGCCGTGTTGTTGTCGCCTACCACATCGGCCAGAATGGTAGTGTTGTTCAGCATCTGCTGGCGGTATTGGGCTTTGTCATATTGACCGAAAATAAGCCCGGCCACAATCAGCGAAATGATGCTGATGGCAACCACCATGGAGGTTATCTTGGTGCGAATCGGTAAATCTTTAAAATTCATCTTCCTTGGTTGAGATAATTTTGGCCAGAAGCAGCAGTTTCGGACTTATTTTGATTTTGATGTCGGCGGCAACATCCTTGTTTATTTCAAACTGGCGCTCAGAGTATTGCGGCATGAAGTTGATTACACCGCCCATCTCGCAGAAATCGCGAATCTCGTCGCCGATGGTCACAACCGACAGGCCATTGGTCTTTTCGAAAACCTGCAGCACCTCATGCTGCTTGATGCCCGACATAATCAGAATGTGGCATTTCTCTATTTCTGATAAATGGTTTATCCGCTTGATTTTCCAGTCTTTGCCATTTGCTTTGCGGCCTATCATGGTTTTTTCGAGAATGATGCCGAACGGGTCGTTCTTGTAGACACAAAGATGGATTGTGTCGCCAGGAATGTATTCGGCGGGCCATTCAATGAATTTCGCAAAGTTGAATATGTAGGCAGCCTTCACTTCGTATTCTGAGTATTGGGCTTCGGCCTTGGATGCTGACAGACAGATGATTGCTGTTACAAAGGCCGCGATGAATAATTTTGTGGACTTCATAACAGTTAGTTTTTAAGTTCGAAAAGATTAATCTCGACACGACGGTAGTTCATGTCTCTTGTCTTGCTGTCGTATATGCCGTGCTCGGTCGATTCGCCGTGCCCCTGCGTGATGACTTTCCGCCCGTCAACGTTCTTGTCAAGCAGATATTTGAGCACGTTCTGCGCTCGTTTCTGCGACAGGTTGAGGTTGTGCGACTGCTCGCCGCGCGTGTCGGCATAGCCGTTTATTTCCGCTCCGATTGACGGATTGTCAATCAGCAGCTCGATTATCGGCTGCAGGCTTTTCTTGGCTTCGGTCGAGAGGTCGCTGTCGTCAATATTATAATATATGGTGTGCGTGTGGATTGTTTTCCGCTGATTGGGTTGCGAAATCTTGAACAGAGCCATATTCGGAGTGTCTTGGCGGCTGGCTTTTCCTCCATTGTGCGTGTGAATGTCGAATCGGCTCAAGTCAATCGGCTCAGCGGTGTAGAACGTATCCTTTCCGATAACCTGCATTGTTGCCGATTTGCTTTTTATGCCGTCGGTGTAGAAGTGCGTCTCGGCAACCTTGTCCTTCTGCTTGGTGTTGGCGTCGAGAATGCTGAGCGTGACGGGGTCGTTGGTGTTGATGGCGTCCTCAATCATGTTCAGCAACGCGTCAGTGTTTTTGCTCAGTTCTTTCTTATTGTCGGGAGCGTTGTTGTAGCTGAGTTTGCTGATGGTGTCTGATGTCTGGATGATGTTCTCCACCAGTTCGAGCAGATGCTCATAGTATTGAGGTTGCTGAACGTCAAGGTTTTGCGTAATGGAATCGGCCTCAGCGGTTTTGTAGATGTCGTAGAACACGTTGTTGACCGTTACTTCCTCACCAATCTCTTTGTTATTCAGTGTGATAGGTGTCAGCGTTATCTCTTGGTACAACTCATAGAAATAATTCTGGTAGGGAATGTGAATGTTGATGAGCTGCGGCATGAAGTTGGGCGTTGAGATAACCAGCTGGTAGTTCTTTGCCGGCGGAAAAATCATCAGGTATTTCCCTGTCTCAGGGTCGGGCGCATACACATATTTAATCTGCTGCTGTGTGCTTTTGTCGTACACTTTGATGTCGACTTTCACAGGCCTTGCAGGATTTCCGGCTTTCACCGTTCCTTTCACAAGCGTAAGCGGAATGGGGTCTTTGTATCCCACTTTCATAATTGAGTGAATGCCGTAGGGGTTGTTCCTCGACGACGAGAAATAGCCGCATTCGCCGCTCGCGTTCAACACAAACGACATATCGTCGCGGGTGGTGTTGGTGAATCCCATGTTTTCGGGAAGCGACCAGTTGTTACCGCTTCTGATGGTTTTGAAAATGTCGCATCCGCCAATTGTCTGGTGTCCTCCCGAACTGAAAAACAGCGTGTTACCATCGTAGTGAATGTATGGCGACTTTTCATCGAACTTGGTGTTCACCTTGTCGCCGAGGTTCACCGGCTCGTCCCAGTCGCCCTTCTTGTTCAGCGTTGACACGTAAATGTCGCTTCCGCCGAGGCCGCCCGGGCGGTCGCTTGCAAAGTAGAGCTTCGTTCCATCTGGCGTGATGCTCACAGCTCCCTCGCAATAAGGAGTGTTGATGTTCTTGTTGAGTTTTTTGACGTTGTCAACCGTTTTGCCGTGCAGTACACCCGAGTAGATGTCCATGTTCAGCCCCTGGCCGATGTTAAGGAAAATCGTTCCGCCGTCGGGTGACAGTCCTGCAAGTTTGATGTTCTGGCTCTGCAGTTTGTGCTCGAGGTTCAACGTGAGTTCCTCGGCAGGCAGCCATTCACCTGATTGGTCTTTGGTTGTGACCATTATGTGGGTTGTTGTCTCAATGCCTTTCCCGATGCCTGATTCGCGCATGAACAGCATGATGCTTTCATCAGCGCTGATTAGCGGATTATAGTCCGATTCGACGCTGAGTGTTTTTACAATCGGCTCAATATCAACTTTATATGGCTGACTCGTGATTAGGATGGCATTGTTGCAGATGGCAATCATCCGCTTGCAGTGGTTCAGCTTGTTAAGGTCGGCATTGTTGCTTTTTGCGGTTTTGGTAATGTATGTGTTATACTCCTTGATGGCGTCTTCAAACCTGTAAACCAGATGGTAAGCGTCGCCAAGATTCCAAATCACATCGTTCGAAATCAGAGTTCCCGCCGAAACGCTGACGTTTTCAAGATATTCGACGGCTTTGTTCGCATCGTTTTTCTCCGATTTCAGATAGCAAAGGCCGATTTTGTAGCGCAGATTGATGTCATCGATAACCGAATCGAGCTGAATGTAAATCGGCAGTGCCTTGTCGTATTGGCCGGCATCATACAGATTGTTTGCGTTTTTCAGTTGCCGGCGCTCCGTCTGGGAGTATTGAGCCTCAGCGGTTTGCACGGCAGTGGCAAGTAGTACGACGCAGGCGGTCCGAATGGCAATATTCCTAAATAGATGTCTGTTAGTCATTCCACTTTTATTTGTGAGTAATTCCCAAAATTACTTTTTTTAAGGTTTGGAGCAACTCACAAATGAGGTTTTGTTATGCATTTTTTTAAAAAACTGATAGATAGTATTTTCCACCGTGATCCATTGCGTTTCGCGGCTCGGCGTGCAGGTTATGTCAGCGACCAGAACGGCATTCGAAACCGATATTTGCGCGAGAGCGGCAATTGGCGGTCGCATCTGCAGAACACTCGCGATTTCATAATCGAGGCCGCCCGACAAGCATCGCAGCATCGGTCGGTGGCGGTGCTGGGCAGCGGCTGGCTCTACGATGTGCCGCTCGACGAGCTATCGCAGATGTTTGACGAGGTTGTGCTTGTCGATATTGTGCACCCTGAGCCCGTCAGGATTAAGGCAAAACGGTTGCCAAATGTAAAGTTTGTGGAAGCCGACCTCACAGGCGGTGCAGTTCAGCAAGCCATGCAGGCGAAGACATTTGCGCAGTTTGCCGATTGGCTGCCGTCGGCCAAGTCTGCGCTCAATTTCAGCGATTTCGACCTTGTGGTGTCCGTCAATCTGCTTAACCAGCTTGATATAATATTGTGCGACTATCTTAAGAGTCGTTTCGGAGTTGATGATGCCGAGTTGCAGAATATCCGCCGCATGGTTCAGCAGCAGCACATCGACTGGCTGCCGAGCGGTCACACGTGCCTCATAACCGATTATCGGCAGATTGACATTCCGCTTGACGGGTCGCCCAAGACTGAAACACAGCTCGTGTTTGCCGATATGCCTGAAAAGCTGCCAGTTAAGGAGTGGAAGTGGCTGTTCGACACAAACCAGCGGTATTCCGAAAAAAATAACACCATTTTTAAGGTGATGGCAATTTGTTTTTGAAATCGAATTGTTGTAATTTAGCCTTTTCTTCGGCGTGCCTGATGGCATTCCCGAAAATGTATGTAAATGATTAAATTATAACGCAATGAGATTAAAATCAATTTCTTTGACGGTTGCAATGGCGTTCTGTTTAGGCGGATACGCCCAAAATACCGCCAGTCAGGACTCGACACTTGTTGTAGCTGAAAACCAAGAAGCCGAGGTAGCCTTTAATGCAGGAAACGACTTTGTCGCCCAGCGCAATTTCCAGGAGGCAGTCAATAGTTTTACAAAGGCTTTGTCGTTCAATCCGAAGTTTACAAAGGCTTTGGTCAACCGTGGATTTGCAAAGTCTGAGTTGGCTGATTACAGCGGAGCAATAACCGATTTCACAATGGCTGTTGAAATCGACGGCTCACCAGTGGCCTACTACGGACGCGGTCTGGCTTATTTCAATCAGAACAACTCAAACGACGCTTTGTCGGACTTTGAGGACGCAATCAAGGCTGGCTACACTGAGGCGAAAGTTTACTATTATGCAGGAGTTGCCTATTTTGAGTGCGGAAACTATGAGGAGAGCATCAACAACCTCACGCTTTCAATAACAATGGACGGCAATAACGCACAGGCTTTCAACGACCGTGCAAGCGCCAAACGTATGAATGAGGACTACGACGGTGCGATTGCCGATTACAACCAGGCCATCAAGCTCGACCCGAAACTGGCTACAGCTTATAACAATCTGGGCAGTGCATTGTTGAAGAAAGGCAATATTGATGATGCCATAGCCAACTACGGCCTTGCCATCGGTCTTGACCCTGACTATGTCATTGCTTACAACAATCGCGCACGCGCCAAGTTCGAGAAGAATGATTTCGACGGAATGATTGCCGATTGCCAGAAAGCCATCGAGATTAATCCTCAGTACGCATACGCATATAATAATATGGGTATAGCCCAGATGAAGAAAAAGGACTATGATGCCGCTTACCGTTCGTTCAGCGACGCCATCAAAGTCAATCCGAATTTTGCAGAGGCATATTTGAACCGCGGAAGCTGCCAGGAGATGCAACGCAAGTTTGATGAGGCTGTCGCCGATTGGCGCGAGGCTTATAAACTGGGCATTACCAAGGCTCGCAACTATATCTCATTTTACGAATAATTAAACTGATATATTGATGATTATGAAACGCATATATATGTTTGCCGTTGCACTGGCTTGCACGGTATCGGCTTTCGCCCAGGATATTCCGTTCGATAAAAACTACTTCCAGAATCAGAAAGACGCCTTTAAAGATGCCAATACTAACTTTAAAGACGGCGAGTCTTATTTTAATAAGGAATTTTATTACGAGGCACTTCAGTATTATCTTGAAGCCCAGACTTTTAACCCGAGTTATTCGACGCTGAACTATCGCATCGGTGTCTGCTACATGAATCTTCCGATGAAATATAAGAGCTTGCAGTATTTCGAGAAAGCTTATCAGCTGCGCCGCGATGTTGCTGAGGATATTCACCTGATGCTTGCGCGTGCTTACCACCTGAATGGCGAGTTCGACAAGGCGATAGGAGAGTACAAAGCCCACATGTCGGTTCTTAAACCGACTGATGCCGC
Source organism: Salinivirgaceae bacterium (assembly GCA_017645945.1). GTDB lineage: Bacteria > Bacteroidota > Bacteroidia > Bacteroidales > SZUA-534 > RUG13583. The sequence continues at coordinate 176,819 of JAGCNL010000016.1, forward strand.
TGAAATGAAACCGCAACTCGAGAAATATATTGCTGAATGCGAGTGCGGCAAGCAGTTGATGGACAATCCCGCCCGTGCGTTTATCGACAATGCGGGTTCGGTGCTCAATTCGCGCTTCAACGACCACAGCCCGCTTATCTCGGCCGATGAGTCGATGATGATATTCACATCAACCCGCAACAACGGGCGCACAATGAGTCTCGAAGACGGTCAGTACGACGAGGATATTTACATCAGTGTTGGTGAGAAGAAAAACTGGCAGGTGCCAAACGAGATTGGCGAACCTATTAATACTCAGTTCGATGATGCAACAGTTGGTCTTTTCCCCGATGGTCAGCAACTGCTTATCTACAATGGCCGCAAAGGCAATGGTGATATCGAGCAGTGCTCGCTGAAAGGTCTTAAATGGGAGTATCCGAAGGCTTTGCCCAAAACCATCAACTCAGAATACCGTGAAACATCGGCATGTTTCTCGCCTGATGGCCGTAAGTTGTATTTCGTGAGCGACCGTCCGGGCGGATTTGGCGGCTCTGATATTTATGTCAGCACCCGCACCGACAAGGATAAATGGAGCGAGGCTGTGAACCTCGGGTCGATTATCAACACTCAGTATGACGAAGAGGCTGTCTTTATGCACCCCGACGGCCGTACGCTGTATTTCAGCTCACGTGGCCACAACACAATGGGCGGCTACGACATTTTCATGTCGCAGATGGACAATATTGGTAACTGGTCGGAGCCAGTGAACCTTGGTTACCCAATCAACTCGCCCGACAACGACCTTTGCTTTGTGATTTCGGCCAATGGTCGCCACGGCTATTGCAGTAGCGTGCGTCCTGAAGGCTCTGGCGGTCTTGATATCTACCGAATGACATTCCTCGGCCCCGAGAAACCTTACACACTGTCGGGTGAGGATAACTTGATTTCAGCTCGTTCACAACCGGTTTCTGATATGGTGATGGAAGCCTCAGTTGAGCTTGTTACCATCCGATTGACAATTGTTAAAGGTATTGTCCGCGATGCCATCAGCAACGAACCTCTTAGCGCAACTATCGATATTGTTGATAATGAGAAGAATGAGGTGATATTTACATCGCAGACCAACTCGGCAACTGGTAAATTCCTGGTGTCGCTGCCTTCTGGTAAGAACTATGGTCTGATGGTGAAAGCCGACAACTATCTGTTCCACTCTGAAAACTTCAATATCCCTGCAGCAACTGAATATCAGGAGATTGAGAAGGATATCGCCTTGAACAACATCAAGAAGGACGTGAAGATAATCCTGAAGAACGTGTTCTTTGAGACTGGTAGCGCGAAGTTGAAACCGACATCGTATGCCGAGCTTGGTCGCTTGACCAAACTGTTGAGCGATATGCCGTCGATGAGAATTGAGATTTCAGGACACACTGATAATCAAGGTAGTAAGGCGACCAACCAGCGTTTGTCTGAGGCTCGTGCAAAATCGGTGGTTGACTTCCTGATTTCGGAAGGCGTTGACGCAAGCCGCTTGGAGTACAAGGGTTATGCGTTCGACCAGCCTGTGGCCGACAACTCAACCAAAGAGGGCCGTGCCATGAACCGCCGTGTCGAGTTCAAAGTGTTGAGTACAGAATAAACCAATCCAAATGCGTCCGTCGTAGTCCGGCGGGCGCATTATGTCTTTTTGAAAAATGGGCATCAAATTTCTGTTCAGACTAAAGGAGCGCTTTTTCAAGTATTACTTTATTGTACAGGACATCCTGCTGAAGTTTTTCAGTTTGGTTTCCACGGTGTGCAATTTTGTGATACTGGTCTGCAGTCTTTTGTTTGCCACTCTGCTCATTGCGCGGCTCGGCTTCTACCACCACCAAATTGTGCAGGACAACGTTGAGTCGCTTATCAGTAAGATATTCATTGTCACCTATATAGCCAAATATGTACACGACATTTACATATTTGTGAGCCGCAAGGTTTTTCCCCGCTTGATTGACTGGCTGATATTTCTGGTCTGCACGGTTGTGTTTGTGCCCAATTCGCACGCTTTCGCAACTGATTTTGTCGGAAGTTCGATACTGGCCACGTTCCCTGCGGTGGCAGCAGCCATGGGGCTTATTCTTGTGGCTGATTTCTACAAGGTGGCAAAGGTCATCACATCGATGAAAATGTCGCCGCCGCTGCTTTTCGCGTTCAGTTTCATTGTGATGATTTTTGTGGGTTCGGGCTTGCTGATGCTACCCAATGTCCACATTGGCAAGATTAGTTATTTCGAGGCTCTATTCACTTCAGCGAGCGCCATCTGCGTGTCAGGATTGTCGATTATCGATTTGACTGAGATGCTGACATTTAAGGGCAATTTCATTCTGCTTTTCCTATTCCAGATTGGAGGTTTGGGCGTGATGGGTTTTACAGGCTTGTTCGCATTTGCGTTCACTGGCACCGTCTCGTTCAAAGACCGTATCTTGCTCAAAGACATATTTTCGTCCGACACAATGGGCGACATCTTCTCGTTTTTGGCAAAAATGCTGTCAATCACGCTGTTGTTTGAGTCTATAGGAGCGGTGGCCATCTATTTGAGCATTGCCGACATCGATATTCAGGACCCGATATTCTTTTCGATATTCCACTCGGTTTCAGCGTTTTGCAATTGCGGAATATCAACCTTGCCCGACGGATTCGCCAATCCGTTGGTTGCCGACAACAACACATTGCTGATGATTATCGCCATTCTCACATCGCTTGGCGGAATCGGCTTTCCTGTGCTGATTGCACTTTATTCGACAATTCGCAATAAAACGGCGCATCTGCTTGGTATTCAAGTTGACCGCCGCAGCACGCTGAGCCACGTGGGGGCCGATATGGCTACTCATATTGTCATCATCGCCACTTTGGGTATTCTTGTGCTTGGCACGTTGGGCTATTATTTCCTGGAACTCGGCAACACCTTGGCCGACGACACAATTGGCTCGCGGTGGGTGAAATCGTTCTTCTGCTGCGCCACTGCCCGCACTGCTGGATTCAACGTGTCCGATATCAGTTGCTGGAGCAATGCCACAATGGCCTTCATTATGGGTATCATGTGGGTTGGAGCCTCGCCAGGCTCGACGGGAGGCGGCATAAAAACAACAACTTTTGCTTTGCTGCTCTGCTCGATAGTTAGTTTTATCCGCGGCAACCGCTACATTGAAATAGGCTACCATCGTATTGGTTTTGAGACAATTTCACGTGTCTTGGTGCTGATTTCAATGTCGCTGATAATAATTTTCACTGCATTCATTCTGTTTGCTGTTTTTGAACCCGACAAGAATCCGCTGCGCCTGTTCTTCGACACGGTGTCGATGTATAGCACCACAGGATTGTCGATGACAGGAACGGACACTCTGTCGCTGCCGTCGAAGGTGCTTACCATGGTGATGATGTTCCTTGGCCGTGTGGGTCCGCTCACGCTGCTGTCGGGACTCTTTGTGTCGCGCAAGACCAAATATGCGAAGTATCCATATAAGAATCTTACTATCAACTAATTAGAAACTAAAACAAACGAGATATGAAGTTTATTGTTATTGGCTTGGGTTATTTCGGTTCGACGCTGGCCATCAGCTTGACCGAACAAGGGCACGAGGTGATTGGCATCGACAACAAGTTTGAGCGCGTCGATGAGCTTAAAAACCAGATTGGCAACGTGATGGAGATGGACACCACCAACGAGAACGCCGTGAAAACGCTGCCGCTCAACGATACCGATGCTGTGATTGTGGCAATCGGAGAGGATGTGGGCTCGTCGATTCTGACGTTGTCTATCTTGAAGAAACTGAACGCCAACAACATTATCGGCCGTATTATCAGCCCGATGCACAAGAGCATTCTGAACCAGATCGGAATTGAGAACACCGTGCACCCGGAGTCTGAGACGGCAATCGCCATCAGTTTGCAGTTGCAGGTGAAGAACGCTCTGAAAATCACAGAGATAGATGCTAATAATGTGATTGTGGAGTTCAAGGTTCCGCAGAAATATGTATCGCACACGCTTGAAACGGCCAATCTGGAATCACGGTTTAAGCTTAAAACTGTGGCTATCAAATCGATAGGAAAGAAGGGCCTTATTCCGCGCGAGCAAACAATCACAACGCTTTCTCCTGATAACAACTACATTTTCAAGGAGGATGACGTGATTATTGTAGCCGGTCTGCTCGACAATATGAAGAAGTTTGCGGCGGAGCAATAGGAGTTGATTATTGATATTGTTAAAAACATAAAACTATTTGATTATGAGCTTGTATGAAAAAGTCGAAAACGACATAAAAGCCGCAATGCTGGCTAAAGAGAAAGAGAAACTTGAGGCTTTGAGAGCCATCAAAGCCGCGTTCCTGCTGGCTAAAACCGAGAAGGGCGCATCGGAAACCCTTTCGGAAGACACCGAACTGAAGGTGATTCAGAAACTTGTGAAACAGCGTAAGGAGTCGGCTGAATTGTATCGCAATGGTGGTCGTAACGAGTTGGCCGACAGCGAGATGTTTCAAGCTGAAGTTATCTCGCAGTATCTGCCTGCACAGTTGAGCGAGGCTGAAATTGAGGCTGAAGTTCGCAAGATTGTTGAGGCTGTTGGAGCCAAGGGTCCGCAGGATATGGGCAAGGTGATGGGCACCGCCAACAAGCAGTTGAGCGGCAAGGCCGAAAGCCGTGTCATCGCACAGAAAGTGAAAGATATCCTTGCATCGTTGTAAATTATTATGGGAGTGCGTCTTAACGGCGCATTCCGCTTTTCTTTAGAATATGAAATTATCGCTCAAACGCCCAATTGTCTTTTTCGATTTGGAGACAACCGGCATCAACATCGTAACCGACCGAATCGTTGAAATATCGTATCTTAAGGTTTGGCCCGATGGCCGTGAGGAGCAGAAAGCCTACCGCATCAACCCCGAAATGCACATTCCGGAGGAGGCTACGGCCGTGCACCACATCACCGACGATGACGTGAAGAACGAACAAACTTTCAAACAGTTTGCCAAGCAGTTCGCTCAAATCATTCAAGGTTGCGATTTGGCTGGGTTCAACAGCAACAAGTTCGATATTCCGCTGCTTGCGGAGGAGTTTGAGCGCGTGGGCGTTGATTTCGATTTCAGCCACTGCCGTTTCATCGATGTGCAGGTCATCTTCCACAAGATGGAGCGCCGGACGTTGAGCGCGGCTTATAAGTTCTACTGCCACAAGGAGTTGGAAGGCGCTCACGGTGCCGCCGCCGACACTCGCGCAACTTACGATGTTCTAATGGCGCAACTCGACCATTATCAGGGAGTTGAGTACGAAGACCAGTCGGGCAAAAAGTCTTTCCCAATTGTGAATGATATTGATGCTCTGTCAGAATTCTCGGCGCAGAAACGCAGTGCGGATTTTGCCAATCATCTGGTTTACAACGATAAAGATGAGATGGTTTTCAACTTTGGCAAATACAAAAACCAGCCTGTTAAAGATGTTTTCCGTCGTGACCCTGGCTACTACAACTGGATTTTGAATGCCGAATTTCCGCTCTACACTAAACGTGTGCTGACGCAGGTTAAATTGAGTATGGGTAAATAACTGGTTGATATGAAGATACTTGGCGTTGGAATGAATTATCGGAAGCACGCGGCCGAGCTTGGTCACAACGTGCCCACCGAACCTGTCCTTTTTCTGATGCCTGAAACGGCACTGATTACACGCAATCTGCCGTTTTTCTATCCCGATTTCTCGAACGAGATTCATCACGAGGTTGAACTTGTATTGAAAATCAATCGTTTGGGCAAGAATATCCCCGAAAAATTTGCCAACCGCTACTACGATGAGATTGGCGTCGGTATTGACTTCACGGCGCGCGACCTTCAGCGCAAGGCTGCTGCAGCAGGTCTGCCGTGGACCATCAGCAAAGGTTTTGACGGTGCCGCGCCCGTCGGAAATTTTGTGAGCAAGGCTGAGCTGGGCGATTTGAACAACATCGGTTTCTCGCTCGAGCGTAACGGCGAGGTGGTTCAGCAGGGCAACAGCGCTGATATGATTTTCTCGTTCGATGCCATAATTGCTTATGCTTCAAAGTTTTTCACGCTGAAAATCGGTGATTTGATTTTCACTGGCACTCCCGTTGGTGTTGGGCCTGTTCAGATTGGCGATAACCTTGTGGCTAAAATCGGCGACCGCGAACTGCTGAATGTCAAAGTGAAGTAATCTCGGGCGTTTCGTCAACGTTCGCCGCTATCTTTCAGCTCTTTCAGCACGAATCACATCTTTAATCTTGCCGAGGTTCAGCAGCAGTGCGTCGAGTTGAGCTGTGCTGCCCACAAAAACTGATATGTAGGCCTTGAAAATGCCGTCCTTCGAATTCACTTTTAGTGAGCGGAGGCTCGATGTCTCGCTTTTCGCAATCACTTCGGTGATGTGGTTCACAACTCCCAGTTTGTCGATGCCCGTGACTATGATGTCGGCGTTGAAGACCGACTGCCGCTCAGTGTCGTTCCAGCGAGCTTTGATGATGCGGTAAGGGTATCGCGCAAGCAGGTCTTTGGCATTTGGGCAGCCTTGGCGGTGAATCTGAATGCCGCGGTCTACGGTCACAAATCCGAAAATCTTATCGCCTTGAATGGGGTGGCAGCATTGCGCCAGCTTGTAGTCAACGTTCACGAGGTCGCGGCCGATGATGAGCGCGTCGTCAGCGTCTTCGAATGTGGCAGTGTACTCGCCGTTGCTCTCGGGCGTTTCGGTCGGGTGGTTGTCTGGCTCTGACTTCAGCGTCTGCAGAAAATCGCGCACAGCGTGAAGGTCAATCTTATCGTCGGCAATGGCCTGATAGAAGTCTAGTGCGTGGCTGAAGCGGAAATGTTCCGTCATTTGCAGGATTATCTGGTCGTTGAAGTCGAGTTTGAGCTGCGCCACCTTGCGCTCGAGCATTTCGCGGCCCATTTCAGCGTGCTTGAACGTCTCTTCGTTGATGGCGCGGCGTATGCGGGCCTTGATTCGAGGACTGACGGCAATGCTGAGCCACTCAAGGTTCGGCCGTTGGTTTTTCGATGTCAGAACTTCAACCGTGTCGCCGTTGTTGAGCTGATATTTTATCGGCACAATCTTGCCGTTGATGCGCGCACCTGTGCAGGTGTTGCCCAGATTGCTGTGGATTGAGTAGGCAAAGTCGAGTATTGTGGCGCCCTGACGCAGTTTGATGATGTCGCCCTGCGGAGTGAAGGCGAAGATGTTGGTAGCCTTTGGTTGCAGGCTTTTGTCGCCGATTTCGCTGTCGAACGAGCCGCTGTCTTTGCGCTCAAGCACATCGCGGATGCTACCCAGCCACTGGTCGTGCGACTCATCCTTGCCCGATTCCTTGTATTTCCAGTGCGCCGCGTTGCCCTTTTCGGCCACTTCGTCCATTCGGCGCGTGCGAATCTGCACTTCAACCCAGTGCCCGTCGGGGCCCATAACCGTTGTGTGCAGTGACTCGTAGCCGCTTGCCCGCGGTGTTGAAATCCAGTCGCGTAAACGGGTGGGGTTGGGTTGGTAAATATTTGTTATTATGCTATATACGTTCCAACAGGCCTCTTTCTCGCGATCGGCTGGCACGCCGTCCAGAATGATGCGGATGGCGAACAGGTCGTAAATTTCAGAAATATCGACGCCCTGCTTCTTGATTTTGCCATAAATCGAGTTCACCGATTTGGGCCGGCCTTTGATTTCGTAGGTGTAACCGCGGCCGCGCAACGACTCGTCAAGTGCCTCACTCACAGTCTGTTTGAATCGGCTGATATACTCCTCGCGGCGGCTTTTTGTCTCGTTCAGTGTGCGCGCGATGTTGTAGTAGGTTTCCGGCTCGATGATTTTCAGAGAGATGTCTTCCAGCTCGGTTTTGATGTGGTAGAGCCCCAGCCTGTGGGCAATGGGGGCATACAGGATGCGTGCCGTCTGCGCTATTTTCATCTGGCGTTCAGGCTGATAGAGCTTTATCTGACGGATTTTGTCGAGCGTGTCGGCCAGCTTGAGCAGAATCACGCGCACGTCTTTGGTGATGGTCAGCACCAGCGATATGTAGTTCCCGCTGTTGAGTTGCAGTTTCTCTTTTTGCAGATGGCTGATTTTCAGCATTTCGTTGATGATGAACAGCACTTGCGGCCCAAAGTCGCGCTCAATGCGGCGGCTCACGTCGTTGTCGGCAGTAAGCGTCTCGTGCAGCAGAGCGGCAATAATGGAAACGTTGCTCAAACTGATTTCTTCGGCAACAATCAGCGCCACCCGCAGAGCGTGGGTGTAGGCTGGTTCGCCCGTTTCGCGTGCTACGCCCGACAACCGCTCGCGGGCAAAATCGCAAGCGCGGCGCACCGTAGCACCAGCGTCAGCATTCTGCCGGCTAATCAGTTCAATCAGTTGTTGCTCGAGATTTTCCATAACTCAACGTAAACTGAAAACGTAAACGTAAAAATCAGTCAAACAATAGTTGATTATCTCTAACCGATTGTATCCGATTCAAACAGAAAAAGTTATCGGCAAGAATCGGGTTGAATCGGTTAGTGCCATTCAATCCTTCGGTAAACGTACAAAAAAAGCACCGAAGTTCGAACTCCAGTGCTTCTATACAGGTTTTTACGTTTATCGCTTATTATCGCTGTTTGGTTTTGTCGATTTATATTATGTTTGTGTGTACGGTAAAAACCGTATGTATATGCTTCGTTTAACAATTAATCGTTTGATTATGAATAAAAAACTCTTTCTAACAATGACGTTGCTTGCAACAGCGGCAACAGTGTTTGTGGCTTGTGGTGACAAAGATGACGACAATGAGCCCGAAGTGGTTGATTTAGGACTGCCAAGTGGCAATCTTTGGGCTACCCGCAATGTTGGTGCTGCCAAATCGTGGAACTATGGCGACTGTTACGCTTGGGGCGAAACCCAACCCAAGACCGATTACAGTTTGGAAACCTATAAATATTGCAATGGTACTGACAGCTCGCTTACAAAATATTGTAACGTTTCAAATTGTGGCAAAGATGGCTTCACAGATGCACTTACCACACTTGAACCCGCCGACGATGTCGCCACCGCAGTGTTAGGTGCAGGCTACTCAATGCCAACCGAAGCTGATTGGAACGAACTCCTCGCCAATGTTGTTTGGAAGTGGACATCAAACTACAAGGAACATAATGTAAGCGGTTTTATTGCCTACAAGGCAAAAAGCAGTGACCACAAGGGGCTGATGATTATTGATGATGGCGCATTATTTTCATTGTATTCTCTGTCTGATGATCATATTTTCTTCCCTTCAACTACAGAAGAAAGCATAGGGTGGGGCAATGTTAAAGCTGAAGGCCGTTATTGGTCGAGTTCAATCTTTGGACACAATCCGCTTATGGCATCGTTTTGCTACTTCGCGAACAATGTTTACGACTTTTCATCTTACGGACCAGTTTGTGGCGGTATGTCTCGTTATGCAGGTTGCTCTGTCCGTCCGGTTAAGCGGCCATAGAGCAACCCGAAGAACTCCGCATTTGTTATGCTTTAAATCAAACAGCATTTAGAACAATTATGACTAAAAAACTTTTTCGAACAATGACGTTGCTTGCAACAGTGGCAACAATGTTTGTGGCTTGTGGTGACAAAGATGACGACAATGAGTCCGAAGTGGTTGATTTAGGACTTCCGAGTGGAAACCTATGGGCTACCTGCAATGTTGGTGCTGCCACCCCGTGGGATTTTGGCGATTATTTTGCCTGGGGCGAAACCCAAACCAAGACCGATTTCAGTTGGGAAACCTATAAATATTGCAATGGTACTGACAGCTCGCTTACAAAATATTGTTACGATTCAAATTGTGGAAAAGATGGCTTCACAGATGCACTTACCACGCTTGAACCCGCCGACGATGCCGCCACCACCGTGTTAGGTTCAGGCTACTCAATGCCAACCGAAGCTGATTGGAAAGAACTTCTCGACAATGTTGTTTGGGTGTGGACATCAAACTACAAAGAACATAATGTAAGCGGTTTTATTGCTTTCAAGGCAAAAAGCAGTGACGTCAAAGGATATGTGATTAATGATGATCCCCCATTATTGTCATTGTATTCTATATCTGATGAGCATATTTTCTTCCCTTCAACAACTACAGGAAAAAACTCCTGGTCTAGCGATGATATAGTCGCAGGCCCTTATTGGTCAAATTCGATTTTAAAAAACTATCCGCTTGCCGCATCGTGTTGTTTCTTCAACTACTACTACGACATATACAGTCACCACATATACAGACCAGGTGCTGGCGGTGTTTCTCGTTATAGCGGATGCTTGATCCGTCCGGTTAAGCGCCCATAGGGCCACATCAAACGGCAACAATATCAAAGCCATAGGTCACAAGCCTGTGGCTTTTTTTGTTATTGGCTAATCGGTAAAAATCGGCAAGAATCGGTTGGCAGCGTATTCCTTCGTTAAAAAAAAGCACCGAAGCCGCAACCTTGGTGCTTCTTTGAGAGTTTTTACGTTTATCGCTTATTTGGCGGAGAATGGTCAAAGTTGAATTTATCGACCTCCAAAATGAAACAAATAAGGCTACCATATATGATAGCCTTACATTGCGAATTATTAATTACTTAATTCAAATTCAATTCACTATTACCCTTTTCACCACATTACCTACCTTTACAATATAAACACCTGCGCTATTTACATTAATTATGATATTTTCTTTCGTTGCTTTTGCCACAAGGTTGCCCATTGTGTTATAAACACGAATTTCATCTGTGGCATTTTCTATTGTGATAGTGTTATCGTAAACATAAACGTTGAATATTGCTGCCAACTCATCTTCTGCAGCGGTGCCTAAACTTTCATTACCATCAATGACAATTGATTTATATTCATTAGTTTCTTTCATATATTCTTTCCAACCATTATTCCAAGTATAATAAGTACTTTGCGTTTGGTTTCCATTACCGTCATAACTATAGACGTATTTTGTTGACTCTTTCCATTTGCCATCCCAATTATAAAATGTCTGTTGTATTTTATTACCGTTATTATCGTACTCAAAAGAGGATTTCAAATACTCCTTCCATTTACTTTTTTCCATAATATAGTCCACTCCTTGAATAATATTACCATTGCCATCGTACTCACTAGTTCCTTTCATATATTCTTGCCAACCGTTATCCCAAGTATAATAAGTACTTTGCGTTTGGTTTCCATTACCGTCATAACTATAGACGTATTTTGTTGACTCTTTCCATTTGCCATCCCAATTATAAAATATCTGTTGTATTTTATTACCGTTATTATCGTACTCAAAAGAGGATTTCAAATATTCTTTCCAAACTGTTTCCTCTTTAATATAGGTAATGCCTGTATTACAAACCCATATTGTTTTTGCAGAACTAAACAATGAAGAACAAATAAAAAATAATGTAAGAAACTTTCTCATAATAATAAATTTTATAATGTTAATAATCAATAAAACTCACAAGTATGTGTTTTGTCTGGATTTGGTTTGCGCCATACAAAAATGTGAGCGCGAACTCTAATCGTTTCTTTGGTTTCTGAAGGTTAAAACTGGACTACCTAATACTTCCAAATACGCTGAAAAAAGCCCGCGCTTAACGCGAGCATTTTGTTTTTTTTCTTTGGAAGTATTTTTGTCTCTAAAAAAGTGTCCAGTTTTTCCAGAAACCAAATAATAAAGCAAAACGCTATAAATCAATATGTCTTTAAAATGCGCATCACAATATGCGCTTGTTCATCATAAGCAATTCGTTTTTACCGTTAAACATTTTTCAAAGATAAAAATGTTTATAGTGAAATGAAAAAGTTTTTTGGAGAGGAAGAAAATTCGACAGAATGGAGCCATATATATATTATATTTATCAATTTTAATACAGATTGATTATGGAAAGCGAACAGCAAGAAATGCCGAAGATGATTGTGGCATATATTGATTTATTGGGAACAAAAGAGCGAGTTAAAAACAATCCTATTAAAAAGGCTGTGGAGCCTATAGAAAGTTATATTAAAGTTTTGGACACTAAAATTGTTGAAGAAAAAAATCATCCTGTCAAATATTATGAAAAAGAACTCCAGGAATTAGCAAAACAACGTTCTATTGATAGTTTTGATTACTTCCTTCCATTTTCTGATTCGATTTTTCTAATGTCAAAAGATTGCAATTCTTTTATTAAACAATTAGGTAGTTTTGTGATGAATTCATTTTCAATAACAACGAACCCAGCTGATGCCGCGAATATTGGTCGGTATCCAGCTTTGTTCCGAGGTGGTGTTGCATACGAAGATGCTCGTCCTATTAATTTAATAAGAATTGTTAAAAACAAACCTTCAATAGTAGAGGCATTAACAGGGCGAGCTGTTGTACAAGCCGTGGAATTTGAGGAGGAAAAAGGAGTAAAAGGACCAAGGTTGTTTTTTGATAAAACGGTTTATGACCAATTAGATGATGACACTCGTGATTATTGCCGTATCACTCCAGAAAAACATGATTTATATGAAATTTTATGGCCTGCCTTTAATTATATCAAACATAGCGAGCCTCAACATGACAAATTGGAGATAGATGAAATACGAAAAATGCTTAAGCCTTCATATAATTTGTGGAAAGTGTATAACAATACAGACTGTTCAATCCATTATTATAATTTGATTGAACTAATAATTGCTTCAACAATACAGTTTTTCGATAAGAAATGCCAAATAAGGAACCTTGCAAAGGATGAGGTTTCAAAATGGTTAAAAGACAACGATATGCAGGATAAAATAGATATTGACAAATATTGATGTTGCTGTTTTTTTCTTCCTTTTTTCTGTCAGACTTTCAGAAAATTAATGTCAACCGATAATTTGTTCAAATGTGTTTGCATCAACAATTTTGCAGGCACCAATTTCTTTGAGAACAAGCAAATCGTCATCACCAGTAACCATATAATCGGCTCTTGCTTCGGCGGCAAGAGCAAGCAAATAATCATCGGCCGCATCTCTGCAAAGTTTTACGGATTGCTGTGGCTCAACAGTTTCACCTATTATTTGCATAAAATCGATGAGTGATTCCACATCAGATTGGTTGAAATATTTCGCGAATTTTGGTCGGGAAGTAACATCGCGCAATTCGGCAAGCAACTCGCTGCATATTACCAAAATCACACGTTCATCGCTCAACAAATCAACAAGTTTGGACAGCCGCCTGCCTATCAGGAAACTAATCCAACAATTATTATCAACAACTACACGGATTTTAGTTCTTCGCCGCATAGCGTTCGCGTCTTACGGCTTTCACTTCAGCCAGAATCTCATCTTCCGAGAGTTCGTTAGTTTGGAACGTATCCAAAAATCGGTTCAACTCTGCGCGGACATTGGGGCGGGTCAGAGCCTTGCCTATTTTCAGTTGCGAGCGTACAGGCAGTTGCTGCAAGAGCGTCAGAATTTGATTGTAACTGATGTCGATAGTAGCGTTCATTTCCTTAATTATTATGCGTTTGTAAAAATAGTGCGAAATTTTACAATAGCAAAATATTGATTGTCGGCAAGCGGATTTGAAGTTACCAATTCTCTACGCAGATTCATATTCCTGCGCCGATAACCAAATTTTGGTTATTTCGGCTAAAGTCGCATAAAAAAAGCACCGCAGCCATAGCCGCGGTGCTTTTTATCATTCTTAACGTCAAGCGCTTACAGGGCTTGGAACGGGAAAATCTTTGTCAGCCAGAAGTAGCCAAGGATGAAGGCCACAAAGCCCACAATGGCGCCGATTTTGGTCATATCCTTCGTCTCAACCAGACCGGTCGAAGAAGCGATGGCGTTAGGCGGTGTCGAAATCGGGAACAGCATTGCAATTGATGCGCAGACGGCGATGAACGAAATCATTGCTTGTGTGCCGCCCAGAGCCATAAAGGTGTCGTGGCTTGGTGCTGACGGCATACTCATTGCTTCGGCAATCACAATCAGAATCGGGATAAGCAGCGCAGCGGTGGCCGAGTTGCTGATGAAGTTCGAAAGGAAGTAGCAGACAAGACCTGCAATGATGAACACTGCAACAACGCCCATTGTGCCGAACGGAATGGCTTCAATCAGCACTTTGGCAAGGCCTGTGCCCTGAAGGTCGGTGCCGAGAGCGAAACCACCGGCAACCAACCAAAGCACTGTCCAGTTGATTTCCTTGATGTCGTCTTTAGTAAAGATTCCGCAGCAGGTAAGAACAGCCAACGGGATGAGAGCCACCACGTTAGAGTTGATGCCTGTCAGTTTCTCGGTTGCCCACAGAAGGATGGTTCCGAGGAATGTGCACCATACAACGTATGTCTTCCAGTCTGTTTTGCGGTCGCTTGCTTTGATGTCGAGCACCACTTCCTTCGATTTGAATGGGAACAGAATCTGAAGCACAAACCAGGCGAACAGAATCATAATTATTACAAACGGAATCATACGGATGGCCCACTCGCTGAACGAAACGTCCATACCAGCTTCGGCAAGGAACTTAACGGCTGTTGCGTTAGGAGGTGTGCCGATAGGTGTGCCGATACCGCCAAGGTTGGCAGCCACCGGAATGGCCAGTGAAAGACCGATTTTACCTTTATCATCGCTAGGCAGAACAGCAAGCACGGGAGCCAGGAAGGCAAGCATCATTGCGGCTGTTGCGGTGTTGCTCATAAACATCGAGAACACGGCGATAACCACAAGGAAGCCCAACAACACCCATTTAGGGTTGGTGCCGAAAGGTTTCAGCATAATCCGCGCAAGCGTAACGTCGAGCCCGTATTTCGATGCCATAATGGCCAGAACGAATCCGCCCAGGAAGAGCATCACAACAGGGTCGGCGAATGCCGACATAATCTTAGTGTAAACAACCAATTCGCCGGCTTCGGGAGTGCAGAAGTAGCCGATGCCTTTGTTCGAAACCGTCAGCAGCGACAGCACAATCACCAGCACTGATGTTGTCCAGTTTGGTATTGGCTCGAGAATCCACAGAAGCGCTGCAAGGATGAACATTGCAATCACACGCTGTTGAACCAATGTCAGAGCGTCAATTCCGTAGAACGATGTCGGGACGCACCAGGCGAACAGGAACAATGCAAACGGAATCAACAACTTAATCAATTTTTTTGTGTCCATTTTTAATGCAATTTTTAAGTTTTTATTGATTAGAATTATCTCTTTTGCAAAACGAGCCGCAAAGGTAAAATTTTAGCCGATAGTGTGAAGGGCTTTTTGCTGGCAATCTTTAAATAAGTAGAATACTTATTGGGGGGACAAAAGACTTCAGACAACGGACTAAAGCGGTGAGCAATGAGCTCGTAATTCATAATTCGTAATTCCAAAGTTCTCTATGCGTTAAAAATTCTATTTTTGCTAAACACTAAAACGATAATTGTATGGAAAAGAATGTGATAACTGACGGCGAGGAATTGATTTCGCGCCGCGAGGCATTGAAGAAAATGGGCGCTTTGGCTGCTACGGCGGCGATAAGCGTGTCGGGAGTGAGTGCTTTGGCATCGTGCGCTCCGGCTGCTGCGGGCGTTGATAAGAAGCTCAAGGTGCTGCTAATCAATGGCAGCGCAAGACGCAATGGAAACACCTTCACATTGCTTTCGGAAATTGCCAATCAGTTGAAAAAGAATTCGATAGAGAGTGAGATTGTTGGCATTGGCAACCGTCCTGTGCGTGGCTGCATTGCCTGCGGACAGTGCCACGCAAAGCAACTCGGCAAGTGCGTTTTCGATGATGATGTTTGCAACGAGATTATCGACAAAATGGCTGAGTGTGATGCGGTTATCGTTGGCTCGCCGGTTTACTATGGCCAGCCAGCAGGGCAGTTGCTTGCGGTTATGCAGAGAATGTGCTATTCGGCAGGTAACAAACTGCAAGGCAAGCCTGCGTCAGCGGTTGCTGTTTGCCGTCGCGGTGGTGCATCGGCATCGTACCAAACATTGCTGATGCCGTTCCAAATGCTTAATATGCCGATAGTTACATCGCAATATTGGAATATTGGCTATGGTGGAGCCGAAGGCGAAGTGTCGCAGGACGCTGAAGGTCTGCAAACAATGCGCACCCTTGCCGACAATATGGCCTATATGCTAAAGCAATTCGCCACAGGCACAGCCAAATTCCCCGAGCGCGAGCGCGGAAAATTCACGAATTTCATCCGATAATAGAGGAGAAGTTTGTCAGCTTTTCAAAAACGGAGGCAATGCTTTCGTTTTTTTTATGCTTGCAAGAACGGAATGGTCGGAAACACTGTGAGAATCAGCTGTTTGAACGCGGCGTTTGTGTTACTGCGCGCACTTCTTCTTAAACGAGAATTTGTTCTCTTCGTGGTGTATCAGTCTGACAATGTTCTTTCTGTGAGTGATAATCAGCAGAACGGCTTCGGCCACGGCGAACACCATAAGCGATACGATGTGAATCTTGAGAACGAAGATAATCATAATGGGGAAGGTGAGACCGCCCAGCATTGAGCCAAGTGACACGTATTTGCTGATAAGCAACACCACTACAAACACACCGAAGCAAGCCAACGCCGAAAGCGGACTGAGTGCTACAGCAATGCCCAGAAGCGTTGCCACGCCTTTGCCGCCTTTGAAATGCGCGTAAATAGGGAAGATGTGGCCCAGAACAGCGAAAACACCGAGCAGCAGTTGCAGGTTGACAAACGGCTCTGTTCCGCACTCGTAACTTGCAAAATGCGCCAGACTTACAGCCAGAAAGCCTTTCAGCAAGTCAATTGCAAAGACAATCAATCCAGGCTTGGTGCCAAGCACACGGATTGTGTTGGTTGTTCCCGCGTTGCCGCTTCCGTGCTCACGCACGTCGATTCCATAGATGCCCTTGCCAAGCCAAACGGCCGTCGGAATTGAGCCAATCAGATAAGCGACCACGCACAATATTCCGCACAAAATATATTCGTTCATAGTCAGTTACAAGTTTCGCGTATTTGTCTAATATTATTCAGCTCATCGCTCATCGCTCAAAGCTCATAGCTGAATAATACATAAACAAAAACCCCGCCAAACGGCAGGGTTTCTGAATAAATATTTTCGAACAGCCCGATTAGAGTTTCGGACCTGCGGCAACGAGTGCCTTGCCGGCTTCGTTGGTTGTGTATTTTTCGAAATTCTTGATGAAGCGGCCAGCCAAATCCTTTGCTTTTGCTTCCCACTCTGATGCGTTTGCATAAGTGTCGCGTGGGTCGAGGATAGCAGGATTAACTTTCGGCAGAGCTGTCGGTACTTCGAAGTCGAAGAACGGAATCTTCTTGGTCTCAGCCTTCAGGATTGAACCGTCGAGGATAGCGTCGATGATACCACGAGTGTCAGGAATCGAGATACGTTTGCCAGTACCGTTCCAGCCAGTGTTAACCAAGTATGCTTTTGCGCCTGATTTCTTCATTTTCTTAACCAGCTCTTCAGCATATTTTGTCGGGTGCAGCTCAAGGAATGCCTGACCGAAGCAAGCCGAGAATGTCGGAGTCGGTTCGGTGATACCACGCTCTGTACCAGCCAATTTAGCGGTGAAGCCGCTCAAGAAGTAGTATTGAGTCTGCTCAGGAGTCAGGATTGAAACCGGAGGCAGAACGCCGAATGCGTCAGCTGAAAGGAAGATAACGTTCTTTGCAGCAGGACCTGCGCTCTTGCCAGCCACTTTCTTAACAATGTTCTTGATGTGGTCAATCGGGTAAGAAACACGGGTGTTCTCAGTTACGCTCTTGTCAGCGAAATCGATTTTGCCGTTCTTGTCAACAGTAACGTTCTCAAGAAGAGCGTCGCGTTTGATGGCGCCGTAGATGTCAGGCTCGTTCTCTTTCGAAAGGTTGATAACCTTAGCGTAGCAGCCGCCTTCGAGGTTGAACACGCCTTCGTCGTCCCAGCCGTGCTCGTCGTCACCGATAAGCAGACGTTTCGGGTCAGTTGAAAGAGTGGTCTTGCCAGTTCCTGACAAACCGAAGAAGATGGCTGTGTTCTTGCCTTCCATATCGGTGTTGGCCGAGCAGTGCATTGATGCGATGCCCTTCAAAGGCAGGTAGTAGTTCTGCATTGAGAACATACCCTTCTTCATTTCACCACCGTACCAAGTGTTGATGATAACTTGCTCGCGGCTCTTAGTGTTGAAAGCAACGCAAGTCTCAGAGTTCAGGCCGAGAGCTTTGAAGTCGTCAACTTTAGCCTTCGATGCGTTGTAGATAACAAAGTTAGGCTCGAAGTTCTTCAACTCTTCGTCAGTCGGTTGGATGAACATATTCTTGATGAAGTGAGCCTGCCAAGCAACTTCAAGTACGAAACGTACAGCAAGGCGGGTAGCTTCGTTGGCGCCGCAGAATGCGTCAACAACATATAACTTTTTGTTTGAAAGTTCTTTGATAGCGATGGCTTTAACCTTTGCCCAAACTTCTTCGCTCATTGGGTGGTTGTCGTTCTTGTAAGCGTCCGATGTCCACCAAACGTTGTTGTGGCTCTCGTCGTTGTCAACAATGTATTTGTCCTTCGGCGAGCGACCAGTGAAGATACCAGTCATAACGTTTACTGCGCCAAGTTCAGTTTCCTGACCTTTTTCGTAGCCTTCAAGAGCAGGATTGATTTCTGCCTTGTAGAGTTCGTCGAAAGAAGGGTTGTGTGCGATTACAGTTGAGCCTGTAATGCCGTACTTTGTTAAGTCTAAATTGCTCATAATTAATATTTTAAAAAGTTATAACTATATTTTGCCTTTTTGCCGCAAATATACGCGGAAATAATCAAAAAACGAGCCAGACTATTCAAATAAATTCTTTTAAGTGAAATTCGTAGAAGATTTTATTTGTAGTGATGGTAAATTATTGATTATGCGTGTGTTAACGATATTTGAGAATGGTCGGAAACAGATGACATTCGACAAATGTCATAACTTTTTATTATATGTATCATTTCGGGGCTTAAAACTCCTTCCAAAAAGGGCAGTGGGCATCAAAATAGCCCATATTGTTATAGGTGCTTGCTACAAATCCTGGGTGCTGTAGCGAATACCAATCACGGTGATGTCATCAACCTGGTCGTATTTTCCGCGCCACTCGTCGTGCGATTTCTTAATAAGTTCCTTTTGCTCCTTCATTGGCAGGTCTTTGATGCTGTCGAGCAGATTTTTCAGCCGTTTGGTGAGGTATTTCTTGCCATCAGTGCCGCCAAACTGGTCGATAATGCCGTCGGAGAAAATGTAGAACTGGTCGCCGAAGTTGAATTTACGTTCGTAATTCGTGTAATTGCTGCTGAGGGATGTTCCTGAAATATTGCTTGTTATAGGGATTTTGTCACCTTTCAGCTCAATGAATTCGTTGCCGCTGTAGAGATACATCGGGCGCATGGCACCGGCAAATTCAAGAGTGTGGGCCACCTTGTCAATCACGGCAATGGCAATGTCCATTCCGTCGTTGTTTTGGTCCCTGATTTCATCGCTCTTGAGCGATATTTTTATCTTGCGGTTGAGGTGTTTCAGAATTTCAGCCGGATGGTGCACTCCATTATGGATTACAATTGAATTGAGCAGATAATTGCCTATGATTGAGAGGAATGCACCAGGAACGCCATGTCCCGTGCAATCGACAGCGGCAATAAAATATTTGTCATCGATGCGGTGATACCAGTAGAAGTCGCCGCTCACAATGTCTTTGGGCATGAAGAGGACGAAACTGTCGTTGAAGTCGCGCGTAATCTGCTTTGGTTTAGGCAGAATGGCGCTTTGGATTCGTTTTGCGTAGCGGATGCTGCCGAAAATCTCGCTCTGCTTCGATTCAATCTCGTCTTTTTGCAGAAGAGCCAGATTGCGCTGCTTTTCGGCGTCGGCTTTCTGCTGCTCGATTTTTTTCTCGTAGAGTTTGAGCTGGGTGATGTTTGTGTCAACAGAAATGATGAGCTCCACTTCATCGTCTTTGTTGAGAATTGGCGTGAGGGTAGTCTGCTGCCACGTGGTGTCGCCGCTTTCTGTAATCAGTTCCGACTCGTACGATATGACATCTTTTTCAGCCAGACAAGTGCTGAGCACATGTTTCAGGTTCTTGTTCGAAGTGATGTCCAGAATGTTCAGCTTCGGACCGTTTTTGTAGTCTTCGAGATTAGTGTTGATGTGCGCTCCGAAGGCCGCGTTGAACCAGTCGATTTGGCCGTCGGGAGTGAATATGGCAATATTGTTGTTTGTCAGATTGGTGATTTGAGATATTCTGCTCAACTCATTGTTTTTCAGCTGGAGAAGTTCCTTTTGCGCCCGCAGTTCCTCACGCTGATCCTGCATGGCGTTTTTCTGCTGGATAAGTTCTTCGCGTTGCTGGTTGAGTTCCTCTTTCTGCATGTTAATCATCTCGGTACGTTTCTTGATGCTCTTCTCCATGTTTTTGTTGAGCTCGTAGTAATCCGTCCTTGTTTTGATGAATTTTATGCCGAATTCGAGGCACGATAGTGTGGTAAGCGTCAGAAGCGCAATTTTCACATAGTGCTCGCCTGTGTAAACCAGCATTCCGTACTCGTCGTTAATCAGGTTTTTATAGATAATGGAGACGACAACGGTTCCGGCCACTATCACGTGTGATTTGTAGTTTATAGACTTTTTCCTCGGGTGCGATATGACGCAATAGATGTAGAATCCAATCACAGCCAAAGAGTACAAGTGTATCAGGAAGTGGTGAATCTTATATTCCAATTGGAGGAACGTACTGAACATGAAGATTATACCAACCAGCATCATAACCATTGCTGGAGCCATCTTCTTTGGCGGCAAGCAGCGGCGCACATAGTTCACAAGCACAATCATCGTAGCCGGAATCAGAATCTTGCCAATCATAATATTGTCTTTTGGCGATTCGGGCACAACAAATTTGAAGAGAGTCAGGTCGTACCAAAGCAATTGCAGGAAGAGGCAGAACATCAGACCGAGAGCACTCAGGAATAGTTTGTCTTTTTCTGAGAAATAGAGCATCAGCAGGATGAGCATTGTGAGCAATGCCACGGCGTACACCAGTCCGTTCAGGGCTTGTGTGGTGTTGCTGTCGCCAAAATACTGACGTCCTGGCTTGATGATAATCGGCACGTAGGCTTTGTGCTTTTGCGCTGAGAATTTTATGCAGTAGGTAACTTTTTGGCCTGCAGGCAGATTCACCAGAAAATTGTAGTTTTTCGATGCGTCAGGCCGTTGGGCGAAAGGATAGCGCAGACCAGTGTTGAAGAACGATGAATCGTAAGAGTTGAAGAATACAAGTTCTTCAATCATAGGGTTTTGCAGGCACAGGAAGAAATTGCGCTGCCTTTTGCAGTCGTTTTGCAATTCAAAGAAAACCCACACATCGCAGTGGGAGTTGCCGAACGAGATAACGTTTGAGGGCAGCTGAGTGTAGTTCCTGAAGAATTTCTCCGATGTGGCGGTTTCGAAGGTGAGGCTGTTTGTCGGGTCTTCGTAGAAAAAGAGGTTTTCAGCCAAGTCGATAGACCTATTGTAGTTAGCGTCATTAATGACGAAGACGGCCATGCTGGGCATTGCCGATACTATTATCGCAATAATTAGTAAATACTTCCTCATCTCCGCATCACAATAGGCAATAAAGATAAGAAAATATTAAGTCAAAAGGAAATTGACTTTATTATTTGTCAGTTTTCTCGAAATTTTCTAATCCTTCATCCAAAAACTCAACAAACTCATTGACATTCAGATTGTAACCCATTGGCTCGGTAAGCAGGTTGCCGTCGGTGTCAAGCAGGCAATAATATGGTTGTGCGTTGATGTTGAAGCGGCTGATTTGAATGTCGGCGTTTTTTTTGCCGATAGTTTTCTTGATTTTTCCGTCGTAGGACGATGTGAACCATTCTTCTTCGGGCAGCATGGTTTTGTCGTCAACATACAGAGCCACAACGACATAGTCATCGGTGAGGCGTCTCATCACTTCTTTATCCGACCACACGCGCGATTCCATCTCACGGCAGTTGACGCAGCCGTGGCCCGTGAAATCGATAAACAGCGGCTTGTTTTGCTCTTTGGCGCACTCGAGTGCCTGCTCGTAGTCGAAATAGCCTTGCAGATGGTGCGGCAGATGGAGCAAGTCGGCATATTTTGGCGTGCTGCACAGATAGTCGTCGTAGTCGTCATCGTTTTGGATGGCTGAGAGGTCGAAATCGATGGTTGTCTGCGGCGGCAGATATCCCGAAAGGGCCTTTAACGGAGCGCCCCACATTCCAGGAATCAGGTAGATGGTGAATGCCGATGTGAGCAGTCCGAGCAGCAGACGTGCCACTTTCGGCGGGTCGTTTTTTGTTTCGCCAATCTGCAGTTTTCCAAGCAGATACAAACCAAGTAGGGCGAAATCGGCAATCCAGATGGCAAGATAGACTTCGCGGTCCAGAATGCCCCAGTGGTAGGTTTGGTCGGCAACGCTCAGGAATTTCAAGCCGAGCGCAATCTCAATGAAGCCCAGCGTAACCTTGACGGTGTTGAGCCAACTGCCTGATTTTGGCAGTTTTGTGAGCCACGACGGAAAAAATGCCAGCAAAGTGAACGGCAATGCGAAAGCCGCCGAGAAGGCCAGCATTGTGATAATCGGTTCCCAAATGTCGCCTTGCGTCGATTTCACAAGGATTGTGCCCACAATGGGACCAGTGCATGAGAACGACACCAGAACCAGCGTCAGAGCCATGAAGAGTACGCCAACCAGTCCGCCTTTGTTCGATTTTGAATCAGCTTTGTTGATTAGCGAGCTGGGCAGAACAATCTCGAACGCACCCAGAAACGATGCTGCAAACACCATGAAAATGATGAAAAACAGCACGTTAGGCAACCAGTGCGTTGACAGCCAGTTGAAAATGTCGGCTGTAACCGATTGTCCGCCAATCAGATATGTGGCAATGATGATGATTGCGATTGGAATGGTGTAGAGCGCCACAATTGCAAGCCCGAAAGCTGAAGCCATTGAACGCGAGCGGCCTTTGTTCTGCTCGTTTTTCAGGAAGAACGATACTGTCATCGGCACCATTGGGAAGACGCACGGCGTGAGCAGAGCTGCAAAGCCCCAGAGAATGGCCTCAAGAATCACCTTCCAGATGGAGTTTGAGTTGGCGGTGCGCACAACGGGTTCGCTTTCAGTTAGTTTTGCGCCGTCCGATGGCTCGGCAGGGGTGTCAACTGAACTTTGTCCGCCGTCCAGAATCGACAGGCTGAACTCTTTGTCGCCCATCACGCACATCTCGTCGGAGCAGGTTTGGTATTCAATTTTGCCGATTACAGTGGGAGCGGGGCCAGTCACCTTGACGGTTTGGGCAAACAGAGCCTCGTTACAGAAGAAACGCACCATTGCGCCGGCAATCTCGTCTTTCTCCTCCACCACGTTAGACAGCTCGCGCACGGTGTCAACCAATTCAGCATCAGTCAGTTGCTCGAATGAGAATTTTGTAGGCAGCGAGTAGTTGCCTTTGGGCAGATACTGCGCGAAGATGTGCCAGCCGTTGTCAATCTTAGCTTTGAAGGTGATTTGATACTCGTTTTCGCCGGTTTTTTGGCTGCTGATGTCCCATTTCACTGGGTCCTGAATCTGCGCGGTGGCTGTTGTGGCCAGCAGTGTGGCCATCGCGACAACAAAATGTTTAAAGATGCTCATAACCGTCTTTTTTAATTTTGCGCTAAATTAAAAAAACTATTGTTGTCTGCTTCAATAGATTGACGTTGGCACTATACGTTTTTCATTGCGCCAACAGGGCGATTCACTCTTTTATTTGGCATTTGTCGCACCCGCAGCTGCAGTTTGCTCCATCGCCGCAGCCACAGTCGTTTCCGCGGCCGTTAATACGGTCGTAAAGCCGTTTGGCGAAGAAGATGACCGCCGCCGCAATCAGAATCCAGACTATGATGGTTTGAAGCATTATATATAATAGATTTGTTACTTGATTTTCGCTTGCTAGTAAGATTTGTTATTTAGCTATATAACAATGATTTAGTATTGTTTGTAGAATATTTCAATAATGATGGAATCAACCTTTTGCAGTTTGATATCTGGTAATATTTCCGTTGTGACTGTTTCTTTTTTCTCATCAAAGCATACACCATCACTGCATATCCATCCTCCCTCTTTGGCATTTGTTTTATTTACACTAAAATGTAAACGACGCTCAGACCCCCAAGTATCTTCAAAAATATAATCTTCTAAAATATCTTCTTGATAAATAATAAAATACTCGTATCTATCACAATTTTTTTTGTACTTCTCGTAATATGATTCTTCAACGATGCTTGATCCTCCTAATGCGATTATACATTTATTCCCAATATAATATGTAGTGAAGCAATTAGGTAATTCGTAATGGTCAATGAAAATGCAAGACTGCATTGTAAACGGCAATCCTGCAAATAAAAGCAATGATATTTTTTTCATTTCTGTATAATTCAGAATTATCCATAATGCAAAAATACAAAAATACAAATCGAATGCTTTAATTCTAACTCCTAAATTATGATGCTTCCAATCTGGAACACAGCAAATGCCACAAGCCATGCGAGTGCGGTGGTGTAGCAGCCTGTGAGGATAGCCCATTTGCGCCCGCCTTCCTTCTTGATGGCCGTAATTGCCGCAATGCAAGGCATATAGATGAGCACAAATATCATCATGCTGAAGGCAACAAGTGGATTGAACACCTTCTCGCCTTTGTGCGGTCCGGTTTTGTAGGTCTGTTGCTGCAGTTTGGTTTGCAGGGCTGCAGTGTCGTCATCGCTGTCGCCGGCTTGGTAGAGAACGCCCATTGTGCTTACAACCACTTCTTTAGCGGCTAATCCAGTCAGCAGGCATACTCCGATTTTCCAGTCGAATCCCAGCGGACGGATGACAGGCTCAATGAAATGCCCGAGCCGCCCGATGTACGATTTCTCAAGGTGCTCGGCTTCTTTTTCGAATTGGAGCTGCTCAATGCTTACGGCTTTCTGGCTGTCAGTCAGTGTGGTATCTTCAGCCAGCAGGGCAATCGTCATATCGTACGGGATTGAATAGTGAACCTTCTGCGGGAAGTGCCCAAGCGCCCATATGATTATCGACGCGAACAGAATCACCGTTCCCATTTTTTTCAGATACTGCGCGCTCTTATCCCACATGTGTACCAGCGTGTTACGCAGTGTTGGGATGCGGTAGGGCGGCAGCTCCATAACAAACGGAGCCTCGCTGTGTTTGAAGAACAAGCGTTTGAAAGCAATGGCCGACAGTATCGCTAAAGCGATGCCTATCAGATATATTGCCAGCAGAATAAGTGCCTGATGCGAGCTGAAGAATGCCGAAATCAGCAATATGAATACCGGCAGCCGCGCGCTGCACGACATAAACGGCACAATCAGCATTGTGAGCAGGCGGTCTTTCTTGTTCTCGAGCGTGCGGGTGGCCATGATGGCGGGCACGTTGCAGCCGAAGCCCATCACAAGCGGAATGAACGATTTGCCGTGAAGGCCGATTTTGTGCATTGCCACGTCCATGATGAACGCTGCCCGAGCCATATAGCCCGTATCTTCCATAATGGATATGAACAGGAACAAAATCAATATGTTAGGCAGAAAGACGATGACGCCGCCAACGCCGCTCACAATACCATCAATGAGCATATCGTGCAGCAGTCCTTCGGGAATCACTCCCGACAGGAAGTCGCTGAGCCAGTCCACTCCAGCCTCAATCCAGTCCATCGGGTATTGCCCGAGCGTGAAAGTGGCTTGGAACATCAGCCACATGAAGAAGATGAATGCAGGTATACCCAACCATTTGTGAGTCAATATTTTGTCGATGCGGTAGCCTTTGCCGTTGTCGGGTTGCTGCGACGGGAAGAAGGTCTCTTTCAGTGCGCCGCGGATGAAGCCATAACGGGCGTCTGCAAGCACGGTCTCCGCCTGGTTGCCGTACTCACGTTCAAGTTCGGCGCGTTCCTTGTCGGCCCACTCAATGATGTGGTTGGCGTCGGGGTGTGCGGCAATGTTTTTGATGAAAATCTTGTCGCCCTCAAGCAGTTTGATGGCCGCAAAACGCGGATAGTATTTCTCGTTAAGTAGTTGATGCTGTTCAATTTCCGATTTCACCACGCCGATGGCCTGCTCAATGTTTCGGCCGTAGTTCACTTGAATCTGGCGGACATCGGTGTCGCGTTCCTCAAACACTTCTATAATCCTGTCGAACAAAGTGTTAAGACCAGCACCGTCGCGGCCGTTGGTTGGCACAAACGGAATGCCGAGCATCTTGCCAAGCATATCGTAGTCGAGGCGGTCGCCCTTGCGTTCCAGCTCGTCGAACATGTTCAGCGCCACAACCATCTTGATATTCATCGCGATAAGCTGCGTGGTGAGGTAGAGGTTGCGCTCAAGGTTCGATGCGTCGATGACGTTCAGAATGATGTCGGGATTCTCTTCGAAAATGTGCTTGCGGACGTAGAGTTCCTCAGGCGTATATTCTGATATTGAGTAAGTTCCAGGCAGGTCGGTGATGTTGATGGTATAGCCTTTGTGATTGACGCTGGCCATTTTGGTGTCAACCGTAACGCCGCTGTAGTTGCCCACCTTCTCGTGGCGGCCTGTGGCGTGGTTGAAGAGCGATGTCTTGCCGCAGTTGGGGTTTCCAACAAGGGCGATGTTGATGGTGTGGCTCATCTGCGTTGCGCGGTTGCGGAAAGGCTCCGAAATCAGCGCGTCCTTATCAAAGTTCTCGCCTTGATTTGTTGTTGCGTTGGGGTCGGTGACAACTTCAATCAGCTCGGCCTCGCTCCGCCGCAGCGACACGTGATAGCCAAGCAGTTCGTATTCAATCGGGTCCTTCAGCGGTGCGTATTTTATCAGTCTGATGCTTGTGCCCGACACAAAGCCCATTTCAGTAATCCGTTTGCGGAAAGCGCCGTGCCCCAGCACTTTGGTGATGATAGCCGGCTTGCTGTCAGTCAGTTCCGACAGTCGTTTTTTGTTGAAAATCGCTTCCTCCATACAATTCTCACTTTCGGGCGCAAATGTATTTTAAATATGTGTCGAACGACTGCTAAAAATGTCATTATAAATTGTGATTTTTTCCCCAGCCTGTAATCATTTGTTATGAGGCGCGTAACCACAAAAAAAGGCGAACCCCGAAAGATTCGCCTTTATAAAATCATTGTTTCAAATCTTTATTTGGCAGGAGCTGCAGCTGGAGCAGGAGCGGGCATTGGACCGAAACCGAAGCCACCACCAAGGGTTGACTTAATCGGGTCGCCCATCTCTGAATTTTCTACATCAGCGTCGTTCAGTTTGAAGAGCATAAACTTGTTGTTCTCTTTAGTGTATGGAGTCCATTCGCCACCTTGCGGGCCGTTCGGGTCGCTGTATTTTGCAAAGTTGGTCCAAGCGGTCAGCATCTTCTCTGAAAGGTCCCAGTCACCTTGAGTCCAAGGACGCCAGCAATGTTTGAGTGATTTAAATACAAACCACAGGTCAGACGAGTGGAAAGCACCTTTCAGACGTTGAGTAACTTCAGGGTGTGA
>JAGCNL010000017.1 GCA_017645945.1 Salinivirgaceae bacterium
GCCCATAAATGCCAATGCCAAGATTCCGGCGGTGATGAAGGCAATGGGTACGCCTTTCATTGCGGAGGGCACTTCGGCAAGTTCCAACTGTTCGCGGAGACCGGCAAAGATTACAAGTGCAAGTCCGTAGCCGAGGGCGTTGGCAAGGGCAAATACTGCTGCTTCGGCTGCTCCGTAGGCGGGTTCGCTTACTGCAAGTATTGCCACACCAAGCACTGTACAGTTGGTGGTAATCAAGGGGAGAAAGATGCCGAGCGACTGATACAGTGCGGGGCTGACTTTTTTCAAAACAATTTCTACCATCTGAACGAGCGAGGCTATCACTAATATAAAGGTGATGGTCTGCATAAACTCGATGTGATACATATCGAGGAGTTTCTGAATGTAGAACGTTACCAATGTGGCAATTACCATTACAAAGGCAACGGCTCCGCTCATACCTATGGCGGTTTTCACCTTGTTGGATACGCCGATAAAGGGGCAGATTCCAAGGAATTTGGCGAGTACAACGTTGTTGACAAATATCGCCGATATTATGATCAATAGGTATTCCATAGTTTATTCCTCCTTTTTGTAGATTTTTTTGCTGAGAAGATTTGCTCCGGCGATAAGCAGTCCGAGAACGAGAAACGCTCCGGGTGCGAGCACAAAGCCTATGATGCCGTCGCCTTCGATAAACTTTAATCCAAAAATGCTGCCGCTGCCGAGCATCTCTCTTGCCGCGCCAAGCACTGTGAGGGCGAGTGTAAAGCCGAGACCCATTCCCAATCCGTCGAGTGCCGAGTCGATTGCGTTGTTTTTGTTGGCGAATGCCTCAGCGCGTCCAAGTACCAAGCAGTTTACCACGATAAGGGGAATGAAAAGTCCGAGCGAATCGTAGAGGGCGGGCACGTAGGCTTCCATCACCAATTGCAATATTGTTACAAGCGAGGCTATCACCACAATGTAGGCAGGTATGTGCACATTGTTGGGGATGATGTTTTTTATAAGCGAGATTATGATGTTGGACAGCACCACCACAAACATAGTGGCCACGCCCATACCAAGTCCGTTGATGGCCGATGTGGTAACGCCCAACGTGGGACACATACCCAATATCAGCACCAACGCCGGATTCTCTTTGAGAATGCCTTTTGAAAATATTTGAAACTTGCTCATATTGTTTCGTTTTTAGATTCGTTAGTTGAAATTAGTTTTGCGGCTCGGTCTGCTGTGTGGCTCCGCTTACGGCTTCGGGTTTTGCACCTTTGATATAGCCCATAAAGGTTTTGTAGGCGAGTTCCACTGCGCCGGTGTATGCACGCGAAGTAATTGTGGCAGCGGTGATTGCGTCTACGTCGCCACCGTCTTTCTTAACAGCGAGTTTATACGATTCGGGGTTTTTGCCGTTGAACTGCTCTGCCCAATTCGACTTGCTTTTTTGGCTCTTGTCGCCAAGTCCCGGGGTTTCGTTGAGCGATACCACCTCGGTGTTGAAAATTGTGCCGTCGGGAAGGAAGCCAACCAAAACTTCGATTTTGCCGCCGTAACCTTTGTTGCTAAACGACGATACTGCGTAGCCCCCTGTTTCGCCGTTTGATTTGGCAGGATAGCAGAGCAGCGAATCGTTGTCGGCAGAAACTATTGTAAAAGCCTCGTCTATTGGCGAATTGTCGAACTGAGGCAGCACTTTCGACACGGTTTTTACCTTTTTGGTTTGACGTGCGTTGTCGATAACGGGTTTTGTGGCATTGTAAACGGCCGCCACTCCCGCC
>JAGCNL010000018.1 GCA_017645945.1 Salinivirgaceae bacterium
AGTTGAACCTGATTCAGCACGCCCACCTGAAGCAGCACCAGCACCACAAAACGGATAATATTTCGTATCAGCACGTTATTCATTTTCCGACATTTCCTGTAGTTCCAACTGTTCCTTTTTCAGCAGATTGCGCACCACCTGCACGTTCGACAGCCGCTTGAAATCGACCGATAGCCGCACACTTGCCGACATAAAGCCGTTCACGCCGTGCGTCGTCACCGATTCAACGTTTCCAATCATCACCCCTTTCGGGAAAATGGTTGAGTAGCCGCTTGTTATCACCACATCGCCCTTGCGCACCGTGATGTGCCCAGGCAAGTCCTCAAGGTTGGCAATGCGGTAGTCGCCGCCTTCCCAGCCCAGCGAGCCGAAGTAACCGCTCTTTTCGAGCATTGCGCTGATTTTCAGGTTTTGGTTCAGCAGGCTGATGACCGACGAGAAATTGGGCGACACAGCCTTGACAACGCCCACCACGCCCATTGCCGACACCACAGCCATTCCAGGCTCAACGCCGTGCTTGCTGCCAATGTCGAGCGTCAGAAAGTTGTTGGCGCTCTTCACCGAGTTGCTGATGACGCGGCACGGCAGATACTCATACTGCTGCGTGTAAACCGAGTCGAAAGCCGTCTGCGCGGCCAGCGTGTCGATTTTCGAACTTTCGGGCATCATTGTGCGCAGCCGCGCCAGTTCGTTATTCAGTTCCTGATTGCGTTGGTTCAGACTCAAGTAGTTGTTCACCGTCGAAAAAACGCTGTTCACACGCCCCGCCACCGCCGCCGACGAGTTGATGAAACTCGTGTGTTGGTAACTGTTGTAGCGCACAACCAACACAAACGACACGCTCTCAAGCAGTATGAAGAGCAGCACGTAATGGTTTCGCAATATGAACAGAATCAGGTTTTTCATTTATCTGTTTAATCGGTGAATCGTTTAATTGGTGAATCGGTGAAAGGTTTAATTGGTGAATCGTTTGTAGAGACGCGGCGCGCCACGTCTCTACGGCGTGCACCAAATTTCTAAATCATTCCCTATTCAATCCTTCAATCCTTCAAAAAAGATTGTGCCCATCAGAAACCGACAGGCACAATCGCTAATTATTTAATCAAGAATTTGAATCGGTGCGAGTTTTTCAGCGCGATGCCTGTGCCGCGTGCCACGCAGTGCAGCGGGTCTTCGGCAACGTGGAACGGAATCTTCGTCTTCTCGGTCAGACGCTTGTCCAATCCGCGCAGCAGTGCGCCGCCGCCAGCAAGGAAGATACCCTTGCGGTAGATGTCGGCGTACAACTCGGGCGGCGTGTGCTCGAGTGTTGCCAGAATGGCCGTCTCAATCTTGCTGATAGAGCGGTCAAGGCAGTGTGCGATTTCCTGATACGAGATTGGAATCTCAATCGGCAGGGCAGTCATTTGGTGCGGTCCGCGAACCAGGTAGTCTGCGGGCGGCTCGTCCAAGTCGGGCAGCGCCGAGCCTACCTTGATTTTGATGTCCTCGGCCGTGCGCTCACCAATCTTAATATTGTGCTGATGGCGCATATACTCGCGGATGTCTTCCGTGAACTCATCGCCAGCAATGCGGATTGACTCGTTCGACACAATGCCGCCCAGCGAGATGACGGCAATCTCGGTGGTGCCACCGCCTATATCGACAACCATGTGGCCTTCTGGTGCCTCAACATCCACACCCATACCAAGTGCGGCAGCCATCGGCTCGTAAATCATCAGCACCTCGCGGCCTCCGGCGTGCTCCGAAGAGTCGCGCACGGCGCGAAGTTCAACCTCTGTAGAGCCTGACGGTACGCAGATGACTATTTTCAAGGCCGGCGAAAAGAGTTGAGTCTTTTTCTCATTCACCATCCTAATCAATCCGCGAATCATCTTTTCTGCAGCGTCGAAGTCGGCGATAACGCCGTCGCGCAACGGGCGGATGGTCTTGATGTGCTCGTGAGTTTTGCCGTGCATCATACGCGCCTTCTCGCCAATGGCAATCACTTTTTGCGTGTTGGTGTCAACGGCCACAATCGACGGCTCGTCAACCACAATCTTGTCGTTATGGATGATGATTGAGTTGGCGGTGCCAAGGTCAATTGCAAGTTCTTGAGTTAAAAACGAAAACAATCCCATTGTTTATGTATTTTCTAGTGTTTGAAATGTCTTATTCCAGTGAATACCATTGCAATGCCGTACTTGTTGCAGGCCTCGATGACTTCGGGGTCGTGGATGCTGCCGCCCGGCGTTACAATGTATTTGATGCCAAACTCGTTGCAGGCCTCAACGCTGTCGCTGAATGGGAAGAAGGCGTCAGAAATGAGCACGCTCTCGCCAATTGTGCAGCCTTGTTTCAGGTTGAAGCGCGGCACTGTCAGGCGTTGCAGACTGTCGATGCGGTTTGGTTGGCCCATTCCGGCACCCGTCAGCCAATAAGAACCGTCAGCGGCTTGCGAAACAAGCGCCATAGAGTTGCTCTTCAAGTATTTGCAGGCCTGCGTTCCGAATTTTGCAAGGTCAATCTGTTTGTCAGTGAACTTGCAGTCGGTAACAGGTTTGTATTCTTTGTCCATTCCCTCGTCCTCATCCTGAACCAGCAGACCACCGTTCACCGAGCGGTACATCTTCTCGCCAGTGATTGTCGGCTTGACCGGTGTAACAAGCACGCGCAGGTTTTTCTTCTTTGCCAGCACCTCTTTTGCCTCCTCGGTGAACGATGGGGCAATGATTATCTCGATGAATTTTCCGGTGAACCACTCGGCAATCTGCTTGTCAACCTCGCAGGTGAAACAGACAATGCCGCCGTAGGCACTCACAGGGTCACCGGCCCAAGCCAACTCAAGGGCTTTCATCGGGCTGTCGGCTACTGCCAGACCACAGGGGTTCAGGTGCTTAACAACTGCCACGCCAACTTTGTTCTTGATGTTGTCGACAGCGTTGTAGGCGTCGCTTGCAGCCTTCCAGGCAGCATCGGCGTCGAGCATATTGTTGTATGAAATCTCTTTGCCCTGCAGACACGGCGAACCGGCCAGAGTGTGCTCGAGATTGGTATTTTTGAACGGATAGAAAACGGCTTTTTGGTGTGGGTTCTCGCCGTAGCGAAGCACCTTGCCGTTGGTCAGGCTTATTTTCTCCGACTCTTCGTTGTCTTTGTTGAAGTAGTTGAAGATTGCCGAATCGTAGTGCGACGATGTGTCGAAAGCCTTGCGGGCGAACTCGCGGCGTTGCTCAAGAGTGGTTTCGGCACCTTGTTTCTGCAGAATTTCGAGTAACTCGCCATACTGCTCACGCGAACTTACAATCACAACGTCTTTGAAGTTCTTTGCAGCCGCGCGGATGAGTGAGATTCCGCCAATGTCGATTTTCTCGATGATGTCGGCTTCGCTTGCGCCGCTTGCAACTGTCTGCTCAAACGGATAAAGGTCAACAATCACAAGGTCGATGTCGTCAATCTCGTACTGTTTCATCTGCTCCTTGTCCTGTGCGTTGTCGCGACGGCCAAGAATGCCACCGAAAATCTTCGGGTGCAAGGTTTTAACACGTCCGCCCAAGATCGACGGATAAGTTGTGAGCGACTCAACGGTCTGCACATTCACGCCCAATTTTTTGATGAAATCGTAGGTTCCGCCAGTCGAGATGAGATTAACACCCAGTTTGTCGAGTTCCTTCACAATCGGTTCCAACTGGTCTTTATAAAAAACCGATATGAGTGCATTCTTAATTTTTGTTGTCATCAAAATTATCTTTTACTAAACATCGTTTTGAGTATCAGCGAAATGCGACTTGATAAAATCCACCACGCCAACGCACAAATATATAATTTTCCACCGCTTACAAAAGTAGAGAATACCTTATTTGTAAACAATATTTTAAACAAGATTCTATCGTCAGGGACCGCATAAATTAACGATGGCGGACGAGTGATTATAATTCTTTTTTCATTGCCTTATGGCGGTCGTCTTTTTATCTTTGCTACTATGATTGTACACATCGATTGCAATACGTTTTTTGCCAGCTGCGAAGTGGCTTTTCACCCCGAACTATACGGCAAACCCGTTGTTGTGGCCAACAGCAACGAGGCCGGTGGCGGTGTGATTCTGGCGCTTACACCTGAAGCCAAGCAGCTGGGGCTGAAACGTGGCAATCCGGTTTTTCAAGTGCGCAAACTCATCCACGACAATGGCGTTGTCATGTTCGATGTCAACCACGAGAAGTACAGAAACACCTCGAAACAAATCATGCAAGCTGTTGTGGAACAGGATATTGTGCAGAATTTTGTGCAGTACAGCATCGATGAGTTTTTTGGCGAAATTCCTGTTGACGATGAGGCTGAAGTCCGCCGATACGTGAAGATGGTTAAAGACCTGATTGCCAAAGAAACCGATATTCCCGTGAGCTGCGGCTGCTCGCAGACCTACACTTTGGCGAAGGTGGCAACGTGGTATGCAAAGCATTATGCAGGATATGGCGGCATCTGCATTCTATCGGAAGCAAACCGCCAAAAGGCGCTTGCCGCACTGCCCATCGGCGACGTGTGGGGCATCGGTCGGAAATTCTCCAAATTCCTGACAGCAAACAACATTACAACGGCGCTCGATTTTGTGCAAATGTCAGAGCAATACGTCAACCACACCATGAAAACCGCTGGTCTGCACACATGGCAAGAGCTGCACGGCCTGTGCGTCATCAGCATCGACCGCGACTCAATGCAGAAGAGCATGTCGCAGTCGCAAACCTTCGCCTACATGACCGACGATATTCAGAAACTGCGCGAACTGATATCGATGTTTGTGTCGAAACTTGCCCGCAAACTGCGCGAGCAGAACAGCATGTGCCAGACCGTGATGGTGTATATACGCACCAACCGCCATCGGCCCGACCTCAAGCAGAGAGCAGCCGACAATTCGCGCAAAATGCCGACACCATCACAGGACACCCGCGTAATAACTGATATTGCGATGCAGTTGCTCGACAGCATTTACATGCCAGGTTTCATGTATAAGAAAATGGGCGTTATTCTGACTGACATCACCCCTTCCGACGCCGTTCAACTCGACCTTTTCAGCAACAACGATATTGGGAAAAGCCGAAAACTGATGCAGGCTCTCGACGACATCAACCGCAAATACGGCGCCGACACAATCCATAGCGCGTTAACGATCACACGGAAAAAAGGTGATGCGGGAAAAGCTGCTGAGGAAAACGAAGAATGAGCAATTATCCGGTCGGGCCTAAATCCTCACACCCATAATCACCACATCGTCGGTTTGGTTGGCGGCTGGACCGCGCCACTCCTCGTAAACCACGTTCAAAATCTTTTTCTGCTCGGTCATCGGTTGCTGGTGGATTTCGAGCAGCAATTCGCGGAGGCGCTTGCTCATGAATTTCTTGCCGGTTTCAACTCCGAACTGGTCTTGGAAGCCGTCGGAGAAAGTATAGAGGCAGTCGCCGCGCTGAATGTCGATGGTGATGCACTGGAACGGGTCGAGGCAATCGTAAATGCCAACGGGCATTTTGTCGGCCTTGAACACCTGCACCTCGTTGTCGCGGATGAGCACAAGCGGATTGTTAGCACCGGCGTATGATAGCTTCATCAGTTTCTCGTTCACCACGTAAGCGGCCACGTCCATGCCATCGCGGCTGCGGTCGCTGGTATCGACTTGGGCCGATGGGTGCTCGGCATCGTGCAGTGCGGTGTGAACACCTGAGCGCTGGCGCAAGTTGGTGATTATGGCCTCGCGCAAGTGGTTCAGAATCTTGTCGGGGCTATTCTCTTGAGCCACAATATAATTCAGATTAGCCATTCCCAGCACGCTCATAAAACCGCCTGGCACACCGTGCCCTGTGCAGTCGGCAACAATGCTCACTTTATTGTCGCCAAACTGGCCAACCCAGTAATAGTCGCCGCTGACCACGTCGCGCGGTTTGTAGAGGATGAAATAGTCGGGGAAGATGCTGCCGATGATTTTCGACGGTGTGAGCAGCGAACGCTGGATTCGGCGGGCATAGTTGATGCTGTCGTGAATTTCCTCGCTCTGTGCTTTGATGGTCTGGGCCTGCGACAGAATCTCCTCCTTCTGGTCAACCAACAAATCGTTCTGAGCCTGGATTTCCTCCTTCTGCTCAATCAGCAATTCGTTCTGCGACTCTATTTCCTCCTTCTGCTCGGCCAAAAGTTTGTTCTGCTCGGCCAGAAGTGCGTTTTTCTCCGAAACTACAGCATGAGCTTTATGCTTGATTCTCAACATTCTGGCAATATAGAATATCAGCAGCAGGAACAATCCCAAGCCACCGATGAGCGAAATGTTGACTATTCGCATCCGGCGGCGCTCGGCTGCATGAAGTTTCTCCTCGTTCTCGCGTTTCAGCGCCTCAATCATACGGGTGCGCTCAACCTCAGCGTTTTTTATCGAGTTAAGAGTGTTCTCGTTCACCTGCTCCGACTTGTACTCATCGTATTTTTCGTAGTGAGTCAGGGCATTTTTGTAATCTCCAAGAAGCAAATATACCTCGTACAAGCGACGGTGATAGGTTTTTCGGTCAGATGCTGGGGTGTCATCATCGAAATATTTCTTCAATTTCAGCAAGTTAGCCAGTGCATCGTCGTACCTGTGGAAAAACACAAGATAATCGGTGTAGGTGTAACGGTCGAGAAGATAACTGAAGGGGTCGCCAACTTTCAGATTGTAATTACCAACCTTGCTGATATACATATAGCAGCTGTCGGCGTAAGCCCGATCGCCTGTCTGGTTCGCCTTCTTGATGTATGTCCGGGCAATGTCGGTGTACGTCCAATGCTTTATGGTTATATAATTCTCATTGTCAGTCTCTTTCGACTCGAACAGATAAATCGATTTTTGCAGATTCGCGATGGCGCTGTTGATTAAAGTGTCCGATTTTTTCGAAAGCAGCTGACCTATGCACCGGTAGTAGGTGGCCATATCCAACGTGTCGTTCGAAAGAGTGGAAAAATGTAAAGCCTTGCGGTAAGCTTCTTCGGCATTGGCAAACATTTTCATGTTTGTGTACACATCGCCGATGTCTTTGTATGTCTGGCAGACGCCTGCAGTATCCTGCAGCGTGATGTAAATATTGAGAGCGCGGTTGAAATAATAGAAAATACTGTCGGGGATGTTCAAATCCTCGTAGCAGAGTCCCACACCGAGACAAGCCTGCGCAACGTATTCATTTTTAACAGAATCGCCATACACATGCATCGCCTTGAAAGTGTAATCCAACGCATCGCGCGCATCGTCTTTTATGTAATAAGCGTAGCCGAGCTCATAGTAATCGGACGACAGCAAGGCTGAATCGGTTGGTCCGCAGTATTCGAGCGAGAGCACGGCATACTTCATGATGGTGTCGATATTGTCAGAAGCGGCAGCCATCTTGCAGTATTTCTTTGCCTTCTCAATGTCTGGCTCGTGTTTTTTTATGATGATGGGCTTGCTGAAATCGAACTGCTCAGGCTCGGCAAACTGGATGGTGTCAGGGCCTTCGTCCTGACAATAAGCCCTTTGCGGCAACACAAACAAAACCACGGCCGTCAGCAAAGCTATAAATTGCCCTATCGACGGAGCACGTCTTACAATTCTGTTTGCACAAAAATTGCTCATACACAATCCCAAATAGCAAACAAATTTATAAAAAATGATTAAAAAAGCCAAATCACCACAAGCAGATACGAGGATTTGGTATTGTCAGATTCTCACACCCATAATCACCAC
Organism: Salinivirgaceae bacterium; assembly: GCA_017645945.1. Lineage (GTDB taxonomy): Bacteria > Bacteroidota > Bacteroidia > Bacteroidales > SZUA-534 > RUG13583. The sequence goes on from JAGCNL010000018.1 coordinate 7,712, forward strand.
ATCGTCAGTCTGGTTGCTGGCGGGACCGCGCCATTGCTCATATTCGCGGTTCAGAATCTCTTTTTGCTCGGCCATCGGGCGCTCGTGGATTTCGAGCAGCAACTCGCGCAGACGGTGGCCAGTGAATTTGCAGTCGTCGCAGCCTCCAAACTGATCCTGGAAACCGTCGGAGAAGGTGTAGATACAGTCGCCGCGCTGCAAATCCATGGTTTTGCATTGAAACGGTGCCATTCGCGCGTATATGCCTACGGGCATACGGTCGGCTTTGAGCACATGCGATTCACTGCCTCTAATGAGAACAAGTGAATTATTGGCGCCGGCATACGAAAGTTTCATCAACCTCTCGTTCACCACATAAGCCGCCACGTCCATTCCGTCGCTGATGCGGTCGAGAGAGTAATCAATCTCTCTTTCGTCTTTGATAATTGCTGGCGCATCATCCTTCTGACGCAGATTCGAAATTATTGATTCACGCAAGCGGTTTAGAATCTCGTCGGGACTGATATTTTGTGCTACAATATGATTCAAGTTCGACATTCCTAACACACTCATAAAACCGCCTGGCACGCCGTGACCCGTGCAGTCGGCCACAATGCAGACCTTGTTGTCGCCAAACTGGCCCACCCAATAGTAGTCGCCGCTGACAACATTGCGGGGCTTGTAAAGCAGGAAATGGTCGGAGAAGACTCGGCTGATGGTTTCTTCGGGTGTCAGAAGCGCCCGCTGGATACGCTGCGCATAGTTGATGCTGGCCTGAATCTCGTCGCTTTGCGCTTTGATGGTGTCGCGCTGTTCTTCAATATGGTCGCGCTGAGCCATAATCTCATCGCGCTGTTCGCGTATTTCTTCCTTCTGCTCCGACAGAATGGTGTTTTTCTCCAATAGTTCGGCATTGGCCCTCTTCTTGATTACCAAAACCCTTACAACTAAACCTATGACTATCAGCACCAATGCCAATCCAACCCCGAGCGAAATGATTATCACCTGCATACGGCTTTTTTCGGCGGTAAGGACGGCCTCGGCTTTTTCATGTTCCAGTTTTTCTATCATAACAGCCTGCTGCGCCTTTGCATTGGAAAGTGCTTCCATTGTACTGTCGTTCAGATTGGCTTTATCATATTCATAGGATTTCTTCAAATGCTCATAAGCATTTTTGTAGTCGCCCATCATATAATAAACCTCTTTTAAATTAGTATGGAAATTTTTATAATCCACTGGTGCCGTCTCATCATTGAAAGTGCTGGCTAACCCAAGAATTGCCTCAATAGCTTTGTTATAGTTCTTATAAAACACCAGATATTGGACATAAGTGTAAATGTAATCGCGATAATCTGATGCTCTACCAGTAATTTCATACAATGGTTCAGACTTTTTGTTATAAAAAAGACAGCTGTCGGCATATTTTTTCTCACCAGTTTTTTGGGCAAGTTGGATATAAACGTTAGCCAATAGATTATATGCTATATATCTGTTGTGATTACCTATCGAATCAAAAATTGGCACCGCCTTTGCAATATAGTTTTTTGCAGTTAAATAATCAGAACCCCACCCCCCTTGCATCATTTGCGCAAGATTGCATAGATTTCGTGCATAACCAAGCCTATTACCTGAAAGAGAATCCAACTTTAAGGCTTTACTGAAATAAAAAACGGCATTTTCAACCAAATCTCTATTTCCATAAATTCTGCCCATACTATTATAACAGAAAGTAATAGATACTGTGTCATTCTGCCGTGTGAATATTTCCAGCGCTCTATTTACATAGCTGACAGCGCTGTCAAGGTTGCTCATATCTTCATAAACACTTGATGTTCCTAAATATGCTTTTGCAAGAATACTCACGTCGCTATTTTTCTTGGAATAACCAATGCTTTTTTGATAAGCAGAAATAGACTTCCAAGATTCTCCAGTCCAAAAATAGGCATAGCCCAACAAATAATTATTTCCAGCCAAAAGATGGTAATCTGTGTCTTTACACAAACCAAGAGAGAGGTTCGCATATTTTATTTTATTTTCGAGACTATTTGAGATTTCCGCTATCTGATAATAATTCTTTGCCTTAAGACTATCAGGTGAATTTGGGGTTATCAAGTTCAAAAGACTGTCGATTTTGGGTTGAGCGGGGTCAACATATTCCTCGTCTTCCTCATTTTCGCTTTGTGAATAAGCATATTGCGGCAGTGCAAATAAAAATGCTCCCAGCAAAACAAAAAGATATTTTAAGCGCATATTGATTCTCTTTTTTCGGGCGAAAATAACCAATTATTGCTTGCGCTAAAAGCCTCCCTGAATACAATAAATCGATTATTCAATTAATTCCCGCATTGTCAGATTCTCACACCCATAATCACCACATCGTCGGTCTGGTTCGAGGCGGGACCGCGCCATTCCTCGTAGGTGCGGTTCAAAATCTCTTTCTGTTCGGCCATAGGGCGTTGATGGATTTCGAGCAGAAGTTCGCGCAGGCGCTTGCCCATAAACTTATGGTCGGTACCATTGCCGAACTGGTCCTGATAGCCGTCGGAATAGGTGTAGATGCAGTCGCCTTTCTGAAGGTCGATGGTGGTGCTTTCGAACGGGTTGAGACGGGCATAGATACCCACGGGCATTTTGTTGGCTTTCAGCAGTTGAATCTCGCTGCCGCGAATGAGCACCAAAGGATTGTTGGCACCGGCAAAGGTGAGCGTCATCTGCCGCTCGTTGATGACATAAACGGCCGCATCCATTCCGTCGGTGCTACGCTCGACGGCCGAATATTGCTCGCCATCGTCCTGAAGGGCGGTAGGTGCGTCATCGCTCTGGCGCAGATTGACGATAATGGCCTCACGCAGGCGGTTCAATATCATATCGGGGCTAACATCCTGACTTACAATCCAATTCAAGTTGGTCATTCCCAGCACGCTCATAAAGCCGCCAGGCACGCCGTGACCCGTGCAGTCGGCAACAATGCAGACTTTGTTGTCGCCAAACTGGCCAATCCAATAGTAGTCGCCACTGACCACGTTGCGCGGCGTGTAGAGCAGAAAATGGTCGGGGAAGATGCGGTCGATGGTCTCAGCCGGAGTGAGCAGCGAACGCTGGATGCGGCGGGCATAGTTGATGCTGGCCTGAATCTCATCACGCTGGGCTTGGATGGTGTCGCGCTGGGTTGCAATCTCATCGCGCTGCGACGCGATTTCCTCCTTCTGCTCGGCCAACTCGGTGTTTTTGCGGGCCAGTTCGGCATTGGCTTTATGCTTGGCGTGCAGCATTCTAACAATAAACACCACCCAAAGCATAATCAACGCAAGTCCGCACAATAGCGATACAATTATTGTGTGCATCCGCCGCTCATCAGCCTCATAGACGCGCTTGTCGGCATCGCGCTTGACGCGCTCAACGGCGGTGGCGCGGTCGGCTTCCATCTTGGCCATCACACGGGCGTTTTCTTCCACATTGGTCTGGTTCGTCAGCTCGTGATAAGCCTGCAAGTGGCGGTAGGCCTCGCGATAGTTGCCCATCAGACCATAAATGGTGTGCAGTTTTTTGTGGTAATCGGCTTCATTCTTATCGAAATTGGCATCGACATAATCCAACGCCTTCTGGTACTGCCTGCGCTGGATAAGGTAGCGGACGTAAACGTCGTTTTTCTGATACTGATTGAGCGTGGGCGACTGCGCCACCTTTTGGAAATAGTAGTAGCAGGAGTCGGTGTAGCGCTGGTCGCCAGTGCCCTCGGCCACGCCTAAATAGGAGCCAGCAAGCCCCGAATAGGTGTAGTCGAACAACTCGCCCGTTATTTTGAGCGAATCGCAAATCCGAGCCGATTCTTTAAAACACTGTATTACAATAAGATTAATTGAGTCGGAATGGTGCTTTTCGGCCTGATAACCGTAGAAATAACCCATTATAACCAACACATTGACCAGCAAATTATGATTGTTCGACTGTCGGCAAAGCCGCGCCGCAATTTTGAAATTTTCTTCCGCCGTTTGGTCGTAATTCTGCTGTTGAGCCAAACTTCCAAGCCTCATATAACATTCGATTAGACCTACCGTATTGCGGGTTTGCGTGCAGATTTCCAGCGCTTTGTTCGCATAATTCTGGCTGATTTCGATCGGTGTGTATGGTCCATCGATAATTATGAAATAGAATTGGATTATGGCGGCGGTGTCGCCAGTGCTTTCCACCCAATGCGTGGCTTTGTTCAGATAAACATTAGCGGCCTCAAAATCACCGATTTGCGCGTACTCTTTGGCAGTTAGTAGGTCGGGGGTGATTTGTTTCAGAATTGTGCTGTCGAGTTGGGCTTGCGCAAAGATTGACGAAGGCAGCAATAGTGATATAACTGCCACAACGCAAAGCAATATGCTGTTTTTTAAACGTTTATTTTCCATATCCGAATCATTTTTCACAAAACAATTGCTAACTCAACTATAACAAAATTAAAAATATGCATTCATCCTTAGTATTTGACTGAAAAACTTCAATTTAATAAGGACACAGATACTCTTCAAGTATTATATAGTCAACATCACAGAAATCAATGTTCTTTAATACTTCTATTCTAAATATTCCATTGGTTTCTGTCTTATTTATAATGTTATATGACTGCTCTCGTTTTTTAATATTCTCTTTATTTAAAACAAATTCCAAATAATGTAGTGTGTCAATACTTGCGGGAATACGTTCAACACCATTACCATTTTTCATATAATACTCTTCATGAAAACGATACTCGAAAGTATCTTTTAAAAAATCTTCTTTATGAATAGTAAGAGTCACTATTCCATCACATTTGTATTTCAACCTTTCATATTCTGATTTTTCAATGATATTAGTACCATTTTTCGCAATCTTACAACTATCGCCAATAAAATATTTAGAAAAACGCACCGGACTATCATTTTCGCAACAATGATTACTAACACAAGTGTTTGTTATTAAAAGTAATCCTACCATAAAAAAACATAATGCTATTTTCATCTCAAGAAAACGAAATAGAAGTATCGTAAAACAATTGCTAATTTAATGTATTGACGTAAAAATTGCAATTCTGTAACAGCAAAAACAATTTGATTCAGCGGCAGCCGCACCATTCAGTCATTGACACAAAAAAAAGAGGCCGCCATCGTTGTAATTCGAGCAGTCTCTTTTGTCGCGTTTACAGCCGTATAACTACTTGTTCAAATCTTCTGATTTTTTAATTATTTTCAGCAATTCGGCACGGTAGCCGTGTGGGTCGAATGACAAACTGTTGGAAATCAGAGATTCAGCCATTTCAAATGTAGTTTCGCCCTTGTATGGTGATTTACGCAGCAACATTCCGTAAGCCGCAACTCCCGCAGCAAAATTGAAGTTTTCCGAAACCGCACTTTCGGTCTGATTATCAGTAATATCCAAAGTTAAAGGAATGCTCTCATCGTTAAGCGATTTTTTGTATCGGAAATCGAAAGTGGCCAACTTGGCTTGCGCCGTCGGGTTGGCCATTACAACCTCGTAAAGGGCGGTTATTGTCTGCCCCGCGCCTATTTCGCCCGCATCTTTGGCATCATTGCCAAAATCCTCCGCGTCCATCACTCGGTTCTCATATCCGATAAGGCGGTAACTGTCAACAACATCAGGATTGAAGGTTATCTGGCATTTTGAATCGCAGGCAACCGATATGAGTTTTCCCCTTTCGTGCACAAAAACCTTCATCATCTGGTTTTCGCCGTCAATATACTCGTATGTGCCGTTTCCGCGATTTGAAATAGTCTCCATCATGGCATCGTTCAGGTTGCCGCTGCCGAAACCGCACACCGTCATGAAAATTCCTTTGTCGGCATACTGTTCCACGATTTTCAGCAATTCGTCAGTGTTTGTCACTCCGACGTTAAAATCGCCATCGGTGCCCATTATCACGCGGTTGTTGCCGCCTATGATATAGTTGGCAAGAGCCTCATTATAAGCATCAACAAGAGCCTGTCCTCCAGCTGTTGAACCCGAAGCGGAGAGTTTTTGTATGGCCTTTGAGATTTTTGAAATATCGTTTACGGGCGTTGACTCCAACAATTTCTCGACATGCCCTGAATATGTGATAATTGAGATTCTGTCGTCGGGCAGAAGTTCGGGAAGCATGGCCAGCAGGCCTTTTTTAAGAAGCGGCAGTTTGTCGTCGGAGTCCATGGAACCCGAGACATCAATCAAAAACACATAGTTCGATTTTGGCATTTCGGCTTCGGAAAGCGATTTTCCTTTGATTCCCAGACGCAGCAACTTATGCTGGGCGTTCCATGGGCAAGCAGCGACTTCGGCATTGATAGCCACCGTGTTACCATCCTGCGGTTCCGCATAATCGAAGGTGAAATAGTTCAAAAACTCCTCAATCCGCACAGCCGAAGCAGGAATCTTCCAACCACCGCTGACATACTTGCGCATTATGGCGTACGACGCGCCATCGGCATCGACCGAAAATGTTGAAACGTTCTGCTCTTTGCAGCTAATAAACGGATTATCAGTAAAATCGGAGAATTTGTCACCCGAATTGTCTTCTGACGTGATAGAATTGACTAATCCCATATATGAAAGACCGCCATCACTATCGTAATCTGCCGCACAACCAGCAATTGCCGCAATGCAAAATGCTGCTAACGAATATTTTATCTGTTTTTTCATGATTGAATGTTTTTAGGTTTTACTTGATTTTTTTGCAAATATAGATATTATCTCTATCGGTATTCTCAATCTCAGTATGTTTTGATTACTGACGTAAACCTCTTATTTTGAAATATACTATTTTAGCCGATGCTATGCGCAATACCATACAATACGACATTTAGCGATGATTGGCGGAGCAAAAACACGATTGGCACTCAGGCTGCTGAGGGCGTTCACGCTGCGGCGGATTCTCAATTCCGCGCGCTTGAGAGTTTGCTCGCTTGTGCGAAGGAAGGTTGTCAGAAATATGCCTGAATCGCTGTCGGTTGAACCAGCATCGGTGTGCAACCTGCACTGCCCCGAATGCACGCTGGGCAACGGACGGCTGCAGCGCCCTGAACGGCTGATGGACATGAAAACCTTCGAAAATGTCTTAGTGCCTCTGTCACCGTGGCTTGTCAGCTGCCAGTTTTTTCTTCAGGGTGAGCCAACATTAAATCCTAATCTCTGCCAAATGATTGCCTCGGCTCACCGCCGCCGAATCTTCACCACCGTCTCCACCAACGGCCAGACTCTCACTCCCGAACTTTGCAGCAACCTTGTGAGCAGCGGCCTCGACAGGCTTATTGTCTCGGTCGATGGAACCACGCAGGAGGTTTACGAGAAGTACCGCGTGGGCGGCTCGCTGCAAGCTGCCATCGACGGCATCGACAATATGGTTGCGGCACGCAAAGCACTGAACCGCCACAATCCGCTGATTGAGGTGCAGTTCATTGTTTTCCGTCACAACGAGCGCCAAATCAGCCAGATAAGGCAACTTACCCGCCAGTGGGGCGCCGACCGCGTGGTGCTGAAAACAGCGCAGATTGAAAACCCTGCCCACGCCGCCGAACTGCTTCCGCAAAACCCGAAATACAGCCGCTACCGCATTGACACAAATGGCAAAGCCAGCATCAAGCGGCATTATAATTCAAACTGCTTCCGTCTGCGCAGCACAATGGTTGTGACCTCCAACGGCGATGTTGCGGCCTGCTGCTACGACAAAAACTGCCAACACAACCTTGGCAACGTGAACCAAAACCACCCCGCCGAAATCTGGCTTGGCGAGAAGGCCAACAGCCTGCGCCACTTGGTGTGGAAACTCAAAGACGGAGTTGAAATGTGCCAAAATTGTGGTGGATAAGTGGGAAAGTAAAAGTTTAAAGGTTTAGAAGTTTAGAAGTTCAGTTTTTTTGACTTCAGACTACAGACAACAGAGTTTAGTTTTAAGCCTCTCACTTCCCATTTTTCATAATTACCAACTCTCCCATTCTAAATCCTAAATCTTAAATCCTAAATAAAAAAAGCCGCACCCAAACGAGCACGGCTTTGAAAAATATTGCTTTATCCGATTAGTCCATCAGACTTGCATTTGCCTGGATACCGCTGTTGTCGTAGTATCCTTTGTCGAGTTTCTCTTTGATTTCCTTGAAGGCGTTCAGCGTATAATCAACGTCCTCAATTGAGTGAGCGGCGGTTGAGATGATGCGGAAGATGACCATTCCCGGCGGGATTACGGGGTAAACCACAATCGAGCAGAAAATCTTGTAGTTCTCGCGCAGGTCGTATGCCATTGCTGTTGCCTGCTCGGGACCGCCCTGAATGTGTACCGGCGATACGCAAGCCTCGGCCGGACCGATGTCGAAACCAAGATTGCGGAAACCGTCCTGCAAGCGACGGGTGATTGTCCACAGTTTGTTGCGAAGCTCGTCGCCCTCGGGGCTGTCGATAATCTCAAGACGCTTGATGCAGCCCTCAACAATCGGCATTGGCAGAGCCTTTGCATAGATCTGCGAGCGCATGTTGTAGCGCAGGTAGTCGATAACTGATTTTTTCGAAGCGATGAAACCGCCGATGATTGCCATCGATTTAGCGTAAGCGCCAATGTAGATGTCGATGTCGTCCATTACGCCGAAGTGCTCCGATGTGCCGCGTCCGTGAGGACCCATCACGCCAAAGCCGTGGGCGTCGTCAATCATAATGCGGAATTTGTATTTCTTTTTGAGAGCGGCAATCTGGTCGAGAATGCCAAGAGCGCCGGTCATTCCGTAAACGCCCTCGGTGATGAGCAGCACACCGCCGCCCTGCTCTTCAGCCACTTTGCAGGCCACTTTCAGTTTCTGCTCGCAGCTTACAATATCGTTGTGTTTGTACGAGAAGGCTTTGCCTTGGTGCAGACGCTTGCCGTCCATCAAGCAGGCGTGGCACTCAGCGTCGAACACAATCACGTCGTGGCGCGACAGCAGTGAGTCGATGGCCGATACAATTCCTTGATAACCAAAGTTGAACAGGAACGCAGCCTCTTTCTTCTCGAATTTTGCAAGCATATGCTCGAACTTCTCGTGAAGGTCAGAGTTGCCGGTGAGCATACGGCTGCCCATCGGGTAAGCCAGACCCCAGCGAACGGCAGCCTCACCGTCAACCTTGCGGATTTCGGGGTGGTTGGCCAGGCCCAGATAGTTGTTCAAACTCCAGCACAAAACGTCTTTGCCCTGGAAACGCATATGCGGGCCAATCTCGCCCTCAAGTTTCGGGAACGAGTAGTAGCCTTCAACTTGCTCGCGGTACTGTCCCAACGGACCGCCCGACGATTCCTCTATTCTCTCAAAAATATCCATTTATATAAAGTTTTAGATGTTTCTAAATTGCCGCAAATGTACTTTTTTAATGCAATCAAATGGTAGTATAAGTACCCATTTTTTTGAATATCAAAGGCCGCCACCGCACGGAGCGGCAACGACCTTTTCCTGACCTAACAAAATTATTCTCTTGAATCCGTGCAGATTGCACTCTGCGCTTCGGATTTAAAACCTGCGGCTCAATATTTCATTACCAAATTGCTCGCCTTTGTGCGATGTCCCGGCCTGTACCAGAATCCAAAATAATTTTCGTCGGAGGGACGGAACTGAGCCGTGTCGCCACAATATGCAACTGCATATTTCTTGCCAGGCGTCAGATTGTCGAATATGAAATAGCCCGCCGATGAATATGCTGAGTCAACCACGGCGTTATTATTGTCTTTATCAATAAGATATGCGTATGGAAAGAAAGATATATTGGGCGCTAAAAAGGGACTAACATCGTAGAAATACTCATAAAACGGCGGCTGCACATCGATTTTGGTACGGCCAGCCTGAATGTCGCGCAGAATGAGGGACATTGTTGTGTCAGTCAGGTTTTTGAAATTTTCAAAATCCTCGTCGGTCAGGTTGCGCTCGTTTTTGGCGCGGCTCACATAACTGCGAACCTCGGCAAAATCCTTGTATCTGGTTTCCAGGCAATTGCGATAGTCGGGCGACTTGATTTTCGCCAATTGGCTGTAGAACTCGTCGTCAGTCATGAGGCCGCCTCTGAAACCATTGCGGCTGAACCTCATCTTCTGCAAAAGTGCGCGTGTGGCAAGCAAGTCGGCAACTTTCGGGCTGAAACCAAGTTTTATGGCATCTTCAGGCAGTTTGACATCGAACGATGTGGCTCCGCTTGGCTCATATTTCGCCTTTCCTGAGAAAAAGTTGATGTAGTCTATAGCATACCCAACTGATGCCGCTGTTCTCAAAATCGAGGTGTCGTCAATCGGGCATTGCGACTTCAGTTTATTCAAGAACTCGTCGGACACGGCTTCTCCTTTGCGCATTTTTGGTTCGGCAAAAAACATCATCATCACCCTGCCCGTGTAATATGCCAGATGGTTGCGCAGTTGCGCTTTATAGAGGCTGAACGCAGCACAATCGACATTTGCGAACTTACTCATAACACTATCGGTAAACGACTGTGCCATATTCCAATAATCATCCTCGGTTTTCAGCGAGTCGGTTCTTGGCGACACAATGACCTTCCCGAACGGACTCAATCCGCGATATAAGTTTCCGCCATTATACCAGTTGCTTTTACTCTGCTCGACAACTACAAGCACCGTATCGCCCTGCTTCACCATATAGTCAAGAGCACCACTGAAATAGAATTTTAACAGATCTTCATAACCCGATTCAAGAAACTCACGCTCAAAATGGAAATCGGCAACTCCATCGACAGGTATTTTAACCTCGAACAACTTTCCGTGCTTGTCCTTTCTAACAACCTCCATCTTGCGCTTGGCCGTTTCAAGACGGTTGTCGAAAACAATGCGGCACTCATCATTGAGGAACAAGCCGATGCGCTCTAACGAACGTATGCCTCGGAAACTGTTGTGCACGTATAGCCGCACCACCGCCTCGCCAATTGTTCCGTCAGGAATCTCGATTTCTGGCTCGACGTGCTTTGGCGGTTCAATTCCGCATATCGAATCTAAATGGGGAGCCAACGATAAGGCTTGGCCAACGGAATTATGGCAGACATGCCCCAACAACTTGCCATCGACAGAGTATTTTGCATCAACCAACTGCGGCCTATGGCGAGTGGTGGCCACAATCTGTCCGTTTTCCTCAACAGTGTTTCGGAAAGCAATAAACTGACCTGCAAAGTCGAGATTCACCGTCTTCGAGCCATTGGTGATTGTCACGTGAAGAGTTGTATCGGCCTTCGTAACTGACTGATACTGCCACACATCGTTCTGGTAGAGTGCCACATCTTCAAACAGACTGCACTGCCAACTGCCATCGGCGGAAAAATAACTTCCAACCCAATCTTTTGGAATTTCACTATTGCTGCACGATGCCAGCAGCACTGCCGCCATCATTGCTAAAACTAACTTTTTCATATTCATTTCTTATTTTCGATTTTTACGGACGCGGCACGCCACGTCCCTACATTAAACATTTTCACATTTAAAAGGCCGCCACCGCTGTGGCAGCAGCGGCCTCTCGTTAATCAAACATTGTTTTTGTTGCGACTATAAACATTATGTTGATTCATTTTCAGGCACTTGGTTTCAGACATCAGACAGCTCCTGGCGGTCGGTCGCTTGCCAACCTATTATGGTTATTACGTTTGAGTTAGTTGTTGGGCAGCAGTTTGCCGCTAACATCTTTTACCTTATGCCTTTTTAACTTAAAACTTATAACTTAATAACTTATAACTGACTACGTCCGTTTACGGTACAACTCCGCCACCTCGTCGATACTGATGCCGAGCACATCAATCTCGTTGAAAAACTCGGGCAGCGACTCGTTCATAAACACCTCGCGCCGCATTGCCACAATCTGCTTTCGGGCACCATCGGCCACAAAATAGCCGATGCCGCGGCGGTTGAAGATTATGTTGGCGTTTTGCAGGAAATCGAACGAGCGCACCACCGTGTTGGCATTCACCTCAACGCTGGCGGCATACTCCCGCACCGACGGCACGCGCCCGCCTTCCTCGTAGACTCCTGTCAGAATCTCGTTGCAGATGCGGTCCACAATCTGCATGTATATCGGTTTACTCTCTTTAAAATCCATAATTTCAATATTTTATTGGTTAGTTGTTTTGATTGGTGAAAGGTTTACTGTTTAGTTTAAAAGTTTAACGGGTTGAACAGGTTTAAATTTCCAGTTTCGTATTTCGTAATTCGTAATTCATTTATTCTGCAATCTGAATTCTACATTCTAAATTCTGCATTTTTACTTCCCCAATTCCTCGTTAAGTTTTGCCTTGTAATAATCAACGCCGTGGAAGCCTGTGTGAAAATCCTTCACCATTCCGTCGCGGCCAACAATAACGTACGACGGGATTCCCGAGAATTTCCATTTGCTCATCAGCGACGACGATTGTTTCCGCGTCAGGCGGTAGTGGTGGCCTTTCATTGAGACAATCATGGCGTCGTATTCATTCTGCGGTGACGACTCATCGGCAAGATACAGGAACACAACATCCTTGCCTTCGAACTCCTTCTCCATGGGCTCCATTTGTTTCATGGCTTGACGGCACGGGCCGCACCAAGTGTTCCAAAAATCGATGAACACAACCTTGCCCTTGAAATCTTTTATCAAATCGACAAACAGCGCATCGCCTTCGCTCTCACCTACCTGGTGAGTGAAATAGCCGCCGCGGGCTTTTTCGGCTTCAATTTTGGCAGTGATGGCGGCATTTTGTGCCTTTACGTATTCAGCATAGAACGGGAAACGCATCTTTTCTATCTCTGCCACAATGGAATCGGGCACAACTGTCTGCTGGCCTAATTGGCGGCAATAGCGCTGCAACTTTAAGAAATCTTTGAAATAACTATCGCCGGCGCCGAAAACTTCGTTCATACAAGAGTCGGCACTTTCGTCACTTTTGTTTCGGACATCCATTATGTGTTTATCCACAACGCTCATATATTTGTTGATGAACGCTTGTTCTGCCTCGGTGCGGGATGTGTCGGCATCAGCCATTTTTTTCTTGACAGAAGCTAATATCGCCTGCTCCTTTTTGGGAATTTTTTGGTATTGTTCCAAATTCATCCACGTATTATGTGCTAACTCCAAAGTATTCTCTAAATAATAGTACTTGCGGAAAACATCGTCGAAACAATATCCCCATCCTCTGATATTATATTCAAATTCGCTTGCGTAGAACATCATAATGTTGTCCATATCAAGAGTCTTTGGGTAGAACAAATATTCACGGGGTGTTACTGGTCTCTTATAAGTGCTGTCATTGGGGTTTTTGCTGCGGTAAGCTCGTTCAATGAAATGTCGCCCCATCGAGAGATAGTACGCTGCCCGCGTTTTCATATAGATATCCATCAACTCTTTTCCACGTTTTGTAACGTTCACTGTGTCAATGCTGTTTTTGGAAATCTCATATCTTTTTAAAACATAATCTTTATACTCGGCCATCGAGAAATCCACTATGTCATTCTCTGTGTCTATTGACTTGGAAAAACCGAGAATGGCATTATTGGTAAGCGCATAGTTTAGGTCGACATTCTCACCGGCAAAGTAGGGAATCAGCCGATTGTCGGGCAACTCCCATGGTTTGTAAACCTGATAAAAATCGTAATTCACCACCACTGTTTTTCCGGCAGTTACAACAATTTCGTTACCGACAACCGGGCTCAATAATAAACCAACCATCTGATATTTTGTTGTCATTGGCACTTTAATCTCATAAGTGTTGTCAGGTTTGATTGGCGCCGTATACAACAGTTGTTCGCCCAAAATCGGGTTGTTGACGTATACCGTTAAATCTCCCAATCTGTCGCCAAAAGTCCGCTTGTCGAAACCGTAAATTGTACCTTTTATGGTTGCGGGCTCCATCGAAAACTCGTTCGGCTCAAGGCTCTGACCGTTGTCCTTAATGTTTTGAGCGTAGTTTCTCACCTCATCGGGAACGCTGATTTTATTCTTGATTCTCTCTGCGGCACGGTCGGTAAGGGCAATGTCGTAAAGAATGAACGAATTTATGTCGTCAGATTCCATAAAATCGATTGTTTCAACCGAATTGTCGATGGGTTCGAAATTCATTACAAAGCGCGTGATAAACTCGCCATCGTCTTTCGGGAAAACCCAATCGTCGAGTTTAATTCCATCGGCCGAAATCAGTTTCCACTGCTTGTCGCCCGAGCGTAGCGTTGTGCCCGAAGCATAACGGAACGGATTATCCTTCATGCCATGGTAATAAATCAGAAAGAGTTTGGTGGCTTTTGGGGTCAACTCAATTTTTTCGATAAACAATCCTGTGCAAGTGCCCATACTGCGGGCGCCGATTACAGGATTCTCAATAGTTCGTTGCGCCATAATTGTCAACGGCAACACGAACAAAGTTGTCAGTATTAAAAGAAAGTGTTTCATTTTTAAGTGTTTTTATAGTTAGTACTTGCTAATTATTTCAGAATTTTTTTCATCACCGTTTATACCCCATCACCGTGCGGCGGCTGAACCTGCGGTACGAAACCACCACGCCCACAATCACCATCACTATTGTAATGAGCAATACTGCACAATCGGTATCTTGTTTATTCATCAGGTGCAATTTCTCCATTATTGTAGCAAACAGAACGAAACCAAGAATTCCGATGCCCGTTGTTTTCAGTAGCGACTTGCGATTGAAGAAGGCTCCGCCCAACATCAGCAGATGTGCTCCAATCACCATCAAACCGTATGTTGATGCCCAACTTTTCCAATGAATCGCTAACGTAAAGTAGTCGCCTTCGTTGATTGTTTCGTGAATCAGAAGAGCCGCACTCGACAGCAGCAGGGGAATCAGCAGCCAAAGCAGATAGCGCGCCACAAATGTCTCGACAGGCAACGATGGCAGTGAGAAAGTGGCTATGCAGCGGCGGCGTGTCCAGATATTGAACAGAACATGTGAGGCCAATATAATCACCGACGCAGCCATTGCTGAGTAGAACGCTTGCTCGCTAAAAAAACTAACTGAACGCCAGTCTTTTATATCGATATACAGCAGTGATGCGACTATGACGTAGGCCAGCAGCAGCGGTTTCCACCAAATTGCAGCCTCGCGCTTCAAAACCAGCGCAAATCGTTTTAAATCAAATACTTCTTTCATGGCAGTCAATATTATTATTCAACATTAGTATTTAGCATCGCACGGCGTAGGCGCTTGCGCGAGAAGAGAATCCGCGCCAGACCGATGTTCACAACCGCCGAAGTGCAGACAAACGCAGCCACCACCTGTTTCAAACGCGCGAATGAGAGGTCGTTGTCCACTTCGGTGCCAACATATTCAACTATTGAAACAGCGGGCTCGAAATTGAGATTATCGGTAATGTCGCGGGCACTTATGCTTATAACAATGACCGACACCAGCAGCAAAGCCTCAAACAACAGCAGCAGCGGCAGTCCGAACCTGCGGAACAGCGTGCCGAAAAGCACCGCCGCATTCGACTGCATAAGGATAACTCCCACCGAAATCACCAAATCAGTATTATATACCACATGGCTTCTGTATGCTTCCGGTGTGAGAGCCGGGGAGCACGACAACAAAAACAGCAATGTTGGCAACAGCCAGTAAATCAGCAGTCGGGCATAGAATTTTTCAGCGTTCGATGCCGGCAATGTCAGGTAACTGATGCACTGTGTGCCGCTTTTCATGTTGGCAAACACCCGCGCAGGCAATGCCCACTGATAAAGTATGAACGCTGCCGCAAACAGCAGGGGAAGGGCCTTCCCTGTGAGTGAATTTGTCTGTGCAATTATGTACGACAGTGGAAACATGGCCGCAAAAATGGCAATCTCAATCCACGCGTTGGCGAACTCATGCTGCACCACAAGCCAGAACCGTTTGATGTTAAACCAGTTATTCATAACCAAGTCCTCCGTTTATTTTGCGGCAAAAGCCTGTTTCACACTCTCGGTGTTAGCCAGAACGGCATTGAAGAGCAACTCAATGTCGAGCGGAGTCTCGCTGTCGGCGGCCGTGCGCTTGCAAACCACCGCACTGCCCAATGCCGAGGGCTGTGTGTAGATGGCGCCTTCAGGCTGCTGGCCAAGCTTGCAGTCGGCGAATGTCAGATGGTCGCAAATCTGCGACACTGACATATCGAACAGCAGTTGCTGGTTGCCCAAAATGGCAATGTGGTCAATCAGATTCTCAACATCACGCACTTGGTGAGTTGAGATGATGATGGTGCGGTTGTCGGTCATGCACTCGGCCACCACCTTGCGGAACTGGCTTTTCGATGGGATGTCGAGACCGTTGGTCGGCTCATCCATCAGCAGCAGCCTGGTGTTGCAGGCCAGCGCGAAGCACACAAACGCCTTTTTCTTCTGCCCCATCGATAGGTGCGCAAGGTTCATGTCGGCGGTCATGCCGAAGCCCTGCAGGCAGCGGTCGAGCGTCTCGCGGCTGAAGTTGGGATAGAAAGGCGCATTGAGTTTGATGTAGCGCTCGAAGGTCATTGCCGGAAGGTCGAACTCCTCAGGCACAATAAACAAATCGGCCAAAGCGGACGGCGAGCGGCGGCTCATATTGTGGCCGTTGAAATCCACTGAACCTTGTTTGGCAAAGAGCAGACCGCTCATCAGGTAGAGCAGTGTTGATTTTCCTGCGCCGTTCATGCCTAAAAGCCCGTAGATTTTTCCTTCGTCGAAAGTCAGGTTCAGGTTGCTGAACACCTCATGACTTCCGTAGTTAAATTGTAAGTTACTAATTGTTACCATTTTCTTTTTCGTTTATTAGTGTATTAGTTGATTAGTACACTGCAAACATACAACACTTTTTTGAACCTGCAATAGGTAAGATGATTTTTTTTTGAAAAACACATTATTATTTTTGTCGCATGCCAATGAAACGGACAATATTAATGTGCCTAATGGCACTGCTGCTGCAAAGCTGCATGAGCTTTGAAGAGCCCGAGTTTGTCTCCGTAAACTCTGTCGAAATCAAGGAGTTGACGCTTCAACAGATAACCGCTGCAATGAACGTCACGGTGCACAATCCCAACCGCCACAACATCATAATTGAATCGGCCGATGTGGATGTAATCATTAAAGAGGCGAAAGCGGGAAAACTGATGGTTGGCAAGCCCATTCAAATTCAGGCTCGCGCCGATGCCGACTGCAATTTCGTGGTGCGGCTCAGCACACGCGAGGCCATAAAGGCGGGAATCAGGTCGATAAACGATGTGATGGCCAAAAGCAACGCTGTGAAACTCCGCGGCACGGTCGATGGCCGCTACGGAATGTTCCGCCGCAAGCTAAAGATTGACACAGCCATCAAGCCAAAGACAAAAAACAGCGGCACCACCATCTAATGGTCGGCAAGCCTTACATCTTCCCTGCCAGCCTTTTGGCGCAGGCTTCAGCCTCTCTCACAATCTCTTCCTCTCCATCGATGTGGCGGTTGCGCATCACAAACTCTCCATTGCAAATCACTGAATTTATGGCGGTTGAGTCAGCTGCATAAACCCAGTTGCTCGTCAGGTTGTGGTTGGGCGCAAGGCGCTCGTTTTTCAAATCGATGAGCAGAGCGTCGGCCAGACAACCCTCGGCAATGGCTCCGGCATTGATTCCGTAGGCCCGTGCTACGTTGACTGTAGCCATTTTCAAGGCTTCGGATGCGGGCAACGCCTCAGCGCAGCCATCGGCTTTGGCAAGAAGGGATACAAGTTTCATCTCCTCGTGCATGTCGAGATTGTTATTCGACGATGCTCCATCAGTTCCGAGACCAAGACACATTCCGCGCTCCATCATCTTAACAATCTGCGGAATACCGCTTCCAAGTTTCAGGTTTGAACACGGATTCAGAATGGCTGACGACCCCGAATCGGTCATGAGAGCCATATCGTTGTCAGTCAGATGGACGCAGTGAGCCGCCACAAAGTTGCTGCCAAGAACACCCCAACGGTCGAGCAACTCAACGGGTGTGCATCCATTTGCCTTCATGCAGTCGCCAACTTCGGTCTGAGTTTCCGACAAGTGGGTGTGCAGAATCAGCCTTTCGTCGCGGGCCACCTCGGCGCATCGGCGGAACAGCTTCTCGCCCACAGTATAAATGGCGTGCGGCATGGCGGCAATCTTAACGCGCTCCGACTCGTGGCTATGGTTCCGCAGAAACCGGATGTTCTCCTCAATATGCTCGGGCGAGTCGATATTTTCAGCAATAGTTACACCGATTGTGGCGCGAATACCCATCTCTTCTACAACTTTCATGGTGTATTCGCGGTGCCAGTACATGTCTGAAAAAAAGACAGTTCCCGATTTTATCATCTCCAAAATGGCCAGGCGCGTACCGATTTCGATGTCGCTCGGCTGCATCTTGGCTTCGAACGGCCAGATGTACTCCTGCAGCCACTTCATCAGCGGCATGTCGTCGGCATAACCGCGCAGAAGAGTCATGGCAGCGTGGCAATGCCCGTTGTAGAACGCCGGCATGATGGCAAAGCCCTTGCAGTCTATCACCTCGGCTCCGTCGCGGTCGGCGGGAGTGAGTGATTTGCCGATTTTTGTGAAGATAACGCCGTTAATCAGTATGTCGCATTCGCGGCCTTCGTACCAAACCGATTGGAGAATTTTCTTGCTCATAACTGTATAGGTATTGGGTATTAGGTGTTGGGTAAAAGTTTAATGGGTAAAATTTATTCAATCGTTCACGCATTCAATTCACCGTGAGTTGGAAGATGTTTGCCATCACAAACAGCAGAATGTAGGCCGTGAGTCCCGCGATGACGGGCGTGGCAATCCAACCCAAAACAATGTTTATCAGCACTTTGTACTTGATGCTGCGGCCGCCTTTTAACAGACCGATGCCCACAATCGAGCCAATGACAACCTGCGTGCTCGACACAGGCACTTGCGGAATGCGCCCCAAGCCCAGACTGGCAATGGCGTCGGACAGGCCTTTCGACGAGAAGATGAACAGCACCAGGCTCTGCGCCAGCACCACCACCATGGCCGTCTCGGCCGAGAGCGGCATAAGGTCGTTGCCTACAACTTTCATGGTGCGTTGCGAGTAGGTGAAAATGCCCACCGAAATGGCCATCGCACCAAGGAAGAACAGTTGCTGGCTGCTCGACAGTGTCAGCGGCCCGATGTTCAGCGCGGGCAGGCTGACAGCGTTCACAAACACTCCCATCACGTTTACTATATTGTTAGCTCCCAAGCTGTAAGCACCGAAAGCGCCAATCAGCAGAAGCAGAATTTTCAGCACTGTGTGCTTCCAAAGCAGGTGCAGATGCAGACGCTTAAATGCTTCGTGAACAATCAGATACAGAATAACTGCAAAAACAGCGCCAAGCACCATTCCCACCAACCACGACGATGCAATCTGCCCCAGCAGCCGCGTATCGGTGGCTCGGTGGGCAAAGAAGTTCCACCCGATGATGGCGCCCACAATGGCCTGCGATGTTGAAACTATCAGGCTCGATTTCACCATCATGAAAATGGCGATTGCCGATGCCAGCGCAACGGTGAACGCGCCTGCCAACTGGTCGATGGTGCCAAGACGGCCCAGAGTATCGGCGCCGCCCTCGCCCTGAAAGGTTGCGCCGATAATTACGAAGATGCTCGCCACGATTGCTGCCGTGCGGAAACGCACCATGCGCGTACCCACTGCCGAGCCGAAGATGTTGGCCGCATCGTTGGCGCCCAGGCTCCAGCCCAAAAACAATCCGCTCGACAGAAAAAACAGCAGCATATCAGAGCATCACTTTGATTATCAACAACGAAAGAATGTCAGCCACATCTTCGGCAGCATCGCTCAACTGCTCAACGTGGCGCGTGAAGTAGCGCAATTGCTCCTGTTGTGCAAGGTCGATGCCAGGCGTCTGCTGGAAGATGACGCGCCGCAGGTCATTGGCCGCGCGGTCGCTCTCACGCTCGTAGAAGTAGATTTTGTTGATGTGCTCCTTTGCCGATTCGGGCGCGGTGAAGAACACCCTCACAGCCGCAACCGCCTCCGCAGTGGCCTCTGACGACATCTCGTTAAGACTCTTGAAATCGGCTTTGATAAGGTAAGGCAACTGCGGACGCTCCACGCTGAACTGCTGAAGCACGTATTTGGCTTTGTCAAGAAGGTCGTCGGTCTTGTCGAGAAGGTGCAGCACATCGCTGGCAAATTGCGGCAGCAGCGAGTGCACCAGAAAATCGTTTTCGATGCCGCGCTGAAGGTTATCAGCCGCCGACTCCTTCTCCTCAACAAGGCGCAAGCGCGTCTCGAAATCGGCTTCGCGTCCGTCGGTATAGTTGTTCACGGCCTCGCGGAAGAGCAGCAAACCGTTCTCAATCTCGTTGATGAAACTGTCAATCTGGCGAATCACCGAGCCCGCCGTTTTCAAAATTCCTTCCATAACTCAATGCTTTGTTCCGATGTCTAAGATATGTAAAATTGGCAAAAACAAAACTCAAACCGCGCACAAACAAAAAAGGAACGGAAAAATCATTCCCGCCCCTTTCTGCCGACACCCGCTGCCGGATGCCGATGGTTAGTTGTCCGTTTTTCAGATTAGTTGTTTGTTTTCCCGGTCAGTTGTTTTGTGATGGTTAGTGTTTGTTAATTCAAAAAGTTCTAATGAATGAACCACATCTAATCATACATTTTCGGGTTGAAATCTTGCAAACCACCGCAAACCAAACACTTGCAACTCATTTGATTTGCAACGGTTTGCTCGATTTCCTGCATTTTGTGTGACTATAAACAATTGCATAACCCTTTTATCAGTTCAGCAAAGCCTCCTCCACGGTTTTCTCAATATCGTTGGCGGCCATATCGCGTTTCAAAATTGTGCCGTCAGGGCCGAAAAGGATTACTTCGTCCTTACCAAGCCCATAGCTATTGTACGATTTGTGAGAAGTGTCGTAATACAATTTGTAGCTGATACCCATATCTTTATATATTTTATCGTAGAAATCTGACGACGAAATATGGGTGCATTTGATACCAATCACATCTACCTTGCCTCCTTTATGTTTCTTCCACACTGCCTCGACAGAATCTTTGATTGCACCATCGTCAGTATAACTGAAATAAACGAGCACGTGCCGACTTTGCCCACAATGTCCGAAAGGCTCGGGCGGTTGTTGGTGTTGGTCATATTCAGCAAATCCAAATCGACGAACATTTTGCCCGGAGCGGTGTTGGCGCGGGCTTCTTCGCGGCGCTTCAGCGATTCTTCCCTCTCTTTTGCCCACGCATCGTCGCGTTCCTTCATCTGTTTCACCATCGGGTTCTGCAGAATTTTCTTTGACAGCACGCTGTAATCGGCTCTCCAGTGAAGCACATATTGCATCACACTGCCCAAATTGTCATTGTGACGTTTCATATATTCTCTCTGCAGCGATTCAACTTTTTCGAAATCACTGGCGTTTTCGTTAGAAATTTTCGATAATTCCTTTTCAGCTTCGTTCCAATACTTGTAGAAGCCCTTGCCTGTAAGCTCGTGTTCTGGTCTTTCGATTTTGATAACACCTGTTTCTCTGTCTTCCTCAACACTTCCTGTAGAAGTAAGAGTAAATGCTGCTTTTTCGCCTGGAATAAGTGGGAATAATATCGAATAGCTTTTTAATCTTCGCGAATCGGTATATATCGGGAAAACATAAACGATGATTGGTTCTTCGAGATAAGTGCTGAAAGTGGCCTCGCCGTTGGCATTGAGTTCAACGTCTCCAAGAGGGCTGTTCAACGCCCGACGCTCATCAGTTTGTGTCTGCACAATTTCGAAGCCTACAACCTCTTTGGTGAGAGCGGTTTTGAAGGTTATGCTGAAATTAGGTTCATGGTTGACGTTCAAATCTTCTCTGATATTCTCCACAATCACGTTAATATCTTTACCATTCACCTCATACGATTGACTTTGACCATTTTCATTAATAAATGACGCTCTTCGAGTGACTTTCTGCACAATATCGAATTGCGTTACTCCTTTCGGCAGCGGCTCAAAGGCGTAGCGGGCACCGCAGATATAGTCAATGTAACGGTTGCCGCTGGTTTCGTTGTGCAACATTTTGTAAAGATTGCCCGCAGTGTCGCGCAGACAGACGTCAGAATTCAAATCAGCACGCTCCCAATGTGTCATCGAAAGGGTTACAACGGTCTTTTTCTCACCGAAATCAACCTTCTCAACCTTATGATTGTCCCAACTACCGAATTTCACGTTCTCCCACGTCTTGTACAAACCGCTGGGCTGAGCCACATTATCGTTCAGATGGTGGTTCTTGCAGTAAGCGTTCGCCAAGCGGCGAATTGTTGTCAAGTAACCGTTATAAAGGCTTTCCGATGAGTAATATCCATTGTGAACTGTCAGCTCGAAGGTGGTGCCAGGCGCTGCCAAAGTCTCTATCCAAGCCGAGCAAATCTCGCCTCCTGGGAATATGCAGCGGATGCGGCACAATGTCAGGTCGTTGAGTTCAACCTCGTAATGGAATTTCTTGTTCTCCACTGGCACGCACGCCACCGGAGTTTCAATAATCTCGAAATTTTCATCGCCAAAATAAATCAGGTAGCACGAGTCGGTGATGCCCGGGTCAACCGAGCCCTCAATCACAAACTTTCCGTTGCCGAGCGTTTGAGCTGCAACGGCTACGTCGGCTACCTGCACTGATGTTTCTTCTGCAACCTGCACTGGTTCAGGTTTCTTCTCGGTGAAAGTGAATGCGCAGAACATTGCAACAATCCACACCAGCGTGCCGATTTTTGCCACGCGGCCAAGTGTGCCTGCAGTTGTTTTTTTCATCTCAATAAAGCGGCGGCGGATAAACGAGTGGTTGAAACCGTTCACCACTGGGCTCGACACGTTCATTACCATCTCCAAAAGTGTTGTCTGATAAGCGCTTACATCAATATTCGATGTAACAACATCGTGGTCGGCCTGAAACTCGTGAACATTGCGCAACTCCGAGCGGCAGAGCCACACAAACGGGTTGAACCAGAACAACCGCGTCATAAATTCGCTGAACCATACGTCGGCATAATGGCGATGGAAAATGTGCGCCTTTTCGTGGCGGATAATCATGCTCTTTCCCGGCTCATTAAGGCTCGTCGGCAGGAAGATGGTTTTGGCAAACGAAAACGGTGTGTCAACCTTCGACGAGTGAATCAGGCTGTAGCCTTCAGCCGTGGTCTCAACCTCCATTTTCGATTTGATAACCAGTACTCTGCAGATGTAGTAAACTGCAATCAGCAACAGCAGCAGCGATATTGCCGGAATGACCCATTGCAAAGTTGCATACCAGTCGATTACAATGGTGTGCTCTGCTTTTGCCGGCTCGCCAACTTCAGCTGACGGGGCAGTCGCCGATGGTGCGGCAACCGGTGCCGGTGCTGCCGTCGGAACTGTGACTGCTAGCGCCGATGGCTCGCTCTCAAATGTGGTGGCCGCCGGCTCAAAGCGTTCAATGGCTATTTCGGTTCCTGTAGGATAAACCTCGAAAGTCAAAACCGCCATTATCAGACTCACAACCGGTAGCAAAAGCAAATAAACGCGGCTGACGGTGTAGCTGGCTTTGCCTCGCAGCACTATCCGATAGAAAGCGAACAGCAATGCTGCCGAAGCAATGAATTTCAATAAAATGGTAATCATAGTTGTTTAGCAGTTTAGTAGTTAATTAGTGATTGTTTGCAACATAAATGGTTAGTTATTCTATTTCTACCTTTTGGCAAAATCCTTTTTAGGAACCAGATAAACTTTGGTTATACGTGTGACACCATCTTTCGGACTCCCATCTTTATTCTCCACAATCTCAAACACTTCGTACACATTGTTTCTTAAAACTTCTGTATCCTGACGCAATTTTACTACCGAAACATCATCGATTGGCAATGATAATTGTTTGGCGTGCAAACGCCTGATTTTCATTACTGCAGCCTCTTCTGCTTCCATGTAACTTGCACTTTTTTCCTTTATTACTTTATACGTGAAAGAATCTCCTTTCAAATTCGAAAGATTTGGAAATAGCGGTTGCACAGTTTGTGCATTGGCAGGCGCCGAGCACGACAATGTAAACACCACCAGAAGAATCGAGGCCAAACCAGCCGTCAGCTTTCTTGAAATTGATGA
The DNA here is from genome assembly GCA_017645945.1 of Salinivirgaceae bacterium. Lineage (GTDB taxonomy): Bacteria > Bacteroidota > Bacteroidia > Bacteroidales > SZUA-534 > RUG13583. Next base: position 31,722 of record JAGCNL010000018.1, read on the forward strand.
AAAGGGTTTCATTGTGGTGATTCTAAAGTTAAGAATTGGCGTTTTCCGACTCGCCGTCATTACCATCCATTTCCTTCAAAATATCCTCAAGCTCCTCACGGCTGATTTTCTCACTTTTGGCGAAGAACGAGAAGAACGAGCGCATTGAGCCGCCAAAAACATTGTCGCAGGCGTCGTTCATAAATCCGCCAATATACTCTTCACGGCTCAAGACAGGCTTGTAAACATAGGCCTTCCCCACTCTGTCAAAATCAACAATTCCCTTCTTTGTCAGAATCTGCATAACGGTGAGAGTTGTGGTATAAGCAGGTTTCGGATTTTCCAGCAGGTCCTGCATCTGTTGTACGGTGGCATTACCTTTGTCCCACAAAATGTTCATCAAGTGGAGTTCTGCTTTCGTAAGCTGTTTGTTGTCCTTTTTCATATCAGTAGATTTTTAAATTTGTAGTACGACAAAATTAGTGGTTGTTTTTAGATATGCAAGCCGTTGGCAAATATTTTTTACGATTTTTTTAGTTTTATTATCCGATAATGAAAAAGAAGTGGTGCTGGGAGCAATATTCTCATCTTAATTCTCGCATCACTATTTCACAAGTTTCCAAATAGATAACAACAAAAAAGCGGAAGTTTTCACTCCCGCTTATGGTTCATCTGGCTTGCTATTACCTTATTTCTTTCGGCCTACTATACACTTTATGATGCAGATAAACGTCAGCAGCGCTACTAGTAGAATCAGCGTTCCGTATGCCGCGGTGCGAGCAAAGATGATATAATTGGTGTTCCAACCATATATGAACTGCATTTTCGAGAATTTCCACTGGCCATTCCCATCCTGCATCATCGTGCCTGTAACTTGCAGCGGAAAGTTCATCTTGTTAAAATCAAGAGTGATATTTCCGGGGAAAACCACATAGACAATGCTGTCGGTGATTTGGTCGGCATAAAGGCGGTCGATATCGTATTTTACACTGCCCCAATATGTCCAATCGCCGTATAACAGCCCTTGCGCCCCGTCTTTTCCCTTGAGTATTTCGTTGGGATTGGTGCCCAAAATAAAAATCGATGCGGTATCGATTGTTTGGGCTATGCACTCACCGATTTTCGACGCATCGCGCAACGTGTAACCTTCTTGAAATACTTTCAGTGTTTTTTCTATCGCTTGTCTGTTTGGTTCCGAGATATTACTGTCGGGATAGTTGAATGCTCCTGGTGTGGAATTGATCTCAAGCATAAGAAAGATGTAAATCCCCGTAAACAGCAGAGCCAACGACGTGACAATAGTAACTATTAACTTCATATTCATTAAGTGTTTAATGATGAGTCAAATTTAGAAAAAATTGTTTTTAAACTCGCACAGACGACACTGTCCCGATTGCTATCGGGAACGCAGATTTTTCCCACGCAATCCCCCCATAAAAAACATTGTTATTTTTGTTCGTGGTTTTACAGTTTAGTCAGATATGAAGAATTTAGGTGTAATAATACTTATCGCTTTGTTTAGTCTTTCTTCTTTTAAAATGGGATACGCATCTTGGCATCACCTTTTGCGCCCTGCAAGTAAGGTTATTACCAACGTTAAAGAAGATAAACAGCCTGCATCTTATACTAAAAAGTACGAAGCCGAAGTGTTCTCCCAAACAGAACTGCCTGATTCAAGCGAGTTTAAATGCTATTATGTTAAAATACGGCTGCCAAAAGATACCATCAACTACCTTCCATTTATTAAAGTTTTTTTACCGGGTATGATTGACATTGAAAACATTCCGTATGCAAAGGTAAAAGCCGATTTCTTCCTGCACAACGACACTGTAAACAAGTATGATTCAGCTGTTTGGGTTTACACAAATAATTCCCCTAATGTAGATCGCAGCGTTGCGATAATGGATTATTTAGGTTTTGGAATAGTTTGGTTGTTATTGTTTTTATGTCTTATTGGTTTTATTGTTGGTAATTTTCACAAAACCAAGTAATATCAATACCTAATCCATAGTGTATTAATCTGCTGAAATACTCAACACTTAACCAAATTTTAAAGCATCAGGATTGGAAGCTGATATTGAATACCAACTAGTTAACTTCATATCATTATGTATTTCTTTACGCAAGACAGAAACCTTGCTTATAGTCAGTGTATGGTAAAAATCACTCTAAGAACTTTTTTAACACATTCAATTGATAAGCTAAATTGTCAATGCTTTTGTTCGTATGGTCGTTTACCGATCTGTCATATTGCCATAGACCATATTCTTTGCCGTCTATTGTGATATTGATATTTAGTCCAATTTCTCCTGAAATTTCGATTCTGACATCTTCTTTTTTATAGGAAATTGAAAAAAAAGGGCCATAGGGCATCGTGTTGCACTTTTCAATCATATTAAATCCCGTTAGATGTGTTGCAAAGAAATTCTCAATTTGCTGCAAATATGTGTCGTTTACCATATGGCTTTCATTAATTTTCTTTTATTTGAATAAAATCTTTTACTCCTAAATCAATTAAATATTCTATCTCCCAACTGAAATATGATGTAGACTTAGGAGAAAATGGATCGTGAGAAAAATAGAAATCTTTTCTTTGAGAAAATTGTTCATCAATAAATTGTTTATTTAATTGGTTCGACGTTGTCAAAGAAACTTATGAAAGTATCCCAATCATTATTATGTATTACTTTATCTGAGCCGACTAACACGGCCTCTGTAGTTCCGCCTGAAGTTTTACCACCTGGAATCCATTCGGAATTTGTTCCGAAAGTATGTGTTTGCGTTGCCATACACCAAAATTAAAACTTTTTGCAGTTATATGACGCGGTGGCGGCGGGAATGGTTGCGGGTCTATGCGGACGTACGCAGTGCATTCCTACAATTTTTGCGAATAAGAATGTTACACAAACATCGCCATATAAAGCGGCAGATATGTTATTTGGTCAGTTTTTTCGACATTGAACTTGCAGAAAACCACACTGCGCCCGATTTTTGCTGAATTATCTAACAATGAATTGGTTAGAGACGTGTGTTTCTTGTATTCTTTACCCGATTTCACTTCCAAAATCGACAATCGGTTTTGTTCCTGAATAAGAAAATCGAGCTCGTTTCGGCTCTTATAGTCGTAATAATGAAGATTATGGCCGTGTTTGACAAGTTCGGCGGCAACGAAATTCTCGGTCAGCGCGCCCTCGTTTATAGCAAGGTCGCCTTGCAGCACCTGCCACTGAACATCGGTGCCCCACATATTGCAAAGCAAACCTGTATCTAACAAATACACTTTGAATAAGTTACGACTCTCGTACTGTTCAAACGGCAACTCGAGCGAATGGGTATTGTAGCAGAAAACAGCCACTCCTGCATCTGATAACCACTGCGCCGCATCCTCGTATTTCTGCATACTTGCGGTCTTTTCCAAATCGGAAAGCACAAACCGCTTTTTCTCCTTGGCAAGTTGCGACGGAATGGCATCGAAAAAACGTTTTGCCCGCGTTTTTTGCCCACCCGCATATTTCGCAATATCAAGCCGATAACTGTCGATAATGATTCGTTGCTGATTGAGCGTCTCGGCGAAATCGGGATTTTCAAGATATGTTGCGGCCACTTTGGGCATTCCTCCAACAATCAGAAACGCCCGATAATGCTTCATCAGCTGCTCGTGCAGAAAACTGTCGACGGGCACTTCGTTGGTGTATGATTTCCGCACAGAATCAACAACTTGCGCACTCACTCCGTTTGCCCAAAGCCATTCCTCAAAATCGAGCGGATACATCTGTATTTGTCGCTCAAAACCAACGGGATAACTGCTGACATTGGCATAGTTGATACCCAAAAGCGAGCCCGTCTCGATATAGTCGAACCGTCCGTCCTCAACCAAAAATTTTATCGCCGTGCGGGCATTGGGACAACTTTGAATCTCGTCGAAAAACACAAGCGTCTGCCGCTCGACAAACGGCCCGTAGCCCATTATGCTCAAGCGGCCGATAATGGAATCGGCGTCGCGGTTGCCCTCAAAGGCTTGCCGCACTTCGGGGCTTTGCTCAAAGTTGATTTCCACAAAATGCTTGTAGTGCTTACGCCCAAATTGGCGGACAATGGTTGTCTTTCCCACCTGCCTTGCACCGCATATAAGCAGAGCTTCTTTTTGTGGTTTATTCTTCCATTTGATTAAATCGTTGATAATCTTGCGGCTGATATTCATAACAGTAACTTATTGCAAGTTTTACAACACAAATGTAGTAACTTTTTGCAGAATGTTTTGCTTAAAAGTAGTAACTTTTTGCAAGTTTGCGCGTAATCGAATTATACATTTTTCCATTCGTTCGGCGAGTTGGCGGATTTTTATTCGGCGAGTTGGCGAAAATTTATTCGGCGAGTTGGCGAAAATATTTCCCCTTTCGCACTGACGACACTGCCCTGATAACTATCGGGGTACGCAGATTTTTCTTGACTGATTCACTGATGTTGCAGCCGTAAAGCCCTTTCGGCGGGTTCAAGCGAAAAGTTTCTTTCTTATCGGTTTTAGAAACTGCTTTTTCAAATCTCTGACACTATGAAAAAGAAGAAGTTCGGAATGTGACAATTCTCCACGCTCCGCCTTAAGCGAAAGCAGTTGCAATGTGCAAATCAAATCGGCCGCTTGAAAAAGTTTGTAATCTTTCGGCAAAATTATTCTGGCTTCATACTGTGGTATTTCAGTGGTTAGCACAGCGTTAAGTATGCGGTTGAGTTCGTACTGACCATTGTCGTAATACAAAATCACATTTCTGAATGACTGAAAAAAAGAGAGATTGGAACGAATAAACAGCGCCATTTCCTTCGCCATTCTACCTTCTAATTTGAATGAGTCTTCAAACTGACGCTTTTCAAACACGAATGCGTGGTATTGAATGTCTGACTTCATTACAAAATAGAAAAGTTTTGTAAACAAGGCACGGCGCTGGTTAGGCGATACATTGAAAAACATCCCCTCTTTTCGGATTAGCGGCGCTGTATGGATTACGAAATCTTTTTCATATCCAAAGTGCCGCATTTCTTCATCCAATTTCTGTATCTGTGACGAAATGTCATAGGACTGGTCGTGAAATAGCATTGTCACAATGTAATATGGCGAATGCGGGCGGTAAGTCCCAAAATCGCCACTTTCATCAACAAAAATGCTTAAACAGTCCTTCATATCGCAAAAAAAATGGCGGGACAGTCTGCCCGCCTAGTAGGTTGGCCCCAGCCATCTCGACCAGCACCAATGGTGCAAATATAGCACTATTTATTAAAATACAATCATATAGACGAAAAAATATCGTTTCGCCGCGTCTCTACGTTTGGTGCACCTATTTTAACTCTGCAAGGCCGCCAACCCCCGTTTTATTTTCGCACAATTTTTTTGAACGCAGACGACGCAGATTGAACAGATTTACACAGATTTTTATAACATTGATTGACCGCCGATTCGCCCTACTCCTTATAGTATTTGTTTTTCTTTAGAGAATCGCGCATCGTGCGCTCCGAAGGATATTTCTTTTTCCTCTTTTTGGTGAATAGGTTTATTGCCTTCTTCCATAATGGAACTCTCACGTAATCATCCACATAATCATCGGGGGCGCGCAGACCTTCACGGATTTCTCGCTCTCGTTTCTTGAAACGACGGTATGCTGAAATCCTAGGTAACAATTCAGACAAAAATAATAATTCACATACTATAAAAAGAATCAGAAATCCCCTTTTTCCAAAATTGCTGATTACAAATTGCTGCAATGCAATTGCTCCACGCTGTCCACTACCTCCAATAAGTTGCCTGTCCATTATAAATGCGAATAAATCTTCTTCGCTTCTCAATGCGATTCTAATTATCTCATATAAACAACCCAAACAAAATAAACAGAAAAACAACAATTCGAACAATTGCTCTCTTTTGCTTTTAAATCGATGTTTGTTTTTAGTTTCCATTCATTTTTTTGAAACAGATTTAATATTTCGTACAAAAGTTTTCTCGTGAAGTGATTAAACCTTAAAATAGAATTTCTGCAAGTTACAAGTTATCCGTTGAAAATCAAAAAAACGCAAGGCCACCCAATCGGGCAGCCTTGCTATTTAAACTCTGTGTTCTCTCGTTTCCTCTGCTCTCTCTGCGAATTTTATTTCTTCTTCAGCCCCAATTTCTCCACAGCCTCCTCGCGCATCTTGTATTTCAGGATTTTGCCTGCGGCGTTCATCGGGAACGATTTGACGAAATCGATATAGCGCGGAACCTTGTGGCGGGCAAGGCGGCCCATAATGAATTCGCGCATCTCGGGTTCGCTTATCTCCTCGCCCTCCTTCAGAATAATGCAGGCCATTGCCTCCTCGCCGTATTTCTCGTCGGGAACGCCGATAACCTGAACGTCCTTCACCTTGGGGTGGGTGTAGATAAACTCCTCAATCTCTTTCGGATAGATATTCTCGCCGCCGCGGATAATCATATCCTTCAGGCGGCCTGTGATTTTGTAGTTTCCGTTCTCGTCAACGCAGGCAAGGTCGCCGCTGTGAAGCCAACCGTCGGCGTCAATGGTCTGCGCGGTGGCTTCGGGCATCTTGTAGTAGCCTTTCATCACGTTGTAGCCTTTGGCGCAGAACTCGCCGTTGGTGTTGGGCGGAACCTCAAGGCCCGTTTCGGGGTCAACCACCTTGCAGCGCACGTGCGGGAAGGCGTAGCCCACGGTCTCGGTGCGCACGTCGATTGAGTCGGTCCAAGCCGACATTGTGCTGCCTGGCGCCGATTCGGTCTGTCCGTAAACGCTCACAATGCCGCGCATATTCATCTCCGACGGCTCGGCGGCACGGCGCATCAGTTCGGGCGGACAGCCTGAGCCTGCCATTATGCCTGTGCGCATATATGAGAAGTCGGTGCTGCGGTAGTCGGGGTGGTTGAACATTGCAATGAACATTGTGGGCACGCCGTTGAAGCAGGTTATGTGCTCCTGATTTATGCAGGCCAACGACGATTTGGCCGAGAAGTACGGCATCGGGCACATTGTGGCTGCGTGCGTCATCGACGAAGTCATCGACAGAACCATTCCAAAGCAGTGGAACATAGGCACTTGAATCATCATTCGGTCGGCTGTCGAAAGGCCCATACGGTCGCCGATACATTTGCCGTTGTTCACCACGTTGTAGTGAGTCAGCATCACGCCCTTCGGGAAACCTGTGGTGCCGCTGGTGTACTGCATATTGCACACATCGTCGGGTTTGACGGCGGCGGCCATACGCTGAATCTCGTCGAGCGGCACAAGGCTGTGGCGGTCCATAGCCTGTTGCAGTGTCAGGCAGCCCTTCTGGCGGAAGCCCACGGTGATAACGTTGCGCAGGAACGGCAGGCGCTTGCAGTGAAGCGGTTTGCCTGGCGTGCTTGTCGCGATTTCGGGGCAGAGCTCGTTGATAATGGCGCGGTAGTTCGAGTCCAAGGCGCTCTCAATCATCACAAGAGTGTGCGTGTCGGACTGGCGAAGCAGATATTCGGCCTCGTGAATCTTGTAGGCGGTGTTCACCGTCACAAGCACGGCACCAATCTTGACTGTTGCCCAAAATGTTATGTACCAAGCAGGTATGTTGGTGCACCAAACGGCCACTTTCGAGCCTGGCTTCACGCCAAGCGATACAAGCGCGCGGGCGAAGTTGTCAACATCGTCGCGGAACTCGGCATAGGTGCGGGTGTAGTCCAAAGTGGTGTATTTGAAGCAGTACTGGTCGGGGAACTCCTCAACCACGCGGTCCAAAACCTGCGAGAATGTCATATTCAGCAGCTCGTCCTTCTTCCAAATGTAATAGCCCGAGCCGTCGTGGTTCGGGTAGAGTTCGCTGCGCTTGCCGCGGGTGTTCTCGAACTGGCTCATATAGTTCACAAAATGCGGGAAGATGACGTCGCGGTCGGTGAAGTCGAGCATCCACTCTGGCTTCCACTCGAGCGAGATAAATCCGTCGTAATCGACCGACGAAAGGGCCTTCATCACATCGGCAATGGGGAAGTTTCCCTCGCCGATAATGTTGTAGCGGTTGGCGTCGTCGCTGTCGCGAAGGTGCACGTGCTTCACATAAGCGCCAAGGTTGGTGATGGTCTGCGCGGGTGTCTCGCCCTTGTCGCGATACGGATGGTGTACGTCCCAAATGACGGCAATCTGGTCGCAGGCGAAAAAGTCGAGCAGTTCACGCAGCAGCGCGGTGTCGGCGTAGATTCCGCTGGTTTTTATCAGTATGGTGATGTTTTTCTCTTCGGCAACGGGGATAAGTTTGGTCAGATTCTGTTTCACGGCCTCAACGGTGCCCTTCTTCGCGAAAGCGCAGACATAAGGGCTGTGCATATCGGCGGCAATGCCGATGAGTTGCTGCATTTCGGCAATCATTGCAGGGTTGTCCTCCGAAAGGTCGAGCGAGCTGTCGAAGCAGGGAATGGCGAGTTTGTGCTCGCGCAAATCGCGCAACGACGCCATTAGCGAGTATTTGTTGAACGGCCCGCCTTTGGCCACAAATTCAGGGGTTTTGAACACGTTGTATATCTCGATGCCCGAAAAGCGCATTTCGCTTGCGTTGTTGAGAATATCGCTCCACGACATATCGGCCCATCCACGGGTTGAAAATGACAGTTTCATATCGGTGTCCTAAATGATTTTCAATTAATTAAATGCTCTTAAGCCTCCTCGAAGGCGATTTTGTTCACTGCGTTCAGATAGGCGGCGATGCTTGAGCCGACAATGTCGGTTGAGATGCCGCGGCCCGAGTAGATTTTACCCTCCGAGCGCAGGCGGACAACGGTCTCGCCCATAGCCTCGCGGCCTTCGGTGACTGACTGAATCTGGAAATCGTCCAACTCGTAGTGGTGGCCGATGACCTTCTCGATGGCCTGGAAAGCGGCGTCAATCGGGCCGTCGCCAATGCAGACGCTCTCGAGCACGTCGTCGCCCTTCTTCAAAAGAATGTGGCAGGTGGCCGAGATGATATTGCCCGAATTGATGACGTAATTCTCCAATTTATAGGTTGGCGGCACCTGGAAGGCAACCGTGGCCACAATGGCGTCAAGGTCTTTGGCTCCGACGGTCTCTTTTGTGGCAGCCACGCGCATAAAGGCGTCGTAAACGTTCTGCGCGTCGTCGTCGTTAAGGTCGAAATTCAGGCTCTTGACAGCCTCGATGACGGTCTCTTTCGAGTCGTGAACCGAAAGTTGGATGTCGGCGCGGTCGGCAGGCGCAATATTTGAGAATGATGTCGGTTTCGAGCGGTTGGTCTGGCACAGGCGCTTGATTTGCTCCACGGCGCGGTGCAACTCTGTGGCACGAACGTCGCAGCAGGTGTCGCACACGTCGGCTTTCACGTTCAGAATCTTCACAAAACGCTCGAGCGATACGGTGAAGTTGCCGAAAGGCGCGGTCTTAATCTCATCGGCACCCGCACGAACAGCGGCAATGGCGCACGAGTCGGCCAAATAGAACTCGTTTGAGCAACGAACACCCAACTTAACGCCGTCGGGCAGAAGGGCCTTGACTTCTTTCACAAGAGCAAAGAACTCGTCGGGCAGCAGGTTGCCTGCAGCGTCGCAAACGGTGATGGTGTTGGCACCGCCGCCAACAGCCGCGTCGATGGCCTGTTTCAGGAAATCCTTGTCGCTGCGGCCGAAATCTTCAGCCACAAACTCAACGTCGGCGCAAAGGTCGCGGCAGCGTTTGGTCAGACTGGCAATGAGCTCAAGCACGGCAGCGGGTTTCTTGTGGCAGAAATACTCCATTTGCACGGTGCTCACTGGAACAGAAATCTGCAATCGGGGATGGGCTGCGCCCTTAAGGGCGTTCCAAGTGGTTTCAACAGTGTCGGGCTCCGTAATGTTGAGCGGAACGGCCACGGCGCTGTTCTTCACAGCCGAAGCAATAGACTTGATGAGCAGACTGTCGGTCTTGCCGTCGGTGATTGAACCTGTTTCGATAACCGAAAGGCCCAAGCGGTCCAACATTTTGGCCAATTCAATCTTCTCTCTGAATGAGAAAGCATAGCCTGCCTGGTCGGCGGCCTGTTTCATTGTGATGTCTCCAATCGAGATTTTCCGTTTCATATTTTGATATGTTTCTATAATTCAAAAAAATCGCGCGAAAATAAACTATTTGCGCCATTAAACACTTGTGTGACATAAAAATTGTGGTTATACGTATGCGCAAATTGTGTGCCACATAGATGGCAAAAAATCAATTGAATGCATAAAATCGACCTTTACCCTGCATCAACAAAAAAGCCAATCTTGTTCAGATTGGCTTTTTCATTTATACTTAAGCTAAATTAAATCAATACTCCCACAAATCCTGCTCAAAATCAGTGATTTGTTTCTTCAATGCCTCAGCCTCGAGCAACGACTGGATACCTAAAGAGTATTCTGAAATACCGCGGTCGTCGTAAACGTTCGAAACTTTAACGATGAAGCTGTTGAAATAACGTTTGAAGAAGATATCGTCAAATGTTCTGCGCTCAGCATCGTTGTTGTTGTTGAACACCTCATGGTTAGCCAGGATGCGACGTACTTCCGGGAAATAAATCCAGAATGTCATAGACTTACGAGGTTCAGCATCCTCATCACTGCCGCCATCGTCCTTAACGTAGAAGCGAATCGGGCTCAAACCAAGGATGCGTACTTCCATAGTTGAATGCTGACGATCGAAGAACCAGTCTTCCTTCAGCCAATACTGCTTAACCTCGCTCGATTTGATTTCACCCTTGATAGTAACAGGAACCTCATTACCATCTTCGTCGAAGGTGTTAATTGTTGTCTCAACTGCGCCAAAATTTTGCTCAATCTGAGTACGGCTCATAGGCTGAGTGAAACGGTCATCTTCAGTATTATAGGCAGTCAGACCTTCAGTGCTAATACCCCACAGCAACAAGTCAATCAAACTCTTACGCTCCTGACCGATAGGCTCGGTTGGGTAGTATAAATTCAGATTGATTTTCTCACGCAAGTCGATAACTCGCCATACACGTTTTTTGTACATGGCATCAGCCTCGCGCAGGAACTTGTATGGGATAGGTTTCCTGTTAGGAACATGCTCTTTTGCATATATATCATCTTGCACTTGTGCATTCACATTACCTGCGAAAAGCACACCCATCAGCAAAATCGGTATTAAAAACAACTTTTTCATACTACTCAAATTTTATTTAACCTTAAACACTATAGGCGACAATGCTCTTGGAACACCATCTGGGCCCATAGCCTCAATTTCTTCAATAATTAATTTCGAATTGGCTTTCAAACCTTTTATAAGGTTTTTCACCTCACTGTCAAACGTACCACCTGTTTTGTGGAGCTCCTTTGTCATACCACCACTAACTGTTGTTGTGACAGTGTACTTGGTGATTTTGAATTTCAAGTCGAATACGAAATCCTCCAAGTCGGCCTGCACACCACTTGCAGCGCTCAACACAGCTTTATCAATGCTACCGCTGCTGTAACCCATAACCTTGGCTTTTGGCTCAGGTATAGTCTTGATACGGAACAGCATGCTACCCATACTTTTCGACTTGCCATCGATTTCGGCAGCAACAGCGACATTCACAGTACCACTGCGCTTTGTAGGTTTAACTTCATATGCATTGCCTGCCTTCTTAATGGTAGCACCACCGTCAGGGATGCTCACTTTGATTTTGTCAGAAGGGATACCAGGAACCGAAATAGCTACTGGGTTCTCAATACCATAGTAGAATACGTTCATCTTGGTCGGAGAAATAACCAAACTCGGTTCTGCCACTTGGTACGACTCCTCAAACGGATAACTAGAAACGGTACCGTCGGGACGGGTAATGCGAATCAAGCCACCCCATTTGCGCTCACCAAGCGATGAGGCCACTTTCTTATATATACCTCTACCACGATTTACTGTCAGTGTTTCGTAAGCACCAACCATTTCATACGATTCCGGGCCTGTTTTCTTATACGAACCGACCAATATCTCCGGTGCCTGTGTAGAGTCAAATGCGGCTAAGAACACTGTTGCCATGTACTCATTGCCTCTCATCACATAGTTAGAGTTCGGGATAACCGTAGCTGACAATGCGTTGAATTTGAAGTCACCTGCACTGATTTGCTTGAACAGATAGTTAATAACGTCAGTCTCGATATTCTTGATGTCAGTTTTCAACTTGTCCAGCATAACAATGTCTGCCACTGCTGGAATATGCTCAAAAGTACGAGCTTCCCAAGTGTGAATGACACCTTCCTTATCGGTATGGCTTTCTGTATTCAGCGTTCCATTAATTCCTTCGATAATACTTGGCTCACTTTCTGGAATCAATGCCAACGCAGCTTCACGGTACTCATTTATTTTGCCTTTGAGAATCTCACCGCGACCTTCCAAAATGAAATACTGACCACCAAAGTCAATATTATCTTTTGAGTTCATCGAATCAATGACATATCTATCACCCTTGATTACATTCTCAACATTGCTGTTTTCCGCCAACGTCAGGAATCCTCTTTTGTAGTTCTCGATAAGATTGTAAAGGCTATCAGTTAACTCTTTAAAGCCATCAGCTTTTTCTTTCCACGGTCTAACTTTGTTTTCATTGATTGTCAGTTGCTTATCAAACTCATCATAGACCTTTTGGTTTTTGGTTTTGTAGTTTTCAACGGTTTTTTCCAAACTCTCACTGACAAGCACAAAAGAATTCAATACGTCTTTTGATACGTTCAATGCCAACATACATGTTAAGAACAAGTACATCAGGCCAATCATTTGTTGCCTAGGCGTTTCCTTGCCGTGACCCATAGTTCTCTATCTATTAATAGTTTTCTATCTGTTTAATTACTTAATATTCAACGATGAAAGCATGTTGCCGTAAACGTTGTTCAACGATGCGACATTCTGCTCCAAAAGTTGAACACCCTGATTCAGTTTCTTCGTATTGTCAACAGTCTGATTCATATTGTCAATCATGCTGCCGAAACCGTTGATATATTCTTTCGATGTCTCAACCTGCTTGTTCATATTGTCGAGTTGCAGCTCGTAAACTGAATTGAGTGCTGACAAGTTCTTGTTCAAACCACCCAGCTTCTGAACGTACTCCGAACCCAAATCGCCAACTGAATTCAACTCGCCAGTGAGCTTGTTGGCAAACTGTGAGTATGCCTCGGCAATCTGGTTGTTAGCCTGATTGAACGATTGTGCCGAATTAGCGTATGAGTCTGACAACATACCAACTGATGCCGACAAAGCCTCAGTTGATTTCTTATAAGCATCGCCCAGACCTGAAACAGAATCAGAAGCAGCTTTAACTTTCGTTACAAAGTCCTGAGTTGCAACACTTGCGTCAACTGTTGCGCCCATCTGGTCGATTGTCTTATTAAGGTTAGCCAAACCCTTGCCCAGTTTTTCAAACATTCCAGGAGTGATTTCGGCTTTTTCAATCATTTCGTCGAATTTAGCCAAAGCAGAACCGCTGCCGCCAGCATAAACAACACCACCTCCTTGAACCGGGGCACCGCCCTGAACAACGCTACCAGTTGCGACTGCGCCGCCACCGCTAACACTGCCACCTCCAACAGGAAGGTCTTGTACTCTATCGAAATTGCGTTTTGGTCTCGCTGCTGCCGGGTCTTCGTCATCATCCTCAAGGCCTGCCAACTGCGGGAAAACCAATGTCCAGTCCAATTCTTCTGCCAAAGGCTCGAATGCCGAGAAGAAGAAAATAAGTGCCTCAGTCAAAAGGCCGACGATCAACATTATTGATGCGCCCGGATAGTGTTGGATTTTAAACAAGGCACCAACAAGTACGATTGATGCACCCCATCCGTACACATACTTCATAAAGTTTTTGTACCCCCTACTTTGGGTTAATTCGGCAATACTCATAGCTTTTACTTAATTAATTAGTTACTTACTTTCTATTTTTTTGATTAATAAACTTTTGATGCAGCTCCTGTCTCATCAGGACCCATATATGTTCTAACACAACGGAAACCAATATAAGATTTTGCTGAATCCTGATATTCATAGGTTCTTGTTCCGTTTTGCAGATAATATGCGATGTCTTTCCATGAACCACCGCGGATAACTTTTCTCTTCATTACCGGAAGATCATCAGGCAGAGCGTTGTATTTGTAGTCAGGGCTCAAGTCATGTGTGAAGGTGTAAGCGCTCTCATCGAATGCAGAGCTTGTCCATTCAGCCACATTACCTGCCATATCATACAAACCAAAATCGTTAGCCTCGTAAATCGCAACCTCAACAGTGTACATACCACCATCATCGAGATAATCACCACGAAGTGGTTTGAAGTTTGCCAAGAAGCAACCTTTGTCGTTACGAGTGTAAGGACCACCCCAAGGATATACGGCCAAGTCGTTGCCACCACGAGCAGCATACTCCCACTCGCCTTCCATCGGCAATCTGTAGTCCTGCTCGAACGCCATTCCTTCTTTCCACAAGTAATTGTTCAACAACTGTGTTCTCCAGATGCAGAATGCGCTTGCCTGTTTCCACGTAACACCAACAACCGGGTAATTGTCGTACTGCGGTGCCCAGAAATACATATTGGTCATCGGCTCGTTATACGAGTACGAGAAATCACCAACCCAGCACAACGTGTCAGGATATACATTCACGTTGTCGTGCATGATGAATGTCGAACGGTCTTTGATTGGAATACGTTTTCCTTCCAAGTTGTAGATCTCACCATCGTACTGACCTGTCTTATAGTTGTAATGACGACGGTTCTCATTTTCGAAGGTGAATTTCTGAGCTGCCTGTTTGTAGTCAATCCAGAAATAGTCGTAATTCAACTTGCGTGGGTCAATATCGCGACGACGATAGAAACGCTCGTGCTCAGGATAATACAAATCCTCGAGAATGGTTTTTTCCTCCTCGCCAGCCCAGTTGATAGGCTCTTCCCAATTGATGAACGGTGGGTCGATAGGCTCTCCGTACTGGTCTTCAGAAATAAAGTATGCATCGATCTGTTCGCCTAACAATCTGTAAGCCAATGAATCGCGCACCCAATATACGAACTGACGATATTCGTTGTTGGTTATTTCAGTCTCATCCATCCAGAATGCCGGAACCGAAACGGTCTTCGACTGGGCGGTTGTTGCCCAAGGCACATCCTGGTCACTTGGTCCCATGCGGTAACTGCCTTTTGGCACCAAAACCATGCCAAACGGTGGCGCACTATAACTAGGTGCTCTGTCCTGAACGCCTATTAATTCGCCGTTTCCACCCGTGGAACATCCTGAAAGTATGAGTAATACTGCACTCACATAAGTTAACTTTTTCATACTCCAACTATATTTGTTTTCACACTCTAAAAATCACAAAAAAAATATAAAATCCAAAATTATTATAAGAACCTTACACTCTTGTATTTCCTATTGTCTTTGTCTTTGCTCAAGCTAAACGAATAACCGAGCATAAACTCTAACGATCCAGAACTATAGTTTATTATACTGCTCGTAGATAAATCATACGACACTGCAACTTCGATGCCGGATGGCAACGAAATGCCCGCCAAAAATACAATTGCATCAATTGGTTTGTATGCTACACCGCCGTAAATTTTATCGTTGTACGTCAAAATTCCCGTCAGCGAGAAGGTTGTTGTGGCGAAATCGGTTGCAATGAAAAGGTTAGGTTTGAGGGTGAATAGTGGGTTGGCCAATTGATATTCGTAACCCGCTCCCACAAACAGTTGCCTTGCAAAGTACGATGATTTCACATCTTCGCCCGCCGCTGTCGATGTATATTTGATTTGTGATTGCAGCAAATTGCGCATCGAGCAACTCAAGTACACATTTTCGGAACTATAGTAGAATCCTAAATTCATATCAAAGAACATAGGCTTGTCTTCAGTGTTCTGCGGAACCCAGGGGTCGTTTGCCCCGCCGTCGGGGAAAATCCATGAGCCCTTGAACGACTGATTTGTCATTCCCAAGCCTGCGCCAAAACCAACTTCACCTTGCAACATTTGGCGTCTATATGCATACGAAAAATTCAGACCAATGTTTTGAAAATTTCCGATTTCGTCGTTAATAATCGTCAAACCAACGCCATTTCGTATGCCAAACAACTTAAACGGAGCGTCGACGCTGAACGTTTGAGTCTGAGGTGCACCCTCAAATCCCATCCACTGGTTCCGCACCAGCCCCCTTGCTTCTATTTCATTGCCGTCGCCTGCGTAACCAGGGTTGTAGTACATATAATTGAACATGCTCAGGCTGGAAAAATTCTCGGTTTGTGCCTTTCCAGAAAAAGCAAGTGCAACCAGCACTATCGTCATTAGACGTCGACAATTCATATAATCATTCACTACTCTGTAGAATGGCGTTAAAAATAAATAAAAAATTCACAAACAATAATTGCAATTAACAATTTGCTGTTAATATTTACACTAACGCCTGTTTTCATATGCCGTATCGCCTGAAAGCGTTTTTTAACCGCTCAGGTATTTCGTTATTAACCAATGCTATATAATCCGACTTTGAACAAGAGACCGCAACGCCCTCAGCCCCGTTTTTTTGAGACAATTCCATCCAAAAACGGTCGTTTTTAGGGTTTTGATAGAAGACAAGGTCGTTGTTTAGTGAGTCGAGCTTGACAAAAATCTTCTTATATCGGTCGAAATTGCAAGCCGGATAGTCGTTTTCACGTTGCGACACACCATATATATAATGCCAAATTATCTGCGCGGTTAGGTGCGCCGACATCTCCATCGGTGTGTTCCGCGAAACGAGTTCGAAAATGCCGAATGCTTTCGAGCGGTCGCTGACACCAGCAAAATTAGCCAGCTGGCACGCTTCCTCGGTGTAAAGGCCGTTGGGGCTCGGCTGATGAGCGGCTGGCATATCGGCCTGACGGACGGCACTGGCATCGAACGAGACAAAATCGCAGTCGCGCAAGACTGGCTCTAAACTGTTGATATTCTGACGAACAGCGCCCAACCGATACTTGTCGACACTATACTCATCGAGCAAATCGGACTGACTTTGCGATGTAAGATAGATCTGATTGCCAATCAAGTTGCATTGCACGCTGCCCGTGTGTATCCGCAGAATGTCAAGCAGATACGAGCGCGATGTAGTGTTGGCGCTGTCAATAATATCGAAACACGAATCGATGAGCCCTATTTCTATCTTGCCTTGCGCTTTCCATAGCCCCTCAACTATCGGGCACGTCAAATCGTGAGAGCCACCTATATATATAGGTATAATTCCACTTTTGACTAACGATTCGGTGAGATAGCTGACAGCGGAAAAGGTGTCGGCCACGTTGTTACCCAAAATCAGGTTGCCGAAATCGGCGATTTTAAGGTTGCTGAAGGCCGCCAACTGATAGAGCCAATAGCGCACGTTGTCGGCTTTTGCAGCGTATGGCATCGGGTAGGCGTTGCGAGTCTCGTCGATGCCGATGATGGCAACCTGCACATCAACAGACTTTTGCAAATCGATTTCGCCGTAAAGCTGACTGCCTAAAAATCCTTCGAGACTGCTGAACTGTTTCAGATTGTCGGGGCGGCGGGTGTCAAGATACTGCGCTATGTCGCTGTTGAGAATCATTTCGCTTTCTTGCTGACACGCTTTTTGGCAGGTTTGTCAACGCTGTTTTTGATAATCTCCTCGCAATCAGTCACTGTCAACGCTTTGGCATCGGTACCTTTGGCAATGCGGTAGTTTTTGCCATCGAAGGCGATGTAAGGACCGTAGAATCCGTTAAGTACCTGAATCTGACCGTCTTTGCCTTCGAAAACGTTAATCACCTTGTTCTTTTCTGCCTCGCGTTTCTCGTTGATGAGTTCGATGGCGCGCTCGAGCGTGACGGTGTAAGGGTCGTCGACATTGCGCTTGAGCGAGTAGAACGAGTTGTTGTGACGCACGTACGGACCGAAACGTCCGATGGCCACAGTAACAGTTTTGCCCTCAAACTCACCAATTTGGCGCGGCAGTTTGAACAGGTCGAGCACTTCCTCAAGAGTGATGGTCTCGATGTGCTGGTCGCGGCGAAGCGATGCGAACTGCGGCTTCTCGTCGTTCTCACCGTCGCCAATCTGCGCCATTGGGCCGTAGCGGCCAATCTTGACAATCACTGGCTTGCCGCTTTCGGGATGAACACCCAAAACACGCTCGCCGTTTTTGCGCCCCGTAACCTCGAGAGCGCGGTTTATTGTGTCGTGGAACGGATGGTAGAATTCGTCTATCATCTTGTACCACACCATTTTGCCTTCAGCAATATCGTCGAATTCCTTCTCGACTTCGGCGGTGAAGTTATAATCGAGAATCGACGGGAAGCACTCAACCAAATAGTCGTTGACAATCATACCTATGTCGGTTGGGAAGAGTTTGCCCTTCTCAACGCCGTAGTTCTCGGTCTTGATTTCGGCTTTGATTTTGCCCGACTTCAGCGTCAGAACTTCGTATTTGCGCTCTGAACCTGGGCGGTCCTCCTTAACCACATACTCGCGGTTTTGGATAGTGGAAATGGTTGGTGCATAAGTAGATGGACGGCCAATACCCAACTCTTCGAGCTTGCGCACCAATGTTGCCTCGGTGTAGCGCGGCTGGTGCTGCGAGTAACGCTGGCTGGCCGTGATATTGTTGTAATCGAGCGCCTGTCCGACCGCAAGTTTCGGAAGAATGGCTTTCCCCTGCTCTTCGTCCTCGTCGTCGGTCGATTCGATGTAAACCTTCAGGAAACCGTCGAATTTGATTACTTCGCCTTGAGCGACAAACTGATACTTCGAGTTTGAGATGTCAAGGTTGATGGTGGTGCGCTCCATTTCGGCATCGGCCATAAGCGACGCGATGGTGCGTTTCCAAATGAGTTCGTAAAGTTTCTTCTCGTTGGCGTTGCCTGTGATGGTCGGCTTGTCGAGATATGTCGGGCGGATGGCCTCGTGAGCCTCTTGCGCGCCCTTGGTCTGCGTTTTGTAATGGCGAACTTTCAGATATTCAGCGCCAAACTGCTTGGTAATCTCTTCCGAAGCTGCCTTAACAGCGGCGTCGGACAGGTTGACCGAGTCGGTACGCATATAGGTGATTTTTCCTGCCTCGTACAGACGCTGCGCAAGCGACATTGTCTGCGAAACTGAAAAACCGAACTTGCGGCTGGCCTCCTGCTGAAGCGTCGATGTTGTGAACGGCGGCGCTGGGGTGCGTTTGGCGGGTTTCTGGGTAATATCGGCAACGCTGAAAGATGCTGATTTGCAAGCGTCAAGGAATTTCTCGGTTTCCGATTTGTTGGCGAACTTATGGTTGAGTTCGGCTTTCAGGTCGGTGGCAAGTTTGAGCGTCGGGTGGTTGAACTGGCCCAAAACGCGGAACGATGATTCGGGCTTAAAGTCCATAATCTCGCGCTCGCGCTCAACAATCAGGCGGACAGCCACCGACTGCACACGACCTGCCGACAGCGACGGTTTGACCTTCTTCCAAAGAACGGGCGACAACTCGAAGCCGACCAAACGGTCGAGCACGCGGCGCGCCTGCTGGGCGTTGACAAGATTGATGTCGATGCCGCGCGGATTCTCTATGGCGTGCAGAATGGCCGTTTTGGTAATCTCGTGAAAGACAATTCGTTTGGTTGTTTTATCCTTCAGTCCCAACACTTCGAACAAGTGCCACGCGATGGCTTCTCCCTCACGGTCCTCATCGGACGCGAGCCATACGGTTTCAGCGTCTTTGGCGGCTTTTTTCAAATCGGCGACAAGTTTTTTCTTGTCTGGCGAAATCTCGTATTCAGGTTTGTACTGATGCTCGATGTCGATGCCGAAGCCTTTCTTGGCCAAATCGCGGATGTGTCCGTAACTCGATGTGACCATATAATCTTTTCCCAAAAACTTCTCGATAGTCTTGGCCTTGGCAGGTGACTCGACAATTACAAGGTTCTTTTGCATAGAAATCTCCTTATGGTTTGAAAATCGGCGCAAAGAAAAACAAAATTTTTAAAGGCAAACACGAAAATGGCTATTCGGGAGAAATACACCTATAATATATAGTAGGTTTAATCAGTGAGTCGGTGAATTGTTTGGAGGTAAGGGTTTAGAGTTTAGGAGGTTGAAATAGTTGTGTTTAAGGTTGAAACGCTTCGCTGTTTAACAAGTCTAAAGTTGAGGGCTTTGCCGTTGTGAAAGATTAGATAAAAAGAGAAAAACCGGGTTCGTAACTCCCCAACATTTTATTTCCCGAATTCCGTTAATTAGAATATTTTTGCGCAAAATTGATTTTTTATGGCTATCGAAGAAAAAGAGACAAAGGAAGTTGAACGCAAATCGAACTTCATCATTGAGCAGGTTGAGAAAGACCTTGCCGAGGGTAAAAACGGCGGACGCGTACAGACCCGTTTCCCGCCCGAGCCCAATGGTTATCTGCACATTGGCCACGCAAAGGCCATCTGTCTCGACTTTGGTATGGCCGAGCAGTTCGGCGGCGTCTGCAACCTTCGTTTCGACGACACCAACCCCGTGAAGGAGGATATGGAGTACGTGGATGCCATCAAGGAAGATATTGAGTGGCTGGGATTTAAGTGGGGGAACGAGTTCTACGCATCGGACTATTTCCAACAGCTTTGGGACTTCGCCGTAAGGCTGATAAAAGAGGGCAAGGCATACGTCGATGAGCAGTCGTCGGAGGCCATTGCGGCACAGAAGGGAACGCCCACCGAGCCTGGTCAGAACAGCCCCTACCGCGACCGTCCGGCAAGTGAGTCACTCGAACTGTTTGAGAAGATGAACCGCGGCGAGATTGAGGAGGGCAAGATGGTGCTGCGCGCCAAAATCGATATGGCCAACCCCAATATGCACTTCCGCGACCCGATTATCTACCGCGTTGTGAAGCACCCGCACCACCGCACCGGCACCAAATGGCAAGCCTATCCGATGTACGATTTTGCACACGGTCAAAGTGATTATTTTGAGGGAGTTACACACTCGTGCTGCACTCTCGAGTTTGTGGTGCACCGCCCTGTTTACGACTATTTTATCGATGAGTTGAAGGAAGGCAAGGATCTGGACGACAACCGTCCGCGTCAGTACGAATTCAACAAGTTGAATCTGAACTATACGCTGATGAGCAAGCGTAATCTGCTCATTCTGGTCAAAGAAGGCCTTGTCAACGGCTGGGACGACCCGCGAATGCCGACTTTGTGCGGTTTCCGTCGTCGCGGATACACACCGGAGTCCATCCGCAATTTTGTCGACAAAATCGGCTACACAACATACGACGCTCTGAACGATTTCGCCCTGCTCGAAAGCTCAATCCGTGAGGATTTGAACGCCCGCGCAACACGCGTTTCGGCTGTGCTGAACCCCGTTAAGTGCATCATCACCAACTATCCCGAAGGACAAGTTGAGGAACTTGAGGCCGTGAACAATCCCGAAAAGCCCGAAGAGGGAACGCACAAGATTGAGTTCAGCCGCGAGTTGTGGATTGAGCGCGACGACTTTATGGAGGACGCACCGAAGAAATATTTCCGTATGACACCCGGACAGGAAGTCCGCCTGAAAAGCGCGTACATTGTGAAATGCACTGGCTGCAAGAAGGACGATGCAGGAAACGTTGTTGAGGTTTACTGCGAGTACGACCCCGACACACGCAGCGGCCTGCCCGGCAGCGACCGCAAGGTGAAAGGCACTCTGCACTGGTTGAGCGTCGGACACTGCCTGCCAGCTGAGGTTCGCTTGTACGACCGTCTGTGGAAGGTAGAGAATCCGCGCGATGAAATGGCCGCCATTCGTGAGGAACGCAACTGCGAGGCACTCGAGGCGATGAAGGAAATCATCAACCCTGATTCGTTGCACGTGCTCAACAACTGCTTCATCGAGAAGTTTGTTGCCAACGCCAAACCGCTGGACCACTTCCAATTCCAACGCATCGGTTACTTCAACGTCGACCCAGACACAACAGCCGACCACCTTGTCTTCAACCGCACCGTTGGTCTGAAAGACAGCTGGGCCAAGGAACAGAAGAAATAATTCCTTGGTGTTGGGTGTTAGGTATTGGGGATTAGCTGACTACAGCAAACAATTTGTGCAATCAGTCCAAACCATCACCGTAGGTTGTTTCACTTTCAGCGGCCATTGGCAGCGGCTCGTCAGTTGGCATGGCGTAAGGCTTTGGTTTCGGTCGGTAGATTGAGAGGAAATTCTGATTGAGACGCAGTTCAACCAAGCGCATTGTTTGCTCGATAAGCGCCGACGTGAGCTGACACTCCCACACCACAATCACTTGCCAGCCGTTCTCGTTGAGTATCTGATAATTGTGCTGGTCCCGCTCGCGGTTGCGGCTGATTTTGGCTTGCCAAAACTCCACGTTTGTCTGTGGCAGACGGAACTTCGGGCAACCATCGTGCCCATGCCAGAAACACCCGTTTACAAAAATTGCCGTGCGGAAACGACGCATCACAATATCTGGCTTGCCCGGAACACTGCCCACATTGAGCCTGTAATGATAGCCATGCTGCCACAACCATTGCCGCACCTTCAGCTCTGGCTTGGTGTTTCGGCTGCGGATGTGCGACATGCAGCGGTGACGTTGTTCGGGAGTTAGCGGGTCGGACATTTTATTTCAAAGCTTCATTGATATATGAAATCAACAACCTATTAGGTACAAAAACCCGCTGCAAACATTTAGTCTACAGCGGGTTTGATATTTAAAGAAAGGTATTTACACCTTCTCCACCACAACAAACAGATTCACCTCCTCGTCAATATCCACCGTGATGGCATTGTCAGCATTCAAGTCTTTGACAACCTCAATTTTGTTGGCGAGTGTCTGACTTGCGATGTACTGCCCGAAGGCCTCGATGGCGCCGTTTGAGTAGGCGTTGTCCGAGATGCGAATGTTGATTTTGTCCGTTACCTCGAAGCCGCTGTCCTTGCGGATGTTCTGAATGCGGTTCACAAGCTCGCGGGCCACACCCTCGTTCTTCAACTCGTCGGTCAGAGTGATGTCGAGAGCCACGGTGAGAGTGCCTTCGTTGGTCACGAGCCAGCCAGGAATGTCTTCCGACACAATCTCAACGTCGGTGCGGACAAGCGTGATGGTCTCGCCCTCAACCTTAATGTCGAACTTCTCGTCGGCTTCAAGTTGGGCGATGTCCTCTTGCGACATTTGGGCGATGGCGGCCGAAATCTGTTTCATAATCTTGCCGTACTTCGGTCCCAGAACCTTGAAATCGGGTTTGATGCGCTTAACCAAGATGCCCGTCGTATTTTCCAGAAGTTCAATCTCTTTCACATTCACTTCGGTCATAATTATCGGCTTGACCGCCTCAAGTTGACGGCGCATTGTCTCGTTGTGGATGGGCACCATAATCTTGCTCAATGGCTGACGAACCTTCAGACTCACTTTTCGGCGAAGACCGAGAACCATTGACGATATGCGCTGTGCCAGTGCCATACGCTCCTCAAGGTCGGTGTCGATGGCCGACGCGTCGGCTTTGGGGAATTGCGCAAGGTGAACCGATGTGGCGGCGCGGCCAGTGGCCGATGTCAAGTCGCGGAAAAGACGGTCCATATAGAACGGCGCGATTGGGCTGCCCAGAACGGCCACCGTCTCAAGGCAGGTGTAGAGTGTCTGATAGGCGGCAATCTTGTCGTTGTCGTACTGCCCGCCCCAGAAGCGTTTGCGGTTCAGACGCACATACCAGTTGCTCAAGTTGTCGATGACGAAATCCTGAATGGCGCGGCCCGCACGGGTTGGCTCGTAATTGTCGAGAGCGTCCTGTACCTCGTTAATCAGAGAGTTCAAGAGCGACAGAATCCAACGGTCAATCTCGGGGCGCTCGGCCAGCGGAATGTCCTTCTCACGGTAAGTGAAACCGTCGACATTCGCGTAAAGCGCAAAGAAACTGTATGTGTTATAGAGAGTTCCGAAGAACTTGCGTTTAACCTCGTCAACACCTTCGATGTCGAATTTCAGGTTGTCCCACGGCTGCGCATTGGTAATCATATACCAGCGAAGCGGGTCGGAACCATATTTCTCGATTGTCGAGAACGGGTCGACGGCGTTGCCCAGACGTTTCGACATTTTGCTGCCGTTCTTGTCGAGCACAAGGCCGTTCGAGATGATGTTCTTGAAGGCCACCTTGCCGTTAATCATTGTGCTGATGGCGTGCAGAGTGTAGAACCAGCCGCGTGTTTGGTCGACACCTTCGGCAATGAAGTCGGCGGGATAGAGCGAGTTGAAATCGTCTTTGTGCTCAAACGGCCAGTGACGCTGTGCGAACGGCATTGCGCCCGAATCGAACCATACGTCAATCAGGTCTTTCTCGCGGTACATTGGTTTTCCGCTTGGCGCGACAAGCACCACAGCGTCGATGTACGGGCGGTGCAGGTCGATTTTCTCGTAGTTTTCCTGCGAGTAATCGCCAACCTTGAAGCCCTTGGCCGTGTACGGGTTTTCTTTCATAACGCCTGCGGCCACAGCCTTGTCGATTTCGTTGCAGAGTTCCTCAACAGAGCCGATGCAGAGTTGCTCGGCGCCGTCGTCGGTGCGCCAGATTGGCAGCGGCGTGCCCCAATAGCGCGAGCGGCTCAAGTTCCAGTCGTTGATGTTCTCGAGCCATTTGCCAAAGCGGCCTTCGCCCGTGCTCTGCGGCTTCCAGTTAATGGTCTTGTTCAGTTCCACCATTTGGTCTTTCACGGCCGTAACCTTGATGAACCAACTGTCGAGCGGATAGTAGAGCACAGGTTTGTCGGTACGCCAGCAGTGCGGATAGTTATGCACGTGTTTTTCAATCTTATAGACTGTGCCAGCGGCCTTCATTTTCATACAGATGAAGATGTCGAGATTCTCGGCCTTCTGTGCGGCTTGCTCGTCGTACTTTCCGTCGATGGTGAACTGCGGGTCGTAGGCGTTCTTAACCCAACGGCCTTCGTATTCCTTATAGATATCGTTATTGACAAAATTGGCGACAAACTGCGGGTCAAGGTCGGCGGTGAAATAGTATTTACCAGTCAAATCGACCATTGGACGAGTCTCGCCAGCCTTGTTAATCATAAACAGCGACGGGATTCCAGCGGCCTTGGCCACCTTGGCGTCGTCGGCGCCGAACGTGGGCGCAATGTGAACAATGCCCGTACCGTCTTCGGTGGTTACATAGTCGCCAGGGATGACGCGGAAGGCGTCGGCTTTCTTGTTCATAATCTGCTTGTCGTCAGTCAGTTCGCACGGGTCAACCCACGGGAACAACTGCTCGTAGTGGATGCCAACAAGGTCGGTGCCCTTCATTTCGGCAATGATGTTGCCAGGGTTCTTGTCGTTGAAGTAGGCGCTGAAACGCGATTTTGCCACCACCACCGTGCAAGGCTGCTCGGTGTAGGGGTTCTTGGTCTCAACGGCCACGTAGTCGATTTTCGGACCAACGCAGAGTGCGGTGTTCGATGGCAGGGTCCACGGTGTTGTGGTCCAGGCCAGAATATAGAGTTGCTTGTGGTCGGCGTCGGCTTTCGCCAGAATATCCTTAACAAGTTTATTTTCAGCGTCAGTAACCTTGAACTGTGCGGTGCAGGTGGTGTCCTTCACGTCGCGATAGCAACCAGGTTGGTTCAACTCGTGAGTCGAAAGGCCCGTTCCCGCAGCGGGCGAGTAAGGCTGAATGGTGTATCCCTTGTAGAGTAACCCCTTGTTATAGATGGTTTTAAGCAGATACCACAGCGTTTCGATGTAGCGGTTGTCGTAGGTGATGTAAGGGTCGTCCATATTCACCCAGTAGCCCATTTTGGCGGTCAGGTCGCGCCATTGGGCGGTGTACTTCATAACCTCGGAACGGCAGGCGCGGTTGTAGTCGTCAACACTGATTTTCTTGCCGATGTCTTCCTTGGTGATGCCCAGTTGCTTCTCAACGCCCAACTCAACGGGCAGGCCATGAGTGTCCCAGCCAGCCTTGCGGTCGACCAGAAAGCCCTGCAGCGTCTTGTATCGGCAGATGATATCCTTAATGCTACGCGCCATAACGTGGTGAATGCCAGGCATTCCGTTAGCCGACGGCGGACCTTCGAAGAAGATGAATTTCGGGTGTCCCGCGCGAGTGTCGATACTTTTCTGAAAGGTGTTGTCCTTGTTCCATTGCTCAAGGACGTCTTTGTTAATCTGCGACAAGTCCAACTGCTTGTATTCTGGAAATTTACCGCTCATAATTATGATGTTTTATATTGATTTCTCGAAAAAACGCGCAAATATAATTGACAAATAAGAATGAACAATCAATAATTGACAATTAACGAGAAAGGTTTATGGTTCAAGCGGAATTGATAGGCAACATCAATTTCATTCCTTAACCTTATATTTTATTCTGACTATCACACCGTTATCGTCATCAGCAAGGCTTTTCGACAATGGGTACAACAACTTCTCTATTGGGCCGTGAGCGAGACGGCACAGGCAGCGAAGTGACACTGATTCGGCTCAAACTGGGCGTGGAACGACCACGGAACACTCGGAAATCACGGAATTTTCTAATCTTTCTCCATCAAAAATTTCAAATAGAAATATTCGAACTCGTTATCCGCGTTTCGGGCCAGGCGAGCTTGCATTGTGTCATAAACCGAGCGTTGCTGGTCGGTGAATAATTCTTCAAACTCATCCAACCCATCAAGCTCCTCTTTTGAAAGTCTTGCGTAGAAATATTTTCCATCGGAATAAAGAATGTCTGAACATCCAATTAATATCTTCCAAATATCGAATGGTGTGCGAATGTCTTCTACATACCCTCCCCAACCATAAACTTTGTTGTCGGATTTAGAGAACAACACGTTGTAAAGTTTAATTGACATTTCATATTCAAACATTATAAAATCTTGGTTTTCAACCAAATTTCGCATATTCATTGCATACCCTTGTTCAACACACTTTGATGAGAAATCCAAATCCATAGATTTTGCTTTAACCGATTCCGGCATAGGATTCGAAGGAACAAACCGATAGGTTTTGCCGCCAGGAAACAAATGCAACTTGAATGAATTCTGTGCACAGAAACGCAACGTATCGTTGAATATGTAGATGTTTGGAGATGTATTAGATATGTGATGGTGAGCAAATGCTTTGTAACCATCGGGAAGTTCAAAATAGGTTTCGCCCGCATTAAAGTTTTTGTCAAACAATGTCAGGCATTTATCATCACTATTATAAACTGAGCCATCAAAATCACACGCTATATATCCGTCACCAAAAGGTAAAAGAAAGTCTGTCCAAAGAGCGGTATCGTTTAGTGTTCCAATGAATTTTCCGCAGTGGTCGTACATTTTCAATAGGCCAACATCGTTAACCACAATGGTGTCGCCCATAACAAATGAGTTGTAAATGTAGTTGCACTCGGCGCGACTTCGGCCCGCTATCATCCTCGAAAATTGTATTTTACCCGCTGCCTTGTCGTAGCACACCAAATGCGCGGTATTGTTGCGAAACGACATATACTTAGGAACAAAATAGTAATAGTTGTCGCTCACCTGCAAGTCTGCATCCTCGATATAAAAGTAATTGCTGTCGACCTCCAAATCGATGACCTCAACGCTTTTTACAGCATCGTAAAAATCGGTGTCGTTGCGGTCTTCGCCGGGAAGGATGATTTCAATATCGCCGCTTCCCGGGTGGCTTGTGCAAGCTGCGATAATTGTTGCCGCGGCAAGGAATAAAAGAGGTGTTCTCATAATAAAATTAGTGTTTGATAAAAAATATAACATCAAAGTGTTGCCACTTGCTACGGCAAATATAGTTCTTTTTTGATAAACCAACGGGGCCGATTGTTTTAATCGTCGAAAAATCAGTTGATTCAAACTTTTATTCCTATATTTGTTAGTTGTGTTGCAAAAAATGATGGTATGGCGATTAATTATCCTTTGTCAACGCACTGTTTATTAGCGATTTGGAGAACGTAGCGGCATTTTAACATTTTTTTGAACGGGAATAATTTCAAACACTCTAATACTAATTTAAAAACATCAAGTTATGAAGAAAGTTTGTCTATTGATTTCAGCACTGAGCATGCTTGCAGTGGGAACGCAGGCACAGATTCTCAGCGGCACTGGCGGCGACTACGCCCTGATGCCAGTTTCTGACACAAACAAAATTAGCCTGACCGACAAGGCTGCCGGCTACTCGCTAACAATTTATGACGATGGCGGCGCCTCCGATAACTATAGCAGCGGCTGCGACGGCTACATGCTGCTGACTGCTCCTGAGGGAAGCAGAATAATTCTGAGGGGCGAAATGGACACTGAAAGTGGCTACGATAGAGTGAGAATCTACAACGGCGCCAATAGCAAGACAAATCTTATCGGCACATACAGCGGAACAAACAAACTCGATATAAGAAGTTCCGGCTCGCAGTTGTTCTTATATTTCCATTCAGATTACGGTTATCAAGAATCAGGGTTTGCAATCACGGCAACCATTTTCACTCCGTTTGCTGATGGCGATTTTGAGTACACTGATGCCAAGAAAACCGAGCTTATGGGGTACAGCGGCAGCGCCGAATCTGTTACCATTCCAAATAGCGTTCAACGGATTGATGATGAATCGTTTATGAACTGCACCACACTGAAAACCGTGGTTGTTGGCGATTCAGTGAAATATATCGGCGTCAGCGCTTTCATAGGCTGCACCAATCTGGAGACAATAAACATTCCCGCATCGGTAATGTTTGTCGGCAGCGATGCTTTTTACCAGTGCGACAGCCTGAAATCGGTGACAATCGAATCATTTGCCGAGCTTGAGGACGCGGGGCTGTACATTACAAAAGACAGCATCAGATATGAGATTTATCAGAAAAACCATGCCAAAGTGGCCAAAAGATTCTATTCAGGCGATGTGGTTATTCCGGCATCGTTCACCGCTGGGAACACCTTTGAGGTATCAATCATCGGCGAGGAAGCATTTCAGTCATGCTCCGCTTTGACCTCTGTAACCATTCCTGAAGGAGTTGAAATCATCGGCAGCTACGCCTTCGGATACTGTGAAAATCTGAAAGCGATAGAGATACCAAAATCGGTAAAAAACATCAAATCACACGCGTTCCACGGCACAAGCCTGAAATCGATAACCATTCCAAGCACGGTAACTGACGTGGCTTACAATGCCTTTACCAATTGCGACAGTCTGACATCGGTTACAATTGAGACTAACGCCGACATTTCAAGCGCTGGCCTGAGTTTCACAAAAGACGGCTTCCGCTACGACGTTTTGAGCCAAAAAGAGGCTGCGTTGGGAAGAGGCAACTATTCGGGCGATTTTGTCGTCCCCACAACGGTGACAGCAGGCAACACATTTACGATTACAGGCATCGGAGACTATGCGTTCTATGGTTGCAAGAGTCTGAAATCGGTTACCATCCCTGCGGGAATCAGAAGCATCGGCAGTTCTGCCTTCTACAACTGCGACAGCCTGGCATCGATTGTCATTCCTGAAGGCGTTACCAAAATTGGCAGCGAGGCATTCTATAACTGCGACACTCTCTCATCGGTCACCATTCCGGAAGGAGTGACAGTTATCAGCTACAACACGTTCTGCAACTGCCGCAACCTCAGCTCGATAGTAATTCCTAATTCGGTTACTGAGATAGGCTCCTGGGCGTTTGCAGGGTGCACAGGTCTGAAGTCGATTTATCTTGGAACTGGCATTGAGGATATTGACTCCTACACGTTCGACGACTGCACCAGCCTTGAATCCATCACCGTCTGCAGCACAACTCCGCCTTTCGCGTACCATGCCTTCAGCTCCTTCGACAGCACCGCATGCAGCAAGATAACCCTGCGCGTGCCGAAGGGCAGCAAGTCGGAATATGAGAATTCCAGCTATTGGAAAAACATGAACATTGTTGAGTTCGACGTTTATACTGTCACACTCCTTGCTGAGGGCGGCAATGCCTCGTTCACAGGCGATGGCGCATACGAGGCGAAAGAGGGTGCAAAGGCCATCATCAGCACCAAGCCGAACCGTGGCTACGAGTTTGTGAAATGGAGCGACGGCAACACTGACAATCCGCGCACCATCAGCCTTACGGGCGATGTCACACTGAAAGCCATCTTTGCTGAGAAATACTACACCGTAACGCTTCTGGTTGACGACGTGCACCACGGTTACATTACAGGCGATACAAAAGTGCGCGAGGGCAGCTACATGTATTACAACGCCGTTGGTGTGGGTGGTTATGTCTTTAACCGTTGGAACGACGGCTCTCCTAACCCGGAAACGAGCCTCACCGTTACGCGAGACACCACACTGAAGGCTTCCTTCAAAAAAGCGGGCATGTGCCAGGTTACATTGTCGTCGGCTGATTATGTTATGGGCACGGTGAGCCAGAACACAAGCTGCTTCAACGGCGAAGAGGTGTACATTACAGCCTCATACAACGACGGCTACAAATTCCTGCAGTGGAGCGACGGCAACGCCAACGCGCGCAGATATGTCCGTGTTGTTTCCGACACCAACCTTGTGGCCATCTTCGCTCCGCTTGAAAAGCGCACGGTGAAATTCGCCGTAGCCGACTCGTGCAAGCAGATGGGCAAGGTGGTTTACAACGGCAAGGAAGATGTCAGAGAAAGCGATTACGTAACTGCCGAAGCGGTTGCCGAAAACGGCTATGTGTTCCGTGGCTGGTATTACAACGATGGCACCTTGTTCAGCTGCAAAACAAACATCAGTTTTTATGTTGATGAAAACGTAACATTGTATGCCCGTTTTGCCGCAAGACCCGATTACGCATTTGTTCCATGCTCGGGAACTGAATATGTAACGCTCAAAGTGGGCGACACCATCACAATTTATGACTCGGAAGGCCCTGACGCCGACTACCTCAACGGCAGCAACGGTTACCTGCAGCTGAACGGCCCCGCGGGCTATGGAATAAAAATCAGCGGCTCATACAATACCGAGAGATACAGAGACGGTTTGGTCATCTATCAGTCTGATGCCCAAAATACCGACAACAGAATCGCCTCGTGGTATGGCAGCGGAACCTCAACAGTTTTGGCCAGCGACACTGTTGCAACCATTAATTTCTATTCGAGCACGAGCAGCGCTCCAAGCAGCGGATTTGAGCTGAAGGCAACGCTTGTGAAAATGCTCGACCTGAAAGATGTACCTTACAATGTTGCCATTGCAAGCAACGACACTGCTCTTGGCAATCTGAACATCGACTACATAGTGAAAGAAGGCAGCAGCTATCAGTTCGGCCTGTCAGTCGAGCGAAAGCGCCCGGGCAACTTCATGGGCTGGAGCGACAACTATTCCTACTACGAATGGGAGCGCTTGTTTGAAGTTTATTCCGACACCACGCTGACAGCCCGTTTCGACACACTGAAGGCTTACACCGTGACCATTCAGAGCAACGACACCACCATGGGCAAAATTGGCGGCGACCAGTCGGGCACTTACTACGAAGACGAGTATATCAGCTTTAAAGCTACTCCCAAAAATTCGGATTTCGCTTTTGTAAAATGGAGCGATGGCAACACTAACAAGAGTCGTGGGTTCTATGTTACAAAAGACACCACGCTTGTTGCCGAGTTCAAAGCCAGAACGCAATGCACTGTCAAAATCATGGTGAGCGACACCGCATACGGCTATGGCTCCAGCCAGACATACTATATAGGCGATAATGCCTGGGTATCGGCTTACACAAAGAATAATGGCTTCGTTGTAGGCTGGACCGATGGTGTTCAGACTGACTCCAGAAGAATAACTGTAACCGGCGACACCACTCTGACTGCCATCGTTGAGCCGATGCCTTACAAAGTCGACATTCACTCGAACGACACCGCAATGGGCTCTGTTAACTACAGTTTGAATAACAGATTCAACGAATACATCTACGGCGCATACATGAATGCATACGCCAAACCGGGTTATATGTTCAAATGCTGGAGCGACGGCTTTGTTAACAGCTACCGCGATGGATTCCACATCATCAGCGACACCACTGTGGTGGCCATCTTTGAGCCTGTCAAGTACAAAATCAACATTGTTTGCGAAAACGGCATAGTATCAACCGAGGCCTATCGCCTTGACGACAGCACCATCGCCTATGAGTGCTATGCCTCCGCCAATGAGGGCTACTGCTTTGCCGGCTGGCACGACGGCTATCAACTGCGCAACCGCACCTTTGCCGTCGGCGGCGACACCACATTAACCGCAAAATTCGTGAAGTACCCTTACAAAGTCACTTTGGTCTACGACGACAAGAAAGGCTCTGCAAGCTACAGCACGCAAAGTGCAACACTTGAGAAACCGATGGTTAACTTAAGGGCTACCGAAAAACCAGGCTACGGCTTCTCGCACTGGAAAGATAGTGAGGGAGACATGAGTTACAACAAATCATTCAGTTGGACCCTTTCTTCAGATGTAACAGTTGAGGCCGTGTTTGAGGAACTTCCAATTAAGGCAATGATTGTTTCAAACGACACCGCAATGGGAACCGTCTGGCTGAATGTCAGCTCGTGGGACAGCACCTGCACATATATGAATTTCAGCGTTGACCAGGTGAAGAAGGGCTATCACTTTGTGATGTGGAGCGACAACGAGCTTTCAATGTACCGCTACGGAACCTTCGAAACTGACACAACCATCACGGCAATCTTCGCTCCTAACCTCTACAAGATTGTTGCAACCGCCAAAGACGCCTCGATGGGCAGTGTTTCGGCACCTGATTCGGCAGCATTCAACTCCACCATCACGCTTACTGCAAAAGCAGCCAGCGGCTACAATTTTGTCAAGTGGAGCGACGGCAACACCAGCAACCCGCGCAGTGTGACCGTGAATGGCGATATGAAGTTTGAAGCCATATTTGAAAAAGCCAC
This sequence comes from Salinivirgaceae bacterium, assembly GCA_017645945.1. Classification (GTDB taxonomy): domain Bacteria; phylum Bacteroidota; class Bacteroidia; order Bacteroidales; family SZUA-534; genus RUG13583. The sequence goes on from JAGCNL010000018.1 coordinate 64,479, forward strand.
CGCAGTGGAAGAATCAGCGGCAGGCAGCGTAAACATCTACGCTTACCAAAATGTGATAGTTGTTGAAAATGCCGAGGCCCAGATTAGCGTTTACAATGCCATGGGCAACCTTGTGGCAACATCAAACGACACTAATGCCGAAATCAAAATCCAAGGCACTGGCATCTATATTGTGAAAGTTGGCAATATTGTCGAACGCGTAATGATTAATGATTAACAGGCAATAAAAACCTGATATAAACGAAAGGGGCGGGATTTTTCCCGCCCTTTTGATTTATCTCTAGCCAAACGAATCCAAAACTAACCAAAATATGTTTGGATTAAATTCGGATAAGTTTGGTTAGAACATCTAAGCATACAAAAACAAAAAAGGTCGACTCTCATCGACCTTCTTGCTCCCCTTCTTGTCCCGATAGCTATCGGGATTGAACCAAGGACCCCCTGATTAACCATGTGAAGTGTTATATCTTGAAAGGAGTTTTTCCTGTAGTTCTGGATATTTTTTCAGATTCTGAATGTATGTTTTGCTTTTCATCTTTTTTATATGTGACTCGACTAGGCGTGCTTGTGTTCTTGATTGACATTCCAACACAAGAAAAATCTCCCAATCAACCGACCGTGTAGTAAATGAACCACTAAATTTATGGGAAATATGTTCCTCAAATCTATTGTCAAGATCTACGGTCTCTCCAATATAATATTTATCAATCGTTTGACTATAAATAATATATACAAAATAATGTTCCACAGGAATAAGTACAAAAACAAAAAAAGGCCGACTCTCATCGACCTTCTTGCTCCCCCTTCTTGTCCCGATAGCTATCGGGATTGAACCAAGGACCAGGCCGATATAAATTAAAAAAGGTCGACTCTCATCGACCTTCTTGCTCCCCTTCTTGGACTTGAACCAAGGACCCCCTGATTAACAGTCAGGTGCTCTAACCAACTGAGCTAAAGAGGAATTTTCCAACAACCTTGGTTGTCCCTCAATTGCGGGTGCAAAAATAGACGCGCGTTTTTAATTTGCAAAACTTTTTTGCAAAAAAAATCAAAAACCCCCACCGCGCTCTCTCTTGCTGCACGGCAGGGGTTTTGTTAAATGCTCTCGCTATGTTAGAAATCTATATCTCTGATAAGGCGTACTGAACATGGAGCTTCCCGAGGGTTAGTTTGGATATAAAAATTGCCGCTGCCCTGACTACTAAAAGGAATCATAACATATATATAATAACCAGCAGAGGTCGATGTCCAATACAAAGTATTAGAGTACAATTTGAAATCACTTTGCGGATAGTTGGAATTGCTTTCATGGCCATCACCCATTATTCCACGTCCGAAGTAACTCGGCAAGAAAACAACACCATATTTCTTCTCAAGATACTGTAATTGTGAAGAGCCAAGAGCGGTAACATTGTTTGTTCCGATATTGCTTAACAACTTGGTAATATATGATTTACCCGAATTTTCACTTTCGACAACATTGGCATCCCAATTATCTGGCATAAGCAACATGCCAGGCAGCCCTGATGATGGCTCAAAGTATTTTCCATTAGTATTTTCTGCTATTGTTATTGATACCAGACAGCGTTTGCTTGCGGCACCTGTGCGTTCGTTAAACAGGTACTCCCATTCAGATTCTGTTGGCAAACCCCTCCCCCAGCCGCAAGGCCGAGAGAGGGGTTCTGATTACTGGTATGATACAATCTTTTAATTAGTGTCACTTCGCCCTGTTGTGATTTCAATTGTGCAATCCTCGCCAGGAAGACCGAAAATCCACTTTTCAGCATAGCCGTCTGTTATATTTCTACCTTCATAACTATCATAATGTTTAAATTCGCGCTGAAAACGCAGGAACGTCCGAAGGTCTGCCTCTCCAGGTATTACATTGTAACTTTTATCAAAGTTGGTTTCTGTGGCGAAGCCATAATCAGCGTATGCAGACCAAATGTCACTATACCTTTCTCCATTTACCCAAATTCCACAGTCTGGGTCGTCTGCCGCACGCCAAATGTTCAGGAAGAAAAGGCTGTAGGCGGGCAGTTTGTACACTCGCTCGATTGGGGCGGGTGTGCTGCCTTTCGCCTCAAACAATATGTCAAACAGTTTGATGGTTGTATTTTGCGAATGTACAACACTGCCGTTTCCGACTTTTTTCACTTCCGAGATTTTTACGGTTACGTTTATTGTATTGGGCACATTCGCAGCTTGAGCGTATGCGCTCAAATCGGGTGCGGAAGGAATTGAATTTTGCAGTTGGGTGAGTTGATTTTGAAGTGCTGCAATTTGCTGTGTGAGATCCTCCAACGATTGGTGAGCGGTTAGAACAGTAGCCGAGGTGCCTTCTTTAAGAGTAATGGTTGCTTTGTCGGCATTTTCTCCTGTTCCTGGTACAATGCTCATAGCGTTTTTGTCGGCTTTGCCTGTAATGTCTTGATGCTCGGTGAGAACACCGCTTTCCAGTTTTGTTTTCAGTTCGTTGGTGAAATCGTTGGTTGACAGGACTTTGTTACCATCTTTGTCAACTTTGCCAGCAACTTCGGTTTGGGTGGCATAAGTTTTTGCAACATCGGCTGTCTTTGCGTAAGCGTCAAGTGATTGGTGAGCGGTGAGCACTGTTTCCTGCATATCGTTTTGGAGTTTAATAACAGCAGTGCCAGAATTGGCTCCTGGGGTTATACTCATTTCGCTCTTGTTGGCTTTGCCACTAATATCCTGATGGCTCTGCAAAGCCGTTGCGCCAAGGGCTGCACCGCTGCGGATGTCGTCAAGGTCGTCGATAACATCTTGCTTGCCACTAATATCCTGGTGAGATGTCAGATAATTGACATCGTTCTGCAATTCAGACACTTTGGTTGGAACGGAGGGCATTACAGGAATGTCAGATTTCAGTGCATAGCCGCTCAAACTTGGAATGTCAGCCTTCTTGGCGTAAGTATTCTCAACATCAGCGGTTTTGGCATAAACGGTGAGGTCAACCGATTCGGCATCGCCGCCGCTCAAAACATAGTTGTCGAAAGCCTCTTTGGTTACGTAGTTTTCTGCCACAAAATTCTTCTTCGCGTATTCCGAACGGATTTGGTTCAGTGTATCAGAGTAATAATCCAACATACGCATTTGAACATAATTGCTCATGTTCGGCAAATCAGTTTTTTTGGCGTAAACGCTCAAGTCAACCGAATCGGGCAGTGAGCCATTGACAACATAACTTTCAAACACCTCTTGGGTTACATAATTTTTAGTCAATACATTAACGTCGGTTTTCTTGATGTAGGTGTTGCCGTAGGCAGCCAGCGAGTCGTTGATAAGTTTCCTTATCGCTTCCAAATCCTCAGCTTTCACGTAGCCTAACAGTTCCTGAACATCGCTGCTGCTCAAGGTTTTAGCCAACTTCTGATAGTCGAGTTCGCCAGCCTGCTCGGCATACATGGCAAACGGCACGCTCAAAAGTTGAGTGGTGGCTGTGCCGTACTTGGTCTCTGTGCGCATGTTGTAGATGGCACCGGGCATGCTCCATTTAATATCAGACAGTTTCTGACTGCTCTCACCCTGACCGACAACAAGTGTGAGAAGGCCGTTGGCGTTGGTGGTAACGGAGTGCTTCTCGGTGTAGGTCTGCACAGCTGTGCCGTCAACCTCGGCTGTGATGGTGATGTCAACATCAACAGTCTGGTTTGCAACTATAGCGTTCTGCGCATCGCGCACAACAGCCTGATAACTGAAGCCCTGCGGGGCCTGGGCGAATGTTGCCACTGACAATAACAGGGCGGCAACAAGTGTTGTGATTTTTTTCATTGTTTTTGTATTTAAATTATTCATTATTAATTATTTATTAATTCTTCACGATTTTAAAAGTTTTCAGCGCTGTTTCGCCGTTGTCAACGCGCAGGAAATAAACGCCTTGGGCAAAACTGCTCATTTCGATGGCGGTTTGGGCATCGGCGACGTTGTCGGCAACAATGGTGCGGCCGTTGTTGTCAGTGAGCGTGTAACGCAGGGTGGCTGCATCGGTGTTGTCAACACGCAAGGTCAGGCGGTCGACCACGGGATTGGGATAAACCTCGGCCTCAAGGGTTATCTGCGTGTTCTCAATACCATCAACAACACTGATGTCGTAAGCTTGCTGCACTCCGGCGGCAAGACTACCGGCATCAGATGTGGCTGTTTGGTAGAATGGCTGTCCTACAGTGAAACTCACCGTACCTGCCTCGCCACCTGCCGTAGCAACGGAGGTTTGGGCTGTGGCCGCACCCGTGCATAGCAGCATTGCAGCGGCGGCCAAAATCATTTTTCTTCTTTTTTCTGTCATAAGCAATTAATTAAATAATTTCCTAAAAAATGTGCCGCGAAGGAAGGAAAAACCCAAAAAATCGTCAATAGGTATTTATACCTATACGGGGATAATCGCCTGAAAATTAGGTGGATATTTTTGCACCTCAGCTACTTAATTTCTTCGATGGTCATTTGCAGTCTTACCCAAGGATGCTTCACAAGCACCTGGCTGATGCCTCCGTCGGCGTTGTAGTTTATCACAAAGACTGATTTTCCGAAGCCCGAACCGAGTTTGCGGCACTCGGTTTCGGCAGTGAGTTTTTTAAGTTTGGCCAGATTGCGGTCGATGAGCACAACGCGCAAATCGCGTTCGAGTAATTGCAGAACTTTCGGGCGGCGCATTGGCTCGATGCAGCTGTTCACTTTCAGCGAGTCGGCGGTGAGGGTGAAATCAAAAATGGTCAGTCCGAAATACGATGAAGCCAGCACGCGCGGACCGTCGCTGGTTGGCCTGGCGAGCATCATTCCGCTCAGATGGTTGCCGCGAGTGTCGATTTGCAGATTGTGCCGAGCCGTCTTGCCGGGAGTTATTATTGGCTGCGCCCAACCCGAATGTGCCAAAAGCAGAACGACACCTATAATTATATAACGCGAATGGCGTGTCATCAGTCAATTGCGAAGCGGCTTTCGTCCTTCAGTTGGTTGAAGCGTTTGTTGCTGAATTTGTAATCGGTGTAGTCAGCCTCGTTCTCATACATCCGCAACTGGTCAACCGACATGTCAGCCTTGCTCAGCCTAATCTCAATGGCCGACACATAATCCTTAACCTGCTTGCTGCGAGGTGTTATGCTGATAATATACTGATTATTATCTTCTTGATATTTAAGATTGTAGTTGTCATTCATGCGGTTCAGGTCGCCCACCATACAGGCAGTTATCATATCCTGCATTTCGTTCATCATTTTGTTTGTATTGAGCTGCATAACGTTCTTTTTGCCATCGGCCACAATCTTCAGCCGGCTACCGTTTATTACAATCAGATAACTCAGTGGTTGCGAATAATCAAGGCTTATCTTATTGTCTTTCAAATAGTAGAATTTTCCTTTCGAAGTCACATCCTCATCAAACATGTCGAGATGCTTAACTTGCAGAAAATCGCTTTCAATCGATGTCAGCTTGTCGGATGTCTCTTTCAGTCTCGACTCGAACTTCTGCATATCGGCAATGCCACTGACCTGCGCAGCCGCCGCAAGAGCCGTCATGATGACTATCAGGAGTGTTAACAGATGTTTCATTATCCGTTTTTTTCGGGTTCAACTCAGTGCTTATTCCACAAACTTCATCTCGCCAATCAGATTCTGCGCATCGAAATACTTGTCGAGAATGAGCAATACGTAGCGGATGTCAACAACAATGCACTTTTGCAGCTCAGGCTCAAAGATGATGTCGCCGCTCATCGACTCCCAGTTGCCGTCGAAGGCCAAGCCGATAAGTTCGCCGCGGGCATTCATGACGGGGCTGCCCGAGTTGCCGCCCGTGATGTCGTTGTTGGTTGTGAAGCAGACATTCAACGTGCCGTCAGGGTTGCCGTAGCGGCCGTAATCCTTCTTCTGCCAAATCTCTTTTAGCTTGGCCGGAACATTGAACTCGCGCACTGTCGGGTCCTCCTTCTCCATCACACCGTCGAGCGTTGTTTTATAATCGTAAGTGACAGCATCGGCTGGATGGTAGCCAGAGATGGTGCCATAGGTCAGACGCATGGTGCTGTTGGCATCGGGGCTGAAGAGTTTGTCGGGCTGCATTTCCATCAGTCCGGCCACAAACAGGCGCATTCCTTCTGACAGTTTCTCCTCGCCGTTGTAACGGAGACTGGCCACAAAACCGTATTTATCATAGATTTCGGTTCCTGCCTGCAGAATCGGGTCGCTTTTCAGCACTTTCTCACTCGGCTTGCTCAGAAAAGCATCAAGTTTAGCCTTGTCGCAGAACATTGATTTAGCAAAGGCATCATCAACAAACTTATCAATGTCACCTTTGTATTTGCCTAAGACAGTTTTGTTTATGTATTCGGGATAGAACTCAGGTTGCACTTTTTTAATGAACAGACGAATCATCTCTTTGGTTGTCTGACGGTCAACCTCCTTGTTATAGTCCTTAAAGAAATCTTCGGCTCTTTTCACAACCGCTTCCTTAACCTCTGCGACATTTTCGGCTTTTGGGTCCGTGAGTTTTTTCAAACTCGACATCTGCCTTACGGCGAAATATGCCGATTCGAACCCATACAACTGAGATTCAACCAGATACGTTACAGCCATATTGTATGCGTGATTCTGCATGACGCCATCCTCAATCAAGTCGAGCGCTTTGCCGTATTTCGCCTTGCGGGCAGCGTCGGCATTCACCCATTTTGTGAAATCAGCCTCCAACTCACGCTTCTTGTCAACCACATGCAGGCGTTTCAAGCTGCGGTTCTGACCAATGGAATATTTCCAGTAGTTCGACGACCTTGCATATTTCGACGCATATTGAATGCGGATTTTCTCATCGTTGTCCATGAATTCTCCCCACACATCCTGCTTGGTTCCACGCACCAAAGCACGCACTTCGTTCACAGCCGTCATCTCCGACTCGGTCTCCCACGATGAGAAATAGCGGTCGGTTGAGCCAGGATAACCCATCACAAAGGCAAAATCGTTCTCCTTGTATCCGCCAAGCGATATGGGCAGAAAATGCTTCGGATGGTAGGGAATGTTCTCCTCGGCATAATCAGCTGATGGTGCGCTGTCGGGGGCGCAATAAACGCGGAACATTGAAAAATCGCCCGTATGGCGCGGCCACATCCAGTTGTCGGTGTCGGCGCCATATTTGCCAACCGACTCAGGCGGGGCGGCAACAAGGCGGACATCGCCATAAATCTCATACACAAACAGATAGTAGAAATTCCCATGCAGCATATCATCCACCTGTGCCGAGTAGAGCGTGCCGGCAGTGGCGAGGTTGATGATTGAATCGCACACAACATCGATGATGGAGTCGCGGGCGTTTTCGCTTGTGCCGTCGGGTATCTGGCTCACAATCTTTTCAGTAACATCCTCAACTCTGACCAGCAGCCATGCCGACTTGCCAGGATTGGGAAGCTCCTCAGCTTTGGTTCGCGCCACAAAACCGTTGGTCAGCAGGTCGTTTTCGACTGTGCTGTGGCTCTGAATCTCGCTATAACCGCAGTGGTGGTTGGTCATCAGCAAACCATCGGCCGAGACAAACGAGGCAGTGCAGCTTCCGCCGTCGAGCGCCACAATGGCGTCTTTCACGCAAGCGCGGTTGATGTTGTAGATGTCATCGGCAGTGAGCTGGAAGCCCAAATCGGTCATTGTGGCCATGTTTTTCTCAAGAAGAATGGGCAGCCACATTCCTTCGTCGGCTCGCGACACAAACGGGCTCGCCATCAGCGCTGAAACCAGCAGTAAAGTTATTTTACGCATATCAGTATTTAAATTTTCGCCAAATGTAAAGATTTTTTTGGCGCAGAATGTAGGTTTTTGCGGGGATGATTGCGGATGTCCGGAACGAAAATAGCGCGAAGTGGTGTTGTAAATCGCATAAAAGATTATCTTTGGGCGCTCCGCAAAGGCGGATTTGAAAAAAACAATTTACTATGGCTAAAGACTCAGAATCGCTCCGCGACCAAATTAACATAATTGGCGGAGGAACAACCATCAATGGCGACATCGACTGCAATGGCGATATGCGCATCGACGGAAAAGTTAAGGGAAACATCAACGTGTCTGGCAAGATTGTAATTGGCGGCACGGGTGTCATCAATGGACAAATTACTTGCAAAAACTCGGAAATAGAAGGCAAAGTTGACGGCAAACTATTTGTGGATGAGCTGCTTGTACTGAAAAGCACAGCCGCCATTCTGGGCGATATCACAACCACAAAACTTGCCATTGAGCCAGGCGCAACCTTCACCGGCAACTGCAAGATGGACGGCAAAGCTCAAGCCAATGCCGCAGCAAAATGACGATTTGAAAAACAATCTTAACAATTATGCCAAGTATTCGGGCCTTGCGTTCGAAATGCTTGGCATTATTGTTTTGGGCGTGTGGGGCGGAATCAAACTCGATGCCTGCCTCAACTCCAAGCCTCTGCTCACAATCGTGCTGTCGCTCGGCGCCGTGGCGGCGGCAATGTATCTGGTTGTGGTCAAAACCCGTGAATAGCCGCGGAACTTACGCCGCATCAGCCACAAAAAAAGGATTGCCGTTTCCGACAATCCCTCTCTATTTCACTTTAACTAATTAATCAAAGTTCGGCAAGACCTGAGTCAACCAGGATACGACCGCAGTACTCGCAAACAATGATGCGTTTGCGTGAGCGGATATCCACTTGACGCTGAGGTGGAATCTTGTTGAAGCAGCCGCCGCAGGCATCACGCTGTACGGTAACCACAGCCAAGCCGTTGCGAACATTTCCGCTGATGCGGTTGAAGGCTGTCAGGTAGCGCTCGTCGATAAGCTTCTCAATTTCAGCTTTTTTGGCGTTCAATTCGTCTTCCTTCTTCTGAGTTTCAGAAACGATGCTGTCCAACTCGCTGCGTTTCTGTGTCAGGTCGCCATTGCGCTCCTCGTATGTTGTTTCCGATTTCTCGATAATCTCTTTCTTGTGCTCAACCTCAGCAGTGTACTCGCGGATGTGCTTCTCGCTCAGTTCGATTTCAAGGTTTTGGAACTCAATTTCCTTCGACAGTGAATCGTACTCACGGTTATTGCGGACATTGTCCTGCTGCGATTGGTATTTCTTTATATCTTCTTGGCACTGAACGATTTTGTGCTTTTCGTTCACGATTTTCTGCTCGTTATCCTTAACTTCAGCCTTCAGGTTGGCGATACGGGTCTGCAAACCAGCCAGTTCGTCTTCAAGGTCCTGGACTTCAAGCGGAAGTTCGCCGCGCAAACTCTTGATTTTGTTGATTTCTGTCTGAATCTGCTGCAAATCGTACAGATTCTTCAGTTTTTGTTCCATTGGAACATCCACCTTTTGATTTTTGTCATCCATGCGTTATACGTATTTTATCGGATTTGTATTTACCTTCGTCAATCGGACTGCAAAATTAGAAAATTTTCCAGTAACTAATTCATAAAAAAGTTCTTTTGTGAATTGCTCACTTTCATAATGCCCGATGTCGGCTAAAACAAACGGATAGCGGGCGTCGAAGAACTGATGGTACTTGATGTCGGCGGTGAGCAGAATGTCAGCACCAGCTCTCATGGCGTCGCAAATCAGGAAACTGCCAGCGCCTCCGCACACGGCAACCTTCTTTATCGGCGTTTCGGGCAGACGGGTATGACGGATGCAACCGCAGCCGAAAATCTGTTTCACCCTTTGCAGGAATTCCGCCGCGTTTTCGGGCTTTGGCAGCGTGCCAATGATGCCGCTCCCAGCCATTGCAAAACTGTTGTCGAGCGGATAGATGTCGAATGCCGGCTCCTCATAAGGATGGACGCTCAGCATTGCACTCACCACTTTGGAAACCAGATGTTTAGGTGCGATGGTCTCGATGCGAGTCTCAGGTTCAAAATGCGTCTGCCCAATTTCGCCCACGTAAGGATTGCAGCCTTCCTCAGCCTTGAACGAGCCTTCGCCCTGAAGGTTGTAGCTGCAACTATTGTAATTACCGATACTGCCTGCTCCTGCCTCAAACATGGCGTTGCGCACCGCTTCGGCGTTAGCCGTCGGCACAAAAACCACAATCTTGCGCAGATTGCCGCCCATCGGGGAAAGAATCCGAGTGTCAGCCAGTCCTAACTTGCTGGCAATTTTGCTGTTAACACCGTTCAGCAGCATATTGTCGAGGTTGGTGTGCGCGGCATAAACAGCCACATCGTTTTTAATGGCCTTGACAAGCGTGCGCTCAACATCACTGCCGCCGCTGAATTTCTTCAGTCCGCCAAAAACAAACGGATGATGAGCGATTATCAGATTGAATCCCAAACTGATAGCCTCATCAACCACCTCCTCGGTCACATCGAGGCAGATGAGCGCTCCTGTGGCCTCAACCTTGCGGTCTCCAACAATCAGCCCGGCATTGTCATACGATTCCTGCATGGCCAGCGGCGCCACACTTTCGATAAAATCGGTTATTTCAGCAATTTTCATTCCCAAAGTTTTTGTCGTGAACTTAAAAAAGCCTTTCAGAAACGCGCTGAAAGGCTTTAGCAAGAAATCTTATTTTTTACCCATTAAATACATTGCCAATAATAGACAAAAAATCCGTAACCAGCAACTTTTTTATGTTTTTTTTGAAATATCTATCTTTGCCACCGAACAAAACCGAAACGCCATGCGCATCGACATCATCACCGTTGTGCCCGAAATTCTCGACGGGCCGTTCAGCCAGAGCATCATCGGGCGAGCTCAGAAGAAAGGCATTGCCGAAATCCACATTCACAATCTGCGCGACTACTCGACTGACAAGCACCGCCGCTGCGATGACTATGCCTTCAGCGGAAGCGCCGGAATGGTGATGACTATCCAGCCCATTGAGGCGTGCATTGAGCACCTGAAGAGCGAGCGCGACTACGATGAAACCATCTACACATCACCCGACGGCGAGATGTTCAACCAGCCGATGGCCAACCAAATGTCGCAATTGCAGAACATCATCATCCTTTGCGGACACTACAAAGGCATCGACCAGCGCGTGCGTGACCATTTGATTACCAAAGAGATATCGATCGGCGACTATGTGCTCACGGGCGGCGAACTGGCGGCTGCTGTCATTGCTGATGCTGTGGTGCGTCTCATTCCGGGCGCCATCAGCGATGAGACTTCGGCCCTCTCCGACTCGTTTCAGGACAACCTGCTGTCGGCACCTGTCTACACCCGCCCGGCTGACTACAAAGGCTGGAAAGTGCCCGAGGTACTGCTGTCGGGCAACGAGCGCCTTATCGAGGACTGGAAATACGAGCAGGCACTTGAACGCACCCGCCGTCTGCGACCGGACTTGCTTGGCGAATGAGTTTTAAGCTTCTAACCGATTCACTCCGTTTTTTCCCGATAATATTTTCGGCTCGAATCTGATAAAATCGGTTAGAGATAAAACAATAAATTCTACATTTACCGACAACAAAAAAACACGAATATGGCACAAAGAATAACCGACGCTGATTTCGAGGCTGAAGTTCTGAAATCGGCAATTCCAGTAGTAGTTGACTTTTGGGCAGAATGGTGCGGACCTTGCAAAATGCTGCTTCCGATTGTCGAAGAGCTTGCCGCCGAATACGAGGGCAAAGTGAAGATTGTTAAGATGAACGTTGACGAGGCAGAGAACACTCCGGCTCAGTTCGGCATCCGCAACATCCCCACTCTGCTGTTCTTCAAGAACGGCGAGGTGGTCGACAAGCAGGTTGGCGCAGCTGCAAAACCGGCTCTGACCGCAAAAATCGACGCTCTGCTGTAATTTGATTTAACAGATGCTAAACCGCTGCAATCTGACTATCGGGTTGCGGCGTTTTTTTTGCGTATGTGGATTGAAAAAGAAATCAAACAACCAGATACAATATTTAGATTTGGGTCTCGTTCTAACTTTACTTTTAATAAACAACAATCTCTAAATTCTGTTTTATGAAAAAAATTGTTTGTGCATTGCTGATACTTACTGCATTTGCAAGCTGCAAAAAAGACAAGGAATCATCTTCTGACTCAACAAAAGTATTTTTCTACACCAACGCTCAAATGATTGTGAATTGCGGGGCTTTCGGTGTCGATGTTTATGTGGATGACAAACTTTGCGGCACATTGGAGAATCCTTATTCCGACAAAAAATTATCAATTCCTTGCGACACAAAAGACACCGATGGCGCCATTCTTGCCGTTGATATTGAACAAGGAAATCATAAATTCAAAGCTACGGGCGATTGCAGCAATATGGTTTGCTCAGGCGAATTTAATGTCACTAATGACGATTGCCAATCTGTATTCATTGATTTTACCGCCAAAGATTAATAATTAAAACCATCACCTTGTCGATGGAAAAAAAACGCCGCAATCCTGCATTTGGGTTGCGGCGGTTTTTTGTTTGGCAATCGTTAACGGACGCGGCACGCCACGTCCCTACATTCAATCCTTCAATCCTTCACACATTCAATCATTGTCCCCAATTATCTCTGTCGAGGCTGCGGTATTGGATGGCTTCGGCAAGGTGTTCTGGTTTGATTTCTGACTCTCCGGCAAGGTCAGCAATGGTGCGCGAAACCTTTAGAATGCGGTCGTAAGCGCGGGCCGAGAGACCGATTTTCTCCATTGCGTGTTTAATCATATCGCTGCACTCGGTGCTCAAAGCGCAGTATTTGCGGATGAGCCGCGTCGACATCTGCGCGTTGCAGTGCACACCCTGAAAATCGGCAAAGCGCTCCTGCTGAATGGCGCGGGCTTTTGTCACACGCTCACGGATTTGTGCGCTTGTCTCGAGTTGTTCCTTGCCTGACAGTTTATCGAAAGGCACAGGTACCACCTCAATGTGAATATCGATGCGGTCGAGCAGCGGACCTGAGATGCGGCTCATATACTTCTGGCGCATCATCGGCGTGCAGGTGCAATCCTTCTCGGGATGGTTGTAGTAGCCGCACGGACACGGGTTCATGCTGGCCACAAGCATAAAACTGGCTGGATATTCAACGGTGAACTTGGCACGCGATATGGTTATCACGCGGTCCTCGAGCGGTTGCCGCATAACTTCGAGCACTGTGCGCTGGAATTCAGGCAGTTCGTCGAGGAAGAGCACACCGTTGTGAGCAAGCGAAATCTCGCCCGGCTGCGGGAATGTGCCGCCACCCACAAGCGCCACATCGCTGATGGTGTGGTGCGGCGAGCGGAACGGCCGTTTTGTCATCAAGCTGGTCTCACGGTCGATTTTGCCAGCTACCGAATGTATCTTGGTGGTTTCCAGCGCTTCGTGCAGTGTGAACGGCGGCAGAATTGATGGCAGACGTTTTGCCAGCATCGTCTTTCCTGCTCCCGGAGGGCCAATCATTATAATGTTGTGACCGCCGGCAGCGGCAATCTCCATAGCGCGCTTCACATTTTCCTGTCCGCGCACATCGGCAAAATCTGAATCCCAATGGTTTACACTGTTTGCGAACTCCTCACGGGTGTTCACAACGGTTGGTTCGAGTTGGGCATCACCATTCAAGAAATCCACCACCTCGCGGATATTTTCAACGCCGTAAACTTCCAAATTGTTGACCACGGCGGCCTCGCGGGCGTTCTGCTTTGGCAGGATGAACCCTTTAAAACCCTCCTCGCGTGCCTTGATGGCGATGGGCAGAGCGCCTTTTATTGGTTGCAGGCTGCCGTCGAGCGAGAGTTCGCCCATGATTATGTAATCCTCAACCGCGCTCGGCTGAATCTGCCCCGAAGCAGCCATAATGCCCACGGCCAGTGTCAAGTCGTAAGCCGAGCCCTCCTTGCGGATATCGGCGGGCGCCATGTTGATGACAATTGTCTTGCCAGGCATCTGATAACCATTGTTTTTCAGCGCGGCATAAATACGCTGCTGGCTCTCCTTTACGGCATTATCAGGCAATCCGACAAGGAAAAAAGCCATTCCCGGGCTGATATCAACCTCAACGGTGATGGTTATGGCGTCGATTCCGAAAACAGCCGAGCCGTATGTTTTCACAAGACAATTTTCCATTTCACGTCAATTAATGGTTGCAGGGCGCTCTGTCCGGTCAGTCAGTTCAAAATCGCCGAGCCGACGGTGACAATATTTTATAATGCCCTCGTTTTGAGCAATATAAATTTTATGAACTATGGTTCCTGGCATCGTTGCGGTATCCAATTCGGCAACAATCACATGGTCATAGGTTTTTCCACCCACTTTCACCCCATCGGCATACGTTGCCGACTCAATGCCGCCATTGTCTTTTATGCAAAACCTGAAACTGTCGTATTTTTCTGGGTAATAGAAAACGCCGTTATAATAGCCATAGTGCTGGAATTTGTACTCGAAATCGGTGCGGCGGTTCAACTTGTTAGCATAGCAAATCAGCTGAATATTGTTGGTTGAGTCGATATTCGTTTTGCTGCGAGCGCTCGACTCACATTCACAAGCCTCAGTCCGCCCCACAGTGTAATACTTCGACGAATTTGACTCAACAATAGTGAACGACTGGCTGCTGTGAGGTCCGGTGAATTTCACCTCCTCGCCCTGATAGTACGAAATCCAAGCCTCCATGTCGGCTGGAAACGGCGGGCAGTGCGTCTCCTTGGTGCAGCCAATGAATAAAATGACTAGCGCGGCTGGCAGTATTTTTTTTATCATATCTCGTTTTTGATTAGCGATTGAATCCACTGCACATCCTCTTTCAGGCGCGTTGCAGCCGATGCCGAATAACGTTTTGAGAATTTAGCGTCCCAGAACCATTTTTCAAGTGTTTTCTGATGACTCGGGTCGATGGTTTTGGCCTCCGACACAAAGAAATAATACTGCAGCGTCGGGATGAGGTTGTGATACATCGACAGGTCGCCCGAAAGGCGCATCTGCTTCAGAAAATCGAGCGAGCTGAGCAGCGCCGACTTGGTCCTTGGCCATATCTTCTGACAAATTTCAGGCGTCAACTTGAGCTGATAGAGACTGCGGGCATCGCCGAAAGCGTTGATTGTCAGCGAAAGTGAGAAAACCTTCTCTCCCAACCGACCGAACTGCTTGATGCGCTGTGCGGTGTTGAAATCGTCGATGTTCTGCTTCAGGTCGAACTTCTCACTCCAGGTGGTTGCGTGAATCAAATCAAAGATTGTGAGGTGCTTGCCGCCCTGGTTGATGCGCTCGAAAATCTCAACCACGTCGTCAATCTCGGTGTTGGTGGTGAGAACAATACTCATCGGGTAATTCAGGAAAATCTCGCGGCACTCGCGCACGTTCTGCGCAGCCTTGCTGGTTTTCTTGCCATTGTCGACAGCGGCAACAACGGCCTCAAACTCCTCATCATCAATAATCTGCCAGACGGGAATATTGTTTTTCTCACGCTGGCTGCGCGGAATCACAAACTCGCAGCGCTCAGCATTGAAGCAAATCGACGAATAGTCGCAGTCGCCCATGGTTTTGCCCATCAGCGCCACAAAAAGCGACATGATGCGCTGCTGACCGTCCAGAATGAACTGAAAATCACCATCGGTCTTGGTATCGTTGATGCCCTCGATGTCGAACGGGCGAATGAAAAACGCATATTTGGCTGGCGCTTTCCAAAAGAACAGCGAGCCGATGGGGTACTGGTGATAGATGGAATTGAGCAGTTTCACCACCTTCGATTTCTCCCAAATATAGTCGCGCTGGAAACGCGGTATCTTGATGTTGCCGGCTTTCAGCTCGGTGAGCAGGCGGTGCAGCGTCCAGTCGTTTATAATACTGATTTTCTGGTCCATACGTTGTTGTTTAAATATTCAATCAGAGTGTTGTCAAAAACCACTATTCATCGGTTTTTCTATGGAATTTCAAATATATAACTTTTTGCCTACAACAATACGAAAAATTCTTTTGCCGATTTTGATGAGAGGGTTGGAATATTTAGGAGTTAGGAGTTAGGAATTAATAATGAACAATTAATAATTAACAATGAATCAGATGTTTAGTGGGTTGAGAAAGTTTAGAAAGTTTAGAAAACTCAACAGCGAAGCCCCCGATAGTTATCGGGATAAGCATTAGGCACTAGGCATTAGTATAAAAGTTCATTGTCAATTGTTCATTGCCTCAAGTCCAAGACTAAACACTCCCCTCTAACCCTTCACAGGCACTAGGTGTTGGGTGTTGGGTGTTGGGTGTTAGGCATTAGAATATTTAGGAGTTAGGAGTTAGGAGTTAGGAGTTAGGTATTAATAATTAACAATTTAGGGAAAGGTCGAGAAGACTTGGAAACTCTACTTTCTCAACCGCGTAGCGTCTAAACTTCTCAACCTCTAAACGATTCACCAGTTCACCGATTAAACAATTAAACAGTTCACCGATTAAACAATTAAACGGTTTTGGGTTGTTTTGGATAAGTTTGGTTAGAGATTGATTTTGAACAATTTTGTTTTTAAATTTTATAAAATTTCTGCCCGTCAGGGCATGCAACATATAAAAAAACGAAGGGGCGATTTTCATCGCCCCAACGTTTTATCTCTAACCGATTTTATCCGATTCAATCCGAATAATATCAATTATTTATCATTAATCGTTTATCATTAAACGTTAATCATTAATCATCACGCGTTTGGCAGTGTTGCCTGTCTTTACTACGTAAATGCCTGAGCCATTAACCTGAATCTCGGTGCGGCCAGCCTCAGCGGCTACACGCTCAATCAAGCGGCCCATTGCAGTGTAAACGAAGATGTCGCTGTCAGCGTTCTCAACCACGATGGTGTTACCGTAAGCGAAGATGTTCACGGCCTCGGCAGCCTCGTCGGCAACAGCAGTGTTGTCGTCTTTCTCGAAGATGGCTGTGAATTCGAAACCATTCGCAGTGACTTGCTGCAGCAGTTCAGCTGTAAGCGTTACAGTGCGTGGGTTGTCAAGTACGCTGTCGCTCCACATCACGAAGTGGTAGCCAGAATCGGCAACGGCAGTGAGAGTGATGGTTGCACCCAACTGAAGTGTGCCTGAAGAGGCTGTGATGTTACCATTCTTGGCGTTTACAGTAACTGCATAAGAAGCTTTCTTGAACGTAGCAGTGTATGTCTTGTTGCCGGTTACAGTCACCTTGCGCGGGTTGTCGGTGTTGCCGTCGTCCCACTTAGAGAAGATGTAGCCTGCATTAGCCTCTGCAGTCAGAGTTGCCTCTGCACCATGCTCATAGGTGCCTGCGCCCTCAACTGTACCATTCTTAGCTTTGACTGTCAGCTCGTAGCTGTTGATGGCAAACACAGCACTGAACGAAGCATTGCCGGTAACCTCAACGCTGCGGGTAGCGTTTTTCACGCTGTCGGTCCACATAACGAAGCTATAACCCTTGTTGGCTGTAGCCTTGAGAGTAGCCGTTTCACCGTAAGCGTAGTCTCCCGCGCCTGTGATGGTTCCGTTGGCCGAAGTGTCAACACTTATTGTGTAGATGTTGGCTGCAAACTCGGCTGTGAACGACAGGTCGCTGGTAACTGTAACCTTGCGGGTTGCTGTCTCCACACCGTCGCTCCACTTGCTGAAGTGGTAGCCAGTGTTGGCAGTAGCGGTGAGTGTTGCCTCAGCGCCGTGGTTGTAGGTGCCTGCGCCCTCAACTGTACCGTTGCTGCCCGATGCACGAACAGTGTAGCTGTTGATTTCGAACTCGGCAGTGAACGACAGATTGTCGGTTACAACAACGGTGCGCGATGCGCGGGTTTCGCCGTCGCTCCACTTAACAAAGCGGAATCCCTCGGCTGCTGTTGCGCTGATGGTTGCATTTTCACCATAGGTGTAGGTGCCTGCGCCTTCAACAGTACCGTTGGTTGCTGAAACAGTCACAGCATAGCTGTTGATTGCAAACTCAGCCTTAAACTCAAGGTCGCTTGTAACAGTAACCTTGCGGGTTGCGGTCTCAACACCGTCGGCCCACTTAACAAAGTGGTAACCATCGTTGGCAACAGCGGTGAGAGTAGCCTCTGCACCATGATTGTAAGTGCCTGCGCCCTCAACCTTACCGTTAGCGGCCGAAGCCTTAACAGCGTAAGTGTTGATTGCAAATTCTGCAGTAACCGTAGTGTTCTCGCTAACGGTGATTGTGCGCTCGGCGTTGGTGTTGCCATCGCTCCAGCTAACAAAGTGATAACCTGCATTGGCTGTTGCTGTAACCTTTGCCTGAGTGCCATAGGTGAACGTGCCGCCACCAGTTACAGTACCGTTGGCGCCTGCCAGAACCTCAAGATCATAGCTGTTGATTGCGAACTGAGCAATAACTGAAGCTGTTTTTGTAACAGTGTACTCATACGGGTTCTTGGTGCTGCCGTCATTCCACTTAACGAAACGATAACCCTGATTAGGTGTAGCTGTGAGCTTAACCTTCTCGTTGGCGATGTAGTTACCTGAACCAGTTGCGCTACCACCCTCACCTGCAGTAACAGTAAGAGTGTAAATGTTGGCATCCTCAGGAATAAACAACGGAGACAGAGTCAGATTGCTGGTAAGAGTAACTGTGTACTGGCTGGCGGTGTTAGTAGTTGTCCAGCGGGCAAACTTGTAGAACTCGTCAGGTACAGCCTCGAATGTAAGCTCTGTACCATGATTGTACGGGTCTGAGCTTATTCCAACAGTATCGTTTCCAACTACAAGTACAACATGGCCGTGTTCGGTATTAACTGTCACATTGTAAGTGTTGATTTCGAAGCTAGCCAAATATTCGGCGTTGTTAGTCGACACAGTGAATGTGCGTTTTGCATTCGTCTCTCCGTCGCTCCATCCTGTAAAGTGGTAGCCAGTGGCCGGAACAGCAGTGAGTGTCACTTTTGAACCGAAAGCATGGCTGCCTGCGCCGTCAACTCTACCATTTCCTTCAACGTTGGCGATGATGTCGTAGTAGTTAGGCTCAAAGACTGCTGTCAGAGTGGCGTTGCCTTCAACCAGATAGCTACGAGCGCTCGATTCTGCGTCATCGTCGGTCCAGTGCGAGAAGTGATAACCCTCGTTAGCGGCTACCGCAATATTAGCATACGAATTCCAAGCATATTGGCCTTCGCCCATAATAACTCTACCGTTCTCGGCTACAACCGAGATGTTGAATGTATCGACAGCGAATTTGGCTACGAAAGATGAATCACTCACTACAACAACATTGCGCGGGTTGTTCTTGTCGCCGTCAGTCCACTGAACAAAGTGGCAGTTTTCTTCTGCTTCGGCAGTGAGAGTAGCAGTCTCGCCCTCACTATAGACGCTTCCGCCAGATACATATCCATACCAGCTGTTGTTGGCCACTGCGCTAACAGTATAGAGGACATCATTCACGCCTGAGAAGATTGCCTCAAGAGTAACATCTTCATAAACGTAGTATGTGTAAGGATTCTCGGTGCTGCCATCGCTCCAACGAACAAACTGGTTGCCTTGGTCGGCTGTGGCGGTGAGAGTGATTTTGGCACCATAATTATAGAATTTTTTATCAGCACCTTCAACTGTGCCACCGTTAGCAACAACGGTCAGTTGGTAAGTGATAGGCTCAAACTCGGCGTAGAACTCACCTCCGGATTTGTTAAGGTTGATAGTGCGTTCCGGATTGGTGCTGTTGTTATCGTGCCAACGCACAAAGCGGAAGCCCTCAGAAGCAACAGCCTCAACCAGAATCTTACCGTTGCTGAAACTGCTACTGCATTCTACAACGCCCGATGGCTCCCAATCGATAGGCACAACAACAAGCTCAGGTGATGGCTCAACCTCTGGTGCTGGCACATATTCGCCAAATGTTGCAACTTTGCCTTTGTAAACAATTGAACCACCTGCAAACAAGATTGTACCATCAACGGTTAAAGTAGCATTGTTGGTTATCTCCAACGATGTCTCTTCCGAAAGAATGAGAGTCATTTCTTCAGGAAGGGTCATATCAACTGCCAAAACAACATCGCCTACAGCAAACAACACTGGAGCCGAATAAGGCATTGCAACATAACCAGTTACAAGATTCTTGCTATTGTTGAACGTTGGCCAGTAGTCTTCAAAAATATTCTGATACCAAACGTTGTTATCGTTCTGGTTAAGCATATAACCCACATAGCCCATTTCGAAAGCCATGCTTGAAACGCCTTCGGTTACTCCTTGATCGTCTCCCTGAGTATTACCAATACCAACTTGCGGCCCATTTCTATGATTCAAATAGTAGCAGTTTGAAATGTGCATATTGGCTGAACCGCTTGGGCCATCTATAAAAGAAACACCAAGAATGCCGCCTATGCATTCTCCGTTAAGTTTGAGTTTGCCAATATTGTAGCAATTAGTTATAGAAGGATTTACGCCTCCTCCGCAGATACCACCAGCAAAATATCCATAAACCAAGGATGTGCTGTAACAATTGTTTATTACACCACCATTCAATTCACCGCAAATACTTCCTGCGACTAATGCTGCGAAATAGGAATCAATAACTCCAACATTTGCAATTTCGCCATTTTTCACTGAGCCAAACAATCCCACACCAACCTCGTCTTCGATGTAGGTAACCAGACCACTGACGGTGTGACCATTGCCGTTGAATGAGCCGCAATATGGATTCTGGTTGTCTTCGTCTACGTATGATAATCCTATCGGTATCCACTCTTTAATGTCGTTAGCATCAAAGTCATCGCTGAGGTCGCCGTCCTCGTCAAGAACATTTTCGTTAACAACAATGTCAGCAATCAGCTCGGCATTGGCATCGGTTCCCTCACCGCTGTTGACAAACTCGGCAAACCAATAGAGCTGACCGGCGTTGCCAATCAGGTAGGCATTTTGTGCCTCGCTCCATGTTGCTTCTTCATAAGCACCGCAGACGGTACAAATTCCGTTCTCAAACTCATGTTCCTTCACATCGTCTCTAACATTGCTGAACGAATGACAAGGCGATGTTGGATAAACCATTCCGTGGTTGCTGTCCAGGCTTGGTGTGGCATCCTCGCCAAGAGTCTGATAATAAACAATACCCACCTCGAAGAGTTGGTTAAACATATAAGCCACATAGCCGTTTGCAAACTGCTCCTTTGTGGCCGATGTGGTTACACCTTCCTCATCGCTTAAGCTACCATCATTGGTACCAATTCCATTTTGTTGAACCCTGTCACCATCAAGGGTACTGCCTTTAAGATAGTAGCAATTTAGCATGTGTCCGTTTTCTGCGAAAGAGCCTACAATAGCTCCAACGTAGACACCATATCCATTAACAATGCCTGTATTGTAGCAATTGTATATGTAGTCTCCCTGCGATCTACCGCATATACCACCGCAATAAGAGACTTCGCTATAACTTTCTGAAACAATAATTGACGTGTTGTAACAGTTGGTTATATTAACTCCTCCAGAAGAATAACCCAATATGCCACCAACATTATTGGCACCATAGATGTAAGAATCGACAAGGCCTACATTACGGATTTGAGCCCCTTCAGCGGCATAACCAAACAATCCGACACAAGCTCCACCCGCAGGGTAGGGATTATTGCCGTTGGAATTATCGAAAAACAAGCCGCTAATGGTGTGTCCTTGTCCGTCAAAGAAGCCTGTATAACCGCCTTCCGAAGCAATTCCTATCGGTGTCCAGACTTTAAAATCATCGCGGTTAGGAATACCATTCTCGCTAAGAACATTTTCGTTAACCACAATGTCGGCAGTCAGTATGGCGTTGGCCGATACTCCCTCGCCGCTGTTCACAAAGTCGGCGAACCAATAGAGCTGACCGGCGTTGGCAATCAGATAGGTATCATGTTCTGAGTCATATTCGGGTTCGTTAATCAAACCGCAGACGCATTCACCGTTAACAAACACATGTTCTGTATGGCTCTCGCCAGTGTTGTTGTACGGGCAAGGCTCCGATGTGTAAACCACTCCATGCTCGCTGTTAAGGGTTGGGTTGGCGTCAGAGCCAATTGTCTGGTACCAAACAACATCTTCCTCATTGCTTGAATAACCATTAAGAGCATAGGCAATAGCACCGACGCGGAACTCAATGGCTGTGGCCGCGGTGGTTGCATCGTCAACTGGTTCATCGCCAGCGCCAACACCACCATAAGTTGTGCCATTCCAATTAGATGCACTGCCTTCCAAATAGAAGCAATTGCTGACAGTGCCGTAATTTTTGCCTACAATGCTGCCGGTAAAATTATAACCATGCACCTCGCCAGTGCTGAAACAGTTGGTTATTGAACCGCTGTCGTAAATATAACCGCAAATACCGCCGACAACTTCACTGGCATTAATATATGATGATGTATTGAAGCAGTTGGTTACTGTGGTTGCGCCTTCAGCCCTGCCAACAATGGCACCAACATAAGCGTCACCCATAATAGCAGAACCGATAACACCTAAATTTTGGATGGTTGCGTCGTAGGTCACTCCAAACAAACCCTTGTAGTCTTCATTCGATTGTAAATACAAACCACTGATGGTGTGTCCCATGCCATCGAATGTTCCATAATAATCGTAGTCATCGTTTCCGATAGGTGTCCATTCTATTAACGTGCCTAATGCCGATGGATCGTAAAAGGCGCTCATCAAATTGGCGTTAACCTCAATGTCGGCTGTCAGGTAGGCGTTAGGAGCATAGTCGGGAGAGTCGTATAATTCACCACTATTCACCATATCGGCAAACCAGTAGAGCTGACCTACATTGGCAATCGCGAAGGCATTGGCCTCCTCATCCCATGCAGCAGATTCGTGTTCGCCGCAAACGCAAACACCATTTACGAATACATGCTCTTTCTCAGAAAGCGCATTGGGGTTGTTGCCGAATTCCGACGGGCAAGGCATTGAAGCATAAACCTCAGCGTGACTGCTGTTCAAGGTTGGCAATGCATCGCTTCCAATTGTCTGATAATAAATAGTGTAATCGACGCTCATATTGATATTGCCAGCCACAAAGCCATTGCTGAACTGCTCGGCAGTGGCGGGTGTGGTTGAACCTTTGGAATCGGGGCGCGAATAGCCGCCTGGATAACCTATGCCATTTTGTTCCTTACCACCACAGATGGCGCTTCCGGCCAAATAGTAGCAGTTGGTAATCATTCTTTCCGAGTCATTTTCTCCAACAATACCACCAATGAAGCCATAGTTGGTAAGGACAGGACCACCACCCATGCCGACATTGACATCATCGACTTCATAATTGCAAATGATTCTACCAGTGTTGAAACAGTTGGCTATACTGCTTGAATAAGATGATGAAGAATATGCATAACCTACAATACCTCCGCCCATCGCTTGTTCAACAACAATTGTGGAAGTGTTGAAACAGTTGGCTATGGTAATGTCACTACCAATAGCCCAGCCTACAATACCACCAACCTCAAAACTTCCGTGCAGATAAGAATCGATGACACCAACATTTACGATGGTTGCATCGTCGCCAACTACGCCGAACAATCCTATGTTAATTCCTCCATCAGGGTAGCTTTCGTCCTCTGTATTATAATAATACAAACCGCTCACGGTATGGCCCTGGCCATCGAATATTCCATGGTAACGTGAATTGTTAGTTCCAATCGGTGTCCACTCAATAAAGTTGTTGTCGTCGAGGTCGCCATTCAGAGAGCCATCAGCGTTGAGCACATTAGAGTTAACAACAATGTCGGCGGTCAGAATCGCGTTAGCATGGTTGTCCTCGTTGTTCACATAATCAGCAAACCAGAGAAGTTGTGTGGCATTGGCAATCTCGAAGGCATTGAGCTCCTCATTCCATTTAGCCTCTTCGGCTGCACCGCATATAGTACAATGTCCGTCGACAAACTCATGATCTTTAAAGTCTGTTGAGTTGCTGTACGACTGGCAAGGCTCCGTCAGGTAAACAACAGCGCTGTTAGCGTTCAGCGTTGGATAGACATCTTGCTCTAATGTCTGGCGCCAGTTGGGCTGGCTGTTGTTCTGGTTGAGCAGATAGGTAACCTCACCACTTGCAAACTGGCTGAAGGTTTTGAATGAACCACCATTGGCGTTGCCTACAGAGTTCTGCAAAACGTAGTTGTTTCCTGAGGTGCCGCCACTACCAGAATAAATGCCGCCAAAATTGGCGTTTGCAGTAACAGTTCCAGCATTGAAACAGCAGGTTATTGTGCCGTTCCCTATATAGCCGCAAATGCCACCTGCATACTTGCCAAGGCCCTCAACACTGCCTGTGTTGTAGCAGTTGGTTATCAACTTAGTGTCGAGACCGTTTATTCTACCTGAAATACCGCCTGCATAAGAGTTGTTACTTGTGCTATTAGCTGCCTTTGCATAAATTCTGCCTGCATTGTAGCAGTTTTGAATGGTACCGGCATACTGGTAGCCGCAGATGCCACCGGCATTGCTGCAGTAGGCCTCTACATAACCTGCGTTGTGGCAGTTGTCGATCAGAACAACCGACGAGCTTTCTATGTAACCGCAAATACCGCCGGCATTGGATTCACCATTGACGGTGGCAACAACAGTAGCCTCGTTGTAGCAGTTAGTTATTGTGGTGTAGCCTGCAACATAGCCGCAGATGCCGCCCACATGTTGTCTGGCGCTGAAATAAGAGTCGTAAACTTCAACATTCTTGATGGTTGCGTTGTTGGCAAAACCAAACAATCCCGAATACATAAAGGCTGAAGAGTACAAACCGCTGATTGAGTATCCCTGTCCGTCGAACGTTCCATAGTAGTTTTCGCCGTTATCACCAATTGGTTTCCATTCGCGGCGCACATTGGCTGAATTGAGTGTGCCATCGCTATTAAGCAAATTGGTGTGGTCAACAATGTTGGCTGTTAACACGGCGTTGGCCGATGGGTCGGTGCCAAAGAATACAAGGTCTGAGAACCAGTAGAGCTTACCGGCATTGTCAATCTCGTAGGCCGTACCATTAAAGTAAGGTTTTTCTTTATGACCGCACGAGCAGAATCCGTTGTTTTCGTAACCGTGAAAGTGAGTGTAGTAATTGCCATTACCACCGAAAACAAGACCGTGACTCTCGTCGAACGATGGAATCGGGTCGGTACCGATATTTTGGAAATAAATATATGATTCGGCATATTCGTTAATCAAGAAAGTCACCTCGCCATTGGCAAACTGCTCGGCTGTGGCAAATGTGCCACCCGTGGCATCTGATACGCTACCTTCCAAAACGTAGTTGTTGGTTGTTTCTACACCTAATTGGCCAACTATACCGCCAATATTAGTACTTCCAACAATCTTACCAGTGCTGAAGCAATTGGTTATAGAACATTCTCGATTAAAACCGCAAATACCACCAGCACAACCATTTACTGCAACAATGGTTGATGTGTTGAAACAGTTGGTTATGCTACTTGAACCAAGAGAATAACCCAGAATACCTCCAACATTAAAACTTCCATGCAGATATGAGTCGATAACACCCACATTCTTAATGGTTGCGCCATCGCACGCACCAATCAATCCCGAATAAACACCTCCAACGGGATAGCTGGCATCGGTAGTGTTGTAGAAATACAAACCGCTGATGGTGTGGCCATAGCCATCGAAAGTTCCGCCATAATAGCAGTTGTCGGTTCCAATGGGAGTCCACTCCATAAAGTTGTTGTTGTCAAGGTCGCCGGTGAAGTCGCCGTTGGCGTCAATCACGCCAGTGTTGACAACAATATCAGCCGTCAGAACAGCATTGGCTGTTTGGTAGCCACTGTTGACATACTTGGCAAACCAGTAGAGTTTTCCGCCATTGTCAATAATATATGCATTACCGTTGAAGTCAGGCTCTTCGAATACAAGGCCGCATGAGCAGAATCCGTTGCTGAAGCTGTGGTAATGTGTTTCGTACTCTCCCGACTCTGGCATCATAACAACACCATGGCTGTCGTCGAATGTTGGGATAAGGTCAGAACCAATTGACTGATAAAAAACGATGGTACCAGCGCTCTGGTTGATATTGTAGGCCACCTCGCCGCTGGCAAGCAGGTCGGATGAGGCAGAAACTGTGCCTGTTTGGTCGTCGGAGGTTGAGCCAACACTGCTACTGCCGACACCATTCTGAATCGTACTGTTGCCATCAACAGCACAACCTGCCAAATAGTAATTGCTTACAACAGTGTTGGAGCTATAGATGCTACCACAAACGCCTCCAACCTTGTTAGAAGTGCCCGTGACTGAACCATTGTTGAAGCAGCCGGTTATTATTGTATTAGCATCATTTGCATAACCGCAAATGCCGCCAACGTCATAACTTCCTGAAACACTGCCAGTATTGTAGCAGTAGTTGATTTTATTCCAACCGCCGCTTATACCACCAACCGAATTTCCTCCCGAAACAATGCCGGTGTTGTAACTGTAATCTACCGCGCAGTCGCTTCCGCAAATACCGCCAATCTCGCGGTTACTACCTTTGATTGTACCCGTATTGAAGCAGTTGATTATATTGCCTCTGTATCCGCAAATGCCACCAACCTTTTCGTATCCATAGAAATAGGTATCGACAATGCCCACATTCTTTATTGTTGCATCTGCCATATCGGCTCTGCCAAACAATCCTATGCATTGTGTTTCAGAATTATTGAAATACAAACCGCTGATGGTGTGGCCCTGGCCATCGAATGTGCCATGGTAGGCATTATCCCATGTACCTATCGGCACCCACACCTTAAAGTTGTCTTTTTCAGCTTCATTGAGGCTGCCGTCCTCGAGGAGCACATTCTCGTTAACCACAATGTCGGCAGTCAAAACGGCGTTTGCACCTGTGTTCCCACTGTTAACAAAGTAGGCAAACCAATAGAGATTTTCGACATTGGCTATCTCGTAGGCACTAATCTTATCATTCCATTTTGCTGGTTCGATATACGAGAAAGTGGTCTTAGGAATAAAGTCTTTCTTGGTGTAAGATGAACCACTTCTGCTATAAGCAGAGCCGCCAGTAACAGCTTCGCCATACCAAATGGCTTTGCTGTAAGAACCTACCCTGGTTTCATATATACCCACAAGCAAGTTGCCACCGTTGTAATGGTAAGGCTCATCGAAATTGATGGTTACCGTTCTCTCGCCACCAGAAGCATCAACACCACCCTGGTACACAATGGTAGCATTCTCCATGCCGATATAGCCGCTACCCATTGTGGTGTTGTCCACTTCCTTCAAAAAGACTTGGAAAGAAGCATTACCCCAAGAACTCGTAGTTTCACCCGATGTCTTATAGAAGGTAAGACTCTTGATGTCTGAATCGGTCATGAAATACAACTCAGTGGCTGGATAAATCATCTCGCTCTTGGTAGAACCGTCATCAACCCAATAGCCCCAAAACGGGATAAACTCGTTTGTAGCAGTACCGTCATGCACAGTCAACTCACCCGCCCTCACTTGGCCAGTACCAGCAAGCAAAAGCGCCATAAGCATTGTACAGAATAAAAATAACTTTTTCATTAAAAATAAAATTAAAAAGGTTTATTAAATGATTAAAAATGAAATATATATACGCTGTTTTGCAAAATTGCAAACGAGCGAAGGAAAAAGGGTATTTAAGTTGGAAGGACTACAACCAGCACAACTCCGCGCACCTTCAGGCACACAGACCGCACAACATGGCTGGGTTCTAAATTCGAATCTTTCCATTAAAGTTTATCCAGTAAATAATTGGTGTAAACAATTGACAAATGTATGAAATAATTTTATCAATGATGAAAAATGTAGTGGGGATGCATTAAAAAATGATGGTGGTGATACGCGAAAAATATTAAGAAATTGATTTTTAGTCGCTAACCAAACGAACCCTAATTTATCCCAAAAGTTACGGTGTCGCTTACGCGAGAAATTTGAAGAAAATTAGGTTTAAAAATTAAACAAAATTTATAATTAGTTGATTTTGAATGATTTTCTTATAAATTTTCTAATAATTTCTGCCCGTTAGGGCATGCAATAAAAAATAGGGGCGAATATCAATTCGCCCCTAAATTTTAATCTCTAACCGATTTTATCCGATTCAATCAGAACAATATTAATCGTTTATAATTAACCGTTAATCATTAATCATCACGCGTTTGGCTGTGTTGCCTGTCTTCACTACGTAAATGCCAGCGCCATTAATCTTAATCTCGGTGCGGCCAGCCTCAGCGGCTACACGTTCAATCAAGCGGCCCATTGCATTGTAAACGAAGATGTCGCTGGTGGCGTTCTCAACCACGATGGTGTTGCCGTAAGCGAAGATGTTCACAGCTTCGACAGCCTCATCAGCAACGTCGGTGTTAACCTCGAAGATAGCTGTGAATTCAATGCTGTCCTTGACTTGCTGCAGCAACTCGGCTGTAAGCGTTACAGTACGCGGATTCTCAGTTACGCTGTCGCTCCACATAACGAAGTGGTAGCCCTCATCGGCAATAGCGGTGAGTGTGACAGTAGCACCAAGCTCCAACGAATCAGCTGCGCCCGTGATTTGGCCGTTTTCAGCGTTGACAGTAACAGAGTAGAGTGCCTTCTTGAACGTAGCAGTGTAGGTCTTGTTGCCAGTTACAGTCACTGTGCGCGGGTTGTCGGTGTTGTCATCGTCCCACTTAGAGAAGATGTAACCTGCATCGGCCACTGCTGTCAGAGTTGCCTCAGTGCCATTCTCATAGGTGCCTGCGCCCTCAACTGTACCATTCTTTGCTTTGACTGTCAGTTCGTAACTATCGCCTGCGAACACAGCCGAGAATGTTGCGTTGCCTGTAACCTCAACGGTGCGGGTAGCGGTCATAACGCTGTCAGTCCACATCACGAAGTGGTAACCCTTGTTGGCTGTTGCCTCGAGAGTTGCAGTTGCTCCGTAAGTGTAAGTACCTGCACCGGTGATGGTTCCGTTAGCAGCCGAATCAACACTGATAGTGTAGCTGTTGACTACAAACTCGGCGGTAAAGCTCAAGTCGCTCTTCACGGTAACCTTGCGGGTTGCTGTCTCCACACCATCGCTCCACTTGGTGAAGTGATAGCCTGTGTTGGCCACTGCGGTGAGAGTTGCCTCTGCGCCATAGTTGTAAGTGCCTGTGCCCTCAACTGTGCCGTTGGTGGCCGATGCGCTGACTGTGTAGCTGTTGATTTCGAACTCAGCAGTTAATGTCACGTTATCAGTTACAACAACGGTGCGAGTTGCCTTGGTCTCGCCGTCGCTCCATTTAACAAAGTGATAGCCCTCAGCAGCTGTTACGCTGATGGTTGCACGCGAGTTGTAATCGTAGGTTCCTGCGCCAGTGACTGTACCGTTGGCAGCTGTAACCTTCACTGTGTAAGTGTTAATTGCGAACTCAGCAGTGAACGACAAGTCGCTTGTAACGGTAGCCTTGCGGGTAGCGGTCTCTACGCCGTCGCTCCATTTAACAAAGTGGTAGCCCTCAGCAGCCGTTGCAGTGAGAGTTGCCTCTGCACCATGGGTGTAAGTACCTGCACCAGTAACCGTACCATTGGTGGCCGAAGCCTTAACAGTGTACTCGTTTATAGCAAACTCTGCTGTGAATGTAGCATCGCCGTCGACAGAGATTGTACGCTTGGCGTTTTTGTCGCCGTCGTTCCAGCTAACAAAGTGATAACCTTCGTTGGCTGTGGCTGTGATTTCTGTCTGGCCACCATAGTTGAAGGTGCCGCCGCCAGTCACACTACCATTGGCTCCGGCCACAACCTTAACCACGCAGCTGTTAAGAGCAAACTCGGCCTTGTAGGTCTTGGTGGCAGTAACGGTCAGCTCGCGCTGTGCCTCTTTGTTGCCATCGTCCCATTTAACAAAGTGGTAACCATCGTTGGCAGTTGCCGAAATGGTTGCCTTCTCGTTGGCAATGAACGTGCCTGAACCTGTTGCGGTTCCACCCTCGCCAGCTTCAACTGTAACTGTGTAAATATCAGCAGTTGCCGAAATAAACAGCGGAGTCAGAGTCAAGTCGCTTGTAACAGTAGTCACAAACGGGTTGGCGGTGTTGGTTACGTCCCAACGAACAAACTTGTAACCAGTTTCAGGCACAGCCGTGAAGCTTGCCTCCTGGCCGTGAGTGTATTCAGCATCTGCGCCATCAACGGTACCATGCTCAGTTTCAACTGTAATAGTGTAGGTTTTGAGTGCGAATTGAGCAGAATAAGTGTAACCATGTTTTACAGTTACAGTGAGCGGATTTTCAGTATAGTAATTGCCATCATACTCACAATACCAGCGCTTGAAGTCATAACCCTCACCCGGGACGGCATTGATAGTTGCATCAGTGCCATAGGCATAATCGCCATCACCGCTAACAGTGCCATTTCCTTCAGATACCCAGAGGTAGACACTATATTGGTAAGGCTCGAAGATTGCCGTAATGGTGGTGTCGCTCTTCACTCTGACGTAGCGCTCACTTGCATCAGAGTTACTGTCATCGCTCCAGCGGGCCAGATAGTGACCTTCGTCCGGAGTGGCAGTGATTTTCACAAGCTGATTCCAATCGTAATCGCCCGTACCTGTAGTTGTTCCGTTCTCGGCCAGAACTTCCATGTGGTGCTGGTCGACTGCAAATTGGGCCTCAAAGGTCAACTCGCCCTTAACAACCTCATAACGCGGATTGTAAGTAACGCCGTCGTTCCACTGAACAAAATGGTAGTGAGCAGCAGGAGTTGCCGATAGTGTTGCAGTCTCGTCCTCGATGAACTCCGACGAGCCTTCAACTGTACCCCAGCTGTCGTTGTTGGCCGTAACAGTGACGTTGAATACTCCCTGGCTCTCCAAGCGGAAGACAGCTACATACTCAGCATCCTCACGTGCCTTGAAGGTGCGTGGGTTATCGGTGTTGCCATCGCTCCAGCGAACAAAGGCAAAGCCTGAGTTTGCGTTGGCGGTGAGCGTTACATTGCTGCCATAGGCGTAACCTCCGGCTCCCTCAATTGTTCCACGTTCGGGGTCTGTTGTTGCCATAATGTGGATAGGTGCGCCAACAGTCAATGGAATATAACCAGCACCAGCTGCATAATTGAAGAATCCAGCACTAATGTAGTAGGTTTCACCTTCTACCAAATCGTATTCCAAACGGAACTGGTTGGTGTTGCTGTCGTAATTATCATTCGATGTGAGCAGACGCATGTTGGAATCATACAGCTCGCCGTAAGTGTCGAACGACTCGTGGTTAGCAATGAAAGCATACGGACCCGACACAGCAGGAACAAACTTACAGTTCGGATTTGGAACGCCTGTTTCGGCGGCAAATCTTCCGAATGTTGAGTAAACGTTGTTCTCGCCAACATTGAGGGTCTGAATCTCACTGAACTCTGCAGTGAACTGCTCATCCTCATCAGCATTGAACAAGTACGGGTTGTTGGTTATGCCATCGTTCCACTGAACAAAGAAGCTGCCCGCGTTGGCCGATGCGGCAACTGAGACTGCGGTGCCATAGATGTAAGTGTTGGCTCCGCTGACAGTACCATCGCCGTTAGCAGCAACGCTGATGGTGGCAGGGTCTTTAATCATCAGCTTGGTGTTGGCGATTGTATTGCTCTGGAAGCTGACTCCAATGTAGTATTTCCGGCCTTGCTGCAAGTATTGCTGGATTTGGAAATCCAAACCACTATTATCTGCCAAAAGATTCTTGTCGGCATCAAGCAAGCATCCATACATATTATAGCCGCTGGCATCGGAGAAGATGACGTAAGTGCCCGAAACCGCAGGTGTGAACACGCAGTTATCGGTGCTTGTGCGGGTGGCCAGAATGGTGTTCTCGCCTTCAGTAACAGTCTGCACACGCTCAAACTCAGCCGTGTAGCTGGCTGCAGCCTTAACTGTGATGTTGCGCGGGTTGAGTACCACGCCATCGCTCCACTTGGTGAAGAACCAACCATCCTGAACTTCATCAACTGAGAGTTGCACAGTTGAGTTGTAAGAGTAAGCTCCGGCTCCACTGACTGTGCCGTGCTCGGCTGTCACGCTGATAACCAAAGGCTCTTTAATCACCAGTGTTGTGTTGCCGAAATTCCAACCGTAATAGAATCCTGCGCTGATGTAGTAGGTTTCTCCCTCGGTCAGGTTGTAGATAATTTGGAATTCGTTGTCTTGGCCATAGGAATTATCATCGTATGCCAGCTGATTCATTTCAGAATCATACAGAATGCCGTAAGCATTATTGTCTGACTCCGACGAGAAGATTGTGTACTCGCCTGTCATTGGAGCAACAAACTTGCAGTTGACTTGTTGGCCCGAAGCCACAACCTGTGTGCTGCCTGTGTTAACTGTCTGAATCTCGTGATATACGGCTGTATATTCCTTATCACCAGACATATATACCGAAGTAGAAGTGCCGCCAAATGTATTATTATTATCGTCAATCCAGTTGACGAAGAAATAACCATCGTTAGGTATGGCTACGAGGCTTGGCCAAGAACCCCAGTCGTAAGTACCAGGACCATCGCCGCCTATCTGCCCATGGTCAGAGTTGACTGTGAGCTGATGCTGGTCAACCTCGAACACAGCCGCATATTCCAATACAGCGCTGCCGTTGACAGTAAAGCTGCGCTCAGGGTTGGTGCTGTGGTTGTCGGCCCACTCCACAAAGTGATAGTGTTCATACGGTGTGGCGATGAGAGTTGCTGTCTCGTTACTTACATATTGGGTTGCGCCTGTCACGGTACCCATTCCTCCATCGTAGCTTACGCTGACGGTGTAGATTTCGCCCGACGATGCGAATATTGCCTCAAGTGTCAGGTGGTCAGTAACGTTGAGCGAGTGGTCGGGATTGATGCTGCCATCGCTCCAGCGAACAAACTGGTAGCCAGGGTTGGCGGTGGCAACAATCTCGGCATAATCGTTATATGTGTAGATGCCGTTGCCTGTCACTGTACCCATTGTTGTGTTGTTCGATGTGATGTTCAGAACATTGTTGTTGTAGTGCCAGATGACCTGGTAGCCGTTGGTGTTCCAATATTCATTCCAACCTGCTGGCTGCTCATCGGCCTCGCACAGCACTTTACTGTCGCTTATGCTGTTCTGGAATACTCCTTCTCCCATATACTGAACCGTGACTGGAATAGCAACATTAGTCAATTTGTAGACGTCTGCGAATGCATACTCATCGATATACTCAGCACCCCTCAAATCAACCGATGTGAGGTTGTAGCAGTTGTAGAATGCATATCTATCGATGCGTTCAACACTATTCCAGACAACCGATGTGAGGTTGTAGTCGTAGCGGAATGCTTGGCTACCAATGCTCTTGAGAGTTGACGGGAACACAACCTCAGCCAGATTGTAATAATTACCCCAACCGTTATCAAATGCAGAGCGGCCTACAAGGCTCACACCCTCGGCAAACACAACTTTTGTTATGCTGTTGCTGTTGCCGCTGTTACGCCATGGGTAATAACTGTAATCTGGCAGGTCAACATCGCGGTAGACGGTGAGTACGCCATCGTTGTCCAACTCCCAACCGCCATAGGCCCAGTTGACTTTAGTGTACCAATAATGCCAATCGTACCAGCTTTCGGGTTCAATGCCTGTCTCGCAGTTGATGGTGCCGAGGTTGTAGCAGTCATAGAATGCACCTTGTCCCATACTTTCAACCGACAGAGGAATGAGTATCTCTGTGAGGTTGTAGCAATTGTAGAACGCATAGCCGGCAATGAATTTTGTGGCTCGGTTGATGGTGCATTCATCAATTTCCTGCGATGTTGCAGCAGTCAGAATCAGGTGCGGGTTTTCAGAGTTGCCAATGTAGTAGGCGTTGTTTTCCACAACATCCCAATTATAGCAGTCGTCGAAAGCACCGCCCACAACCACCTTCATTCCGTCATGGACTCTGAGGCCGCTCATGTCGGTGTTGCCGTTGCTGGGGCGAACCAAAACCCTATAGGGGTTTGTAGTGTTACCTAAATAGTCGAATCCGCCAGTTGAGTTGAATCTCAGTTTTGGACAATCGCTGAACGCATACTCACCCACACTTGTAACCGATTCGGGAATGGTGACGGTCATCAGTTCATCACAATTTTGGAAAGCGTAGGAATCAATGCTTGTAACCGTTCCCGGGATGGGAACCGATGTCAGAGCGTCGCAATCGTAGAACGCACTGCTGCCAATGGTTTTGAGATTTGCTGCGCTGCTGAAATTAACAGTCGCAAGCTTATAGCAGTAAGAAAATGCCGTGCTATATATGGACTCAACGCCAGCCGGAATGGTTATCGAGGTCAGCTCACCGCAGTTTCCGAAAAGGCTGCTCTCAATAATAGAAAGTTTTGTTGCGCTGGTCAAATCCGCTGAGCTAAGAGCGTCACAACCGTAGAACGCAGAGCTGCCAATATATTCAACCGAGGCAGGAATGGTTATCGAAGTCAGAGCGTCGCACTCATAGAACGCACAGTATTCTATACGCTTGAGGTTTGTGGCACTGCTGAAGTTAACAGTTGCAAGATTGTCACAATATCCGAAAGCATAGCTTTCAATTAGCTCAACCGAGGCGGGAATGGTTATCGAGGTCAGAGCGTCGCAATTATAGAAAGCATTGCTGCCGATGGTTTTGAGGCTTGTGGCATTGCTCAGATTGACTGTGCTCAAATTACTGCAGTCGGAGAATGTACTGCTATAGATTTTCTCAATTCCTGCCGGAATGGTAACCGAGGTCAGCGCGCAGTTATAGAAGGCTGTACTGCCGATGCTGGTGAGGCCTGTGGCGCGGCTCAGGTCGATGTTTGCAAGCTCGTTGCAATTAGAGAATGCAGAGTTGCCTATGGTTTTGAGGCCTGTAGCCTGGTTCAGGTCGACTGTGGTGAGGGCTGAACAATTGTAGAACGCATTATCGCCAATTGCCTGAACCGAAGCAGGGATGGTGACCGATGTCAGACCCTCGCATTCGTAGAAGGCATTGCTGCTGATAGTGGTAACAGTTGACGGGATTGTCACACTGCCGCCATTGCCAAAGTAGCCCACCAGATTGGTTTTTGTGGCATCGGCATAGAGGAAGTCGCCATCGGCATAGCCGTTGCGGGCCAATGCACCCCATTTGTCGGTGATGGTGCCTGCAGGGCCGTAATAGTTGACGTTCTTCACTCCGTAGAAGGCATTAGAGCCAATGCTGGTGATTTCATCCGGCACATCAACCGACACCACTCTGAAGCAATTGTAGAACTCATTACTACCTATCTGAGTTACGTTGCCGGCAAACTCAATGCCAGTTACTCTGTCGTTAATCGGATACCACGGGTAATCACCGCTGCTGTTATAGCTATAATTCTTCCTTACTGTGAGCAGCCCGGCATCGTTCAGGCTCCAGTTGTTGATGTCGAATGTTATGCGGTAATTTTCGCACCACTGTGAACTCCAACTGTTGGGATATTTGACATCGTTGTAAGTACGGACAACCAGTTGGTTGCATTCATAGAAAGCATAATCACCCACATTTTCAACACCTGCGGGGATGGTGACTGATTGAAGTGCGTCGCAATTGTAGAACGCATACTCGCCAATTTCAGTAACCGTTGAAGGTATGGTCACCGTTTCAATATTGCTGTAACGGCCCCAGCCGTTGGCATCGTAGAATGCACTTTGGCCTATAGAAGTGACACCCTCAGTGAATGTTACACCAGTGATGCCAAAGTTCTGCTCATACCACGGATAGTCGTAATAACTATCGTAGATGATATTGGCTTTGACTGTCAGCAGACCGTTCTCATCGATGTTCCAGTCGTTGCAGCGCCATTTTACAGGGCGGTAGCTATTGTTCCAGTTGCTATGCCAGCCGTCTGGTTTCGACCCCGCCTCGCAACTGATGGTGAGGTTGTCGCAGCTGTTG
The DNA here is from genome assembly GCA_017645945.1 of Salinivirgaceae bacterium. Taxonomy (GTDB): domain Bacteria; phylum Bacteroidota; class Bacteroidia; order Bacteroidales; family SZUA-534; genus RUG13583. The sequence goes on from JAGCNL010000018.1 coordinate 100,095, forward strand.
AATACATATTCGCCAACTGAAGTCACCGTTGCAGGAATATAAACTGATGTGATGTTGTCGCATCCATAGAACGCACGCGACTTGATTTCAGTAACTGTTTCGGGAATAGTCACCTGCTTCGTCTCCACTCCATTGATGTAGAGGCTTGCGCCATTCCAGAGAGGGTTCGAATAACTATTTCCGTATGCAATTCTGCAGAGGCTCGAGATGCTTCCAAAATCAGCACATGTTATGTTATAAGAATCATCGAACGCGCTGCTGCCTACTTGGGTAACCGAGGCTGGTATTCTGACTGTTGCAAGATTATCGCAGCTACGGAACGCATCTTCACCAATGGTTGCCATGCTTGTGGCGCCGCTCATGTCGGCGGTTACAAGATTGTCGCAGTCGTAGAACGCACGGTAGCCGATTGAGCTAAGACTGGTGGCTTCGCTCATATCCACAGTTTCGAGGGCATCGCAATCGTAGAACGCACCATTGGCTATAGTTGTCAGCCCGGTGGCGTTGCTCAAGTCGATGGTTTCGAGGGCACCGCAGTAAGAGAAGGCATCACCTTGAATGCTTGTTACCGATGCCGGAATGGTGACTGATGTCAGTGCACTGTAGCCGCTAAACTCAGTGACTCCAATGCTGGTGACAGCATCAGTGAATGCTACGGATGTTATCTGGCTTCTGAGGCCATACCACGGATAATCGTTTGCCTCGTCGAAGTTGTAGTTTTTCTTCACCGTAAGCAACCCGCTGTTGCTGAGTGTCCAGTTTTTGTAGTCCCACATCACCTGGTGGTTGTTTCGATTCCAACTGCTGTTCCAGCCGTCGGGTTTCGATTCGGCCTCACACCAGATGACGAGCTCGCTGCTGCCGTCGATGGCATAGGTGCCTATTTCAGCAACATTGCCATGAACAACAATCTTGGTGAGGTTGCTGCAGCCATACAATGCATACTGGCCAATGGCTGTCACGTTTTCAGGAACAACAATCTCTGCCGTCTCCACATCATTTATGAAAGCATTTGCACCATTGCGTAAAGGATTGGAGGATGCGTCGGCATATTGCATTTCCAAAAGGCTCTTTTCGCTTGCAAAATCAACGCGGCTGATGCGGTTGCTTTCATAGAATGCCTCGCTGCCGATGGTGGTCAGGCTTGTGGCGCCGCTCATATCAACGGTTGTGAGGTAGCTACAGCTATAGAATGTCCGATAGCCAATGGAAGTCAGGCCAGTAGCCTCACTTAAATCAACAGTTAGAAGATTGTCGTAGTCGTAGAATGCATAATTGCCAATTTCAGTAACCGCAGCTTCAAACTTAACGGCCTTTATGTCGCTCTGGAAATAATACCACGGATAGTCGCCCGAATTATCGTAGCTGAACGATTTCTTAACGGTGAGCAGACCATCGTCGCTCAGGCTCCAGTTGTTCATGTCCCATATTACTGTGCGGTCGCTTGGATTCCAATTGCTGTGCCAGCCTTCGGGTTTTGCCCCTGCCTCGCACCAAATTGTAAGGTTATCGCAGCTGTAGAATGCATAAGTACCCACACTTTCCACCCCATCATGAATAACAACTTTGGTGATGTTGTCGCAATTGTAGAATGCATATTGACCGATTGATGTCACTTCGGCAGGAATAGTAATCTCTGTTTTTTCCTCACCATTGATGTAAAGTGTCGCACCATTATAGAGCGGATTGGAATCATTGTCCTTAAAATCAATGTTGCAAAGACTGTTGAGCGATGCAAAATATACGCTCGAAATGTTCGAGCAACTGTAAAACGCATCGTTGCCAATTGTAGTAACTGTTGACGGAATGGTCACCTTTTTAATGTCGTTGTAGTAGCCCCACCCGTAGGCATCGTGGAATGCCCCTTCACCAATAGTGGTGACACCCTCGGCAAATGTTACACCCTTGATGTTACAACCATAATCATACTTATACTGACGCCATGGATACTCGTTCCAATTGCAACTGACATTGGCTTTAACTGTCAAAAGACCGTTCTCATCAATGTCCCAGGCATCGCATAGCCAGCGTGCAGGGCGGCCGTTTTGATTCCAATAGTCGTGCCAACCATCAGGTTTGTTAGCTGCCTCACAGTTGATGGAGAGGTTGCTGCAATCAGCGAAAGCATAATAGCCCATTGAAGTCACTGTTGCAGGAATATAAATTGATGTGAGGTTGTCGCAGTTGCAGAACGCATATTGTCCAATTGACTCAAGGTTTTCAGCATTGCTGAAATCCACTGACGTGATGCTTAAGTCTTTGAACACTTCGTCGGCAATGGTGGTGACTGTCTGCGGAATAACAATGTCGGTGGCCGAGCCCATGTAGCCTATCAGCTCGGTTCTTTCGGAACCAGCGGTAAAGATGAATCCGTTTTCATCAATATCAATATCGCTACTTTTGAAATATTTTTTGGCACCCCATGGCGAATTTGTCTCGTAGCTATTGTAGTTTATAACATTTGCAATATTGTTGAAGGCATATTGGCCAATGGAGCTTATGCTCAACGCCGACGGAATGGTAACCGTCACATCTGAGCATTTATCAAACGCATAGGCACCAATGGTTGTAACTCCAGCGGGGATTGTGACCGAGCCGCTTTTGCTGGTATAGCCTGTAAGATTTGTCTTGGCCTCGTCGGCAAACACAAAATTGTTTTCGATGGTGCCGTTGCGGGTCAGCGCACCGAATTTTTCGGAAGCATCGCCTGCTGAGCCGTTATATATTATGTTCTTTATGCCGTAGAAAGCATCGCTGCTGATATTGGTGACGGTCGATGGTATTTCAATCGAGGATAAAAGGTTGGAACAACCACTGAACACATAATAGCCAATACTGATAAGTGATGTGGCCTGGCTGAAATCTACCTCTGTCAGCGATTCACAATTTGAGAATACGTAAGAGCCAACTGACTTGACCGACGACGGGAGGGCAATCTCAGTCAGACTGTTGCAATATTGGAACGCATAATTGCCTATAATCACAACCGATTCTGGAATGACAACGGAGGTCAGCTTGTCGCAGTAGTAGAACGCATACTGGTCAATGGTTGCAAGGCTTATGGCGCTGCTGAAATCAACGCTCTCAAGCTGGTGGCACTCATAAAATGCTCCGGCTCCAATGGTTTCAACCGATGCAGGAATGGCAACCTCAGTCAGGCTGGTGTTGCAGAAGGCATATTCACCTATTTGGGTGAGCTGAGTGGCCTGACTGAAATCGACTGATGTAATACCTTTGTATTCAAACGCGTGGTTGCCAATGGTTTCAACCGATGCTGGAATGGTGACCTCAGTGTCCGAGCCTATGTATTTGACAATAGTGGTCCGCGTTGCGTCGGCATACACAAAGTTGTCGTCGATGCTGCCGTTGCGTGCTCCGGCTCCCCAAGTGTCGGTTGCGGTGCCATAGGGGCCATTGTAGTTGATGTTGCCCACATCGTTGAAAGCGTTCCGCTCAATATATGTCACTGTCGACGGGACATCAATAGTGATTAGTTTGGAGCAGCCGCCAAAAGCATTGTAGCCAATTGATGTAACCGATGCCGGAATGGTTATCGAGCTTAAGTTGGAGCAACCGCTGAAGGCATTGGTGCCGATAACGCGTGTGTTGGCATTGATGGTGTACTGCTCGTCAGAACCAGAATTGACAGACGCCATATATAAATATGGGTTTGCGGTGTTGCCCAAATAGCGTATCCCTTCCGACACGTTGTATTCCAAATTGCTGTAACTGTTGAAAGCATATTCTCCAATGAATGTGACCGACGATGGTAGTTCAATTGTTTCCAAACTGCTGCAATAGTAAAACGCATATTTGCCGATGGAGGTTAGGTTTGTCGCATTACTAAGATTTATATCTGTCAGAGTGTTACAGTATGCGAATGCGTATTCGCCAATGGTTGTCAGGCTTGTTGCATTGTCCAGATTTATATCGGACAGAATGTCACAGCTGTAAAACGCGTATTTGTCGATGGTTGTCAGGCTTGTCGCATTACCCAGATTTAAATCAGTCAGAGCGTCACAGTCATAAAACGCATATTTTCCGATGGATGTAAGGCTTGTTGCATTGCCCAAATTTATATTTGTCAGAGCGTCACAGTTGTCAAATGCGTTATCGCCGATGGATGTAAGGCTTGTTGCATCGTCTATATTTATATCACTCAGATTGTAGCAGCTTTGGAATGCATAGTCACCAATGGACTCCATTGTCGAAGGTAACACTACCTCGGTCAGATTATCATATTTATTGTAGCCATTGTAGAACGCATATTTGCCTACGCAGCTCACGTCCTCGGCAAACACAACCTTGGTAATTGATTCTGCCTTTGAATACCACGGATAATCAGTGTAATTATTCGCATCAACACACTTGTTGATGGTGAGGACGCCATTGGCATCAATCTCGTAGCTGTCGGCACCCCAGACAACCTGACCGCCGTAAGGATTCCAATATTCGTCCCACCTGGCAGGCTGTGAGCCCTCGTTGCACTCAAAAATAGGTGCGGTACCGTCGTTGCCGCAACCAAACGCTTGATAGCCCATTAATTCTATCCCTTCAGGAATGGTTATTTTTTTGTTGGAAAGGTCGCAGCAGTTCCAAAAAGCAAAGGGGGCAATAATCTTGGTGTTGCTGTTGATGGTGCAACTGGTGATTTCGGTCGACGAAGCTTTGGCTAAAATCAGATATGAGTTGCTGCTGCTGCCCACATAGCTGGCTCCGCCCTCTGTTGTCGGGAAGTCGGTGCAGCCATCAAAAGCACCATACGCCACCGCTTTGACTCCGTTTTCAACTGAGAACGTGCTTATATTGCCAGGCGTAACGGGCTTCATCAGAACAACATACGGATTAGTGTTGTTGCCTAAATAGTAGAATCCGCCCTGCTGGGTAAAAAGCAATGAGCTGCAATTGTAGAACACATCATAATCCACACGAACTATTGATTCCGGAATACTTACCGATGACAGTGCTGCGCAGTCGGAGAAAGCTTGGCTGCAAATATAGCGAAGGTTTGTGGCATTGCTCATATCGACAGTTTCAAGCGAACTACAGCTACTGAACGCATTGTAGCCAATGTATTCAACCGATGCAGGAAGGCTCACCGCTGTCAGAGTTGTACAATCGAAGAACGCATAGTCGTAAATATAGCGAAGGTTTGTGGCATTGCTCATATCGACAGTTGCCAGCGAGCTGCAGCCATAGAAAGCATTGTAACTAATGTATTCAACCGATGCCGGAATACTTACCGTTGTCAGGGCTGAACAATTGTAGAACGCATTATCGCCAATTGCCTGAACCGAAGCGGGGATGCTCACCGCTGTAAGGGTTGTGCAATCGGAGAACGCTCCTGTTCCAATAGTCACAACCCCTGATGGGATGTTAATACTACCGCCATCGCCAATGTAGACTGCAAGATAAGTCTTTGTGTTGTCGCTATACACAAAGCCGTCTTCAACATACCCGTTGCGGACCATGGCTCCCCATTTATCGGAGCTGTAGCCAGCATTGCCATAATAGTTGATGCACTTCACTCCTTGGAAGGCTTCGTAGCCAATGCTCGAAACCATCTGCGGTATGTTGAGCGTCGTTATCCCATTGTTGGAATAGAACGCATGATAACCTATCTCAACAAGGTTTGTTGCCTCGCTGAAATCAACGCTCACAAGATTCCGATAACTACCGTAAGTGTTATCAAATGCATAACTGTCAATAGTGGTTACATCCGCACCCACCTTTACACTTTTAATTTGTGAACTCACTCCATACCATGGGTATGTATCGTATGAGGTACATCTGTAGTCTTTGTTGAACGATAGCTCGCCGTTCTCGTCGATGCTCCAGTTGTCGTAATCCCAAATGGTTGGGACGCGTTTCCATCCATAAAAGTAGCCGTAATTCCACTGACCATCCCAGCCGCTGGCGCTCGCATCTCCAACGCAATAGATTGTAGAAATGTTGACGCTATGAGTGAACACTCGGTAACCCATTGTGGTAACCGATGCAGGAATGGTCACGGTGGTCAAACCTTCGCAATTGCTGAATGCATAATCGCCAATCGTTGTAAGCCCTGTGGCCTGGCTGAAATCGACTGACGTGATGCCACTGTTCTCGAAAACATGGCTGGCAATTGCGGTCACTGTCTGTGGAATCACAATATCACCTCTTTCGCCATAATATGCGCCGATAACTGTTCCGTTGGAACCGAGAAGGAAATCCCCTTCTCTCACACCATTTCGCACTCTCGCACCCCACGTATCGTTCGCTGTGCCGGCAGAGCCACTGTAAATCACATTCGTCAAACCAGCAAAAGCATTTTCACCAATTGATGTAACTCCAGAGGGGACATTTATTGTGGTTAAATTCGTCAAACCAGCAAAAGCATTTTCACCAATTGATGTAACTCCCGAAGGAACATTTATCGTGGTTAAATTAGAGCAATTTTTAAATGCTTCTCTTCCAATATATTTTGTATTGGAGTTGATAGTGCATTCCGTAATACCAGTTGATGTTGGTCCAACCAAAAACAAATAGGGATTTGCTGCAGTGCCTAAATAATTTAATTCATCTTCATCATCCGTGTTGTATTCCAGGTTGTTACAGCCACTGAAAGCATTGCAATCGATATTGGTTACTGCCGATGGGATTTCAACTGTTCCTCCCGCACCAACATATTTGATAAGATGGGTTTTAGCATTGTCAGCATAGACAAAGTCTCCGTCTTTAACCGCTATGGCTGCCGTCACTTCAACACCCTCATAACATTCCCAACCATAGGTCAAAAAATGGAGTAGCATATTTGATGTACTACCCGCGACCGATACAAATTGACCGCTTGGCTCACCAAATTTGCCCAATAAATTATCTTCGACTGTGGAACCATCGTAAATAGCAAAATATTCCACCTCATCATCATCATTCGCTTTCACCGTTCCGCTAATGTTCAAACACATACCGTTGGCGACTTTGACAAGCAAAGTACCTTCTGTATAGATATCGTAGTTTGCATCGGGCCCAGAAGCGTCATAGATTTTACAAGAGTAACCTACCGCTTTGTCCGTCAGGTCAAGTGTAGATGGTGTCGTTCCATTGTCGTTTGGAATCAGATACACATCAGTTTGTGCCCATGAGACAGCCGTTGCAGCCAAAAGGCACACCAAGAAGAGCATTTTCCTCATAATTAATAATTTAAAGTTATAAAAAGTTAAATAGAATCTCCAAATCAGGCGTTCGGTCAAAATGGCCAAATTTCTAATTGCAAGCACAAAGTAGGTAAATGTTTTTCAATTTATCAACAAGCAATTGTGTAAAAAACCGCGGGCTGCTGGTTTTCAACAAGATGGTGAGGCGTTTTTTTTCTCTAACCAAACGAATCCTAATTTATCCTAAAAATAACGGTGTCGCTTCGCGAGAAATTTATAGAAAATTTGATTAAAAAATTTATAAAAAATTGATTTTTAATTTTTTACATCTAACCAAACGAACCCGAATTTATCCATAAAAACAATTTTGGGTTGGTTTGGATAAGTTTGGTTAGAAATTGATTTTGGAAAGTTCTGTCTGTATGCGCACAAAAAAAGCCGGCACCAACGTGGCACCAGCCTTTGCATTATATCGCGGCAAGCGGATTAGAATGCCTTGATAATTCCCATAAAGTCCTCGCATTTCAGCGATGCGCCACCAATCAGGCCGCCGTCGATGTCAGGTTTTGCGAACAGCTCGGGAGCGTTCGAAGCCTTGCAAGAGCCACCATAAAGGATTGATGTGTTCTCGGCTACTTCCTTGCCATATTTTGCGGCAATCACCGAGCGGATGTAAGCGTGAATCTCTTCAGCTTGGTCCGAAGTGGCGGTTTTGCCAGTGCCGATAGCCCAGATTGGCTCGTAGGCGATGATGATTTTCGAGAAGTCCTCAGCCGAAAGGTTGAACACCGAACCTTCGAGTTCAGCTTTCACAACCTCGTTCTGTTTGTTGGCTTCGCGCTCGGCAAGGCTTTCGCCGATGCAGAAGATAACCTTCAAACCGTTGGCCAGAGCCAGCTGTACTTTCTCTTTCAGAATCTCGTAAGTCTCTTTGTAGTACTCGCGACGCTCAGAGTGACCCAGGATAACGTACTCTGCGCCAGTCGATTTAACCATTTCGGCCGAAACCTCGCCAGTGAAGGCGCCTTTTTCCTTGTCGGCGCAGTTCTCGGCGCCCAGACCGATAATGTTGTGATTGATAACGTCAGAAACCTTTGCAAGGTGGATAAACGGTGTGCAGATAACCACGTCGCAGTTTGGTTTTGCGCTCAAAGCGTTGTTCAACTCTGTTGCAAGAGCAATGCCTTCCTGAAGATTCTTGTTCATCTTCCAATTGCCGGCAACTATTTTCTTTCTCATTTTTGAAATATTTAAATATTTAACAATCTGTTAATTACGTTTATTTTCGTTTCCGAATCTTTTGCGCGCAAGTAAGTAAATCGACGCGATAAATGCAAGCCCTAAAATGAGCAGCCACGAGTAGAACGATGTTTGTTTCTGCATCTGATAATCAATGCATTTTGCCAGCAGATTGCCGTCGAAGAATTTGAGCGGCGGAATGTCGGTCAGATTCCATTTGCCGATAATCACGCCGTCTTTAACCACCATCAGGCCAGGATTTGAGCGGACAATGGTTTTGAGCGTTGTCTCGTCGCAGATGCAGATTTCGTAGGGCGGTTCGGCCACCTCGCGGAACGACTCAATGGCCTCGTCGGTCGAAGCGGTGAGCATACGGAACGTGTAGCCCTGCGCCAGGCAGAAGTCGGCCAGGCGGTTCAGGCTGTCGGTGCGGCTCAGGTCCGATTTGTCGAGATTGTAGGCGATGAGCAGGAAGTTGTAGTTGTCGCTCGCCAGTACTTCGGCGGTCAGGTCCTCGCCGTCGGGGTTCACAATCGAGAAATCGTGGATTGGCGGCTCGTAGCCTTTCTTCACCAGCGTGTGCTTGGCATCGACGAAAGTCCAGGAGCTGTCGGGCAGGTTACTGATTTGGAACGTTTCCTGTTTGCCGTCCTTCTCATACACAAAGGTGCTTTCCCAAACATCGGCGGGCGCGCCTTCGGGCCGCGACATTTTCTCGGGTATCGATGTGCCAACGCTGTAGGGGCGGAAATCAAGCACTTGCGTGTGCTTGTACGAGTATCCGCAGAAAATCAGAATTGCAATGGCCGAAGCGCCTGTCAACGCCCATTGCTCGTTGATTGTCAGACGGTTTTTAATATCCTTGCGCCACCAGAAAACCACAATCGCCGCCGCCAGCAGCACAACGTTCTTGAAGAATGTCTGCCAGTTGGTAATTACCAGCGCGTCGCCAAAGCAACCGCAGTCGTGCACAGGGTTTGTAATGGCGATGTAGAGTGTGAGAGGTGTGTAGAAAGCCATAAAAGCCAGCACAAACGTCGAGCAGAAGCGGATTTGCAGGTTGAAGAGCACCATCACGCCAAGTGTGAACTCAATAAGGTTCTGCAGCACCGAGAGCGCGAACGCCAAGCCGTTGGCCCAGCCCATTCCGAAGGCGTTGAAATAGTCGATGAACTTGTAGGTTGAGCCGAGCGGGTCCACCGCCTTCACAAATCCCGAGTAGATGAATGTCACGCCGATAATTATTCGGCAGATGAGCAGTAGTGTTGGTTTTAAGCGGTTCATAGTTGATGTTATTTTGGTGTTTGGTGTTGGGTATTAGGTGTTGGTAAAGGTTTAATGTTTAACGGGTTTAATAGGTTTAAAGTTTAGCGCTTCGCTGTTGAGAGGGTTTAGTTTCTAAACTTTCTCAACCTTCTAAACATTCTCAACGCTTTTGCCTTATGCCTTATAACTTGTCACTTATAACTTATAACTCCTAATTTCTAACTCTTAAATTACCTTGTATTTCTCCAGTTCCGCAACAATCTTTTCAAACACCTCGTCGGGCGGAAGCATTTGATTGTCATTGTTGTAGCATTTTATTAATTCGAAGTTTTTCTCGGTTGAGGCAAGGTCAAGATACTCGCGGCGCACCTGTTCCTGAAAGTTGAGGTCGGCTTCATGAATATCCTGTTTTCCTTGCAGATAGCGGCGGTCATCACCCTCACGGTGAGCGGTTAGGCTCTTGGTGGTGAAACAGAATGGCACATCGAGGAAGAGCGTCAGGTTGGGTTGCGGAATCTGGTAATAGTTGAATTCCAAGTCTTTAATCCACTGGCGCAGTTCGTTTTTCTTTGCGGCATCAGTAATTTTCGCGCCCTGATAGGCAAGGTTCGAATAGACATAGCGGTCGATAATCACCAGTTTGCCGTCGGCAATCCACTGGTTTATAGTCTGTTTGGCATCGCTGCGGTCGCCAGCGTAGATGAGCGCCACAAGGTATGGGTTCACTTGATTGTTGGCACCCAAATCGCCCCGCAGAAACATCGACACAAGGTTGCCGAAAACACCTTCGTCAACGCGCGGAAAATGCAGATATTCAAATGGTATCTTTTTGCTGTCCAACAGATTGCGCAGTTTGTTCAGTTGCGTCGACTTGCCTGCGCCGTCAAGTCCTTCAATAACTATGAATGCCATGTTGCATATAAAAAGGTGCGTAAAGATATATAAATGTTGAAAGGCTAAAAGTTATGGCGGCAATTTGTGGATTATTTCTGCCAACAACAGACTCTGATTGCTGTGGGTGCTTTTGTGCCCTTTATATTTTACCTCGGAAATCACACCTGCCCCTTCGGTAATATCTTTTTGATTATCAATAAACAATTGTCGCTTTTTGCAAATCGAAAGTCCAACTTTCGATTTGCAAAAATATTAGGTAAATGTTTGGAAACTTGATAATTAATGGTATATCTTTGCAAAAAAAGAATATGGCGGCATTTATTGACAGAGACATACGGGATTTTGTGATTAAAAACCTTCAGGTTTTTCCTGCCGTGGTTATTCTCGGCTCGCGGCAATGTGGCAAAAGCACACTTATTAAAATGATGTCGGAGCAAATCGGCAATTATCTTTATCTCGATTTGCAAAACCGAAGCGACCTTGCAAAACTTTCGGAGCCAGAGCTGTTCTTCGCCAACAATGTAGATAAAACTATCTGCCTCGACGAAATACAACTGCGCCCCGATCTGTTCAGCATTCTGCGCAGCACCATCGACCGCGACAGACGCAACGGCCGCTTCATTCTACTTGGTTCGGCTTCGCGAGAGCTTGTGCAGCACACAACCGAAACTCTTGCGGGACGAATCGGTCTGATTGACCTTACGCCTTTCCTGATTGGCGAAGTTTGCGACCAACCAGACTTTGATATTAAAAAATATTGGTTCAGAGGCGGTTACCCCGACAGTTACAATGCTGATTCCGATGAAGCAAGCGCTTTGTGGCGCGAGAATTTCATTCGCACCTACATTGAACGCGACATTCCGCAACTCGGCTTTCAGATTGCCGCCCCCATGCTTATGCGAATGCTCACAATGACAGCGCACGAGCACGGAGAAATCCTTAATCTGGCAAAATTTGCCTCATCGCTTGGTGTAACTGCGCCAACAGTACGCCACTATTTCGACATAATGGAGCAAACCTACATTGTCAGGACACTGCGTCCATATTTTGCCAATACAAAGAAGCGTCTTGTAAAATCGCCCAAAGTTTATATCCGCGACAGCGGCATCTTGCACCAAATCTTGCAGTTGCAATCATTTAACGATGTTTTGGGACACACCGTATTCGGCAATTCATGGGAGGGGATGGTTATTGAAAATGTGTGCACCAAGGCCCGCAACGCGCAATGCTGCTTCTACCGCAGCGCCACTGGCGACGAGATGGATTTGGTTCTGCTCTACCCTAACGCCACAATTGCCATTGAGTGCAAAGCGTCGGCTTCACCAACTGTTCAAGAAGGATTTTGGCGGGCAATAGAATTTTTGAAACCCACAAAAACCTTCATCGCCGCACCTGTCGACGACTCATATTATATTGCTGACAACGTTGAGGTTTGCAACCTGCAAACGCTGCTGGAAAGGATTTAGGCCGCTCTATTTTTCTGTGCCAGTTTTAAAATTATTGGCGTTTAAAATATTGAATAGCAGAAACAACCTATCAGGAAGTAGATAACCATTCCCATAATATCGTTGATGGTGGTTATGAACGGACCGGTGGCCACGGCGGGGTCAATCTTCAGGCGGTTGAACGCCAGTGGCAGTGCGGTGCCCACAATGGCGGCAAACAGCACAACGGCAACCAGCGACAGGCTCACGGTGATGCTCAGCGCGAAATCGTTGGCAAAAAAGTTGTAGATGAAAGCCAAGGTGGCCACAATGGCGCCGTTGAGCATGGCTCCAAGCATCTCTTTCAGTATTTTCTTGCCAGCCGAGTCGAGACCTAAAGAGTTGTTGGCCAAGCCCTGAACAATGATTGACGACGATTGAATGGCCACGTTTCCGCCCATGGCGCCAATCATTGGAATGAAACCTGCCATGACGGGATGGAGGGCAATGTCGCTGTCGAAACCTTTCACCACAATCGAGCTCAGAATGCCGCCGCCCATGCCAATGAGCAGCCACGGAATGCGCGCTTTGGTGAGCTTGAACACCGAGTCGCTCGAATCCACATCGCCCGTGATACCTGACATTATCTGGTAGTCCTCATCGGCCTCATCCTTAATCACATCCACAACATCGTCGATGGTGATTCGGCCCTTGAGCCGCCCAATGCTGTCCACAACCGGCATCGACACCATGTCATACTTGCGCATGATGTTGGCCACCTCCTCGCAGTCGTCGTCGGTTTTCACCGAGATTATGTCCTCAACAATATTTTTGATTTTCTGATTGTCGTTTGCCAAAAGTAGGTTTTTCAATGGCAGAACGCCCTTCAGAACTTCTTGGTCATCAATCACATATACATAGAAGAACTCGCCCACATCAGGTGCCTGCTTGCGGATTTCCTCAACGCAGTTGCGCACGGTCATGTTCTCGTTCACGCTGATAAGCTCGGTTGCCATAAGACCGCCGGCAGTGTCGGGGTCGTAGTTCAGAAGGTCGACAATGTCGCCGGCCTGCTCAATGTTGCTAATGTTCGAGAGAACCTCATCTTGCTTTTCTTCAGGAAGTTCCGAGATAATATCGGCGGCGTCGTCGGAATCCATATGGTCGATGACGGCGTGAGCGATTTCCTGTCCCGAAAGGTCCTCGAGCAGCTCCTCGCGATCGTCTTCCTCAAGTTCGATAATGGCGTCGGCGGTGAGTTCCGACGGCAGCAAATTGAAAAGATAGTGGGCGTCGTCGGGTTCAAGTTCGCCCAAAATCTCGGCAACGTCGGCGGGGTGAAGTTCCGCCACCATCGATTTTATCGACTCGTCACTGCGCTCCTGAATGGCAAGTTGCAGTTCCTCAACAAATTCTTTATTTAACTCAAAACGCATAATTTCAATTTTTTAGATGTTCCTGTTCAACATTTCGCTGATGATATTTGTCAATTCAACAAACTCATCGACACTCAATTGCTCGGGCCGTTGTCGGAAGACCGGCAAGTCGCACCGACGGTCCTGCAGGATGGGCTTCAGGCTGTTCGAAAGCGTTTTGCGCCGCTGATTGAAACTGGTTTTCACAATCTTGACAAACAGTTGCTCGTCGCACGGCAGGTGCTCCACCTTGTTGCGTGTCAGCCTGATAACGCCCGACTTGACCTTCGGGGGCGGGTCGAACTCGCATTCGTTGACGGTGAACAGATAATCGATATTATAATATGCCTGCAGCAGAACGCTCAAAATGCCATACACCTTTGAGCCTGGTTTCGACGCCACGCGCTCGGCGACCTCTTTTTGGAACATTCCCACCATTTGCGGTACCATCTGTCTGTTTTCCAAAATCTTAAACAGTATCTGGCTCGATATGTTGTAAGGAAAATTGCCAGCCACCGAAATGGGTTTTCCGAACAGCGCGGGAAGGTCGAGTTTCAGAAAATCGCCCTCAATGATTCGGCCATTGAGCTCGGGCATTTCAGCCATCAGGTAACACACTGATTCATGGTCGATTTCAACCACCCGCACATCGGCGTTCGGGCGACGAATCAAATGCCGCGTCAGTATGCCCATTCCCGGACCAATCTCAAGAATAACGTTTGGCGCCGACTCGGTGAACCCGTTAGCAATCCGTGCCGCAATATTTTGATTAGTAAGGAAATGCTGCCCTAAATTCTTTTTTGCCCTGACTTTCTGCATCGCTGTCTGTTTTGCGGGTGCAAGATAGATTATTATTTAGAAATTAGGAGTTAGAAATTAGGAATTAGGAGCCACGAATATGCAAATGGTTCAGGTATTAGGTGTTAGGTGTTAGGTGTTGGTGATTTGTCGATTCAATGCACCTTAATTAATAAACGCTAAAACTCCGCTGCCACGCGCCATCAACAAAAAAATCTCATTTTTCATGTAACATTGCTCGTTTTTTGCAGTCTATATGTTGTTGAAAATCGAAAAACAGAAATGATTGAAATTGAAAATCTGCATAAGTCGTACTTCACGGGGAGCGAGCCTCTGCACGTGCTGAAGGGCATCAATCTGAGCATTGCCGAGGGTGAGCTGGTGTCGATTATGGGCAGTTCAGGCTCGGGAAAATCAACGCTGCTGAATATTTTGGGTATTCTGGACAATTACGATGAGGGCACTTACCACCTTAACGGCGAGCTGGTGCGCAATATGAGTGAGAAACGCGCCGCTGGTTTCCGCAACCGAATGTTGGGTTTTGTCTTCCAGCAGTTCAATCTGATAACTTTCAAAAACGCGCTCGAGAATGTGGCGCTTCCTCTTTATTATCAAGGCATTAGCCGCAAAAAACGCAATCAGATTGCCTACGAGTATCTGGAGCGCGTGGGGCTGGCCACTCACGCCGACCATATGCCCAACCAACTCTCGGGCGGACAGAAGCAGCGCATTGCCATTGCGCGGGCGCTCATTGCCAACCCCAAGGTGATTCTGGCCGACGAGCCAACCGGCGCTCTCGACACCCGCACATCATACGAGGTGATGGACCTTCTGCAGGAGGTGAACCGCGAAGGCAAGACCATAATAATTGTAACTCACGAGCGCGACATCGCCGATATGACCAATCGCACAGTCTTTCTGAAAGATGGAGTGATTGAATCCGATACCCCGAACAAGATTAAAATCGCCAAAGAATGTTTGATTTAGACAAATGGCAGGAGATTTTTTCGACGATGCGCAAGAACAAACTGCGCACCGTGCTCACCGCGTTCAGCGTGGCGTGGGGTATCTTCATTCTGATTGTGCTGCTGGGTTCGGGCAACGGCCTGAAGAATGCCATAATGCAGAATTTTGAGAGAGACGCCACCAACCTTGTGATGGTTTATCCGCAGTGGACAAGTATGGAGCACAACGGCTACGGAAAGAACCGTCGCATTCAGTTCGACAGCCGCGACACAAAGATGCTCGACAAGCAGGACGGCCTGGCCACAATGGTTCCCGTGCTGCAGATGTGGAGTTCGAGCGTGAGCCACGGCGCCAACTACGGCAGTTTCGAGACGCGCGGCGTCTACCCCGACATTGTGGTGAGCGAGAATCTGAAAATCGAAAATGGCCGTTTCATTAACGAGGCCGACATTCGCCTGAAACGCAAGGTGGTAACCATAGGCGCCGATGTGGTCAAGACCGTCTTTCCCGACACCGACCCCATTGGAGAGTACGTAAAAATCAACAACAGTCTGTTCCGCGTGGTGGGTGTTTACAAAGATGCCAACTGGGACAACCGCTACATCTATATGCCATACAGCACTGCGCAGACGCTGCAAGGGGGCAAAGACCGCGTGTCGTTCTTCCAACTCACCACCGCACCCGAAGTTGGAGTTGAAGAGAGCAAAGAGATTAAAACAGAATTGCGCAAGAAATTTGCCTCACTGCACCAGTTCAGCCCCGACGACGAGCGCGCCGTCTGGATTAGCAACGACCTTGAGGAGTACGAAACGACAATGAAACTGTTCGATGGCATCAACATCTTCATTTGGCTGATTGGCATTGGCACATTGATTTCGGGCATTGTGGGTGTGAGCAACATTATGATGATTGTGGTTAAGGAGCGCACCCGCGAGATTGGCGTGCGCAAGGCTCTTGGCGCGCGACCGAGTTCGGTTGTCAGCCTGGTGTTGTCGGAGGCGGTGAGCATAACGCTCATTGCAGGCTACTTTGGGATGGTGCTTGGCGTGGCAGTGATGGAGGTTGTCGATTACATCAACGACCAGATTATCGCCAACCGCCCAATAACAACCGATGCTGGCGGCGATATGAATATGTTTCTGAATCCGAACGCCGACCTTGGCATAGCCATTGGAGCCACCGTGCTGCTTGTGGTGTGCGGTGCCATTGCTGGTTTGATTCCCGCCCTGAAAGCAGCTCGCATTAAGCCGATTGAGGCGCTGAGGTACGAATAGCAGGGAGGAGTTAATATTTAGGAGTTAGGAGTTAGAATTTAGGAGTTAGGAATTAGAATTTAGAATGAACAAAATGGAATGGCAAAATGGATAAGAAGATGAGATATTTTAAACTAAACAGCGAAGCGCCTAAACTTCTAAACAGCGAAGCGTCTAAACTTTTTATCAACAGCGAAGCGCTAAACCTTCTAAACTTTAAACTTAAAACTTCGAAAACTTAAAACTAAACACTAAACTTTAAACGATTCACCAATTGACCAACTAAACGATTCAACAACAGAAAAATGTTCGACAGAGAGTTATATAAGGAAATTTGGCAGGCCATAGTCACCAACAAGACGCGGTCCATTCTGACGGCCTTTGGTGTCTTCTGGGGGCTTTTTATGCTGATTACGCTCTATGGCGCGGGAAACGGCTTGCAGAATGGCATTGAGGAGGAGTTCAGCGAGAATGCCAAAAACACATCGATATTGTGGACGGGCCGCACTACCATTCCTTACGGCGGCTTCAGGCGCAACCGCTGGTGGAATTTCAAAAACAGCGACGTGGAGGCGCTCAACAAGCAGTATCCCGACCTTTACATTGTGCCGCGTATCACGCCGTGGAGCAGCAATGGTGCGTCGTACAACCTTCGCACAACCGAGTGCGACGTGGTGGGCGAGTATCCTATAACGACCAAAGTTGAGTATCTGAAAATGGAAAAAGGACGATATATCAACGACATAGATATTCGCGAGCGGCGCAAGGTCTGCGTCATAGGGCCGCGTGTGCGCGACAACTTGTTTCCTAACGGCGAGGAGCCCATTGGCAAGAGTATCCGCGTTGGCGGCGCATATTACACGGTGGTGGGCACCTACAACTGCAAGGGCTCACTGAGCATCAATTTCGATCCCGAAACGGCCGTGCGCATACCGTTCACCACGGCGCAACAGACTTATAACTACGGCGATAACGTTGGAATGCTCATCATCGGTGCGCCCGAAGAGAAGTCAATCAGCGATGTTGAGGACGAGGTTATGCGCTTCATCCGCAGCCGCCACCGCGATGTGTCACCCGACGACGAGGAGGCCTTGCGGCACGTCAATCTGTCCAAACAGTTTGCGCAGGTTATGAACCTTTTCCTTGGTGTGGACATACTCATTTGGCTTGTTGGTCTGGGCACACTGCTGGCGGGCATCATCGGCATCAGCAACATTATGCTGGTGATTGTGAAGGAGCGCACACAGGAGATTGGCATCAAGCGCGCCATCGGGGCCACACCGGCCAGCATTATCCGCCAGATTATGACGGAGGCGGTAATGATTACGGTCGTGGCCGGATATCTGGGCCTTGTGCTGGGCGTGCTGCTCAACGAGGGTCTGGGCATGGTTTTGGCCAGCAGCGACACCATCTTCTCCAACCCCGGCATCAATCTGGGCGTGGGCCTTATCTGCCTTGCCATACTGATTGTGGCTGGCGCCGCAGCCGGTCTGCTCCCCGCCCTCCGTGCGGTGAAAATCAAGCCGATAGATGCGATAAGGGAGGAATAATTCAAAACGTAAAACGTAATCCGGATACAGAAAACGTAATCAGAGCACGGAAAACGTGAACAATTGTTTACTTTTGCCGTTCAGTTTGCGTTCACGTTATTATTTTACGTTTAAAATATGCTGACAATAAAAGATTTACGGGCTTCGATTGACGGAAAGCCGATTTTGAAAGGCATCAATCTGCACATAAATGCGGGCGAGGTGCACGCCATTATGGGGCCGAACGGCTCTGGAAAAAGCACGCTCTCGTCGGTGCTGACGGGCAACAGCCGCTTCACTGTCGATGGCGGCGAGGTGACGTTTCTGGGCCGCGACCTGCTTGCCATGCCGCCCGAGGACCGCGCTCGGTTGGGACTTTTTATGAGTTTCCAGTATCCAGTTGAGATTCCTGGCGTCAGTATGGTTAATTTTATGCGCGCCGCCGTCAACGAGAAGCGCAAATTCAATGGTCTGCCCGCACTTTCAGCTGCTGAATATCTGAAACTTATGCGCGAGAAAAGCCAGTTGGTCGAAATCGATTCAAGGCTGACGTCACGCTCTGTAAACGAAGGTTTTTCGGGCGGTGAGAAGAAGCGCAACGAGATATTCCAAATGGCGATGCTCGAGCCGCGCCTGTCGATTCTTGACGAGACTGATTCGGGTCTCGACATCGATGCGCTGCGGATTGTGGCCAGCGGCGTGAACAAACTCAAAACGCCCGAAACATCGGCCATTGTCATCACGCACTACCAGCGGCTGCTCGACTACATTGTGCCCGATGTGGTGCACGTGCTCTACAACGGACGGATTGTGAAGACCGGCGGCAAGGAACTCGCACTCGAACTCGAAGAAAAAGGCTACGATTGGGTTAAACGTGAATTCGACAACATGTAGTTTATGGAAAACGTTAGCTCAGTCGGTATAAAAGACAAACTTACAGCACTTTATCGCCAATATGCCGCGCAGATTGCTGACGGCATGCCCGATGCGATGAACCGTGTGCGCGAATCGGCCATCAGTCATTTCGATGCTGCAGGCCTGCCAAAAAAGGGGTGCGAACGGTATCGATTTACAGAAATTATGACCGCCTTCGGCCATGCTTACGGCTACTCTATCAGCCAGTTAGCTGCTACGGCCGACAGCCAGACAGTGTTCCGTTGCGCAGTACCCGACCTCGACACTTATACCATCATTATAAATAACGGCTGGATTGACCTGAAAAACAGCACCTTACCCGCCTACATTGTGGCAACTGGACTGGCCGAGGGCGCACAAATCAAGCCTGAGCTTTTTGCAGCCAATTACAACCGTCTGGCCACACAGAAAGATGATACTACCATCAGTCTGAACACGGCGTTCGCCCGCAGCGGACTGTTCCTGTATATTCCTGACAATGTTGTGGTTGACAAGCCGATTCAGATTGTCAATGTGCTGACGGGCAGCAACGCGCTGATGGTGAACCAGCGCAACCTTATTGTTGCCGGACACGGCAGTCAGGCCAAAATTGTCATTTGCGACCATACGCTCTCCAATAGCCAGTTCTTGCTGAACAACGTCACTGAAACGGTGCTGGGAGCCAACTCGCAACTCGACTGCTACTGCATTCAAAACCTTAACGACCGCTCATCGCAAATATCAACATTGCTAATTGAACAAAACGCTGACAGCCAACTGCTTGCCAACACTCTGACGCTTCACGGCGGCTTTGTGCGCAACAACGTTGAAGTGCTGATGGCGGGCCAGAACGCCGAGGCAAATATCTACGGATTGTCGCTGCCGGCAGGGCATCAGCACATCGATAACTTTACATACATCGACCACGCTGTGCCAAAATGCACCAGCTACGAACTCTACAAAAACGTACTCAACGACGAATCAGTGGGCGTGTTCAGCGGCTATGTTCTTGTGCGCCCCGACGCGCAAAAAACCAACGCGATGCAGTCTAACAAAAACATCTGCATATCGCCCACGGCGAAGATGTATACAAAACCGCAACTCGAGATTTACGCCGACGATGTGAAGTGCAGCCACGGCGCCACTGTAGGCCAGCTGGACGAGAGCGCATTGTTCTATATGCGCCAAAGATGCATAGGCGAAGAGGAGGCAAAAATGATGTTGATGTCGGCCTTCGCACATGAGGTTGTCCGCACAATACGCATACCAGTGCTTGCTGAGCGCTATGCCGAAATGATTGAAAACCGCCTCCGCGGACGTCATGCAGCATGCGGCGATTGCTTTATGAAATGCGAGAGAAATAAAGGTTGAGTCGCTTCGCTTGGGAAAAGTTAAGGCGCTTCGCTGGGAAGAGGTTGATCCCGATAGCTATCGGGAGCTTCGCTGTTTAGATAACTA
Source organism: Salinivirgaceae bacterium (assembly GCA_017645945.1). Classification (GTDB taxonomy): domain Bacteria; phylum Bacteroidota; class Bacteroidia; order Bacteroidales; family SZUA-534; genus RUG13583. Next base: position 120,367 of record JAGCNL010000018.1, read on the forward strand.
AACTTCTTAACCTCTTAACTTCTAAACTTAAAACTTGCCACTCCCCTTTTACCTCTTACCTTCTAAACTTTAAACTTCCCACTCCCCTCTTACCTCTCCCCTTCTTAACATCTTAACCAACACCCTCTAAAACACCTACTCCACTGCAAACCACCTCAAACTCTTCACCACTGGGTCAAAATCGTAGTAGCGGGCCACAACAAAGTCGCCGTTGCTCAGCAGCATATAGAAATTGTCGGGGTCGATGGACTGCGGAAAGCGGCGCTCAAATGCCTTGTACCATACTTCGCGGTTGTCGTCGGTGGTGACTGACAGCGAGTATATGGGCTGTGTAGCTTTGATTGAGTCAATTTGAGATTGCGGAAGTTGCACATAATCAGCATATTCCTTACGGGCAAACTGCGTCAGATAGCGTGTCACTTTTTCTTCGTCGATATTGCTCTGTTTCAGGCCGACGGGGTACGAATAAACCTCACTCTGGCGGCCTTTATGTTTGAGAACAAACGAGTTTTCAGGTTTGGCATTGCTGTTGAAGATAATCTGCCGCACGTGGTCGGGTTTGACGGCAAAAACCGTGCGGCTTTTCCAATCAGCAGGGCTCGACAGACGGAGAACAGCCATAAATCTGCTGTAGCCTGGCACTTCCACTGCAAACACGCGGTCAGAACCTGCGGCTTGGGCATAACACTCGCCGTTGGTGGCAAACAGCAACCTGTAGTGCGCCAGCATTTTCCGTCGGCTTTTGATTTGGATTGTGTAGCCGCGGCTATCCATCTCGGCAATCATTTTCTTGGCATCCGATTTGGCCACGGGCTTTGTAATGCTGATGTCGTGCATTGCTTTCAGCAGAACAGGCACAAGTTCGGCGCGGGCAGGTGTTTGACCATCAACAAGCCACTGACCATCAGCGCGTTGCAACTCAACACTGCTACCTGAATTAGAGATTGAAACAAGTGCGACGGCGGTTGTATCTTTAACAATCAGTCCATCTTCGCGCCTGCCGAAAGTCGATTTCCGATTGCTCAAAACCACTGCCAGCGTTGCCGCCAGAAGCACGGCAAACGCAATCAGCAACCGAGCGTTTTTTGTAATCATTGGTAGCGGCGTTTTCTTAATGCGTTGAATATGAATCCGAAAGCCACAATTATTAAAACTGGAACTACAACATTCAGCATCTGCCAGGTGGTGCGCTGTTCGGTGATTTTGGCGCGGTTCAGCATCCGCAGTTTGAACTCTTTCGAGCGGCTTTCCATCAACTCGTCGAACCCGCACAGATAGTTTATCGCGTTAAGCAGAAATTCCTTATTACCAAACGTTTGGCGTGTGTAGCGGTCGTAGCCGAGCGGCAGCGGCTCACGCTGGTCGCCGTTCTGGCGGAACTGCTGGCGGATAATGTCGCCGTCAGAAATCACAATCATCCGCGTGGCGGCACTCTGCTTGCGGAACTGCTGACGGCTGAAGCCATCGACCTGCAGCGGACGATTCGCGAAAGCGCTGCGGAACTCACCCTCAAGCAGCACTCCGACGGTCAGCCCCGAGTGCGTAAATGCTTCAGGTGCAATGCGTTCGCCGATAATCGACAAATCAACGCGCGCCGGAAGCGGAACCACGCGGCAGTTGTCCGACGCGGCCAGCAGAATGGTCTTCGTAAGACCCGCATCGCGCCCGACGGTGTCAATTGAACTTGCAAAATCGATGCGAATCATATCAAGATTCTTGGTGAGCGGATGGCCGTCAGTTGGTGTAATGATGGGCGAGAAAACCCACGGCGCCGGCTGGAACTGCGGCGGCTGCCCCACCAGTGCGGTATTGACGGGAATGACGGCGCACTGCATATCCTGAATCAGATTGGCATTGATGCGCACGCCGTAGTTGAAGAGCAGGTCGTCGAGATTAAGGTCGAGCTGCATTGCCTGCACCTCGCGCCCGTGCGACAGGCTGTCGATGCTGGCTGTGGTGTTGTCGATGAGCCAGAGCACACGGCCGCCGGCCATCACATATTGGTCAATCATGAATTTTTCAGCATCGCTGAAGCGGACAAGCGGCTGCGCAACCACAAGGGCACGATAAGTGAGCCGCCCCACGGAATCGGTGCTGACCAGCTCGGGCGATGCGTCAACCTGGCGCAGAGTGTAGAATTTGCCCAGCGTGTAAACCATATCCTCCATCAGCTCGGGCGTGAGCTCGCCGTGGCCGCGCAGGAAGCCGATAACGGGCTCCTCAGGCGTGAGCAGCTGATTGATGGCAAACGTCAGGTCGTACTCGAGCGACTGGATGGAAGCCTGCAGATTGGCATCGGCTGTGGCCGAAACGTGATTTTTCAGAATATTGACCGCCACATCGCGCCCGGCGTACGACACAATGATGCCGGGGAAGATGAGTTTTTGCGCCGTGCTGCCATCTTTCTCCTTGATTTGCAGATTGGTAGGGTCGAGACCTTTCTCGTAAAGCTCGCGGAAGATGCGCTCGCGGGCCTGTTGGTTGGGGTGTTCGGCAGGGTCGATGAACTCATACTGGATGTTCTCGCCGCCATAGGCACGGAACTCGTCGAGAATCTCGCGCACCGAGTTCTGAAGGCGCTGGAACCCTGCTGGCAGGTCACCGTCGAGATAGACGCGGAACAGAATCTCATCGTCGAGACGCGACAGGAGCTGCTTTGTGGGTTTCGACAACGAATAGCGCTTGTCGGCTGTGAGGTCGAAGCGCGCGTTGAAATACGACGACAGAATGCCAATCATCAGCAGAATGGCAACCTTGACGGCCGTTTCGATTGTGAGTTGTTTTCGAATAGCCGTCATTTTTTGTCGATTTTGAGTTTGTATTGCGTGAGCAGCACAAAGAACGCCGCCGTGCAGACGAAATAAACCAAATCGCGGGTGTCGGCCACTCCGCGGCTGATTGAACGGTAGTGCTCATCGATGCTCAATGCGCTCATAATCTGACCGATACCGCCAAAAGCATCGCCCACCACATCGAACCCCATATAAAAAACGAAGGTGATGACGATGGCCAGCAGAAACGCAACCACCTGACTGTCAGTCAGCGACGAGCAGAAGCACCCGATGCTCACATACACCATGGCCAGAAGCACCAGCCCGATGTAAGAGCCCCACGTGCCGCCGGTGTCGATGTTGCCCGCAGGATTGCCCAGCAGGTAAACCGACAGAAAATATATCAGCGTTGGCGCGATGGCGATGAGCGCAATGGCCAGCGATGCCAGATTCTTGCCCAGAACCAGTTGTGTTTCAGTGAGCGGGCGTGTTTGCAGCAGGTCGAGCGTGCCCGTTTTGCGCTCTTCGGCGAAACTGCGCATTGTGATGGCCGGTATCAGGAACAGAAAAAGCCACGGCGCCAGCCCGAAAAGCCCGTCGAGCGTGGCATAGCCGCCGTCGAGCACATTGTTGCCCCCAGGAATCACCCAAAGGAACAACCCTGTGGCTATCAGGAAGATAAGAATTGCCAGATAGCCCATCACTGAACTGAAAAATCCGGCCAACTCTTTTTTGAAAACTGCAAACATTATTTCAGAAGTTTTGCGGCGAAGATAAAAGCTTTTGCAATGCGGTTGCCTATTCTATTTAGCCGACTAAAAAACAGCAGCCATCTTTCTAATATTCTTTAAGATATTTTTTGTGGCCGTATCTTTACGAGCCGTCTGCATATTGTACTTTGTTTGAAGATACATCAGCGAATCGGCGGGCACATCAAGCGCAGCCTCGAACATTAGGGCGGTTTTTGCCGTCAGCGGGCGACGCCCGTTCAGGATTTCATTAACCACCGAATAGGTTAAGCCCATATTTTCAGCCAATTGGCGTTGACTGATACCGCGCTCTGCAATCTCATCTTTCAGCACCTCGCCAGGATGCGTTGGATATGCTCCATAACCTAAATTTCCCATAATCTGCTATTTATAGTGATTCGACAATTCAATGATATTACAGATAACAATTCCTTCCTGCTCCGATGATTTGAACTCAATTCGATATTGGTCGTTAACACGAACCGACTCCAAGCCTTCCTTATCACCCGATAATTTCTCGTAGTGCAGCGACTGGTAGCGGAACAAATCGGTGGTCTTGCCTACCGAATCAAGAATATTTACCACCCGGATGTAACGTTTCACAATATCAGGCTGATAGCGATGATGCTTATCGTCGCTTTTGCCGTTGTAGAACAACTCGCGCAGATAGTCCTTTTCAAACGTTATCTCCATATCATTTTCTATTGATACAAAGACAATACTTTTTATCGACATTCGCAAATTTTGCGAATTTATTTTTTAGGCATCAATGTTGATCATCACCATTATTGTAATTTCCTGCCGCTTCGTCTTCCAAATACGAAAAAACATACCCGGGACTCTGAAAAAAAAGCCCCGTGTTGGAATCGGATATTTTTTTGAAGGTATCCGACGCATAATAGTATCTGAAAGCCTCCTCCATTGTCATATTCTTACGCTCCATAAGCATAGCAATCAGGTCTTTAGACAATGTTTCCTTCAAATATCTGAATTGCGATTCGGTAACGTTCATAGTCGTTTCAATTTAGATATTGCCAATGGGGAGCAAAAGGCGTATTGGAAAGTTATGCCCTTTTTGTATTCAAGATTTTTAAGAAAGGCGTCCATTGAGATTTTCCGCTCACGCAAATCACGAATCTGCACACCAACAGTGTCGTTTGCTATCGGGCCATAGACAATGTCGAAATCGTGCCGAAAATCAGTTCTCTCGTCGCGATTATTGAAAACAAATTCCGCCCATTCCAAAGTGTAACCATCGAAATGTTTGATTTTTAAGCCTTCAACCGCATTATCATCGAAATCGAATACAGTGATTGTCTCTGTTCCGCCCTGCGTAAGCACCTTGAAACGAGCCATTTCAAGCGCCTGACTTTTATCGGTTGACAGATAAAACGCCTTTCCGAAATCTTTATACGGGCGCGATTTTGCAAGGTCAACCTCGCCGATTTCCATATTTGAGCCGTGGAAAAGAAGCATTACAAGGTACCTCCGTGCTTTCTGCAATACGATGCCATACCGTCAACGCTGTCGGCGAACGAAAGGGTGTGCATAATACCGTAGCACTCCTCAATCAGTTTCAAACCGCTGCAACGGTCGATATAACCGAACGCCTCCGCCTCCGACAAACCGAACTTTTTAGCAAATTCGTTTATCAAGGCTATCGTATATTCAATAATATCAACTCTATCTTTCGACATAGCATCTCATTTTTCGATATACAAACATACAAAATTTCAACAAATTGTGTATTGCTGTCGTTTCGCGCATAAAACCCTTTTTCCTTCAGCCTTCCCCGACTGCAGGAAGGATTTTGAAGCCACTCTCAATCCCATTAAAACACAAAAAATCAATTGCATTTTTTCCTTTTTCAAAAATTCACACTACCTTTGTTTTAATGAAACCCAAATTCATCCATATTGTACGCGCTTTGGACGGCAAACGTAATTTGCTGAATGCCAATATTTTACCCCCCCCCCCGCATCGGGGCTAACTTCCTCATTTACACGGATTTCGACGCATTCGGTTGTGCCGGAGGGCTATTGCTGTGCGCGCGTTGCGAACTCGTAATTCATAATTCGTAATTCGTAATTAAATGAAAAATTGAGAATTAATGACATATAAATTTTAACTTAAACTAAAAGCTATTAAACACATGAAAATCAAAAATTTGATTCTAACGATTGCCACAGCGCTGGCCACCATGGCCGCCGTGGCGCAGACTGACGGCTTCAACTATCAGGCCGTGGTACGAAACGCTCAAGGCGAGCTGGTGAGCAGCTCCGATGTTCAGTTGCGGCTCACTCTCACCGCAGCCGACGGCTCAGTTCTCTATCAGGAGACACAGAAGGTAAAAACCAACGCTTACGGCGTACTGAGCGTGACTGTGGGCACGGGAACGCCCGCGCAGGGCAAGTTTGCCGATGTTGACTGGGCAAAGGCTGACATTTCAATGAAAGTGGAGATTGACGCCAAAGGCGGCGCTGAATTCACCGACCTTGGAACCACCAAGCTCCAAGCCGTGCCGTACGCTTATTTTGCAGCCACCTCACCGAGCAGCAAGGGCGAGAAGGGCGACAAAGGTGACACTGGCGAGAAAGGTGAAAAAGGCGACAAGGGAGACACCGGCGAGAAAGGTGACCAGGGCGAGCCCGGACCGCAAGGCCCGCAGGGTGCCAAAGGTGACAAGGGAGATGCCGGAACAGGCCTCACCAACCGCGGCGCATGGGCAAGCGGAACACAATATAAGACAGGCAATTACGTGTTTGCAGCAAGTGCAACAAACGCTAACGCCAACACCATGTGGATTGCCGAGGGCGAATTCACCTCGACCAAGCAGCCGAAAGACGACGCTGCCAACTGGGTTGAGTTCACCGCACCTGCCGGCGAGGCTGGCGCAGGCATTGCCAGCGCTGTTTTTGATGGCGGCGTGCTGACCATCACCACCACCGACGGCAACAGCTATGTGTCTGGTAATCTGAAAGGTGAGAAGGGTGACAAAGGCGATAAAGGTGACACCGGAGAAAAAGGCGAGAAAGGTGATAAAGGCGACCCTGGCCAGCAAGGCTTGCAGGGTGTCCAGGGCGAGCCCGGACCGCAAGGCCCGCAAGGTGCCAAAGGTGACAAGGGTGACGCCGGAACAGGCCTGACAAACAAAGGCAACTGGGTAAGCGGAACACAATACAAATCAGGCGATTATGTGTTTGCAGCAAGCAAGGCAAACGCTGCCGTGAACTCAATGTGGATTGCACAGAACAACTTCACATCGGCCACCGAGCCGAAAAGCGACGCCACCAACTGGGTTGAGTTCACAGCTCCTGCAGGAGAGGCTGGCGTGGGCATTGCCAACGTAACCTTCACTGACAATGTGATGACCGTTGCAACCACCGACGGCAACACGTATGTGTCCGGTAATCTGAAAGGCGAGCAGGGACCGCAGGGCCCCAAAGGCGATGACGGCATGCAGGTACAAGGCTCCAAGGGGCAGACTCTTGTGCACGACGGCACAACATGGGTTGCCACCGACGAGATTGCCGTGAAGAAACTCGATGTGAAAGCATCAACCGAAACCGAGGAGGCGCTCTTCGAGGTTAAGGACAAGGAAGGAAACGTTGTGTTTGCCGTATATCCGAACGCCGTGCGCGTGTATGTTGACGAGGACGCAGCAGCAAGCGGCAGTAAGCCAATCGCCACAGGTTTTGCCGTTGCAGGCCGTCGGGCTGGAGCCAAAGATGGTGCAGGCAGTGAGATTTTCGCCGTTAATGCCGAAGGAACAAAAGTCTTTATCGATGATGAGACAAAAGATGGTGGCAAACCAATGGCCACAGGTTTTGCCGTTGCTGGCCGCAGCGCTCCTGCCAAAGACAACTCTGCCAATAACAACTATCTGGTTATCAACAGCGAAGGAACAAAAGTCTTTATTGATGATGAGACAAAGGACGGTGGCAAACCGATGGCCACAGGTTTTGCCGTTGCTGGCCGCAGTGCCCCTGCAAAAGACAACTCTGCCAACAACAACTATTTTGTTATCAATAACGAAGGAACAAAAGTATTTATCGATGATGAGACAAAAGATGGTGGCAAACCGATGGCCACTGGCTTTGCCGTTGCCGGACGCCATGGTGCTGCAAAAGATGGCGGTAACGACTATCTCTCAGTAAGCACCACAGGCACACAAGTCTTCTTTGATAATGATGATGACAAGGTGATGGCCACTGGCTTTGCCGTTGCAGGACGCCACGGTGCTGCAAAAGATGTTACCAGCGACTATTTCTCTGTTAACACTGATGGTACTCAGGTTTATTTTGACAACGACGGGACAAAAGACGGCGACAAGGTGATGGCAACTGGTTTTGCCGTTGCCGGACGCCACGGTGCTGCAAAGGATGTTACCAGCGATTATTTCTCTGTTAACACTGACGGTACTCAGGTTTATTTTGACAACGACGAGACCAAGGACGGTGAAAAAGTGATGGCAACTGGTTTTGCTGTTGCGGGACGCCATGGTGCAGCCAAAGATGTTACCAGCGACTATTTCTCTGTTAACACTGACGGTACTCAGGTTTATTTTGACAACGACGAGACAAAAGACGGCGACAAGGTGATGGCAACTGGTTTTGCCGTTGCCGGACGCCATGGTGCAGCCAAGGATGTTACCAGCAACTATCTCTCTGTTAACACTGA
>JAGCNL010000019.1 GCA_017645945.1 Salinivirgaceae bacterium
AATTCAATCGTTATCTACTTCTCGCACGCGGGCGACAACTACTCTGTGGGCAACATCAAGGTTGGCAACACAAAAATCGTTGCCGACTACATCACCGAATTCACAGGCGCGGCTCAATATGAAATCGTTACCCACAAGTACGACGGAATGGCTTACACTCCGCTCACTCAACTTGCCAAGGAGGAGGCAAACAATGGCGAACTTCCGCCATACGAAGGCTCAGCACCCGATCTAAGTGGCTACGACACAGTGTTTATCGGCGGTCCCGTTTGGTGGGGAACGTATCCACAGGTGATGTTCACGCTTTTCAAAGACATCAACCTCGACGGCAAAACCGTCTATCCCTTCACCACCCACGAAGGCAGCGGCCTTGCAAACTGCGTCAGCGACATCAAAAAAGCCTTCCCAAAAGCCAACGTTCAAAAAGGTTTCTCAATCTACGGCCACGAGGTAAGGACTGAGAAAGCGAAGGTGGAGAAATGGGTGAAAGGATTGTAATGTGTAGCCGCACGGCGATTGACGGATAACGGGCAAAGATAAAAAATGTAAAAAGATATAATATTATCGAAAAAAAATGTATCTTTGCCCTTGGAACTAAAAAACGTCAATCGCTATGCAGCCAACGCAAAAAAATAAAATCAGACTCCTGCCTTACGGTATGAGCGACTTTGCGACAATCCGCAGAGAAAACAGATATTATGTGGATAAGACAATGTTTATCCCAAAACTCGAAGAGTTTAAGTATCAAATGTTCTTGCGTCCGAGAAGGTTTGGCAAGAGCCTGATGCTTAATATGTTGGCGGCATATTACGATGTGGCGATGAAAGACAGTTTTGATGAACTTTTCGGCGGCTTATATATCGGCGACAATCCCACCGAGGAGCGCAACAAGTATCTGATTTTGAAGTTTAATTTTTCGGGCATTGACCCGGATGAAACCAAAGTGCAAGATTCGTTCAACACCAATGTGCTTGATACACTTGTAAGTTTTGCTAAAAAATACAAGGATTTGCTGCCGGAAGGAACTGCAAGCAAAATCGCTAATGAAACCAAATCCAATGATGCATTTACCAAACTCACAAACATCATTCAACTTGCAGGATTGCAAATCTACGCCATCATTGATGAGTACGACAATTTTGCAAACACAATGCTTGCCGACAGTGAGAGTAATTATATGAACCTCACTCACGGCGATGGATTTTTCCGTCTGTTTTTCAACAACTTAAAAGCCGCAACGACCGAAAACGACGCAGCGGTTTCGCGCATTATGATTTCGGGCGTTACTCCGCTCACACTCAGCGACGTAACAAGCGGCTACAATATTGGAATGAACATTTCTGCCGACAGTCAGTTTAATTCTCTTGCCGGTTTTACCGAAACCGAATTCCGCCAAATGCTTGAATATTACCGCGATGCAACGGGAGTTTTCCATCATACCGTTGACGAATTGATAGAAATCACCAAGCCGTGGTACGACAACAACTGTTTCAGCGAAGATTCTATTGATGACGACCGTATGTACAACTCAGATATGGCGTTGTTTTTCATCAGAGAATATATCAAAAAGAACGGCAACATTCCCGAAAATATGGTGGATTCCAACATATCATCCGACTACAACAAGATGACCAAACTTATCCGTTTTGAAAAGCAATTTGGCGAGAAAACATCTCTAATTCAGCGCATTAACAACGACGGTTATATTTACGGGACCATCAAACCTGAATTTGCCCTCAACGACCTTGATCGCTACGAAAATCTCGTGAGCCTGATGTTTTATATGGGATTGCTGTCGGTTGGCGATCATCAGGCAGGCAGGACAAAACTGATTATCCCAAATTCTACCGTCCGCCAACAGTATTTCAGGTATATGCAGCGCAATTACGATACCTTTGTGTCTTGGAAAACTGACGACAACATTATGTCTGACCTTGGCTACTCGCTTGCGTGGAAAGGCGAGCACGAAAAGTTTTTCCGCTACATTGCAAGTTGTATGAAGGACGCCACCAAAAACAACGATTTCAACAAGTACGGCGAGGCATTTGTGAAGGGATTTTTCCTCTGTCAGTTTGGGGTCAACCTCAATTACTTCACGCCTTTCACCGAACAGGAATTGGACCACGGATACAGCGACCTATACCTAAAACCGCGTATCGGCACTCCTCACGGCTACATCATCGAACTCAAATATTGCAAACATTCATCCACACCCGCCGAAGTAAAGGCACTCTTGGAGCAAGCGCGAGTTCAGTTGCCCAACTACATCAACGCCAAATACTTAACCACCGAAGCCAAAGACGGCAATTGGACATTGCATCCAAT
>JAGCNL010000020.1 GCA_017645945.1 Salinivirgaceae bacterium
TATGGAAAACCGCACCTACAAATATTTCCGCGGTGAGGCTCTTTACCCCTTTGGTTACGGACTTTCGTACACCACTTTCAAATACGGCAAAGGCACAATTTCTAAAACATCTATGAAAAAAGGCAGCACAGTAACAGTTACCGTTCCCGTTACCAACACTGGCAAAAAAGCCGGCGAAGAGATTGTGCAAGTGTACGTTAAGGCTCTCGACTACAAAGATGCGCCCATCAAATCGCTCAAAGGATTTGCAAAACTAAAACTCAATCCCGGCGAAACCAAAACCGCTACCATCACCCTCAACGACGAATCGTTTGAGTATTACAACGAAAAAATCGACGAACTCTCAGTTAAACCCGGACGCTACAAAATTCTCTACGGCTCATCTTCTGCCGACAAAGATTTGCAATCGCTCGATTTAACAGTAAAATTGTAAGACTTTTTTCAAAACTCACATTTATAATTTAACAGAATGAAAAAACAATTATTTACGGCGGCATTGGCACTCACAGTATTAGCCGGCTGCCAACAACAGCAACAAGAAGAAAAAGAGTGTTGCAAGAGCAAGACAAGTCCCGTGCTCACAATCGAGGGCGGACAGGTTCAGGGTGTAGGCACTGAAACCAAAGATGTTTTCGTATTCCGTGGAATACCCTACGCTGCGCCTCCTATTGGCGAATTGCGTTGGAAAGAACCTCAGCCGGTAGTTCCGTGGCAGGGCGTTAAACTCTGCAACCTTTTTGGACATCCTGGCTATCAGGCAGTTCATTACCCTGGCGGATACGCAACAGAATGGGGTTACGGAGCAGAATCACCTTACAGCGAAGACTGCCTTTACCTCAACGTTTGGACTCCCGCTCCTGGCAAAGTGGACGCAAAACTGCCTGTGGCTCTGTGGATTCACGGCGGCGGATACCGCGAAGGCTGGGGCTCAGAACCCGAATTTGACGCTCAGGCTTGGGCTGAAAAAGGCGTTATACTTGTATCTATCAACTACCGTCTTGGCGTGTTCGGATTCCTTACTCACCCCGAACTCTCTGCCGAAAGTCCCCACAAAGTTTCGGGCAACTACGGTATCTTAGACCAGATAGAATCGCTCAAATGGATTAAGAAAAATATCGCTCAGTTTGGTGGCGACCCCGACAACGTAATGATTTTTGGACAGAGCGCTGGTGCAGGCAGTGTAAAAACTATCTGCGCTTCTCCCCTCTCCAAAGGTTTGTTTAACAAGGCTGTAATTATGTCGGGCGGCGGTTTGACCATCGCTCCTCCTCCCGGTGCAGCAGCCGACGCCAATATGCGCAGAATGTTCCCCGTGCTAACATACGAAGAGGCTCAGCAGCAGAACAAAACCGTGCTCGACTGGGCTGGATACACCAACCTCGAAGAAATGCGTAAAGCCTCTACCGAAGTTATCTACACCATTGGCACTATCTACAACCGCGTTACCAAAAAGAACGCCTTTATGACCGGAATGCCTGTAACCGACGGCTACTGCAACACCA
>JAGCNL010000021.1 GCA_017645945.1 Salinivirgaceae bacterium
GCATTGGCAAGGATGCCTTTTATTATTGCACAGCCTTGGCATCGATAGATATTTCATCGGCTGAAAGCATTGGTGAATATGCGTTCTACAATTGTTCTAGTTTGACATCAATAAGCATTCCGTTAACTGCCACAAATATTGACAACCATGCATTCTCCGGTTGTTCCGCTTTGACATCTGTAACCATTCCGCAAGGAATTGAAAGCATTAGTTACGGAATGTTCGGTAGTTGCACATCTTTGGCATCGATAGAGATACCGTCGTCAGTTACAAGCATCGGTGGATACGCATTCTATTCTTGCTCTTCTTTGGCAACGGTAGCCATTCCGCAAGGAATTGAAAGCATAGACGACGGAACGTTCTTTGATTGCACCTCTTTGTCATCAATAGAAATTCCGTCATCGGTTACAAGTATTGGCGTCAACGCGTTCGCAAGTACGGCCTTGACATCGATAGTTATTCCATCATCGGTTACAAGCATAAGCAGTTGGGTATTTTCCGGTTGTGAGAATTTGAAAGAGGTGCATTTTAAAAACAATACACCAATTCAAAATGTCCACGAAGATGCATTTAGTGGTAGCACCAATAATTTAACATTCTACGTGCCCAAAGGCAGCGCCGATGTTTACAAGAATATGTCGTGGGCTAGTGGGCATACTGTTTACGAGGAAGACCCGCTTTCGCAGAATATGCTTTATATTGAAGGAGATGAAGTTAGCCGTGCAATTGAAAATTCTCATGTGTTTATCGATGGCCGCACAGTGACAATCAGCAATTTGTATGTCAGCGATCATGAGGTAACACAGGGTGAGTTTAATAATGTGATGCTCAACAACCCAAGTGCTCACACTGGCGAAAATCTTGATAACTACCCAGTTGAGAATGTTACTTGGTACGCTGCCATTGCCTACTGCAACAAACTAAGTAAACTGAAAGGACTAGATTCCGCTTATACCGTAAATGACAAAAACGGAAATATAACTGATTGGGAAAACTTTGACTATAGTAAACTGCCGGCAGAGGGCGAGTCTTGGATTGTCGTACTTGATATTACCAAGAATGGCTATCGTCTGCCCACCGAGGCGGAGTGGGAGTATTTGGCACGCGGAGGCTCATTGCTTTCAACCGACACATATAGTGGTAGCAGCACGATTGGCGATGTTGCGTGGCATGGAGGCAACAGCGGCGACAATGGCGGCAGCGATAATCCCCAAACGCACGAAGTCAAGACCAAAAGTCCCAACGCACTTGGCATTTATGATATGAGCGGCAACGTTTGGGAATGGTGTTGGGACTGGTTTGGAACCATTGACACTAACACACCAGCAACTGGCGTTGAAACCGGTACAGTCCACGTTCTACGTGGTGGATCTTTCTTTAATAATGTAGATAATGATGAACCCGCCAACGATGAATTATCAGTGTACTACACCGATGGTTTACAAAACAACCCGCCCCGTTACGGTTTCCGCGTGGTGCGCACTGTAACGCAGCCGTAATAGTATTTAAAGTCATCAACAACACCACCCTTCACGCAAAGCACTGCGCGGAGGGTGGTGTTTTTTATGCACGGAAGCTTGTGGAAAAATAGAGATAGCCAAACAATTCTTTTATTACTTTTGTGCGATTTTTGCTATGAAAGTCAAAAATACTTTTTATGAGTGAGGTGACTTGTGCTAAAATACTGAATAATTGTCAATTAACTGCATATTAAAATGAAATTCATGTTGAGAAAAATTGCGGCTGCTTTCTGCCTTACTATGGCGATGATTGCAACAGCCGAAGCCCAAAACAGTTTTGCTTATCAGGCGGTTATCCGCACAGCCAAAGGTGAATTGGTCAGCAACCAGAAGGTTGGAATGAAATTCAGCCTTATCCACGATGGCGAGGTGGTCTATAGCGAGACGCATACACCCGAGACCAACCAGTATGGCAATGTGCAGGTTGAGGTGGGAAAAGGACAGAATGCCACTGGTGATTTTGCCAAAGTGCCATGGAACACCATGCAGGTGATGATGAAGATAGAGGCTGACCCCAACGGCGGCACCAACTATATCGACTTGGGAACCATCCAACTACAGCCCGCGCCGTATGCCATGTACGCACCAGTGGCAGGTGAGGTTCGCACCATTCAGGCAGGCGACCCAAAATCGGACAGCGACGCGCTGTTTGAGGTCAAGGACAAGGACGGCAATGTGGTTTTTGCCGTTTACCCCGATGGTGTGCGAGTGTTTGTTAACGACGAAGATACTACAGGCAAGGCAATGCCGACAGGTTTTGCAGTTTCTGGCCGCAAGGCTGCCAAGGAGGGTGATGATGCCAACATTTTCGCAGTGAACGCCGCAGGAACACAAGTGTTTGTTAACGATGAAGATACTGTCGGTGGCAAGGCAATGCCGACGGGTTTTGCAGTTTCTGGCCGCAAGGCAGCAAAAGACGGCTCGGATTTGTTCACAGTTGGTTCAACAGGCACGCAGGTTTATATTGATCCCGATAGCTATCGGGACGCAACCAAAGCCATCAGCACAGGCTTTGCCGTTTCGGGCCGCAAGGCAGCAAAAGGAGAAAATGACAAATATCTGGAAATCAACGCCGACGGCACACGTGTTTATGTTGACGATGCCGACTCAGACAAACCAATCCAAACAGGCTTTGCAGTATCGGGCCGCAAAGCTGCCAAAGGAGAGGAGAAAATACTGGAAATCAATGCCGAGGGCACAAAGATATATGTTGGTGAAGATGGTAAAGCCGTCAGCACAGGTTTTGCAGTTTCTGGCCGTAAAGCCGCCAAAGGCAAAGAAATCAAGCTGTTCGAGGTGAACAGCTTCGGCACACAAATCTACATTGATGCTCAGAAAGATAAGGCAATGTCAACTGGCTTCGCGGTAAGCGGGCGCAAGGCAGCCAAAGATGGTAATCGCGATAAATACATGGTGATTGATGCTGATGGCACCGTCATCTATGTTGATTATGAGGAGGCTAAAGCCATGCAGACAGGCTTCGCGGTAAGCGGAAGAAAAGCGTCAAAAGACGGCGAGCAGAACACAATTCTGAAGGTTGACAACGCGGAAGGCACCCGCATCTATATTGACGATGTTGACGGAAAGGCCATGCAGACAGGCTTCGCGGTAAGCGGAAGGAAAGCATCCAAGGATGGCGAGCCGAATTTGTTGAGTGTCGCGAATGGTCAGGGCTCGATTACATCAAAGAACCTGACAATGCAGGACAAGGAGTCGGACAAGAACCTTATGGCGATGACTGCCGATGTGACATCGTTCAGCACACCTGAATTTTCGGTGACTGACCACAACGATTCAACTTTGTTGAGCGCCGATACTGCCGGCGTTGGTGTTCACACCGAACTTGTTGTTACTGGCGATGTTGCACAGGTTGAGGAGTTCGAGGAGCTGGAGGAGATTCTGCCAATCAGTATGCTGGTTCAGAAGATTGACACCATTAAAATTGCCGACTCAGTTCCAGCCTTGTACAACGCTAATGGCTACGAGCTGTTGAAGATGTACGGAAATGGTCTTTTTGCACCCAATCAAGCTGTTGATGTGGAGGGGAACAACGTCCTTATGTTCAATGCCAAGGGCAACCTGACCAAAACACAGCAGGATGCAGCCGCAGCGGTGTTGATGATAGCTCCGTCGACACCCAATGCAAGACTTATAATCTGGCCGCTCAAGCAAGCCAACAATCTGAAAATCAGCTTCGGTCTGATGTCGGCAGGCGATACCACCAACCGATATGTGAATGTTGATGCATATATTAATGTCGCCGCAGCTGTTGAGTGCCAGGTGGCTGTGAAATCTGAGGTTGATACCCTGGGAACGGTGCAGTTCAGCGGGCCGAAAGTTTATGGCGCAAAATTGGACCTTATTCCGACGCCGGTCGAAGGCTACCATTTCACCAAATGGAGCGACGGCCGTGTCTCGAATCCGCGCACGGTGCTCATTCTGCACGATACGGCATACTCATCGGCTAATTTCGAAATCAATACATACAACATATTAGCGACAGGCGAGCACGGAACAGTTACTGTTGATGGCAATCAGAACGCTGACAGCACCTACAACCATGGCACCCGTCTGACGCTGAAAACACATGCCGATGCACACTATCACTTCCTTAAGTGGTCTGACGGCGACCGCAGCACACCGCGTCAGCTGATTATTAAACGCGACACAGCATTCAATGCCGTATTTGCTATCGACAGCTTCCCTGTAACGGCAGATGCGAAGAACGGAAAAGTAACAGGCACAGGCATTTATCCCTACAACTCAGAAATTGAGCTGACGGCAGTGGCCGACTCGTTCTACCATTTCCTGAACTGGAGCGACGGCAGCACCGACAATCCGCTCAAACTGACTGTGGATGATGAGATTAACATGACTGCCTATTTTGAAATCGACAGCTACACGCTTACAGTCAGCAACCCTGACGAGGGCGAGATAGAGGTTAAGGGCAGCCGCAACGCCGACTGGACCTACGACCATGGCACAGAGGTAGAGCTGACCGCCACCGCAGTGGAGCCGCACTATCATTTCGACCACTGGTTCGATGGCAGTCGCAACAATCCTCACAAGGTTACAGTCAAGGATAACATGATGGTAACGGCCGTGTTCATGCTCGACAGCTGCACGGTGAGCACGACAGCCAGTGAGGGCGGAACGGCCGTAGGCGGCGGAACCGTTGAGTACGGCACCGTTATAGAGCTCTGCGCATATCCCGACACTGCCGCTGGCTACCACTTCACCAACTGGAGCGATGGTGACAACACCAACCCTCGCCAGCTGAAAGTTAAGAAGGACGCACAATTGGTTGCCAACTTCTCACTTAACACATACACAGTGGCTTACATCATCGACGGCGACGTTTATGGTGAAGCCGAAGAGGTGGCGTATGGTACGCCGCTAACTTTGCGTGCCGCACCAGTGAAAGAGGGCTACACCTTCGGAGGCTGGAGCAATGCCCCAGCCACAATGCCGATGCACAATGTCACCATCACAGGCACAATGCCAGCCAACAAACACACAATCAAATATAAGGTTGACGGCGCTGACTACCAGACCGTTAGCAATGTGGAGTTCGGAACACGTCCGAGATTGGCAGCCGCACCGGAGAAAGACGGCTACACCTTCAGTGGTTGGCAGAACGTTCCTGCCACAATGCCTGACGAGGACATCACTATCGAGGGTACATTCGCAATCAACCGCTACACGATAGCGTTCAACACTAACAGCGGCAGCGCAGTTGACACAATCAAAGCCGATTATGGTGCAGCCATCACAGCACCAGCCGCACCGACACGCGAGGGTTACACCTTCGACGGCTGGGATAAGGCTCTGCCAGAAACCATGCCAGCACAGAACCTCACACTCCGTGCTAAATGGATAATCAACAAGTACACAATCACCTTCGATACTGACGGTGGTACGGCAATGGCAGCTATGTCGGTCAATTACAGCAAACCTGTTTCTGAACCTGCCGAGCCGAGAAAGAAAGGCTACACATTTGTTGGATGGGATAGTGAGATACCAGCTAAGATGCCAGCAGAGAATCTGACAATCAAGGCGTTGTGGAAGGCAAATCAGTACACAATCAGCTTTGATGCCAACGGTGGCAGCTCAGTTGCCTCAATCACGGCCGATTATGGCACGGCCATTACCAAACCTGCCAATCCAACCAGATTGGGTTACCATTTCGACGGCTGGGATGAGGAGCTGCCGGCAACCATTCCTGCAGAAAATTTGACACTCAAGGCGCAATGGACACAGCTCCGATACACTGTTGGTGTGGAAACAGCGAACGGCACAATCTCAGGCATCGGAGAATACACTTACGGCCAGAAGGTTACGCTCACAGCCAAACCTGACGCACACTATCACTTTGTGAACTGGGGCGATGGGCAGACCAGCAAAACTGTTTCATTCACAGTTGAAAAAGATACTTTGCTGACAGCAAACTTCGCTATCGATGAGTTTGAAATCGCATTCGTCAGCGAGGGCAAGACTTTGCAATCAGACAAACTTGCTTTCGGTGCAACGCCTAAATTCTCAGCCGAAACCCCGACCAAGACCGCAACTGCACAGTACACCTATAAGTTCAAAGAGTGGAGTCCTGCAATTGAAGAAGTTTCCCAACCAACTACATACACGGCAGTGTTCGATTCAACTTTGAACCAGTACACAATCACCTACATGGTTGACGGCGAGGTAAGTGGCGAAGTTGAGACCTACAACTATAGCGAGACAATCACCATCCGCACCAAACCGAGCAAAGACGGCTATACTTTTGCCGGTTGGAGCAATGGCAAAACAACTTATAATGAGAATACTTCATTCTCTATGCCGGCTTCTGATGTTACGCTCACAGCGCAGTGGGAGCCAGGCACAACAACATACAAAGTACAACATTTGCAGCAGAATGAGTATGACGATGAATATGTTATAGCTGAGACAGAAAACATTTCGGGCATAACGAAGAATCAAACTAATGCCCAGCCGAAATCTTACACTGGATTTACCGCACAAACATACTCGCAAGCCGAAATCAATGCCAACGGCTCAACGATTATCGAAATCCGTTACAACCGCAACCTTCACAAGGTTACCTACATTAACGGAACCGATACGTATATGACCAAGGAAAATATCCGCTATGGTTATTATTTCGGCGTTGACACAACGCCATCGATAAGCAATACAGGCTACACGTTTGCAGGTTGGAGTGATGGTACAAAAGTCTATAAATCATTCCCTAACATCGGCTTTGAAATGCCAGACGCTGATGTTACGCTCACCGCACAGTGGACGATGAACCAGCATGCTGTTAACTTCGTAGTTAATGACAATGCAGGCGGCACAGTCAGTGTAACGGCAGGCGGTCAGACAATTGAGAGCGGAAGCAAGCTGAATTATGGAACAGATGTCACACTCACAGCCCAGTCATCGGAAGGATACTATTTCGTTGGCTTGATTAACAATGAAGGCCAGCAGGTTTCTAATCCAATCTCTATTGTTAAAGATACAAACGTCACCGCTGTGTTTATGAAGGATTTCGAAAGCGTCGACAGTTTGAAATATACCTTGACCAGCGCAACAACTGTATCAGTGAGATCGGGTCAATATCCGCCGGCACGCAAAAGGATAGACATTCCTGAAACAGTGACACAAAGGGGCTTTACGTTTAATGTTACGGCGATAGAAGAAAACGCATTTAACTTCTTCTCTCATAATAATATTACAACGGTTACTGTTCCTGAAGGCGTTACCACCATTGGTAAAACAGCATTCAGTTCTTGCGAAAAGTTGACACAAATATCGCTGCCATCGACACTCACCGATTTAGGAGACTATGCGTTCCAATCGTGCTCGAGTCTGCAAGTGGTTGAAATTGCAGAAGGCAATGCCGCTTATCTCTTAGTTGATAGCGTCTTGTATAATAAGGATATGACAACACTGGTATTATATCCAGCAGCATTGTGCGATGTATCGTTCACAATCCCGGCAACGGTTACTCATATCGGCAAGTGCGCATTCAGAGATTGCAAGAATCTGATATCAGTAACATTCGAAGGAAATAATGTGACAAACATTGATGATTATGCATTCTACAACTGCAAGTTCAGAAATGTGACGATACCTGCAAGTGTAACTAAAATTGGCATTAGCGCATTCGCGAACTGCACCATGGCAACGGTAACCATCCCCGCAGGGGTTCAAAACATTGGTTATGCCGCGTTTGCAAATTGCGGCAATTTGGCTGAAATAGCCGTTGCATCCGGAAACAGCTGTTACACTTCAAATGATGGCGTGCTCTACAGTTATTATTGTGATACACTTATTCAGTACCCAGCAGGCAACATGGCAGAGAATTATTCTGTTGCTGACGGAGTTAAAGTAGTTGGTACACAGGCGTTTAATGGTTGCCAAAAACTGAAGTCTCTAACCATTGCTGGTGAGGTTAGAAGCATTGAAGATTATGTTATTGCCAACTGCCCAGAATTGCTGACCGTGGCCATAGGCAACAAAGTGGAAAGCATGGGAATGAGCATGTTCTCGAACTGCAGTAAATTGACAACGGTAACCATTCCAAGGTCGGTTACGCATTTAGGAACAGCAAGTGGTGGCGATGCGTTTTCATCATGGGGCAGCAGTGTGACAGTATATTGCGAGGCTGACTCGAAGCCTGGAAATTGGATTATAAGTTCATT
The DNA here is from genome assembly GCA_017645945.1 of Salinivirgaceae bacterium. Taxonomy (GTDB): domain Bacteria; phylum Bacteroidota; class Bacteroidia; order Bacteroidales; family SZUA-534; genus RUG13583. The sequence goes on from JAGCNL010000021.1 coordinate 8,219, forward strand.
GTTAAGTGACGACCATTTTAAATATGGTTGCAAATACATAAAGGCAACAACCGCCGATGCAAGCAATGGCTCTGTTACCATTGAGGGTCCAGATGATGCTGTCGTGGCGGCTGATGGCTCTCTGTGGTGTCCGACAACTGGCAGCATAGCTACACTCACTGCCACGCCAGCCGAAGGCTATACCTTTAGCCAATGGAGCGACGGCAACACCGACAATCCTCGCACTGTGAATGTTACTGAAAGTGGCACTTATACGGCTGTTTGGCAGCGGGTTGCAACGCTCCATGTCAAAGCCGGAGCTGTTGAACCTTATGATGGCACTTACGAGAATCCGTTTGCCACAATTGCCGACGCTGTTGGTGTAATTAATGGTTCAACAACTGATTACACAATCATTGTTGATGGTACACTCACAGGCAATCAGACTCTTGGCACTTCGCTGGACGGCAAGGCCCAATCAATTACCCTCTGCGGTACTGATAACACCGCCGATATTCTTGATGGCGGCAACTCTGGTACAGTGCTCACTGTTGAAACAAGCGTGCCTGTTGTTATCAGCAATTTGAAAATTACCAATGGAAACGCAACCACCAACGGCGGCGGCATCAACATTGCAAGCAATGCAAGCGTAACTTTGTCCGATGGAGCTCTTGTTGAAGGTAATAAGGCAAGTGGCAACGGCGGCGCGGTTTATGTGGCAGGCTCACTCTCTATGGGAGGTTCGGTCTATATCCCCGAAGGTGAAGATGGTGCGAACGATATATATGTGGTTGACGATAAGCTTATCACCATTGCCAGTACACTGGACAGAGCGTATGTGGGCACCATCACCCCGCAGAGCTATCCAGAGAGCTACTATGTGTACCCCACAGTATTCCAGTTTGCCAAAGATGACGGAACCAATTGCGTCAAATTCTTAGTGACTCCCGAACAACGCAACAGCAAGACTTATCCTTGGTACACAGGTAAAGATGGTAAAATTACCAAACAACATTGCAAAATCAATGTGCCAAACGATGCCGCCCACCCGTATGTTCTCACTCAGGACGCTGATTATAATTATTCAGACGGCCAATACTACCCAGAGGTGTATGTCGGTAGGGATGTTGAAGATGCCACAACCGAACGCAGCTATTACATTACGCTAAGAAACTTCAAACGCCAGACTGTAGATTGGTGCGGTGGTATGGGTTTGGGTCACAACAACATAGGGATAACATTCAACTACTATATTACGCTCGATGGGGAGAACAACAGCATTATAGGCTCAAACAGCCATCCGTTCGACTATGTTGGTTCGGGCAATGGTCGCTTGATTTTTGATGCTACAACCTCAGGATCGCTTTCACTCACCACAAGCGGCGACGGTTATGCTTACCGTGTTTGTTCCGACATAACTGACAATGTAACTTACGAGGTTGCCCCAGGCTGTACGTTCAGCGGCCAGATAGGCTCAACAACATACAGTGATATTACCGCATTCTTCAATGCTGCTAAAACCGTCCAAAGCGCAAGCTTCACGGTTACGCGCTGGACTCAATCGTGGATGGAGAAAGATGGCGACCACTATTATGTTGATTTAGGTCTTACGAGTGGTACCAAATGGGCAACTACCAACGTGGGTGCGACAAGTCCGCAGAGTTACGGCGATTACATTGCTTGGAGTGAGACTCAACCGCTCTACGAAACGCTTGAACCGCTCACTTGGAAAGAAGGCAAGGATGATGGTTATACGTGGGCAAACTTCCCATCGTCATACACATCGCCGGAAGGAGCTGAAGCAGATGATTATAATCAATTATTCACCAAATATAATAGCACTGATGACATCCTCGACCCTGAAGATGATGCCGCCACCTCCAACTGGGGCAGCGGTTGGGTAACACCAACACCCGCCGAAGCTCGTGAACTAATAGAAGAGTGCTATTGGGTGTGGACAACCAATTACAACGGTACGGGCGCTAAGGGCTACATTGTCTACAAATCAGTCGACAAGAGTAAGGACTATAGTGTCATTAGCAGCGAAAATAAAGTATCTTCGCGGAAACACGATTCTGGTTATGATTATTCGCCAGCCACCGACGCGCACATTTTCCTTCCTGTGGGTGGTCGTTTCACTTACAAAGGTATTTCAGATGCATCAACCCTCGGTTTATACATGACGGCTTCAGCGAGTGGTTCTAACGCGCAACTTTTGGAATTTGGGTCAAGTTACATCCAATATGGTTATGGCTATCCCCGCCGTACTGGTTTCCCGGTTCGTCCTGTGAAGCGAGTTTATTATTATAATGTAAATGATAATAGAGTGGAAATTAAAGACCCGTCAATGTCTTACGTCATTCGAGGTTCCCAACTGTGGTCAGGACAGGTTGATATTATAGCAGAAAGTGATGTGGCAACCCACGATTACGATATTACATTAGATAATTTCACGTGTGATGCTTATGAATGGTGTAGTGCGCTTCAATTAAATAATTATACAGAAGGCACAGCTAATTTCAAAATAACACTTGTGGGCGAAACCAAATTGTATGCTTACAACCACAGTGGTTTAAAAGTCCTTGGTATCGGTGGAACAAGCAATGTGGTTTTTGACACAAAACCAGGAACAGAGGCTACGCTTGAATTTATAGACAAATATGGAGGAAATTCTAGTTTGCAGGTGGAAGGAGTCACAGCAAACTTTAGCCTTGCCGAAGGGTGTGTTTTTGTAAGTGGGAAAATCAGTAAAGATGAAATTAATATTGAATATGGTGGCATGGAGCCCGATGATCCAGATCCCGATGACCCCGACAATCCCACTTATGACAGCAGTGCCTTTGATTCGATTGAAATGGTTGATCGTGAAGATGATGACTTGTTTGATTCATATAGTACCTTTGATGCATTTATTTCTGCGGCTCGGGCATCATCAGGAACGAAGTTGTGTATTCTCAAAATAAAAAGGAATAATTGAGAAAGCGCAGGCATTGTTGTTAAGGCGCCGAATTAACCTTTTGTTCTTACCACCCTCTACGCAAAGCTCTGCGCGGAGGGTGTTTTTTTTGTGCGAAAAATTGCGAAATGCGGTGATAATCAAATGTTTTTTTTTGTTATGTTTACCCGTTATTAGCTGAAATGTGTTTATCTCTCTTTTTTGTGCAATGTTACTTTTGTGCTAAAATGCTGAGAAACTATCAATTAACTACAAACTAATTATGAAACTCATGTTGAGAAAACTTGTGGCAGCATTCTGCCTTACAGTGGCGATGATTGCAACCGTCGAAGCCCAAAACAGTTTTGCCTATCAGGCAGTTATCCGCACCGCCCAAGGTGAATTGGTCAGCAACCAGAAGGTTGGAATGAAGTTCAGCCTTATCCACGACGGAAAAGTTGTCTACAGCGAGACTCACACGCCCGAGACCAACCAGTACGGCAACGTGCAGGTTGAGGTGGGCAAAGGTAAGAACGCCACGGGCGATTTTGCCAAAGTGCCATGGAGCACCATGCAGGTGATGATGAAGATAGAGGCCGACCCCAACGGCGGCACCAACTATATCGACTTGGGAACCATCCAGCTTCAGCCCGCACCGTACGCCATGTACGCAACAGCCGCCGGCAAGGTGAGCGCAGTCCAGGCAGGCGCCCCCAAATCGGACAGCGACGCACTGTTTGAAGTCAAGGACAAAGACGGCAACGTGGTTTTTGCCGTTTACCCCGACGGAGTGCGCGTGTTTGTTAATGACGAAGATACAGCTGGCAAGGTAATGCCGACAGGATTTGCCGTTTCAGGCCGCAAGGCAGCCAAAGAAGGAGAGGAGTCCAATATTTTTGCAGTGAACGCAGCGGGAACGCAGGTGTTTGTTGGAGAGGGAGACACCACGGGCAGCAAGGTGATGCCGACAGGCTTTGCAGTTTCTGGACGCAAGGCTGCAAAAGACGGCTCTGATTTGTTCACAGTCGGTTCAACTGGCACGCAGGTTTATATCAACGAGGATGCAACCAAAGCCATCAGCACAGGCTTTGCAGTATCAGGCCGCAAGGCAGCAAAAGGAGAGGAAAAATATCTGGAGATCAACGCCGACGGAACGCACGTTTATGTTGACGATGCAGATTCGGACAAACCAATACAAACAGGTTTTGCAGTATCGGGCCGCAAAGCAGCCAAAGGAGAGGAGAAAATACTGGAAATCAATGCCGAGGGCACAAAGATATATGTCGGCAGTGACGGCAAAGTAATGCCAACAGGTTTTGCGGTAAGCGGAAGAAAAGCCGCCAAAGGCAAGGAAATCAAGCTGTTTGAGGTGAACAGCTACGGCACACAAATCTACATAGATACTGAGAATGATAATGATAAA
>JAGCNL010000022.1 GCA_017645945.1 Salinivirgaceae bacterium
CGAGATTATCATCACATCGCGCTCTGGCGAGCAGGCTAAATACCTTGTTCCACTGTCGAAGCAGATTCTGGTTCAGGAGAACGATTACGTCCGCGCAGGCATTCCATTGTCTGACGGTGCCATCACCCCGCAGGACATCCTTTCGATTATGGGCCCGACCAAAGTTCAGGAGTACATCGTGAACGAGGTTCAAGAGGTTTACCGTCTGCAAGGTGTGAAAATCAACGACAAGCACTTTGAGGTGATTGTACGCCAGATGATGCGCAAGGTCGAGATTATCGATCCGGGTGACACCAAGTTCCTTGAGAAGCAATTGGTTGACAAGAACGACTTCATGGAGGAGAACGACTGGATTTGGGACAAGAAAGTTGTTACCGATGCCGGCGACTCTGAAACTTTGAAGCCAGGTCAGATTGTGACAAGCCGCAAGCTGCGCGACGAGAACTCTATCTTGAAACGTAAGGACTTGCGTCTGGTTGAGGCCCGCGACACCGTTCCTGCAACATCTAACCAGGTTCTGCAGGGTATCACACGTGCCGCATTGCAGACTAAGAGCTTCATTTCGGCTGCATCGTTCCAGGAGACAACCAAAGTGCTCAACGAGGCTGCCATCTGCGCAAAATCAGACCCGATGGAGGGCTTGAAGGAGAACGTTATCGTTGGTCACTTGATTCCTGCAGGTACAGGCACACGCTTGTTCTCTGACCTGATTGTGGGTTCGAAGGATGAGTATGAGGCTCTGACCAGCAAACGCAGCATCGACGACGATGACTACACTGTTGACCAGGAGATTATGGAAATGACTTCTGAGACAGGTGCTGATATTGAAGACGGAGAATAATCTTCAAGATATTACAGAAAAAGGCTGCCCAAGAGGGTGGCCTTTTTTGTTTCTAACCAGTTCAACCAGAATGATTTCTGATGGAACTGGAATCGACATAAATTGATTCTCATCCGTTATAGAAAGATTTTTCGGCGGATTGAGGCACTGCGATTGACAAATTGTTACTTTTGAAAAAAATATCTGACTATGAGCGAACAACAACAGCAAAACAAACAGTTGAACATTGAACTGACTGACGATGTGGCACAAGGAATCTATTCTAATTTAGCCATAATCACACACTCAACATCAGAGTTTGTGCTTGATTTTGCGCGTGTTATGCCTGGAGTGCCAAAGGCTGGTGTCAAATCGCGCATCATCCTTACGCCAGAGCACGCCAAACGTCTGCTTTTTGCCTTGCAAGACAACATCTCAAAGTACGAGGCATCGTTCGGCAAGATTAATCTGGCAGAAGGCCCTGCTGGCCGTTTCCCAATGAGCGGTTTTGGAACGCCAACGGCGAAGGCTTGATGATGGGTGTTGGTCCTGATAGCTATCGTGATTAGGTATTAGGTGTTGGAAGACGATAGCTGCACCAAATAGCGCGAACAGAATTACCCTCGGAAAGATATGAAAGAGACCTGCCGATTGTGGCGGGCTTTTTTGTGTTTTGGAAGGAATATTTTGCTGGTGTGTTCACCTATCATCGTCAAATTCGTGGCAATTTTTAAGGGTGATATCGTCAAATTCGTGGCAATTTTTAAGAGGACTATCGTCAAATTCGTGGCATTTTTATATATTTGCATCGTCAAATTCGTGGCAAATTTGTTGTTAACTGACAGATTTTAAAGATTATGTTAAAAAGAAAATTTTACAACGATTTGGTCAGGTGGAAAAAGGAGAAAAAACAGGAGTGCCTTTTGGTGAATGGAGCGCGGCAAATTGGGAAAACATTCATTATCGACACCTTTGGACGCGAGAATTATGGGCAGAACTACATCTACATAAATCTGCTTAAAAATCCAGAGCATAAGGAGATTTTTGAAGGCTCGCTTGAACCAGCGGAAATTTACAAGCGTCTGCAAATCAGTTTGAAAAACGTTCGTCTTGTAGAAAACAAAACGCTGATTTTCATTGATGAGATTCAGGTTTGCCCGAAGGCACGGACAGCGTTGAAGTTTTTGGCCATCGACAACCGGTACGACATAATCGCTTCGGGCAGTTTGCTCGGAATCCATTACAACCAGTCGGTGAACGATGTTGAGTTGGAGAAACAAATCTCAATACCAGTGGGTTACGAGCGTGAGGTTGAGATGCATTCGCTCGATTTTGAGGAATTTCTGTGGGCTTGCGGCATTCAGGAGCAAGCAGTGGCAATTCTACGAGAATATTTTGAGAAACAACAAGTTGTACCAACCGAAATAAACGAAAAATATGAGCAGTTGCTGCGCGAATATCTTGTTGTGGGCGGAATGCCCGAGGTGGTGAACACGTTTGTGGCAACATCGAATTTTTACAAGGCGTTTGAGGTGCAGCAGAAGATTTTGCAAGCCTACGAGGATGATATTCAGCATTATGCTTCGAACGTTGACAAGCCCAAAATTAAAATGTGCTACAACTCGATTCCGAAGCAATTGGCCAAGGAATACACAAAATTCCAATTCAAGACCATTGAGAAAATGGGTTCGGCAAGAAAGTATGGTAGTTCTCTCGCGTGGCTCGAAGATGCTGGTTTGGTAAAATCGGTGAGGAACGTGTCGCTGCCCGAGATACCGCTGAAAGCTTACGAGCAATACGAGAATTTCAAGGTTTACGGCACCGACATAGGCATAACAACGGCCCTTTTTGGCACCGAGACACAGATTGCCTTGGTGAAAAATCAATTGAAAGGTCCGGCAAAAGGCGGTATCTACGAAAACCTTATTTTCGATATGCTCAACAAACGCAAAATCGGGTTAAACTATTTTAAACGAGCCGATAACACGCAAGAGATTGAGTTTGTTTTCGAGAAAAACGGTGCAGTTGTGCCGGTTGAGGTGAAATCGAAAAACGGAATGACCTATTCGTTAAACGAATATATTGAGCAGCACAACCCCGCCGTGGTGTACAAACTGATAGACGGCAACATTGGTAGTCTGCCCCCGAAAATCACTCTGCCGCATTATATGGCGATGTTTGTTTAGTATCGGCGGCCTGTTCCCCAAAAACAACTTTTAACATAATCGCTTATTTTTATTTACATTTACGCAACTATCGGCTGTGCTAAAGCGTCTTGTCGATAGTTGATTTGTTTTATTAATTGGTAAAAAAGGAGTTTTAAAAACAGATAAAATTTTGATTTAAAGACATATTGACATTAGTCGCTTATTTGGTAGTGCCCTGGAACCTAGGAAATTTTAAGGCAAAAACCCAATCACAACGAATAGTGCACTTATGCAGCTGCATAGGTTGTACTTATCTGGTTGGGTGGGTTTTCCTAGGACCTCAGGGCATAGATACAGTTTCAATCTATGCTTTTTTTATTGCCAAAAGCGAATGATTACAAGTAACAGAATTATTGAGTATTAACACTATAAAAACTAAAAGCTATGAGAGTAAAACATTTTATTTCGGTGGTTGCATTGGCAACATTAATGGTATCGTGTGGAACACAAAAACAGACAACATCGGTTGGACGAGGAGTTGAGATGGACATTCCGTGTCAGGTGTACGATGATGCCGACTATTTCCGCTCGTCGGGAACGGCAACGAATGTGAATCAACAGAATGCGCGTACTGCTGCATTGAACGCTGCAAAAAGTATGATTAACCAGAAGTTGGGCGGTACAGTGAAGGGCATTACCACAGATTATCAGCGGACGTTGGCTGGCAATGCACAGCAAGAGGACATTGCCCGACTGATTGAGGGCGAGTTACAGATGGCTGTGGAGCGCACATTGAACGATGCGGAGCAAATCTGCGAGAAGATGTTCCGCACTGACGCTGGCAACTATGAATCGTGGATTGGCATTCAGATTTCGAAGAAGAAACTTGCTGCGGAAATGGAGAAAGGACTATCAGAAAACGAACGGACGCGAGTGGTGCTTGACCGTGAAAAATTCGAGGAACGAAATAAGAAATATTTTGAATAGCAACGGGTTATGCGAAAGATACTATTATCGGCTTTGCTGATTGTGGTGGCTGTCGCCGCATCGGCGCAAAACAAGCCGCAATGGATTTACAAGCTGCCTAAAGCCAAAAACAACACCTATCGGTTTGTGATGGAAGCGGCAGTGGCGAATTCGGAAAACGAGGCGCGGACACAATCCATTGCAAGGGTTTTCCAACAAACGGGCAACCGTCTGGGGCAACCCGTGAATACGGCGGACATTAACAACGCAGTGCAGCGAGGCGACAATTTTGCGGTGCTGTCATCGACATTCAACATACCAACAAACAAGGTTTGCGAGTGGACGGAGCGTCTGCCGAACGGAACCTACAGGGTTTATGTGCTGTGTCAGGTGGCTGAAAACGCCAATATTAAAATGGATGCGCCTGCATACAACGAATGCAATGTAAATCAAGAGTTTAAAGATGGTAATGCGTTGTTGAAATCAATGTTTATTCCTGGTTTGGGGCAGATTGGCAAACGGCACTATGTTGAAGGAACGCTCACACTGCTGGGCGAGGCAGGACTTGCTGGCGCTGGTGCTTACTGTTATTTGTCGGCACAGAAAAAACTTGATGTGATGAAACGTGAGGGTGTGTCGTATTCCGACTATTCTGATGCCCACACATCCTATAACCGACTGCGCGATGCCAGTTATGTGATTTGGGGCGCAGCGGCAGGACTGTATGTCTATAATCTGTTCCGCGCCTACACTATGCAACCGAAATACAAAGACGGCATTTCGCTATATCCGACGGTTCTGCCTGAAAATGAACGAGTGACGCCTGGTGTAGCGATGAGAATAAAGTTTTGAAATTGAGAATTGAAAGTGTCTGAAGTCAAAATAAAGCAACTATGAAAAGAATTCTGTGGATTCTGTGTGTTCTGTGCGAAATATTTATTCTGACGGGTTGCATTAAAAGCCTTGAAGATGAAGGTATTTATGGCGAAACCATTTGCACGGGAACGGTAATCAATAACCAGAACAGCCAGCCTGTGGAGGGAATGCGTGTGAGCAAGACCGACGGCAAAACCATCACCGACGTGACGCTGACCGAGGCCGACGGCAGTTTCAGCATCGCGGTAACGCCCGAAGATGTGCACCGCAACTTTTATCTGCTGATTGAGGCCGACTCGCTCTACGGCAGCCGCGATGTGCAGTTCACCCGTTTCCCGTTTGGCAATCAGCAGTTTAATCTTGGTGTTGTGCAGGTGCAGGGGCCAGTGCCGCCTACGGTTCTGACAACCTCGGTGCAAGCCATTGCGGCCAACTCGGCTGCGGCTGGAGGGAATGTTACCGAAGTTGGCGGCTCGGCCGTAACAGTGCGCGGCGTATGCTGGAGCACCCTTCAACTGCCCACCGTCAGCGACCCGCACACTACCGACGGACGCGGCCCAGGAGAGTTCACTAGCCAACTGACAGGTTTGAGCGTGAACACCGTTTATTATGTTCGGGCATACGCCACCAATAATTATGGTACAGGGTATGGTGAACAATATGAATTTCGTACTGCCGACGGTCTGCCAACAGTTGTAACCGACACAGTTACAAATATTTCAGCCACTGCAGCCACCGCCAACGGTGAGGCAATGGCAGACGGCGGATTTGGCATTATTGCACGTGGTGTATGCTGGAGCACTGCGCAGCAACCCACAATAATGAATAATCATACCATTGACAGTCTTGGGCTTGGTGCATTTGCCTGCTTGTTAACCGACCTTGAGCCAGGCACCACCTATTATGTTCGGGCATACGCCACCAATGTATCAGGCACTGGTTATGGCGAACAGCAAATGTTTACCACTTTGAGCGGATTGCCAAACGTTCTGACTGCCGCCGTTGACACTGCCGCCATTACAGCCACAACCGCCACTTTGGGCGGCACGGTTAGCACCGATGGCGGATTTGCTTGTACAGCCCGCGGCATCTGTTACGGCACACAACCTGCGCCAACCATTGCCAACGCTCACACTGCCGACGGTTCAGGCACTGGTGATTTTACAAGTCATATTGCAGGTTTGCAAAGTGGTATCACTTATTATGCTCGCGCATACGCCACCAACGTCATTGGCACGGTGTATGGCGAGGAAGTTGTTTTTGAAACGAAGTGATATATAAAAATAATAAAGGAGAATAAATTATGATACTAATTGATAGACAGAGATATATTGGTGATTTAGAAAAATATGGTGATAAAGAGTACCCTGAATTTTTATATAAATATAGGCGTGCCGATAACAAGAATGACCTTATGTTTCTAACAGAGCCGATAGTTTATTTGTCATCGCCAATCAAATTTGAAGACGATGAAAAAGATTGTCGTTTACCTAAACAATACCCGAACAGAAAAGAAGATATTATTCAATTGCTCAAACAAGATTTACACAAGAAATATTCAGAGTGGGATGACCAAAAATTGACTTCAGAAGCTGAAAAAATTGATTCTCCATTATTGCATCCTGAAAAAATAATAGAATTTGAACGTGAACGCCAAGATATTGATAATAAAATGCTTGGCATATTAAGTCTGACATTGAGATTCGATAATGAATATATGTGGGAAAAATATGGAGGAAACTCAACAGGTTTTTGTATAAAGTACGATACCAATTTATTGTTTGATTGTACAAAAGGTGCTATTCATAGTATTTCTTACGAAGAAGAATTGCCCAAAATCAAACAATTGGAAGAATACTGGATGTATTCATTTTTAACAAATTATTTTACCAAAAGAACCAACCCATTTTGTAAAGAAGAAGAATGGAGAATCTATAAAAGGGGGTTCAGCGCAGTGGATGATGAGAATCGTCGGGTTCCCATAGCCAAAGAGTGCATTAAAGCCGTTTATTTAGGCACAAAAATGTCCGATAATTACAAGCAAGAAATAACAGAATTAGTGAGAAATAAATATGGTCTTGAAGCAATTGACTTATCTAAAGGAAAACTATAAAATAGATAGAGAAGATGAAAAAATGGATGTGGATATTAGTTTTTTTATTGGTAGCAGTTATAGCTCTGTTAATACCTTATAATTGTTGGCTTAATGGTCAAAATGTATTTTCTAATTACCATTTTATAAATGTTTGTGCTGGCAAAGGTTTGTCTTATGGTGAGTTAGGCGATTTTGTCGGAGGAATTATTGGAACTGTAGTCGCTGGTATTGCTTGCATTATGGTTTATTTAACCTATAAAAGTCAAAGTGAATTAACTGAAAAGCAACAATTTGAATCAACATTTTTCAATCTTATTCGCATACATAAAGAGTGTTTGGAAGCTATTAAAACCTTCCATTATATACCGTTTGATTACAATTCTCAAACACAGGAAGATGAGCAAAGGATTGTAATGATTCCTTCTAAATACGTATCCAAAGAGTTAACTAATGATGAAATTAAAGAAATAGAAAGTTTGACAGAACATTTGCAAGGTGAGGAAGCTATGCTTGTTGATTATGGAAAAGATGATTTTATGCAAAAATACTACCATTCCCCGTGGTTCAACAGTATATGTATGATTTTGCAATACCTGAAAGACAATAAGAAAAATGAGAAAAGCTTTTATACTAAATACTTTTACTCTCAAATAACAAGACCTGAATGGTGGTTCTTGTATGCAATTTTTCAAAATAAAGAAAAGTTAGATTCTGACACAGAGCATTTTAACAATTATGTTGCATTGGCTTCTGATATGCATTTGTTTGAGTTCGGGTACTATTACATAGTTGAGAAAAGCAGCAACATAAAACGTGATAAAATCTACGAAAAAAACGATTTTTAAATACCGTTGTCCTATGAAACGTATATTTATAACCCTTTCATTTATAGTGCTTATCGTAGCAAACGCTTTGGCTCAAACTTTTACTGTTGACGGTCTGAACTACACCATTATAGATGGCACTACCAACGTTTCTGTTGCCAAAGGTTCAACCGAACTCACGGGAGAACTTTCAATTCCAATAACAGTAGAAAACGATGGAATAATTTATAACGTTACTAATATTGTGGCTGATGCATTTAAAGATTGTGGCAATTTAATAACAGTAATAGTTCCAAACTCTGTTACCAATATAGGTTTAGGTGCTTTCAGTGGTTGTTCGTCATTGGTGTCAATTTCTTTGCCATTTGTGGGTGACAAAGCGCAATCCGCCACAGACAATTCTCAACAACCTTTGGGACATATTTTTGGCACAAATACCTACTTCGGGGGAACCGCAACTCAACAATATTACAGGCCATCCAGTGGTGGTGTTTTTTATCCCACAAACTATTACATTCCAACAACGCTGAAAACAGTGATTATTACAGGAAGCAACTACTTGCCACACAGAGCGTTTTACAATTGCAACGGCCTAACATCAATTGGCATACCTAATTCGGTTACGTACATCGGCGACTATGCCTTCGAGAAATGCGAACATCTTAATATCTATTGTGCTATGGAAATAGGTAGCAAACCTGCGGGGTGGAACAATAGCCGTATTTCTTCTAATTGTTGTGTGTTCTGGGGTTCTAAATTCGATGGCGATTTTGCATACCGTGTAACAAATAATGAACTATATGAGGCTGAAATTATAGGATATTTGGGGAATGACAGCATAGTCGAGATTCCCAATGAAATCGCCATTAATGTCTACACAAAGTGCAAAGTAACCAGTATTTCGGCAAACGCATTCCACTATCATACTAATATGACGAAAATCATCATTTCCAATACAGTGAAAAGCATTGGAAACAGTGCGTTCTACGAATGCACAGGGTTATCCGCAGCAAATATCGGTTATTCGGTCGAAAACATTGGCAGTGATGCGTTCAATGGTTGTACAGGGCTGACATCGATTGTGCTTCCGATTTCATTGACAACAATTGGCGATGGTGCATTTACTAATTGTTACAATATTGAGTCAATGAATATAAAATGCCTGACACCGCCAACAATTAATTCACAAACTTTCCTGTCTGTTGACAAAAATATTCCTGTTTTTGTGACGTGCGGGAATGCAAAAGTATATAAATCAACAGATTATTGGAAAGATTTTGTAACATTTATTGATAACGAAATTCCTTATACGATTGAAGCCAAATCAGATAATGTGGCTATGGGCAATGTAACTATTCGGCAACAGCCTACGTGTAGTAATACTAATGCTATAATTGAAGCCACTGGCACTAACGGTTTCATTTTCAGCCATTGGAACGATGGTAACACGGAGAATCCGCGCACAGTTGCTGTTACACAAGATTCGGTTCTCACTGCATTTTTCGAGAAAAATGTTACCGCCAACATTTCAAGTAGCGATAATGTAATGGGTTACACTTCAAACAATACTACTTATTTCAAGTATGGCGAAACAATAACTGTCAGTGCAATAGCAAATTATGGCCATCATTTTACACAGTGGAGCGATGGTGTAACCGATAATCCACGTACAATCACATTAACAAGTGATGTCGAATTTCAAGCTCAATTTGCTGTAAATCAATATCGGATTACTTTAAAGTCAAATAATCCAGCAAAAGGAAGTGTGTCGGGTAACGGAACATTCAACTACAACACAACAAACACCATAACTGCTACAGCTAACCCAGATTGTCTTTTTGTATGTTGGAGTGACAGTATTACAGACAACCCCCGTCGATTGAAACTCTTGAAAGACACCACATTAGTTGCCTCATTTGTAAATAAATACAACAAACTGCAGATATCAAGCAACAATACTGCAATGGGTTCCGTTTCTGGCGGTGGCTCAATAATGTATTCTTCGCAGGCTAAAATTACAGCCACACCTGCTTCCCATCATCATTTTGTAAGTTGGTCTGATGGCAATTGCCAAAACCCGCGCACATTGCAAGTCGTAAGCGATACGCAATTAGTGGCCACTTTTGCAATTGATAGTTTCACCGTTGCAGCCACAAGCCGTACCGAGGAGTTTGGCACGGTGAACGGCGGCGGGCTGTACGCCTATGGCACGGTCGTTGAGGTGAAAGCGGTGCCAAATCCGCATTACCATTTCACTGGTTGGAGTAATGGTGTCAAAACAATATCACAAGAATTAGTGGTTGAACAAGATATGGCTTTCAGCGCCGAGTTTGCAATCGACAGCCACAGGCTTCAGGTTGCATCCGCCGACAGCGCAAAAGGAACAGTCACAGGTTCAGGCAATTACGATTATGGGCAGCAGATAACGGTTTCGGCCACAGCCGCCGCAGGTTGCTACTTCACAGGCTGGAGCGATGGCACAACGGCCAACCCGCGCATCATCACCATTGAGAGCGATACCACGGTGGTGGCCAACTTCGAGCAAATGCTGGAGTTCAGCATCACTGTTGTGCCGTCAGACACGGCGCGAGGCACAGTAAGCGGCTCTGGCAAATACGTTAGCGGCACCGAGGCCACGCTGTCAGCCACACCGCGCCAGCACTACCTTTTTAGCCAATGGAGCGATGGCCGCACCGATAACCCGCGCACCATCCGCGTCATAGCCGATGCAACTTACAAGGCGGTTTTTGTTCCCGAGCAGTACAATGTGGTTCTCTCGCAGAATAATGCCGATATGGGAATGGTGTCGGGCAGTGGCGTTTACAGTTACGGCGATATGGTGAGCTGTCTTGCCAAACCCTATCAGAACTACCATTTTGTGCAGTGGAGCAACGGTGAAACCGCCAACCCTTACGAGTTCTCAATTTCAGACAATCAGATTCTTACGGCATATTTCGCCGCTGGTGCCGTCACCGCCATTGAGGATGAGGCCACCGCAGAACCAATAATTTATGCCGTTGGCAAAATCATTATTGTTGAGAATGCCACCAACGAAATTTTGGTTTATGATGCAATGGGAAAATTGGTAGGCCGTGCTGGTAGAGACGTGCCATGGCGCGTCTCTACGGGAACGCTGACAATAACCGTCAATGTTTCAGGTGTTTACATTGTAAAAACAGGGAATGTGGTGATGAGGGTTGTGGTGGAATGATTAATTGGTAAATATTTGATATTGTGGTAGAGACGTCATAATATGGCATCTCTACTGCGTTTAATTCAAATTACAAAAAGTTGGCGCCTGCGGCGTCGCATCAAGCATAATCCATACCCGATACGATTTGACGCTATTCTGTATTAGGGGTGAAATTTGTCGGGTATTGCATTTTATATTGTTAAATAACTGGGTTTCTTTAATCTATTATAGAAATCAGATAATTCTTTTTTCTCCACATCATCCGAGTTACATATTATCTGAAAATGAGATTGAGCATACAAACGTTGAATGTTAATGCCCATATTTCTCAGATTAGAAATGATATTCAATCTTGATTTGTCGTCTCTCGTAAAGACGGTGATATATTGTTTTTTGTCGTCGGCAATTGACTCACCTTCTGATATTTGTTTAAAAAATCTGTCAAAATAACTATAGTCGATACTGCCAAAAGACAAACCAAATATTACTATTTCCTCGGCCGCAGTCAGCGCATTATACAGATTGTGAGAGCGGTAATATCTGCTCGAAGATTTATGAAAGATTTCATATCCTTTTCGCAGCGGCGTTTCATCAACCCCTAAAATAATTGTGCCTTCAGAAACATTGCCGTGAAGATGATAGTATTTAAAATCTTGGGTAATGCCTAACCGCTTTGCCAACGCAATCAGATTGGTGTAGTTAAACGAGTATATGTTTTCAAAATAGCCATTTTCAATAACTGCCGAAAGAACATTTTTCGCCCTACAATCTTTGTTGATTTCCGAATTGTTTTGAATGTCTAAAATGTAGTTATTCAGTGAATTGTGAAGTTTGTTGAAATAAGCGACATTTTGTTCCACCATTCCTTGTACTTCGTTTCTGGTGTCATAATTAGTTTCTCCCGTTCGCTCATTTTTAGTATACGCCAACAATTCTTTTTCAAGGTCAAACCAATTTTCTTTGTCTTTGGCACTCTGAATGAATTTATCCAACATTGGCAGTTTCGGGTAAGACACTTTTACTAGACCATTGTCGTTTGCAACAGCTTTGTCTTTTGTGGCTGAAGGCCAAAACGACGATTTTGTAAAATCAGAATACCTTGTCTTCAATCCTAAATCAATATCAAATCCATTCCCTATGACAAATACATTACTCATACTGTTTTCTTATTGCCCCATCCTCGCCAAAAGCAAAGACTGTAATTCTTGATAATACCATTAAAGCATGGCATGTCTTATTTTTCAAAAGACATGTTATAAAAGTAGATAATTATTTATCATACTAGTTTGGTTGTATTACATTTAAAGGAAAGGCTTTTAATAAAAAGAACTTCATCTTTTCGATATTCTTGTCAATCATATTGTCTGGGCTAAATAGCACAGCAAAGAGAATAAAACGCTTAAATTCTCTATACAAAGTTACTTCAGTGCATGGGTATTTCTTTGATTTAAACACCCTTATTCTAATGGAATCTGAGCAGATTTCTTGTATTATCCCATCTTTATCTGCATCCAATAAATCGGCATTTTGCCAGGCTACCAATTCGTCCAATGTTCCTATTTCACAATCTTTATCCCAAAAGTTAATGTATGCCCATTCTTTATTCAGAGCAGCCTCCTCAAATGAGTAGCCCCTCCTATACAACGACGCGACCATATTATTTCTTCGTGTGCCATCAATTATCCAACAAAATGGGGCAAAAGCAATCACACCATATTTCCCTGCGTATGGGATTGCCGTTTCATTCTGAAACATACTTAATTCATGCAAGTTCAGAATATCAACCTCGACATTGTCTTCTCCATAGTGAGCTCTGTTTATAGCCGATTTTGAGAAGCCCTTCTCTGAAATGATAATGCCCTTATCTGCGCCTACATCTTTTACCATACCGATAAAAGATTCTACGGTTTTTATGTCAACTTTCTTGTTATACTTTTTTGAATCAATGATTATCAATTGGCCTTGTTGGTCACGTACCTGAATATCAATCTGTCTCTTCCGTTTTGAAAAAAGGCCGTCGACATAAATATTATGCTGTATTTCGCAATGGGAAAATATGCGTTTGCATTCTCTGAAAGCTAAAACCTCATATTCTTTCCAATCTATACTCATGCCATTTGCATCCTTGCCAAAAGCAAAGACTGTAATTCTGTTAATTCCAAAATTACTTCTATTTTCAATTAATAAAAAATTGTATTCAACATTCTGATGAAATATCATTCATACCTTCCCTTTATCGGTATAAAATAATAAGCCAGCAAGTTCAGTAACTTTCAAATTGCGGTTGCAGCACAGGTCTGATATAGTCGCCAAAACGTGGTGGTTCATTTTCTGTTCTTTCTAATTCTTTCCAATTCTTTAAACATTGGAAAGAATTATTTTAAAATTGGTTTGACGGCGTCTTCAAATTTATCACTTCTCACATAACCTCTCTTAACTTTATTAAAGGCAAACTCATTGATAAGGCCACGGCTAACAAGTCCCATAATGTCAACTTTGGCTGTTGTGGCACTAATAAAGAATTTGCTTTGAATGTCTTTGACGGTGATAACTTCCTTGGGGTTGTCAACAAACATTTTGATAATTTGAGCTTGACGGTCATTAATGTCGCCTAATTGCAAGAATGTGTTCGCCGCCATCTTTTCTTCCTGTTTCCGTTTAAGATAACCTTGTAATTGTTTGAAAGAGATGTCTAACACTCGCAGATTATATGATACGAAATAGCCAATATCATTATTATCAGCTTCGGCATATAGGAACGATTTCTCATATGACTTTTTCGATTTGGCAATAACTCTCGATATAGAAAGATATTCCGTCAGCCAATATTTCTGCTTCAGCATATACCAATAAAAGAGAGCCCTGGCCGTTCTTCCGTTCCCATCAGCAAATGGGTGCATATAGGCAATCATAAAATGTATGATAATACCGCGAATAATGGGATGGATAAAGATTTTAGGTTTCTCTTCATTGAAGAATTTGCATAAATCATTCACGAACGCAGGTATTTCAGTATAGGAAGGTGGACAATGTACTATTTCGTGAGTAATTTCATTTTCCACAACCACATCGTCATTTGTACGGAATCTGCCAGCGTCTTCCTGATTGTCCAATGTGTTTTCTGTCATAAGTCTATGAATATGCTGCAACAATTCCATTGTCAATGGTGTGTCTTGGTTTTGCACAACAAACTGGATGGTCTGATAGTTGTTGGCTATCATTTGTTGCGACTTATCTTTAGGTGTCATTTTCTTTCGAAGCATATCCTTCGCTACCTGACGAGTTGTTGCAGCCCCTTCCATTTGACTGGAAAATATGGCCTCTTCCATCAATGAACTAACCAAATACCGTTCTTTACTATCTTCTGGAATGATAGTATTTGTGCCCCAAAAGCCGCCAAAATTCATATCAAATTCGTGGCACATACGTTGCATTTGGTTTGTAATGCCAAACTTAATTCCATATTTGTTCCATACACGAATCGTATTTCTCATTCGTGATGCTTTTACATAAGCCCACAATTTCTTTGAAGAGCAGTTCTTGGGACACTTTTTATATTTTACGGTATCCCAATATTCGTATTCTTCATTAATTCTATCGACAAGGATTGAAATGTCCTCATTAAGTGGGGTTGTCAATGCCTCAAAGAGTTCATCGTTTTCAATCTTTGGTGGTGTTTCTATCATAAACAATACTGTTAACAACAGTTACAAATATAAGAAAAACTTTCCAATCTTGAATAAATTGGAAAGAATTGGAATAAATTTGGTCCTAATCCTAACTGTGCATAACATTCCAATTCTTTCCAATACTTTAAACACTGGAAAGAATTAGCCGCGCAGTTTGACGTCTCTGCAGGGACTGCCAGAACAGATTTCCAGGAATTGGTGGAGATGGGATACCTGGCATCAACCAATTTAAACAAACGAGCGATGGAATATAGAAACGGATGGGCGAATTGTTGGCGTTGAGGATAAATCAGCCATAGAACCAACAATTTACGCCGTTGGCAACACCATTGTGGTAGAAAACGCCACAGATGAAATTCGCGTTTATGATGCAATGGGCAAATTGGTAGGCCGTGCTGGTAGAGACGTGCCATGGCGCGTCTCTACGGGAACGCTGACAATAACCGTCAATGTTTCAGGTGTTTACATTGTAAAAACAGGAGATGTGGTGAAGAGGGTTGTTGTGGAATGATTAATTGGTAAATATTTGATATTGTGGTAGAGACGTCATAATTTGGCGTCTCTACTGCATTTAATTCGGATTTAAATCGGCATAAATCGGTTAGCGCAAAAAATAATTTCCTCTCTGCAAGAGAACCACCATATTTATTCTTCCGCGAAGTTCAGAAGTACCTTGCGATAGGCAGTATAAATCTTTGATTTTGAAATATATCCCATATAAAGCCCGTTCTTGATAACGGGCAGGTTCCATGCGCCTGACTTTTCGAATTTCTCCATCACCACATCCATTGTATCGGTGGTTTTTACGGTGTCGGGCGGCATCACCATCAACTCGTAGATGTAGGTGTTGTCGTACATTTCGGTGTTGAACATTATCTTGCGGATGTCGTCGAGCAGGACGATTCCCATCAGTTTGCCTTCTTCATCGACCACGGGGAAAATGTTGCGGCGCGAGTGCGAGATGGCGTTCACAAGGTCGCGCAGAGTTTGGTCGGGGCCCACTTCGGTCAGGTCGTGCTCAACCTCCTTTTCAAGACGCATCAGCGTCAGGGCGGCGCGGTCTTTGTTGTGGGTTATCAGGTCGCCGCTTTGCGCCAGACGTTTGGTGTAGATGCTGTGTGGTTCAAAATAATAGATTGTCACATAAGCACTTACCGATGCCACCATCAGCGGAACAAACAGATTGTAGCCGCCAGTGATTTCGGCAATCAGGAAGATGCCCGTGAGTGGTGCGTGCATCAATGCCGACATGAAAGCCGCCATTCCCACAAGGGCGAAATTCACTTCGCTTACGCTGATAAATCCCAGACAGTTAAGCAGATGCGCCATCATATAGCCGAGTATTCCGCCCATAAAAAGCGATGGCGCGAACACGCCGCCAATGCCGCCTGCGCCCGTGGTTGCCGAGGTGGCTATCACTTTGAAAATCAGCATTAGAGCGCAATACGCCACAACAACCCAGACACCATTGCCGAACTGGCTGAACATTGAGTGGTCAAGAATACGCTGTCCATTGCCCGTAAGTATCTCGCGCAGAGCATCATAACCTTCGCCGAAGAGTGGCGGGAAAAGCCAGATGAGCAGTCCAAGAATCACACCGCCGATGGCTATTTTCTTCCACGGGTTCAGTATCTTGCTGAACCACTTTTCCATTCGCATTGAAGTTGCCGTGAAGTACCATCCGATAAGTCCGGCGGCAACGCCAAGTATCAGATAGAGAGGAATATTGTGCAGTTCGAAGGTTGGCGGTTGA
Organism: Salinivirgaceae bacterium; assembly: GCA_017645945.1. Taxonomy (GTDB): domain Bacteria; phylum Bacteroidota; class Bacteroidia; order Bacteroidales; family SZUA-534; genus RUG13583. The sequence goes on from JAGCNL010000022.1 coordinate 16,364, forward strand.
GGCAGGGTGCAGAGCGTGGCTTCGCTGCCCAGGAAAAAGTACGACATCAGCGTGGCTGTGACGGCCGAAATCAAGAGCGGCGCCAGCGAAGCCATTGTCATATCGAGCATCAGCACTTCCAGAGTGAAGACCAACCCCGCAATCGGGGCCTTGAAAATGCCAGCCACAGCACCCGCGGCGCCGCAGCCAATCATCAGTATAACTTGCTTATAATTAAGTTTGAAAAGCCGCGCCAGATTGCTGCCGATGGCCGCGCCCGTGAGCACTATCGGCGCTTCGGCACCAACCGAACCACCAAAGCCAATGGTGAGCGAGCTGCCCACAATGCCAGTGTAGGTGTTGTGCGCCTTGATAATGCCGTTTTTGCGTGATATACAGAACAATACGCGGGTAATGCCGTGCGAGATGTTGTCTTTTACGTGGAATTTTATCCAGAGTGTTGTGAGCAAAATGCCCACGGCTGGCAATGCAAGGTAGATATAACTTCCGAACCCCGAGTTAATTGCCTTCAGCACAAACTGATAGGTGAGGTGGATAGTGTTTTTCAGAATTACGGCAGCCAGTCCGCTCAGCAGTCCGACAACGAAACTCAAAAGCAGAATAAACTGATTTTCAGTTAGGTGTATGCCGCGCCAGATGTGAAGCCGTTCAATAAACGGAATCTTTATGCGGAATTTGAAAATCGATTTTATGCTGCCAATCATAGTTCTACCGAAAATCGCTGAATTTCAAGTATCTATCCAATGCTATTTGCGCTTCTTCTCAACCGTCCAGCCGAACTTGCCAATGCGTTTGCCCAACTTGTAGTATTGGCCGTGCATGTAGGCAATCATATCGGCTGCGCCAAGGTCGAAGGCGCCCGTTTCGGGGTTCATGTATTTTGTGTCGGCGTTCACTGCAACAACGTTGGCAATGAACATGTCGTGCGTGCCAAGTTCCTTTATCTCAACCACTTTGCACTCAATGTTGACAGGCGATTCGTCAATCATCGGGGCGGCAACTTGTGTGGCTTTGATTGGCGTCAGCCCCATCGCTTCAAACTTGTCCACTTCGCGCCCAGATTTCACGCCGCACCAATCCGTTGCTTTTGCCAACTCGCTGTTAGTCAGATTAATGACAAACTCGCCAGTCTCTTTGATTATGTTGTACGAGTGGCGGCTTTTGCGGATTGAGACATAGCACATCGGCGGGTCGGAGCAGATGGTGCCTGTCCACGATGCGGTGAAGACGTTGCGCTCGCCGTCCATACGGCCGCAACTCACCAGCACCGCAGGCAGCGGATAAATCATTGTTCCAGGTCGCCAGGTCTGTTTTGCCATTTCTCGCGTTTTTGTTAGCGGTTGCAAATATAATTTCTATGGCAAAAGATGAAAGGGAAAAGTTTTGAAGAAGTGGGCGGGTAATTATTTTGCCAATTTCAATTCCGAAATTATGCGGGCCATATTCACAAAGTCATCATCATCGCAAAGCAATGGAATATTGTTTTCAATAGCGGTTTCGGCGATTATTAAATCGATTGTACTGCGGATAGTAACGCCATTTCTTCGACAGCGGAAATTCAGTTGGGCGGCGTTTTCAAATGATTTAACACCTTGTCTTAGTGAATACAATGGTATATCGCTAAGGTAGGATTTTAGTGTTGCGAATTCTTTCTCGTTTTTTGCGCCCTGCAAAATCTCTTGAAAGACGAATTCATTGATGCAGAATGGTTTATCCTCGTTGATTAAACGCTCCAAAAAGATTGTTCCTGTGGTTTCTCTGCCACGGAAAAAATTGATAAGAACGGAAGTGTCCACCAAAATCATATTTCCCCCCGCAACGCTTTGTAGTCGTAGCCGTCGGCAAATTGGATTTTTCCCTTCAGGTCGGCAATGCTTTTCGACTTTTTATGTGCTGACATTTCAATTGTTTCCATATACGATATAACCATTTGTGCTTTCTCGTCATCGAGTGCCGCAAAATAGTTCATTGCCTTTTCTTTAAGAGCCATTGCTGCCATAACAACCTCCCTTTATCTTATTATTTGTTTTACAAAGATATAATTTGTTTGAAATAATACCTATGGCAAAAGATGAAAGGGAAAAGTTGTATGGAATTTAAATTGAAATATTACCAAATCTGTCGAAATCGATTAGCAGCAAATAGTGTTTTGCTTGTGCATAATTTACATTAAATCAGTATCTTCCGCAACTTATCGCACGCTTTCTCAGGATTCTCGCGGTCGAAGTTGAAGACATTGAATCCAAAGTCGGCGGCCGCAACGGTGTTCACGGGTTTGTCGTCGATGAAAAGCGTTTCGACGGGGTTGAGTCCGAACTTGTTGGAAATCAATTCGTAGATGGCGCGTTCGGGTTTAATCAGATTGTGGTAGCACGAAATCACCTCGCCATCGAACTCATTGAGAATCGGGTATTTGCGGAAGTCGGCGATAAATTCGAACGACATGTTCGACAGCACAAACAACTTGTAACCAGCCTTTTTCAGCTGCCCAATCAGCTCGCCTGTGGCAGCCACGGGCCGTGTTTGCGCTATGGCTTCTTTCAGAATCTCATCGCAATGATTATAAGGCATTTGCATTACTTCGGTCATGGTCAGAACCATCTCTTCCCACGTCAGTGTGCCGCGGTCGAACTCAAGCCAGAAATTCGGAGTAGGGGTGGCGTGAATGATTTTCCAAAACGCAATTAAATCGCTGGAGCACAACTTTTTGTCGCGCGAAAAGACTACACCGCCCAAATCAAAAATTACGTTTTTCATTTCGCGTCGATTTTCTTTTTGTTGCCAAAAAGTCCGCCTTTGGCATTGACAATCAGTTTCGTAAACTCTCTTTCGATGTTGGTGATGATAGGTTTCTGAATTTCATCGTTGTAGATGATGCTTAACGATGCCGGCTGCACCTCAATATTGAGCATATCGTCGAAAACCACGGGCTCACCATCAATGTGGCAGATGATGGGGTGGTTGGTGTCAATCTGGACCGATTTTGCGCGCACAATTTCAATAAAATTCGACTTATGCATGGTGCGGTTGAAGAGCCGGGCGGCCACTGCAGGAGCCTCCACCTTCGGGAATTCCGACAAGATGCAGATGTCAACCAGGCCGTCGTCAATCTTCGCTTCGGGCGATATGAGCGCGTTGTTGCCGAACTGCGTCGAGTTGGCAAGGCTAATCATGAAAGCGTTGCGGAACATCGGCTGCCCGTCGGCCACAATTTTGTATGCCTGTGTCTTGTATTGCTGAAACTCGGTTGCCGCGATTTTCACGTACGGAATGGAGCCGCGCTTGCCGTTCTTGGCGAATTTGTGTGCCACATGCGCGTCGAATCCTGTGCCCGACACATTGACCGACAACTCGTCGTTAATCTTCACAGTGTCAATGCGTTTGACCAACTGCTTGTTGATGACTTTCACGGCTTCGTCCATTTTCATCGGGATGTTCAGGTGGCGTGCCAGTCCGTTGCCCGAACCCACAGGAATGATGCCCATGGTGGCGTCGGTGCCTGTCAGCCCTTTCGCCACTTCGTTAACCGTCCCATCACCGCCAACGGCAATCACATAGCGGTATTTGCCAACGGCCTCGCGGCTCAGTTCGGTGGCGTGGCCAGCGTGTTTGGTGTAGAGAATGGTCGGGTTGAAAGCGTTGAAATCCAGCGTTTTCTCAAGTATGGCGTTCAAATGTTTCTGTTTGCCTGTGCCCGAAATGGGGTTCACTATGAATAAGATTTCTTCGGCCATTTTTTTTCTGCAAATTTGCGAAAATCGTCTCTCTTATTCAAGTTTTTGTTGCTGCTTGTTTGGCAAATTGTTATAAAATAATTGTGCCAGTGACTGTTACGGCCACTGGCACAATTTATTTTAATTAATATTTATTTCGTTATCAACTTAAGAAACTCAGCAAGATACCAGCGGCAATGGCGCTACCAATGACGCCAGCCACGTTGCAGCCCATTGCGTGCATCAGCAGGTGGTTGCTCTTATCGAACTCAAGACCAACAACTTCCGAAACGCGCGCGCTGTCGGGCACAGCCGAAACACCAGCGTTGCCAATGAGCGGGTTGATTTTGTTGCCTTCCTTCAGGAACAGGTTGAAGAACTTCACGAACAGCACACCGCCGCAGGTTGCAATCACAAACGATATTGCGCCCAGTGCGAAGATGCCTATCGATTTGGCTGTCAGGAAGGTGGTTGCTTGCGTTGAAGCGCCCACGGTCAAGCCGATAAGGATTGTCACAATGTCGATGAGCGGACCGCGTGCGGTGTCGGCCAGGCGTTTGGTTACAGTGCTCTCTTTCAGCAGGTTGCCAAAGAACAGCATGCCCAGCAGCGGCAGACCCGACGGAACCAGAAGACAGGTGAGCAGCAAGCCGATAATCGGGAACATGATGCGCTCTGTCTTCGAAACGGCACGTGGCGGTTTCATCTTGATGGTGCGCTCTTTTTCTGTTGTCAGAAGTTTCATCAGCGGCGGCTGAATCACAGGCACAAGCGCCATATAAGAGTATGCCGATATGGCAATGGCGCCCATCAGGTCGGGGGCCAGTTTCGACGAAAGGAAGATGGCTGTCGGGCCGTCGGCACCGCCAATGATGCCGATTGCACCTGCTTCGGGCGATGTGAATCCCAGCGCCAGGGCAATCGCGTAAGCGCCGAAAATGCCCAACTGCGCGGCGCCGCCAACCAGTACCAGTTTCGGGTTCGATATGAGCGCCGAAAAGTCGGTCATCGCACCAATACCCAAAAATATCAGTGGCGGGTAAACGCCTTGTAAAACGCCGAAATGCAAGTAGTTAAGCACACTGCCGCTCTCGTAGATGCCGATTTTCAGACCAGGCGCAAAGGCAATGTTGCCAATGATGATGCCGAAACCGATTGGTAGCAGCAGCATCGGCTCAAACTCCTTCGCGATGGCTAAATAGATGAAAACCAGACCAACGGCAATCATCACAAGGTGGCCGATGGTCATGTTTGCAAAGGCAGTGTATGAAAAGAATTGTGCTATATGTTCGAGCACAAACGATATGAATCCGTGTTCCATTAGTGGATTTAAAATTTATAAATCAAAGGATTAACTCAGTTCCCGTTATTCGATGACAATCAGTGCGTCGCCTTCCATAACAGAGTCGCCCTTGTGTTTGGCGATGCTCTTCACCACACCGTCTTTCGGCGAGTCGATGTTGTTTTCCATCTTCATCGCTTCAAGTGTGAGCAGGTGCTGACCTGCGGTCACAGTGTCGCCAACGTTCACTTTCACGTCCAGAATAACACCTGGCAGCGGAGCTGTCACAGCGTTGTCGCTGACGGCTGTACGTGGTTGTTTTATAATGGTTTGAGTCTCGCCCGATGATTTAACTACCGGCCGTGCGACATTTGCACGCGGTGTGTTTGCTATTTTTTGTTTCGAGTTGTCGATTTCAACGTTGTAGATGACGCCGTTAACTTGTATTTGCGCCTTATTGTCAATTATTTCCAGAACTTCGGTGTCGTAATTGTTACCGTTGATTATAAAATTGAACTTTTCCATTTCTCAAAAGTTTTTTTTGTTTCAGAATGATGAAATACCGCCTGGGCGCTTGCGCAGACCGTATATTTTAGAACTCCACGGCGAGTAGTTTCTCGACACTTTGTGCATCGTCAGAACGGTGTACTCATCGTCGTGCTCTTGTTTGCTAAGCAAGAATAGTGCCAAAGCGATTGCAGCGTTAACTTCATTTGAGGCTTCCTCGCCAGTTTCAGCGTTTTTGGCCACAAACGGTTTCTCTTTCTTCTTGCGTGTGGCTATCTTGCCGACAATCTTAAAGCAGCAGTAAAGAGTTGCTAATGAACTAAGTACGATAGTCATGGCAATCATCGCCATTCCGGCTCCGAACGGGTCGAGTGACTTGAACTGGTCAACTTCGCCAGCAAACGGCTCAAACCAGTTGCTCGAGTTTGGTGTTGGCAGATTTTTGGTCGTCCACACTTCGCCACCATCCGTTTCGCGGCTCAGCGACATGTTGGCCGTCATTGCGGGAAGCGCAACGCTGTCGATGATGGTGCGACCGTTGCCATCGAACAGTGCAATCATGCGGCTGTTTTTCAGGTTGAAGGTCAGATGGTGCACGCCAACCGACTTGTCGCCCGTGGCATACAATATAAAGTAGCTGCGTGGCGCGATTGTTGCGTCGGGGCTTTTGGCGATGCGGCTCTTTGTCGGATTTCCCATGTCATCGGTCAGGAACAGCCCGCTCAGGTTGACGGTGTTGTACGAGGTGTTGTAAATCTCAATCCAGCCCACATGGTTTCCGTAGTCGTCAACCACGCTTGAGTCGTTGAACACCATCACCTCGTTTATCCGCAAATCTGATGCGTTTTGGGCTGATGCCGTAACGCAGGCCGACAGAGCAATAATCAGTGTTAATATTCGTATCGGCTTCATTTACAATGGAATGTTTGAGTGTTTCTTTGCAGGAACTGAATCTTTCTTGGTGGCAAGCACTTGCAGTGCGCGAATCACGCGGAAGCGGGTGTTGCGCGGCTCAATCACGTCGTCGAGGTAGCCCATCTGAGCGGCCACGTACGGATTCGAGAATTTCTCAGTGTACTCGTCCTCAGCCTGTTTGATGTAGGCGGCCTTCTCGTCGGCGTCCTCAATTTTGCTGATGTTCTTGCCTTCCAGAATCTCAACCGCACCTTTGGCGCCCATCACTGCAATCTCAGCCGATGGCCATGCGTAGTTGATGTCGCCGCGAAGACCTTTCGAACCCATCACAATGTAAGCGCCGCCGTAGGCCTTGCGCAGGATGACGGTGATTTTTGGCACTGTGGCTTCGCCGTATGCGTAGAGCAGCTTGGCACCATGTGATATGATGGCGTTGTACTCCTGACCTGTTCCGGGAAGGAATCCTGGCACATCCACAAGCGTTACAATTGGGATATTGAAGGCATCGCAGAAGCGTATGAAACGAGCGGCCTTGCGAGCAGCGTTGCTGTCGAGCACACCTGCCATAAACGACGGCTGGTTGGCCACAATGCCCACCGATGCGCCGTTGAATCGCGCGAAGCCTACAATGATATTTTTAGCAAAATTCTCCTGAACCTCCATAAAATCGCCGTTGTCGATGATGGCCAGAATGACGTCTTTCATGTCGTACGGCGTGTTCGGGTTGTCAGGGATAATCTCGTTGAGAGAATCTTCAAGACGGTTGATGGGGTCGTTGCACTCAAGCAGAGGTGCCTCCTCAAGGTTGTTCTGTGGCAGGAACGAGAGCAGACGGCGGATTGCCATCAGACCTTCTTCCTCGTTCTCCGAAACAAAGTGTGCAACACCCGATTTTGATGTATGTACTTGAGCGCCACCTAGTTGTTCTTCGTTCACAACCTCGCCAGTAACGGTTTTCACAACCTTCGGACCAGTCAGGAACATGTAACTTGTGTCTTGATTCATAAACACAAAATCGGTGATGGCCGGCGAATAAACCGCACCACCAGCGCAAGGACCGTATATTGCTGATATTTGAGGAATTACACCCGACGCAAGAATGTTGCGTTCAAAAATGTTGGCAAAGCCTGTGAGCGAGTTCACACCTTCCTGGATTCGTGCGCCGCCAGAGTCGTTGATGCCGATGACGGGTGCGCCAACTTTCATTGCCATATCCATTACCTTGCAAATCTTCTGCGACATTGTTTCGGACAGCGAGCCGCCGAACACCGTAAAGTCTTGAGCGTAAATATAAACCACGCGTCCGTCGATGGTTCCGTGGCCGGTCACAACGCCGTCGCCCATAAATTTCTGCTTGTCCATTCCGAAGTTTGTGCAGCGGTGGCTCACAAACATATCGAACTCCTCAAAACTGCCCTCGTCGAGCAGCATGTTGATGCGTTCGCGGGCTGTGAGTTTGCCTTTCTCGTGTTGTTTGTCGATTCGCGCAACACCGCCTCCAACTTTGGCCTCGGCTCTTTTTTTAATCAGCCCTCCAATTTTGTCTTTATTCGTCATTTTGTTTATGTTAGATTTTCTTGATATACAAGTCTTTAAGCAGGAATGAGGCTTCGGTAGTCCATTCCGCAACCCGTTTTTAGTTACATATTCTGTGCCAAACCGCCATTCGGCCTTGTTTTTTATTGACATTGCGGCGGTTCTTTCAGTGCATTATGTTGATGTTATTGTGCTGAAATTTAGGTTTATGAGTGATGGATTCATACGTTTGCACGGCTGGTGGAGGAAAAATTTAATTCGTCGATTTGATAGTCGGCGGCTCAAAAATCCGTGCATATTTTAGAGAATATTTTTTCCTTCCATTCGTTTGATTGTTATCGAAATTCGACAAACCTTTGCGTCAAATTACACATATAAATAATAACAGAATGAAATTAGCGATTATCGGATACGGACGGATGGGCCACGAGATTGAGGCCATTGCCGTGAAAAGAGGACACAATGTTGTGCTGACCATCGACAAAGACAATATGCAAGACCTTGAAAGCGAGAAATTTAAATCAGTTGATGTGGCCATAGAGTTCACATTCCCGGAATCGGCAGTAGGCGACTACCTGAAGTGCTTCAAGGCTGGTGTGCCAGTGGTTACAGGCACCACGGGCTGGCTCGACCAACGTCCAATGGTCGAGGAGGAGTGCCGCAAACAGAACGGCGGTTTCCTCTATGCATCGAATTTCAGCTTGGGCGTGAATCTGTTCTTTGAACTGAACCGCAAACTGGCCGAAATGATGAGCAGCTTTCCTGATTATTCGGTGAGAATGAATGAGATACACCACATCCACAAGTTGGACGCACCAAGCGGCACGGCCATCACATTGGGTGAGGACATTGTAAAAATCAATCCGCGTCTCGACAAATGGGTGAAAAACGCTGATTGCCAGCCGAATGAGTTGCCGATAACATCGGAGCGCATTGGTGAAGTGCCTGGCACGCATGAGGTTTTCTATCGCTCTGAAGCTGATGAGATTACCATCCGCCATGAGGCCTTCAACCGCAAGGGATTTGCGCTCGGCGCTGTTGTGGCAGCAGAATTCATGGCCGGCAAAAAAGGCATTTACAGCATGAAAGACGTATTTGATTCAATATTAAAACGATAAGCAATGGAAAAGCCGTCAAAAAAAGACATTATCAAATTCAGCATCGCAATCGTAATCTACATTCTGTGGATTATCTGGAACGGCAGCCTTTGGTGGTTGCTTGGCATTCCAGTGATTTTCGACATCTACATCACTAAAAAAGTGCATTGGGCTTTTTGGAAGAAGAAAGGTGTCGAGAAGCAGACAAGAACCGTGGAATGGATTGATGCTGTGATATTTGCAGTGGTTGTGGCATCGCTTATCCGCACGTTTCTGTTCGAGGCGTACACCATTCCCACTTCATCGATGGAAAAATCGCTGCTTGTTGGCGACTATCTGTTTGTGAATAAGTTCACTTACGGTCCGCGCAAGCCGATTACGCCGATTTCGGTGCCGTTTGTACATCACACAATGCCATTCACTGCGACAACGCGCTCATATTCTGATGTTTGGCAGCGTAAATATACGCGTATGGCAGGATTCCGCAAGATAAGAAACAACGATGTGGTTGTGTTCAACTTCCCCGAAGGCGATACGGTTTGCCTTGAAAATCAGGCACCAAGCTACCATCAGATGGTGCGTGACTATGGCCGCGAAAAAATCTGGCAGTACTACACCATCGGCTACCGCCCTGTTGACAAGCGAGAAAACTACATCAAACGCTGCGTGGCTATTCCTGGTGATTCGCTCAAAATTGTTGATGGTCAGTTGTTTATCAACGGACAGCCGCAAAAGGAAATAGGTATCAAGCAGTATCGTTACGACATCATAACTGATGGCACTGCCTTTAGTCCCAAGGCTTTGCAGCGGTTGGGCATATCAATGGAAGACATCAGCCGCAGCCAGATTGCAGCTGGACACTACCAGATTCCGCTGACACCTGAAATGGTTGAAAATCTGCGCAATTTCCGCTTTATCAGAGAAATAAGGCGCGTCAATGCTGGTGACCGCTACGATGGTTCAACCTTTCCGCACGATGCACGTTATCGCTGGAACGAGGACAACTTCGGTCCGCTGTGGGTGCCGAAAAAAGGCGCAACCATCGACTTGACAATCGGCAATCTGCCTTTGTATCAGCGTATTATCCGCATCTACGAAGGCAATGACCTGCAAGTCAAGGACAGCACCATTTATATAAATGGTCAGCCAGCCGACAAGTACACTTTTGCAATGGACTACTACTGGATGATGGGCGACAACCGTCACAACTCGCTCGACTCGCGTTTCTGGGGCTTTGTGCCTGAAGACCACATAGTTGGCAAGGCTTCGATGGTTTGGTTCTCATCGGACAAAGACCAGAGTTTCCCGAAAAACATCCGTTGGCGCCGATTGTTCAAGATTATTCATTGATTGAGGGATTGAAGGGGTGAATATCGATGTGGGGATGTATAGGACGCGGCGCGTCACGTCCCTACAACCAAACTTGTAGAAACAATGATTTTAAGATATCTATCGGTTGCTGTTGGTTTATTGACTGCGGTTGCGGCATTTGGTGGCAACAATAATAATTCTGGCAAGGTTGTATATACCGCCGAACAGGAGCAATGGGCAGATTCTGTGCTGAATACGCTCAATACGCGGCAGAAAATCGCGCAACTGATAATGATGGCCGTTTACTCGAACAAAACCGAGAGTTACAATCAGCAGACCATCGAACTATTTGAACAGCAACAAATTGGTGGCATAATCTTCATGCAAGGAGGTCCCGTGCGGCAGGCGATGCTCTGCAACCGCATTCAAGCCGTGCTGAACGTTCCGGCAATGGTTGCCATCGATGCTGAATATGGACTCGGAATGAGGCTCGACAGCACCATTTATTACCCGCGCGCTATGGCTTTGGGTGCTATCGGTAGCACTGCTCCAATCTACGATTTTGGCGCAGAAGTGGCGCGTCAGTGCCGCAGGTTGGGCGTGCACGTCAACTTTGCCCCCGTGCTCGACATCAACGTTGAACCGCAGAACCCGATAATCAACAGTCGATCATTTGGCGAAAGCAAATTGCACGTAACAGAATGTGCGTCAGCTTACGCACGCGGAATGCAAGACAACGGAATTCTGGCTGTAGGCAAGCATTTCCCTGGTCATGGCGATACTCACACCGACTCGCACCTTGCTCTTCCGCTGGTCGACCACAGCAGCAGGCGATTGAACGACATTGAGCTGTATCCGTTCCGCAAAACCGCCGACTTGATGGGTGGAATGCTGGTGGCTCACCTTGCTGTGCCAGCTTTGGAGCCAGATACGCTGCTGCCATCGACTCTTTCCAAACGCATTGTCGACTCGCTGCTAATCAACAATTTGGGTTATAAAGGTTTGATTTTTACCGATGCACTGAATATGCGCGGTGTGGCAAACGCTTTTGAGCCTGGCGAGTTGGAAGTTCGCGCGTTCATTGCAGGAAACGATATTCTGCTCTTTCCTAAAAATGCCGAACTCACCATTAATAGCATTGAGCAGGCCATTGCCGACAGCCTCATAAGCCTTGACGAACTCAATCGTCGCTGCCGCAAAGTGCTGATGGCCAAAGCATGGATGGGGTTGAATCATTATCAGCCCATCGACACCACTAATCTCTGTGCCGATTTGAATTCCGCTGCTGCCACTTCTTTGCACGCCAATTTGACCAGTCAGGCGTTCACTTTGATAAAGAATAATGGCGCTTTTCCAATAAAGAATCTGACAGATAATAAGATACTTGCCATTTCTTTGGGTGAAATCCGCGACAATCGGTTCAACAGTCAGTTGCAACTTTACACCAATGTTGATACAATCACACTGCCCACATATCCGAGTGATTCAGTAATTGCGGCCGTTTTCGATACTGCAAAAAGCTATAACACAGTGATTGTGGCGACTGTGGGAACCAATGAATTACAATCGAAAAACTTTGGTGTGATACCTGAGTCTGTAAAACTGATTGATACTTTGGCCTATCATGCCAATACAATTTTGCTTCATTTAGGCAATCCTTATGCGCTTGGCAAAATACATAATATCAACGAATTATCCGCGATAATGGTTGGTTACCGTTCGTGCCGCGAGACACAGGAACTGGCTGCACAAGCCGTTTTTGGCGGGCGAGAGGTGAGGGGCAAGCTCCCTGTTTCAGTTAACGACCAAATTATTCAAGGTAATGGGCTGGACAGTGGCAAGGCAATCAGGCTCGCCTATTCCAATGTTAACAGTGCGGGATTGAAATCCGAGCCGTTCCATAAGATAGATTCCATTGTCAATCAGTGTATTATCGACAAGGTCATGCCTGGATGCCAAATTGTTTTCGGTGTAAAGGGAATTGTTGTTTATAGCAAGGCTTATGGCTTTCATACGTACGACAGCTTGCAACCAGTGCAAATGACTGATATTTATGATATTGCGTCGGTTACGAAAGTGGCTGCCACCACCACCGCACTCATGCAGTTGTATGACCAAAAGAAATTCAAACTGAACGACAAACTCTCGTCCTATTTGCCAATGCTGGCACAAAGCAACAAGAAGGATTTGAAAATCAATCAAATAATGGCTCATCAGGCGGGATTGAAAAGTTGGATTCCTTTCTACCAAAACACAATCAAATCCAATGGTTCATTAGCACCTGAATTCTATTCGAAAACGAAAGCAGGAAAGTACACCATTCAAATATCTGACAGTCTGTATCTTAATTCGAACTACATTGACACCATCTATTCCGAAATCGTAAAATCGCCTTTGGGTGAGAAAAAATACCTTTACAGTGACTTAGGGTTCTATCTTTTCCCGAAAATGATTGAAAAACTGTCGGGAATGACCATCAATGATTATTGTGACGAGCACATTTACAAAACATTGGGCATGACAAGCACATGCTATTTGCCATTGACAAAATTTGATACGGCACGTATTGTCCCATCGGAAATTGACCAGACTTGGCGGCACGATACAGTTTGCGGTTTTGTCAACGACCAGGGAGCGGCCATGTTGGGTGGCGTTTCGGGACACGCAGGACTTTTTTCTAATGCCAACGACCTTGCCAAGCTGTGCCAAATGTGGCTGAACAACGGCAGTTATGGCGGCTCCAATATTGTTGGCCGCAAAACGGTTCAAACATTCACGTCAGCGCCATTTGGCGGAAACCGCCGTGCTTTGGGCTTCGACAGACCTTTGAAAAAATACAATAGCAATGGGCCAACCTGCAGGTATGCCTCGCAAAAAAGTTTCGGTCACAGCGGATTCACGGGCACATACATTTGGATTGACCCTGAATATGAGTGCTTTATGGTATTCCTGACAAACCGTACCTACCCAACATCGAAAGATAACAAACTTGCCAAGCTCAACATCCGCACACAGATTCAGGAGCTTTTCTATCAAGCAATTATAAAGAATTGAGCGAGATATAGGAGAGAAGAATTCCCCCGTGCATTCTAGTCGATAATCAGCGAGTTATATCCATAAAAAAAGCCGTTCCAGCGGAACGGCTTCGTATTGTACCTCAATTGAAAATCTTGATTTATTTTACCGAATTAACAACGGCTTCGAAAGCCTTTGGTTGGTTCATTGCAAGGTCAGCAAGGACTTTGCGGTTGATTTCAACATTTGCTTTCGCCAGTTTGCCAATAAGTTCCGAGTATGACAACCCGAATTGGCGGGCGCCGGCGTTGATACGCTGAATCCACAAAGCGCGGAATGAGCGTTTCTTGTTGCGGCGGTCGCGATAGGCGTATTGTTGGCCTTTTTCAAAGGTGTTTTTGGCAACGGTCCACACATTGGCGCGGCCAAGGAAATTACCTTTGGTTTGTTTTAAGATTTTCTTCCTTCTTGCTCTTGAAGCTACGTGATTTACTGAACGCGGCATAATTTTACGATTTTAGGAATGGTTAGCGTTCCTCTCCTTTAGGAAACTTCGACAGCTAATACATTCGCGGTTAAACAATTAAAAAATAGATTTCTTTTTCGGCTTATCTCATTGCCAGGCAAAGTTTGATGTTCTTAACATCAGCCTTGTCAACGGTTGTGAAATAAGTCAGGTTACGCTTCTGCTTTGTCCCTTTCTTGGTCAGGATGTGGCTTTTGTAAGCGTGTTTTCTTTTGATTTTTCCGGTGCCTGTAAGCACGAATCTTTTCTTTGCGCCGGAATTGGTTTTCATCTTAGGCATAACTGTTCAAAATTTAAATTTATTTTTTCTTTTTCGGTACAATAGTCATTATCATTCTTTTACCCTCAAGAGTCGGCAGTTGCTCAACTTTGCCGTAGTCCTCAAGTTCGTTGGCCAGTCTCAGCAGAACCAATTCGCCCTGGTCTTTGAACAGGATTGAGCGGCCTTTGAAGAACACGTAAACCTTCACTTTTGCACCCTCTTCAAGGAACTTAATAGCGTGGTTCTTTTTGAAGTTGAAGTCGTGCTCATCGGTTTGCGGACCGAAGCGGATAACCTTGATTACAACCTTCGAAGCGTTGGCTTTCATCTCCTTTTGCTTCTTTTTCAAAGCGTAAAGGAACTTGCTGTAATCAATCACCTTGCATACCGGTGGGTCGGCGTTTGGCGAAATCTCCACCAAGTCAACTCCCTGTTCTTCGGCAATTCTCAGAGCGTCGCGAATGCTGTAGATGCCTTGCTCCACGTTGTCGCCCACTAAGCGGACTTTCGGCACTCTGATTTCCTCATTAATCCTATTGGCAGCCTTGTCATCTGACCCGGACTTCCCTTGTGGTTTGTTTTCTATTATATGGTTCTCCTATAATTAGTTAGACTTCATTGCCTCTTCCACTTCGCTGTTGACCAGTTTTGCGAAATCCTCAAGACTCATTGAGCCTTTGTCGCCGTCGCCCTGTCGGCGGACGGAAACAGTGTTGCTTTCAGCCTCTTTTTCGCCAACGATTAGCATGTAAGGAATACGCTTTAACTCATTGTCACGTATCTTTTTACCTATCTTCTCGTTGCGCTCGTCAACGGCGGTGCGAATATCGTAATTTTCCAGAATATTGGAAACCTTTTGTGCAAATTCGTTGTATTTTTCGCTAATTGGCAGAATTACAGCCTGTTCGGGCGTCAGCCACAATGGGAATTTGCCACCAGTGTGCTCTATAAGCACGGCAACAAAACGCTCCATTGAGCCAAAAGGCGCGCGGTGAATCATTACGGGCCGATGTTTCTGATTGTCAGCACCCATATATTCAAGGTCGAAGCGCTCGGGCAGGTTGTAGTCAACCTGAATGGTGCCCAACTGCCAGCGGCGGCCGATTGCGTCGCGAACCATAAAGTCGAGTTTCGGACCGTAGAAGGCAGCCTCGCCGTATTCAACCACAGCGTCAAGGTTCTTCTCTTTGCAAGCCTCGATAATCTCCTGCTCGGCTTTTGCCCAAAGCTCGTCGCTGCCCACGTATTTCTCGTGGTTGTTGGGGTCACGAAGCGATATCTGAGCCTCAACTTTGTCGAAGTTCAAAGCCTTGAAAATGATTTGGATAATGTCCATAACCTTGCAGAACTCCTCTTTCACTTGGTCGGGACGGCAGAAAAGATGCGCGTCGTCCTGCGTGAACGAGCGAACACGTGTAAGTCCGTGAAGCTCACCACTTTGCTCATAGCGGTAAACGGTTCCGAACTCTGCAATACGCAGCGGAAGGTCTTTGTATGAGCGCGGTGTGTTCTTGTAAATCATACAGTGGTGCGGGCAGTTCATCGGCTTGAGCATATAAACCTCGCCTTCCTCGGGTGTGGTGATGGGTTGGAAACTGTCTTTTCCGTAGTGGTCCCAGTGGCCCGAAGTTACGTAAAGTTGCTTTCCACCGATGTGCGGTGTCATAACCTGCTGATAGCCATATCGTTTTTGAATCTTCTTCAGATAATCTTCAAGGCGAAGACGTACG
>JAGCNL010000023.1 GCA_017645945.1 Salinivirgaceae bacterium
CAAAAAGACAATCAGCAACGGATTGCTCACACTGGCCAGAAAGGTTTTCACCGAATCGTGAGCTGCAAATTCGGACATGGCCCCTGACATGATGCTCAAGCCCACAAACAAAATTCCGAAGCCTGTCAAAATACCGCCTATGTTTTTCCAAACATCCTTCTTCGAAAACATGAGGATAAAAGCCCCTACCCCAGCCATTGCGGAAAAGATGACCGTGGTGGAGATTCCATTGCCACCAAACATTCCCAATGCCACCAATTGGGCAGTGATTGTGGTACCGATATTCGCTCCATATATGATGGTAGTGGCTTGTGTCAGTGACATGATGCCCACATTTACGAAACCGATGACCATCACCGTGACCGCGCCCGAACTCTGGATGGCGGCGGTCCCCAAAGCACCGATACCCACACCCGTCCATTTGTTTTCTCCCACACGGGCAAACAAGCGCTTCAATTTCTTACTGCCGGCACTTTCGAGGTAAGTGCTCATCATCTGGCACGCCATCAGGAAAACTCCTATTCCCGCTATCAGGGTGAGAATGGCTGAGATTATACTTATCGCATTCATAATAAAATGATTTTATTGCTTACGGATTGATTTCTTTCGCACAAAAAAAGTGGCATGGGAAAACCCACACCACTCGAGCCGTTATCAAAAACAGTACAATATTGGCCGTATTTCATACATCCTCGGGGAAAATGCCGTCTGACCTGTCCCATCAGCAATGCCTTGGATTGGTTCCGCGCTGATGTTTTCAAGTCTGTGTAGGTGAATTCCTCCATAGGTATTACGCCTGGCTGGTATGGACAAATATCCGGCAGATAATCACCCTCTTCATCGAAATCCACATCTTCCTCTGCTATGGACATACAGGCTACAGGATTGTTTTTATTGCCAAACTGCCGCATATCATCAAATTCATCAACAAAAATACAGATAACGAAAACACTCATTATCAACACAATACAAATTTTCTGATATTTTCTATGACATTCGAACATGACGTGCAAAGATACAAAAAATTTGTACAAGAACACACTTTGTTTCATTCTTATCATGCAATAATTTCCGAACAGAGACGTTACCATTATACTACATTAACCATCAAATTCTACATTTCATGAAAAAGAAAGCATTTATTATTACCGTAGCGTTGTTATCCCTGTTTATGACCAGTTGCAAACGCGAAGTGGTGAAACCCACCGAAGATGACCGGCATTTGTACAGTGTGGCTGAGGGACAGCAAGTTCTTTTCTCTCCTGGCAACCTGCAATTCAGCACCGCTGGCAGCCACTCCACTGCCGAAGGTACGGCCATTGGCACTTTCCGCTTTGCCGAGCACCAGTACGACTACCTCGGACAAGCCAACGCCCTGGTGTCCGACACCAACACCGGCTGGATTGACCTCCTTACCTGGGGTAGTAGCGGATGGCATGTGGCCCCCTACTCAGAAAAGGACGGTGACTTCGACATTGAGAGCCTCTGCGGCAGCGAAGCGTACGCCGACTGGGGCATCTATAACGCCATCGGCAACGATGGCCCTGGCACATGGCGCACACTGACACGCGATGAGTGGGACTACCTCGTCAACCACCGTGCCGCCTCCACCATCGACAACACCGACAATGCCCGTTATGCCGAAGCCACCGTATGCGGCGTCAAAGGGCTCATTCTCTTTCCAGACCGCTTTGTGCGCCCCACCACGCTGGCACCGATTGCCAATATCAACTGCAACAACTTTGCCATAAATTTCAGCGACAACAGCTACAACGCTGACGAATGGGCGCTGATGGAGAACGCCGGAGCTGTATTCCTGCCCGCTGCCGGTTTCCGTGGCGGCACATGGCTCTCAACCATCGGCGAAGGAGGAAGCTACTGGGCATCTACCTGCAACGCCGACCGCCAGGCCTACGCCCTGCTGTTTATCGACGGCTTGGTCAACGCCAGTGCCGAATGTACCTACGACAAAGACCGCGGCTACGGACGCTCAGTACGCCTGGTCAAGGACGCTCACTAAACTCGCGTACTTGCAGAAGTGCGATAAACACCTTTGGTAAAAAAGATCGTATGCTACTGTAGGGTTATCGCACTTCTGCAAATTTTTTTCAAAAAAAAAATTATGTCGTGTGCGATATAAAAAAATTTTTGTATTTTTGCATCGTGAACGATATAAATAAGCAAGTTTATCAATAGAAAAAGCAAACAACTGATAATCAATAAAAAAAACAAAAATGTATCACCTGCATGGTCAACGGGATGCTTGAGCTTCTGGCAGGCCATGCGCAAAAAAACAAAAAAATGGCAACAATTTATGATTTTAAAGCCCTGAACAACAAGGGTGCAGAAGTAGAGATGTCGCAATACAGCGGCAAAGTTCTGATGATTGTCAACACCGCCTCGAAGTGCGGTTTCACCCCGCAATACGACGGGTTGGAGGCGCTCTATCAAAAATACAAAGACCAAGGTTTGGTCATCCTCGGTTTCCCCTGCGACCAGTTCGCCAACCAAGAACCCGGTACCGATGCGGAGATCGCGGAATTCTGCCGTCTCAACCACGGTGTAACCTTCCCGCTGATGAAAAAAATCAATGTCAACGGCAAAGAAGCACACCCCATCTATGAATACCTGAAGTCGATGGCCCCGACCGAGGAGTACAAGGGCTTGAAAGCCAAGGCTTCGGCAGCTCTGTTCAAAACCATCAGCAAGAGCGTGGAGAAGGACAGCGACATCAAGTGGAATTTCACCAAATTCCTTGTTTCGAAGGATGGTGCCGCCATCAAACGCTTCCCGCCCACCACAACACCCGAAGAAATGGAAGCCGACATAGAGGCAATGTTGAAATAATTCGATTATGATACTTTATTTTTCAGGCACGGGCAACAGCTTGGCCATCAGTCGCCACATCGCGGAAAAACTCAACGAAACGGTGATGCCGCTCAGTCAGGCAGTACGCCAGGATTTGTCGCAAGAGCGGCGCATCGGGCTGGTCTATCCCAGCTACTGGTTCAATGCGCCGCGGGCGGTGACGGAGTTGCTGCCACGACTGCAGCTGCCAAAGGAGGCGTACGTCTTCATCGTTATCCCCTGCGGTGCTCAGGCCGGCAACTCCATCCATACAGTTCAGAAACTACTGGAAAACAAAGGTTTGCAGCTGGCATATAGTCAGAAAATCCGAGTACCGGACAACAGTGCCGTCGGCTTTGGCCGCAACCCCAACCAACAAGTGTGGAAGTTCGAAAAATACGACGAGCGGTTGGAACATATCACCGAGGAGATTGCCGCTGGCACACGGAGCCTGCACTATGCGTGGTGGGGACCCATAGGCGCCTTATGCGCCCTTCCGGGTGTGCAACGCCGAACGTTGCCGATGCTCACCCCAGCCGTCAATACCGACCTGTGCGTGGGCTGTGGCATCTGCGCCGAGGTGTGCCCACAAGGGAACATTACCCTTACGGATGGCAAGGCCCAGTGCGGTGGCAATTGCACACAATGCCTTGCCTGCGTCCATTTCTGTCCGCAGCAAGCCGTGGAACTCAACCACAAGCCCACACCCAAAGCGCACCAGTACCACCATCCGA
>JAGCNL010000024.1 GCA_017645945.1 Salinivirgaceae bacterium
AAGGTGAAGGTGACATCCGACAAGGTTGCCGCCCCCGCATCGGTGCGCTACCTTTGGAATGACTGCGTTGACCAAGCCACGCTCTACAACGGCGCGGGCCTTCCCGCATCGTCGTTCCAAAGCACCAAGTGCTGGTAATTGCCGCGGCTGATTAGACAAAAAAAAGGAAAGTGGTGAACGCTTTCCTTTTTTTATATCTGCACCACAACAAAAAAAGCCCGACTCATCGTCGGGCTTTTTCATATTGCAAATTACAATTATTTGCTGTTGCGGATGGTTGCCTGTGCGGCTGCCAGACGTGCGATTGGAACGCGGAACGGCGAGCAGCTCACGTAGTTCAAACCAGATTTGAAGCAGAACTCAACCGATGCCGGGTCACCACCTTGCTCACCGCAGATACCCACTTTCAGGTCTTTGCGTGTTGAGCGGCCGTGTTTGGTGGCCGAAGCAATCAGTTGGCCAACGCCGTCCTGGTCGATAGTCTGGAATGGGTCGGCAGGCAGCATCTTCTTGTCGATGTAAGCTGACATAAAGGCACCGATGTCGTCGCGGCTGAAGCCGAAGGTCATCTGGGTCAAGTCGTTGGTACCGAATGAGAAGAACTCGGCATATTTTGCCATACGGTCGGCCAGCAAAGCGGCGCGCGGAATCTCAATCATTGTACCGAACTTGAAGCCGATTTCCTTCAAGCCGAATTTCTGGCAAACCTCAGCGTAAACCTTGTCGACAATCTTGCGGGTGTATTCCAACTCGCTCATATCGCAGGTTACAGGAACCATAATCTCGGCGTGCGGGTCTTTGCCGTCTTTGATAAGCTCGGCAGCCGACTCAAAGATTGCACGTATCTGAGTTTCAGAAATTTCAGGATAAGTAACGCCCAGACGGACACCACGGTGGCCCATCATCGGGTTCGACTCGTGCAGAGCCTCGCCACGTTTTGCAACGGCAGCAGCCGAAATGCCAAGAGCGGCAGCCAGTTCGGCTTGTTTCTCGGCGCCTTGCGGAACAAACTCGTGCAACGGTGGGTCGAGCAGACGGAAGGTAACTGACAGACCGTCCATAGCCAACAGAGTGGCCTTCATATCCTTCTTCATAAATGGGAACAGCTCGTCGAGAGCCTTGCGGCGCTCATCAGCGTCGGCACTCAAAATCATCTTGCGAAGCAGGAACAACGGCTCTTCAGAGTTCTTGCCGTAGAACATATGCTCGGTGCGGAACAGGCCAATGCCCTCGGCGCCGAACTCGCGTGCAATGCGAGCGTCGTCCGGGTTGTCGGCGTTGGTGCGGACACCCATCTTGCGGTTTTTGTCGACAAGACGCATAAACTCTTGGAAGCGTGGATTCTCCGAAGCGTCCATCAGTTTCAGTTCGCCCATATAAGCGTTGCCCTTGGTGCCGTTCAGAGTGAGCGTTGCGCCCTCTTTGAATTCAATGTCGGTGCCAATGATTTTGGCAGTCTTGTTAGCCACGTCAACGTGCAGAGCACCTGCACCAACAATGCAGCATTTGCCCCAGCCGCGGGCAACCAGAGCGGCGTGCGACGTCATACCACCACGTGCGGTGAGAACACCGTCGGCAGCGCGCATACCCTCAACATCCTCGGGGTTGGTCTCCTCACGGACAAGAATAACCTTCTCGCCCTTCTTCTGCCAAGCAACGGCGTCTTCAGCAGTGAAGACAACCTTGCCCACAGCGGCGCCAGGACCAGCAGGCAGACCTTTAACGATAGGTTTAACACGCTTCTCTTCCGAAGGATTCAGAATCGGGTGAAGCAGTTCGTCGAGTTGAGTCGGGTCAACGCGCAGAACGGCGGTCTTCTCGTCAATCAAACCTTCGTGAAGCATATCCATTGCCATATTCAGAGCGGCAGTACCAGTGCGTTTTCCGACGCGGCACTGCAGCATAAACAGTTTGCCTTCCTGAATGGTGAACTCAATGTCGAGCATATCGTGGAATGATTTCTCAAGAATCTCGCGGATTTCAACCAACTCTTTGTATGTTCCAGGCATAGCCTCTTGCATACTTTTCAGATGCTGGTTCTGCTCGTTCTTGGTCTCGTCGTTAAGCGGGTTCGGTGTGCGGATACCTGCAACAACGTCCTCGCCTTGAGCGTTGATAAGCCACTCACCGTAGAACAGGTTCTCGCCAGTGGCGGGGTTACGGGTGAAAGCAACGCCAGTTGCCGAAGTGTCACCCATATTACCGAATACCATCGACTGAACGTTAACGGCAGTACCCCAATCGTCAGGAATACCTTCGATGCGGCGGTACGAAACGGCTTTCTTACCATTCCAGCTCTTGAACACGGCTTTGATACCGCCCATCAATTGCTCTTTAGCGTCATCTGGGAATTCTTTGCCCAAAACAACTTTGATTTTCTTCTTGAACTCGTCGGCAAGGAACTTCAGGTCGTTGGCGCTCAGATCGGTATCTGAAGCGTAACCTTTCTGTTTCTTGTAGTCGTCGAGCATATCGTCGAGTTGTTTGCGGATGTTGAAGTCAAGACCTTCAGCCTTCTCCATAACAACGTCGGCATACATCATAATCAGACGGCGGTAAGAGTCCCATACGAAACGCTCGTTGCCAGTCTTCTTGATAAGTCCGGGGATTGTGGCAGAGCAGACACCAATGTTGAGCACGGTGTCCATCATACCCGGCATTGAAGCGCGGGCACCAGAACGGCACGAAACCAGAAGTGCGTTTTCAGGGTCGCCGTATTTCTTGCCCATAATGGCCTCAGTTTCAGCCATTGCTTTCCAAACATCAGCCTCAAGTTCGGCCGGAAGTTCGCAGTTGTTCTCGTAATACTCAGTGCAGACCTCAGTTGTGATGGTGAAACCTGCGGGCACTGGCAGTCCCAAAAGACACATCTCCGCCAGGTTGGCACCTTTACCACCCAGCAGGTTACGCATGTCTGCTTTTCCTTCGGCTTTCTTGTTGCCGAATGTGTAAACACGTTTTTTCGACATATTATTAATTATTTGATGATAAGATAAACTCTATAAACTGATAAAAGCAGCCGTCAACATCGGGCTGCGCGTATAATGAAAAAAGAATGCCGGCAAACTTTGTCGGCATTCTTATCCTGTAATTTCTAGTTCAACTGGAAGTTGATTGGCACTGTGTATGACACCTTCACCGGTTTTCCACGCTGAGAACCAGGTTTCCATTTCGGAAGACCTTGAACCACGCGGATGGCTTCTTTGTCGAGTGCCGGGTCAACACCACGGGCAATCTTCACGTTCTCAACCTCACCACGCTGATTGATGACGAACTGCACGAAAACTTTTCCTGAAAGACCGTTTTCTTTTGCAATCTCAGGATATTTGACGTTCTCGGCAATATACTTGCGCAATGCCAAATCGCCACCAGGGAATTCGGGCATGTTCTCCACAATCATGAAAATCTGCTCCTCTTCCTCTTCTTCCTCTTCTGTCATCTCAACGATGGCCACCTCTGTCTCCTGATCAGCCTCAACGTCGGCAATGTCGAGTTCGTCGTCAATCTCAACGTCGTCCTCAACAATGTTGATGACCTCGGCGATTTTCGGAACCTCCGGCGGTGGCGGCGGTGTAATCTCCTGCTGACGGGTGATTGGTATAATTTCCTCTTCGGCAACCACATCTTCGAGCTCGCCGAAGCCAGCAGTGTTCTTCTCATGGACTGTGTAGCTGAATGCGCCAAGAACTGCGCACAGAGCAACAACAAATCCTATCTCAAGAAACAAGCCGCTGTAGCGTCTTAAATCGACTTTTGGATTCTTTTTAAGTTCCATATTTCTTAGTATTAGTATTAGTTTTTTCAGCCGCTAAAAGTAGAATTTTTCTTAGAATATGACAATATTTTAAAAAAAGTTTTTTGGAGAAAACCCTCCTCACAAAAAAAACACCGCCGCCTCAGAGTTTTACCTTTGGGCGGCGGTGGTTTTTATTCTCCGATTGTGGAAACTACGGATTCGTAGTTGGTATGTTACGCACTACGCGGAAGCCTAAGTTAGAAGTGTAATTCGTTCCATCCCAAGTTTCGTGTGAACGGAGTTTATATTCATTAGTATAGTCATCATAAGAAATAATATTGCCTGCAATATTGCCTTTGAAAATGGTAGACTCGCCATCAAAAGTTTGGTTGTCTAACCATTCGTAGAAACTTTCACTACTTGTAATAACCCCGTCGTTCGATTTATTCCAAGAATTAATGGCTTCAAATTCTTCTTTTGTTGCAAGACGATAACCATTTGCTTCTCTATTAATTACAAAAGTGCTGGACGACAAGTCCCAAATATCATAATAATCAGCGGCTTTCGTTTTGTCCCAGGCAAAGCAATACTTGTCGTCAACTTTAGCTACGCCAAACCTTTCTGCACAGTATTGATACCAATCCGCAGGTGAGGCTGACGGAAGCGGATTATCCGGGTCAGAATCATTGGGCAGCACATATTTCATACTGTAAACAGGCTCCAATCCCTCGGCCTCACTACGCAAGTTACAATAGATGATAGCATCAACATAAGTTGTATAGTACGCTGGTGTGGTACATTTCGCCTCGGCTGAAGTTTCGGTTGGCTTGTAGGTGCTACCATCAACAGCATCGGCGTGATATACCATATACTTTTCGTACTCTGCCTGTGTGATAAGCGTTCTGGAAACATACAAGTTGGTTTCTTCTTCTTTAACTTTCACAAAAGACGGAAGCACAGGTCTTACTGAGAAGCCAACATTTCTCTCTGTAGTGCTCGCTGTGATATTCAATGTACTATTGCCAGTAGTCACGTACACGTAACTATCTCTAAATCCAACACTATAAGCCTTCGAATTATCTGGAGCTATAGATGATGACCAATATCCTCCATTAATGTTTTGCTCGCTAACAGCTCCATTGACTTTGTATCCAGCTGCGGGCAGAAAAATGTGCACATCAGTAATTTTGTACTCTTCGGAAGATTGTTTAGTAGTTTGTCCCTTATCAGCAGCATCTTTTGCCTTGTACACTACACGACCAGCAATACCAGTTTCGTTATAATTGGCTGTCCACTCCCAGTAACAATTAGTAAATAGTTCCATATATTCTTCATCTGTCGGCATTGCCCAATTGCCACCGAAATTGACGGCAGCAACATCGTTGCCATAAGGAAGAACTTCTGGATTGCTACTAAACGTGTATGAACCTGTCACCGGGTTTGTCTCACCCCAAGCATAGTAACTGCCACACAAATTTGTTTCGGTTGCCCCCACATTCATAGTAGCCCATTTTGTACCGCTTGGCAAACCCAAATCAACCCACTCATGGCCGTTTTCACTTCCAGAATAGGTGGAGCTTGTACCATTTTCTTTCTTAACCGTACGAACTACGCGGAAGCCCAATCCGTCTGGCTTTCCCGCAGGTGCCCAATGGTGCTTGGTTCTGGACAAAATGTTATTATATGTACCATCAGCCCCTTCATTAATTTTATTCATATATCCAGCACCTCGATGAACACGATGATATAAACCATCTGTTGTGTTTTCGGGTGACACTTGACCCAATGCAGGGCCTGCGGCTGGCGTTTCTGAGGTTATGGTTTCAATCCACCAATCCCAAACCATCTCCCAAACGTTACCGCACATATCGTACAAACCTAACGGGTTGGGCGACTTCTTCTTAACTTCATTAGTTGTGGTGGTGTTATACCACGCAACGTCGTCAACTTGTTGCTGTCCATATGTGCCGTTTGAATTAACCTCAATATTTGTCAGTCCGTTGCCACCCAATGCCGCGTACTCCCACTCTGCCTCGGTGGGCAGACGGTAGCCGTTCTTGGTGAAATCGGCAGTAACGGCATTCCAATCTGCATTGTCGGTTGTTGGTATTTGACTTTGCTGCAGTGTTTGCCAATTCACTTCTTCGCCATTGACTTTCACTGAATAAACCATATCAAGTTCTTCCCGCAAACTCAGTTTGTTGCAATAGGCAATAGCGGTATACCACGAAATCTGATTGGCTGGCAGATTGTCACTTCCTGTTACGCTACCACCCATAACGGAATTGAACTCAGATTGAGTTACGGTGTGGTCGCTCATATAGAAATCGTTGATTTCGACTGTTCGGCCATCAACAAAGACATACGATTTTGTCATCGCCAGATTATCTCCACCTGCCACATAGTCGTGAGCATAGACGGGGCCTGTAACAGTTGCCCCCTCAACCAAAACAAACCCTTCAGGAACGGTTTGGCTTGTGCCGCCATTATTCGAACCGCCACAAGATATCTTTTCCAGAATGCCGTCGCTGGCAATTCTATAGCAATTATTGTCTTTGCGTGTAACATCAAATCTTTCGCATGCGTCTGAAAGCGAAACTCCATCACTAACTCCAATCAAGGCTCCATCATAATCGTAATCCTCTGGGGTGATGGTGGCTATTTTCTCTGTGCCTTCATTGAGTCCGGCAACGGTGACTGTTGCACCAGTTTGAAGCCATACATCATTGCTGGCATCAACAACCGCTCCCGCATCCAATATGAGTTGGCATCCATTATAAACCTGCACGCCAGAACCTCGCACGCCACGGTTGTTGCTAATCACACAACCCTCTTTTATTTCGATCGTTGAATTAGCATTAACAACCACTCCATTAGTGTATTCTCCGTCCACACCACAACCTTCAATCAGCACGCCAGAATCTAATATCACATGCGAGGATTCCCAATCTTCTCCATTACCCACATAAAGGCCTATATTAGTACTGGTTATCTTTATATTTTTTAAAGTAACTACTACTTCTTCTGATGTTCGGATTGTAAGTCCATTGATTATATCTTGCGGCACACCACTAACAAGGCTTGTGGTTCCTTCAATACGAACTGTTGCTGCTTTATCCTCATATATATCCAAATAACCTTCTTCTTCAATTGTGCCTGTTACCTTTATCACATAATTTGTTTCGCTGCTGCCATTTGGGTTTCCTTCGTTGATGAACGATGATACTTTATAAATGGTTGCAAACGGATAGTCTTGGCTACTGTTTTCGTAATCATCGCTTGCATTTTCACCACCGACCCAGATTGTTGTTGCATCACTTGTGCCATTTTTCTTCTTCTGCACCAAACCGTTCTCGTCAATCTCATAATTATCATCGGCTAACGTGAAGAGATTGAATGGCAGTTCGCCTGTATAACCACCAGCACAAACAAGCACTGATTTCCCAATCATTTCCTCGTATTTGCCATACTTGATGGTGGTGATGTTATTGCCTTCAAGTGCGCCATCAATGTTTATCTGACCAGTCCATAAAGACACTTGGTTCGGCTTGGCCGAGCCGCTCATTGTGAAGGTGCCGTTGTTCGCAATATCCACATATTCATCATTTACGCCATCAGAATTCGTATCACGTCCTTTCACTTCGCCGCCGTGCATAACAACAGCACCCTCGCAATAGATACTGCTGACTTGCGAGCCCTCCTGCATTATAAATGTCATACCTGGAATTGCTTGAACATAACCCGTTACTTTTGCCCCACTGCACAATTCAATATGCTGAGAGCCTTCGTTTGCATCAGCAATAGATGTAATTTCCAGAGTCTCGAATTTCACTGGCACCGACGTGTTTACCGTCACATTGCCCAACTTGGCGCTTGCATTTAATCCGACAATGGTAAGCGACGTGGCGTGTTCTGGAATAAGGTCGCTGGAAATTGAGCAATCCTCATTCATTTCGCCGCTGACATTGATAGTGTAATCTGCTTCAGTGTTCTTTTCAATAATCGCATTAATTGCAGCGTCAAATGTGGGATAATCAGTTGAAGGCACGCTGAAAGCATTGGCGTCAGGCAAATCCTGCACAAGGCGCACTGAAAAGCCCATAAAGCGTTGGGTGGTACCAGTAACTGATGCGCCTTCAGCAGTAAATTGGAGCGCCATGGCGGTTTCATCCTGGCTTGCTTGCGCCGACCAATAATTACCTTGACTTCCGACATTGCTGACGCTTCCAGAGCCACTGCCATTGCGCACACCCGCCATTGGGAGGAACACGGCTCCTGCGTTCTCCATCAACACCCATTCGCTGTGTGTGTACTCGTTAGTTTCGCCAGGGGTGAAAGACAATCCATCAGGCAAATTCCATTCATCAGGTAACAATACAAGTCCTGATTCAATCTGGCCTGTTCCTCCGTCGATGTTTGCGAACCCGGATTTGCCATTGCGTTCCAACAAGTAGCTCCACTCCGAGCCAGTGAGTGTGCGCCAACTGCCTTCGACAATAATATCACCTGTTCCGTATTTTATTGGAGAATTGGCTCCCCACTCTTTATAAACACTATATTCGCCAACTTCAGTGGTACACCGTTTTGCAGATTCTCCCGTGCCCCAACCAAACAAGTCTATTGCATAAGTAGTAGTCTCTATATCCTCATTGCCTACTACAGAAGCAACTCCATTCTGAGAAACGGCCATCTTCCATTTGCCGTTGGCATATTGCAAGTTGCCTCGAGAGAAGTACACCTTTCTGGTTTCGCTGACGCTGAACTCCTTATAGATGACACCATAGGGCGATGTGTGTTTCAATTTTCCGTATTCGTCTATTTTCCACAATGCACCCACATCTGGTGTTACATTGAACCGGCTGTAATAGTTGGCGGCATAATCTCCTTTAAACAAGTTGTCATTATTCTCGAAGTACACCCATGGAGTGATGACAGCCACTGGTTCAGAACCCTCCAACTCGCCGTCAATAGTTATTTTGGTGCTACTCCCCAAACTGACATCATTGCCTAAATCCACTTTGGCTGTACCCGACATACTAAAACTTCCGCTGGCAAACACTCCATTGCCAGACCAACCCGCTTTGTTGCCTATAATGGTTCCGCCAGTCATGGTGAACGATTGGTTTGTGTAGGCGCCACCGCCACTGCTGCTCGCTCCGCAGTTGTATGCTATTTTTCCACCCGACATTTTCACATTTCCGTAGTTGTTATAAACACCGCCGCAAGAGTTGGCATAGTTGTAAACAATGCCACCACTGAAATCTGCATCAATCGTGGTTTCATCGGTATATCCAATATACAATTCACACCTACCTCCCAGTCCGTCCGAATTCGAATCCAAATAGACTCCACCGCCGTATGAAGCTTTATTAGAATAATTATCGGCATCGGCCACAGTTGTGGCATCGATGCTGCCCACCACAGCCGAACCCGACATAAACAACTTTGCTCCGTGTGTCAAATAGACTCCGCCGCCTTTCCCATTAGTTGCATTGCCTCTGATGCAGCCGCCTATCATATATATTTTGCCTCCCGAAAAGCTCACACCACCGCCTTCTTGCCCCGCCTCATTGTCGGTTACCGTAACATTATTAAGGGTTACGCTACCTGACCCTTGCTCTACATATATACCGCCACCATAATCCGATTTGTTGCCAGTTGCCGTAACTCTATCAAGCATAACACTACATTCTTGTGATTGATAGATACTTATACCTCCGTCTTCACCTCCTGTAACTGTAAGATTCTTAATGGTCAAAGGAATATTGCCGTTAAAGCTCAAAGCTGCTGCCGGTTCTTGCGGATTTGAGGCATCAATTGTGTGGTTGTTGCCTTCAATAGTGATTGAATGCTGCTTGATTTCATAAAAATAATGGTTATACTCTCCTTCAATTCTTTGTGGTTTGCTGAGGTCCTCTGTCAAGTTGATTGTATAGTCGCAGTAGTAATCGAACCGGCTGAAGGCATCGGCTATAGATGTGCCTGCGTCAACATCCACCACCTTCTTCCTTACCGCCACAACCCTTGTGCTACTACTGAAATCCATCGATTGGTCTCCCCATTTTATTTTTCCATCCTCCCGCACATCATACGGAGCAACACCATACACAAACCAACCGACAAAATCATTACCCGTTAATTCTTCGGGAAGGTTTTCGGTTGGAGCAGCAGGGAATTTATAATATTCATCTTCACCATTATCAACATGCAAATCAGCGCTTTGCTCGATGAACGCCACCTGAATGAATTCGTTCTCCTCCGTTTTGTCATTGTATTTGTAATAACCGAATTCAACAGCATTAAACGAGGACAAAGTTCCATCACTTTTCACTTTGTAGTAGGAAATAGTGCCATCGTAGTATTCATACGGAGTTACAGCAAATTTGCTGCAGTTATTGCTTATGACTGATTCATCCGCACCTTCTGCCGGCTTCTTAAGCACTGGTGTTTCTTGCGAGTAATTTGCAGGTGTAATAGTTGCAACTGCATCTTCCACCAAGTCTCCGGCAATATAGATACAACTTGAACGCAAATAAACATCGTTGTCCGAAGCAATCTTTACATTACCGCTTAACGAAATTTTGGCACCGTTCAAACATATACCATTACCATTGTTTTTTGCCGTATTAGACGCAATGCTAACATCTCCACTAAACACATGATTTTCTGGCGTTTCATAATCGTCATCACTATAAATGCCGCCGCCACTATCAGTAGCCTTATTACGAACAATTTGGCCACCACTGATATGGAAAGGTGCATAATCATGAATATATAGTCCGCCACCTGTATTAGATGAATTATAAGCGACAGTACCACTGTTCATATAAAGAGTACCAGATGTAACATTGATACCACCGCCTGACTCCGCATAGTTATAGAATGCACCTCCATCAAGCGTGGCTCTCGTCTCTTCATCTTTATAACCAAGATACAGTATGCCTTGGTTGTATATTCCACCACCGTACAAAGCTTTGTTAGAATAATTATTGGCATCGGCTTGTTTTGTTTTGGTTGCATCGCCAATAACCGCACTGCCACTCATAAATATTTTTCCATAGTTGCAGATGCCACCACCCTGATCTTCGCTGACATTGCTACTGATTTTGCCTCCGGTCATTTCAAATCGGGCTTCAAAGGCAACATACACACCGCCACCATGTTGCGAATTATTGCCACTGATTTCGCCCCCTGGCATTTCAAGGGTAGAACCTTTAGCAATCATCACTCCACCACCTTTGTCTGTAGCTTTGTTATCTGTTATGAACGTGCCTGTACCAATAATAACATTGATACCTTCGTCAATGTTGATTCCTGCTCCATTTTCAGCATATCCACCAGTAATTGCCAGATTTTTGATTATAACTGGCGCCGATACGTTTCGAATGGTGAGTGCGGGGCTAGGATTTGCAGACTGGTTTCCATTAACCCATGTCTCGTATCCAGAATTATCTATTGTTTTGCGCCATCCGCCATCAATTACGTCCTGCGGCTGCCCGTCATTGCCCAGTCCGTTGTAGCCTGTAAGAGTAATTGATTTAGCGGGAATAGGCTCAACCACCGAAACATCTCCCCCATTATTCACCGTTCCTTGAATAGTCTGGCTTCCGGTAAGAGTGCCACTAATGCGTATCTCCCAATCTTTCCAATTGTCAGGATTTGATTCTTGAGGTATGCGGCTCAATGCTTCGGCGATTGTAGGCACAGGCTCACTGCTTAAGGTACCGCTGTTGTTGCTTTTGCCTTTGCTCGAAACATAAAGCACATTCTTGAAGGTGGCCATGAGCTCCTGGTCCTCGCTCATCGTTATCGTGCGTTCGGCATCCGCAACGCCGTCGCTCCAGCTGGCAAAGCTATAGCCATCGTTGGCAGTAACCTTCACCGTTGCCGTGCTGCCCGTAATGATTTCAGCCATCCATTCTGTCGGCTGCTGAGTTGAGCCGTCCAATGAAACCGATGCCCCATCGGGCTCGTTTAGAGTGATTTCTTTTCCATCACTACCATAAACTTTTACCTCTCCGGCACCTGCTTGCGATATTTTAACGGTGAGTTTCTTGGTGTCAAGAGTGAATGCTGCATAATAGGTTGCTGCACCTTTGACTTCCGTAATAGTAAGTGTATTGTCAAGTATATTCACATTGCCATCAGCCTCAATTTCATTGCCATCTCCATCGAACCATCCGACGAATTTATAACCCTGCTCTGCCGTAGCAGTGAGTTTGGCATATGAGCCATACTCATAAATGTTGTCACTATTGCTACCCGAGACTGAACCGCCATTACTAACAAAACCAAATGTTTCATTTACATATACATAAGCGACAATATCATATTTCTGTATTTCCCAAAGTGCGGTGTATTGCCGGTTGCCTGTTGAGCCAGTCGCAATTACAACTGATTTTTTTTCTGTTTCTTCTCCACCGTCAACTTTTTCTTTCCAACCGTTGAAATCGTACCCTTCTTTTATCGGCTCGGCCAAGGTGGTATTATTATCTGTAACATAGTAATATGATGGGTTCGATGCGCCTTGTGCAAGGCTGCCGCCGTCATAATTGTAGGCTATTGAATATTCTATTGGTTCGAAAAGTGCCTCGAGAGCAATTCCGGCTGTAACACTTTCAATTGTATAGTCACCTTCAATAGTTGTTTCTTCAACCTGCCAGCCAGCTAACTCATACCCTTCTTCAGGCTCTGCATGAATGGTGAGTTTAGCGCCTTGCGGGCAAGTGAAGGTGAATATGCCGTTGCTTGAGGCAAAATTGATTGTTTCGGTAGTTGTGGAACCTACTTTTGTCAGCAATCCAGAAACAGCCTTGCACTGCTGGGCATCAACGGTAATAAGGTTTTCGCGTATTTTATATATTGCCATAAACGAGGTGTCGCTTGTTATAGTCACTTCGAGTGGATTTTCATTTTCTTCAACATCGCCGTTCTTCCATTTCACAAACTCATAACCTGACAATTGGGGTGCCTCCAGCGTAACTTTCGAGTTGTAGGTCGGGTTGCCCGTAACCGTAACTTCGCCTTCAACCGGATTGCCTTCCTCGTCGGTTGCTGTTACTATTATATTATATGTGTGGATTTTGAAATTCGCTGTCAAATTGGTTGTGCCAGTGAACCTCAGCGTGCGCGATGCGGCGCTGTAGCCGTCGCTCCAATTCTCAAAATCATATCCCAGGGCAGGCTTGGCATTGAGCGTAACCAGCTCGCCGTAAACCTGGCGACCGGTAACCTCAACCAAGCCATTCTCCGCCAGAACATCAACTTTGCGCTCTACACCCTCTTGGGCGTTAACGGCGGCAACAACTTTCACATATTGGTTGGTGCTGTTAGCAGCCATCAAGCCAAAACTGATATTTGTAGAGTTGGTTTGCTTAATCGGCCACACAAGCACCTGGGCGTCAGGTGTGGCGGCATTGGTCATCACAACGGCAACCACGGCTTTATCCATGGTTGATATGTTGCCATCGGCATCAAACAGGATGAAGCTGTTGCCGTCGGCATCAGGTGTCTGAGGCAGCGCAAACAGTCCGTTGCCGTAGATTTTCAGCAGTCTGTATCCTTTAACTTCTCCCAACTCAGTGACCGCACTGGCGCAATCCAAAGTGTCGATTTTGTTAATTGCAGTCATCAAAATAGGCTCAGCCAGATCAAGACCCTCACTTTCAACGGCTTGAGTTACATCACCGCGCACCACAACATTGGTGCTGACATCGACGCCCGAATTGTCGGCTGAAAGCAGAGGCTCATCACCTTCTTTCTCGGCAAGCACAAACAAATCAGTTGTGATTTTTGTACTCCCGCCATTCATTATCAGAACAGCTTCATCAATTTCTGTGCTCTGCACCTCTAACTGTGTGGTAGTAATCTTAACTGTGTCTTTATTGATGCTCATGAATTTTTCGCCCTCTTTGGCGGCGCGGCGACCAGCCACTGCAAAGCCTGTTGCCATAGCCTTGCCGTCAACATCATCAATGTAGGCGCGTGTGCCATCCACATTGTCAACCGAGAGAATAGTGTTCGGAGTGCCGTCTTTGGCAGCACGGCGACCAGCCACTGCAAAACCTGTCTGCATTGCCTTAGCCTCCTCATAATCAACATAGATGCATGTGCCATCGGCATCAATCACCAAATATTTATTTGTGACACCATCTTTTGCTGCCCTGCGACCTGCAACTGCAAATCCTGTGCGCATGGCTTTACTAGAAGTCTCGATATAGATTTGCGTTCCATAACTGTTGACCTCAAAGAGTTTGATGTTTTCGCCTTTGGCTGCACGGCGACCAGCAACTGCAAATCCTGTGGCCATAGGCTTGCCACCTTCATCATCCACATATATCTGCGTACCGTCGGCATTGATTTCCATATACTTGCTGCCTTTCCGACTGCTGTTAGACGCACCTTTGGCTGCACGGCGGCCTGCCACTGCAAAACCTGTGCGGATAGGTTTGTCAGAATTGTCGGCTGAATCATCATCGATATAAACGCGAGTACCATCAGCGTTGATTTCCAAATATTTATCATTCTGATTGCTGCCAGTAGTATCATCTTTGGCCGCCCTACGTCCTGCAACTGCAAAGCCTGTTGCCATAGGCTTGCCTGCCTCCACATCGTTGTTGATATATATCTGAGTACCAGTTGAATTAACTGTGAACAATTCAGCGTTCATGTCTTTAGCCGCTCTGCGCCCTGCCACTGCAAAACCAGTTGCCATGGGTTTACCGCCTGCAGTATCCTCCTCACTGACAAAAACCTGCGTGCCTTCTGCCGTTACGCTGAAGATGTCAACATCCTCTCCTTCTTTGGCTGCACGGCGGCCAGCCACTGCAAAACCAGTCGCCATGGCTTTGGTGCTGTCAGCGTCATCAACAAACACTCGCACGCCGTCGCGATAAACAGCGAAAACCACATTGCCGTTTTTGTCCTTAACCTCGAAAAGAGCATCACCGTCCGATTTCGGTTCTCCAGCCTGAATGGCATTCACCGCTCCGGCTACAGGCGCGTACATGGCATACGGCGCGGGTTGCAACTGTATGGTTCCCAAATCGATATAATTGGTGCCACCTTTCGGGTCGGCCTCTATTTTCATCATCACCTTCATCGAACTCCATGGAACATCGGCAAACTTCCCACTCTCGGAAGTGCGAGTGCCCTCGCCCACATTCACCTGCACGTTACCATACTGGTTGGTAGTGGTTTTGTGCGTCTCGCTGTAAACAACATTCCCGTCGTAGACGAGGCTGAAACGCATACTAATTTCTTGATTGGTAACCAATTCGCCTTTTGCATTGCGAATCACCGCCTGATAGGCGAAACTGTTTTGGGCTACAACGGTTGTCACCACCGCAATCGTCAGGCAGAAAACTGCCACCATTCTTCTTAACATAGATTTCATAATTTATCTTTAATTAATTTATAGTATTTCAATATTTTAAGTCCCAATATTTTCATTCGGGCACACTGTCACGAAAACTTACAAAGTTATGAAAAGTTTTCTATGCCTCTAATCCGGGAAATCGTTTTCTAAATCATAATTTCCGAACCCTAAATCCTAAATATTTTACTATTTTCGTTTTTAAAACTGATTTTAGTGATGGAATACAAACAATTCGTTTTCAATCCGATACAGGAAAACACTTATGTTGTTTACGACGAGACACGCGAGGCTGTCATCATTGATGCTGGCAACTTCAGCGAGCGCGATGATGCAGCTTTGTCCGTTTTTGTCAGCGGCAAAGGTCTGACTGTCAAGGCTATACTTTGCACTCACTGCCACTGGGACCATATTTTCGGGCTCGACTGGGTGGCAAAGCAATATCAGCCTCAAATCTACTGTCACGCCCAAGACCTGCCGTGGATTGAGAATTTCACTCATATCTGCGAGAGCTATGGTTTCGGCGAGCGCGCAGTGGCCTATCCCACAAACTTTTACAGCAATGGTGAGACCATCAGTTTCGGCAACACCGAACTGAAAGTGCTGCACACGCCAGGGCACTCACAGGGCGGCGTGTCGCTCTACTGCAAAGATGCAGGAGTGCTCTTCAGCGGCGACACACTGTTCTTTGGCAGCATCGGCCGCGCCGATTTGCCTGGCGGCAACGAACTGCAACTCATCAACAGCATTAAAAACCAACTACTTGCGCTGCCCGATGACACCACAGTGCTGCCCGGACACAGCATCAGCACAACCATCAGTCAAGAGCGCATCAACAACCCTTATCTGCAATAATTATGGAACAGCACCCCACCAATATCCTGACCGACAAAATGTTAGCCACCATCGGACTGATGACGGCCGAATCGTCGCAGTTTGCTGACCGCAACTCGATGCTGCAATATGTGGCAAACACTGTGGCTGCGGGTTTCGAAGCGCCCGACGGTGTTTTTGTGTCGATTGTTTACAAGGGCATCAGTTACACCAACGGACTGGCGGCAGCGGCAGCAGAGCGCATCTCAGTGCCCGTGACGGTGGTGGGCGAAGTGAAGGGCTCGGTCAATGTTTCGTGGCCAACCGCCCGCAACGTGAACGATGCAGCTGACAATCAGTATATTGAGAGTGTGGCCGAACTCATTGCCACACAGGTGATGCGTCTGAAATATGCTGACATCAAAGTGCAGAACCGCGAGAGAATCAAAGAGTTGGACGCCATAAACTACACCACGCAGATTGTGAAACACGGCCTGCCAATCGACGAGACGCTGCAGAGCATCTGCAACATGCTGCCCCGCGCCTGGCTGCATTCCGACTGGGCCACAGCGCGCATCAAATTTCAGGAAAAACAATACACCAGCCTGAACTTTATGGTGACGCAATGGGGTATGAATGAGCAGTTTGCAACCATCGACAACAAAAAAGGAAGCATAGAGATTTACTATCTGCGCGATTTTGAGCAGAACGGCGAGCCAGTCTTCCTGAATGAGGAGCGCAATCTGCTGGCCAACATTGCTCGGCTCATCACAGGCTACCTCAACAGCTTCAAAGGCAGCGAGATAATCCTGCAAAAGGCCGTCATCAACGTGCAGCAGCACCGCACCGACGAGCTACGCCGCTCACTCTCGAAGCAGCACAAACCGCTGCAGCAGTACTTCAACCAGCAGATGATGGACAAGTACGTCTATCTTGACATGATGAAGTACAAAATCAAGCATATACTCTTTGTATCAACACTTTACGATGCCTTTCTGCTCGAGAACGACGACACATTTTTTGAGAAGTTCATGGGCGAAATCTACCAGTACAGCCTTTTCTCGCTGCCGCGAATCACTGGCGTGTCGAACGAAGAAGACGCCATCGAGATTCTTGAAACCACCCCCATCGACCTTGTGATTCTGATGGTTGGAATCGACCGCGAGTCGCCTATCGCCTTGAGCGAAAAAATCAAACAAGTGAACGATTCAATTCCTGTATATCTTCTTATCAATAAGAAAGATGACGAGAAATACTTCAACAACCTGATACCCACCATCACATCGGTGGACAAAATGTTCGTCTGGACGGGCGACACATCAATTATCTTCGCCATTGTCAAGTCGATAGAAGACAGCGTGAACGTGGCCAACGACACCAAGGTAGGCCTGGTGCGCGTGATTCTGCTCATCGAAGACTCGCCATCGTATTACTCTCGTTATCTGCAAATTCTGTACTCGATTGTGTTCGACCAGGTGCAGAAACTGCTGCCCGAAGTTGAGAAGAACGAGCTGAACAAAATCACAAAAATACGGTCGCGGCCGAAGATTCTGCACGCGCGAAACTACGAGGAGGCCATTGCTATCTTCAACAAATACAAGGATTTCCTGCTCTGCGTGATTTCTGACGTTGAGTTCGACTGGGGCGGCAAACCCGACAAACAGGCGGGACTAAAGTTTGTGAAATATATGCGCGAACAGGTTTTCAGCGTGCCTGTGATTCTGCAATCAACTGAAGATGTGCAACTTGAGAACGCATCGGAAAACAAGATTTTCTTCATCAACAAAAACAGTGCGACTCTATTCGACGACCTGCGCCGACACCTGATTAAGTATCTGGGCTACGGCGATTTTCTGTTCCGCACCAAGGACGGCAAGGACATTGGCGTAGCGCACTCGCTGCGAG
Organism: Salinivirgaceae bacterium; assembly: GCA_017645945.1. Taxonomy (GTDB): domain Bacteria; phylum Bacteroidota; class Bacteroidia; order Bacteroidales; family SZUA-534; genus RUG13583. The sequence goes on from JAGCNL010000024.1 coordinate 17,829, forward strand.
AGTTTGAGATGCTCATCCACGATGTGCCGCAAGATTCGTTTGTGCGTCATGCCATTAAAAATCAATATTCTATATGGCTGATGGCGCGTGGTGAAATCCAACTGGCGCGGACCATCAACGCAATGCGCCTCGAGGACCGCAACGACATTGAGCAGTCACGGCAGGACGTGCTGAACGCTATCCGCATCTATCGTGAGCAGAAGAAGAAGGGCAAGGTGCTGTCGTACGACGAGACATCGACCGTTGACGAGCACAACATTGTGCGCTTTGCGGGCGGCACCATGGGCGGCAAGGGACGCGGCCTGGCCTTCATCGACGTGCTCATCTACAACCTCGATTTGGGCGACCTGGCCAAACGTATCAACCTGCTCACGCCAACAACGGTCATCATCGGCACCGATGAGTTTGACACATTCATGGAGCGTAATAAGCTGTATGTAAAGGTTATCGACCCCGAAGTTTCGTATCAGCGTTTGCGCGAGATTTTCTACTACAGCAATTTGAGTCTTGAACTTGAGCGGCGCGTTCGCGATTTTGTAAATAATATCGACAAACCGCTGGTGGTACGTTCGTCGAGCACATCAGAAGACTCTATCAATCAGCCGTTTGCTGGAGTTTTCGACACTTACATTGTGCCCAACAGCGAGAACAAGGAAAAGACCTTCAAACTGATTTGCGACGCCATCAAACTGGTTTACGCTTCAGTTTATTCCGACCAGGCACGAGGCTACTTCAACGCCATCAACCACAAGATTGAGGGCGAGAAAATGGCCGTCATCATTCAGGAACTTGTTGGTACACAATTCGGTAACTACTACTATCCGCACATCAGCGGCGTGGCGCAGTCGTACAACTTCTACCCCATTGCCGATATGAAACCCGAAGAAGGTTACGCCGTAATTGCAATGGGACTAGGAAGTTACGTGGTTGACGGATGGAAGGCTTACCGCTTCTCACCGCGCTACCCGAAGGTGTCAATGTACACCACACAGTCGCTGCTGCAAACCACGCAGACGCAATTCTACGCGCTCGACCTGACCAACACCGACCCCGATTTTCTTGCCGACGGTGAGTTGGCGGCAGTGAAAATGGTTGATGTCTATGATGCCGAAAAACATGGCTCGCTGAAGCATCTGGCATCGGTTTATAATGCTGACAATGACACCGTTAGGCCTGGAACCGACGGCTACGGGCCACGAGTGCTGAATTTTGCTGATATTCTGCAATATAACTACTTCCCGCTGGCTGAAACCATCGACACCATTCTGGCCACCGTCCGCGACGCGTTCGGCTCGCCTGTCGAGATTGAGTACGCCGTGAACCTGACGCCAGGCCTTGACGGCAAGCCTTCGTTCTATCTGCTTCAGATTAAGCCACTTGTGGGCGCAAATACAATCGAGACCGACTGCAATATTTTTGAGCAGAAAGAGCGTCTGTGGCTCTACACGCAGCAGAGTCTGGGCAACGGCACGCTGACCGACATTGAAGACGTGATTTATATTGAAAACGAGAAGTTTAACAAGTTGGAAACCATTGAAATGGCCGAAGAAATCAACCGCCTGAACACAATGATGATTGAAGAAGGCCGCAAGTACATCTTGATTGGTCCTGGGCGTTGGGGCTCGAGCGACCGCTTCTTGGGCGTTCCTGTCGATTGGTCGCAGATTTCGAACGCGCGTGTGATTGTGGAAATCGGCCTGAACGACTATCCGCTCGACTTCTCGCTTGGCTCGCATTTCTTCCACAATGTCACTTCGATGAACATTGGCTATTTTGCTGTGCAGAACCACTCGGCAAAGAGTTTTATCCGTTGGGAAGTGCTTGACAATCAAGAAACAGTGCATGCCACTAAACATTTCCGCCACATCCGCTTCAGCAAGCCCGTCACCGTTGTAATGGACGGAAAGGAGAAGATGGCAGGGATTGCGGAGTGAAGGGTTGGTGAATTGGAGAGTTAGAGAGTTAGAAAGATGGAGGATTAGAGGATAAGTAGGTTATAATCAATGGTATATTATAAATCACACTGCCATTAATATTCATATTTGCACTTCGCGAAGTGAGTTTTATACAAAATATTGCACTTTCGGAAGTGAAATATTGTAGAAAATTTGCACTTTCAGAAGTGCAATTGTATTTAAAACAGTTGTGAAAGTTAACCGTCTACATTTTTGTAAAAATTTGGATATTAAAGCAATTATTATGTATTTTTGCTCAAAATGAGGGACAATGGCATATACTATTAGCAATACTATAATCAAGAATCCCACAAAAAAGTGTGTGGACAGATTGCGCAAAATGGGTGAAGAAAAAGCCAAACGCCTTTCTTTGATTCAGGAACGTTGGGAAAAAGGTGAATACAAAAACGCAGAAATCATCCACGTAAAATAATTATGGAAGATTTTGTCCGACTGCTCACTTCCGACGAAGGCGATTCCTATCTTATATCAATTTCAGAAGATACAAATCTTTTTTCGAAGGAAACTCTGCAAACAATTGGCAAAGTTAAGGTTGCATGAATTGAATTGCGCCGGCTGACAGGCTCGGCCCCCACAAGCGTCGAAATGCTTGCGGCAATAGGAAATGTTATTGCAGATTACTTTCTGAATCACAACGACATAATGATATTCTATTACTGTGATTTCATCAATCCAATACCACATACACATAAGAAGAACATTCCTGTCCAAGAGTATAGAAGTAATCTGTTTAGACTAATGTTTGAACGCTATATGAGTACGCACGATGTTGATAATGTGCATTTGTCGGTAATCACTGTTCAAGGAGTTGAAGAAACGTTCTACTTTCATCTGATATACAGGGAATGCCACGCTCATTTAGCACCTGTCATCAGTCAAGATATAAACGAAGGTTACGGCAAATAACATTCTTGGCAGTACATTTCTGCTTACAGACAGGTTTCGAAAAGAATTTTTGAACGCAGATTAAAAGTAGTTACACCGAAACATTTGCGTTAGCAATGTTTTACAATTAATATCTTTGCAAAAAAAAACGATTAAAACAGATAAAGTAAAAAGAAACAGTATTTTGACATATTAAATAGCGATTAGAAGCTATTCTTGATACCCAAAATTCCACAATTGTCACTTTGACATACCTTCAAGAATAAGTTTCCATTACGCCATTGCTGGATGGCGTGGAAAAACTTGTTGAAGGTGTGGGCCGTGGAAAGCCTGGGTATCGGCAAGTTATGACTTCCACGCTTTTTTTACTGTCATTCAAAAACGACAGCAATGGCCACACAGCAAGACATTCATATCGGGCGACTTATCAAATCGGTTTTCGACGCGAGCGGAATCACTGTGGCCGAATTTGCCCGCCGCATAAACTGCGGACGCCCAAATGTCTATTCCATTTTTGAGCGAAACACTATCGATGTTTTGCAACTCGTCAGCATTAGCAACGCCCTAAACCATAACTTCTTAAACGATATAGCAACCCAATGCGGAATAAAGCCCGATTCCGATTCACAACCAATCAGCATCAATTTGAGCATTAACGATTTAGATAACAACAAGGCTGCAAAACTTGTCCGTTTTCTTGAGGAACTGCACTCAACCGACCGTCAATAATTTTGACGGTTTGCGTCAGGGATTATGACGGTAAAATACTATGTGTGTGAGTGTTGAGTATGTATTTTTATGGAGTGATTTATATTTTAAACAGATTGATAAATATTTAAAACTATGAGAAAGTTATTTACACTCATTTTTGCCATAATGCTTACGGGGCAAAGTATACAAGCGCAAAAAACTGATAGCGGTTGGTATGTTCCAGGTTACACGGAACAAATAGCAATGAACTATTTCAATAGCACCACAATGCTTGCGCCAGTAGAAGGAATATGGCAGAGTTCTGATGGATACAAGTACGCTATTGAAAAAGATGTTGAAAACAACCGTCGTGTTTCGAGTAAATTCAGAGTGATTGTTTTAGAATCAAGTTTTGATGGTTGGGAACTCGGTGAAATAAAGGGATTTATAACCCCTGGCAGTGTTGAAAGTGTATACTCGTTCAAATACTATACACGACCATCTGACAGGACAAGCACATCATCGCAGAATGTGTTCCTGATGGTTGAAAGTCCGGTTATAATGACTTTTGAAAGGATTGACGCAAGTGGAAAAATCGCTATGTACAGAATATATCCGCAAGTAGATGGAAGTGCTGGCGGAAGTGGAGGTTCTGCCTTTCAAAACAATGCGCCGCAATGGAGTGGTTCTGGAATTGTGATTGCTGATAAATACATAGCCACAAACAATCACGTGGTAGAGGATGCCCAATCGTTGGTGGTTTGTGGCATTGGAGGAGACTTTAATACAACATATAAATTGCAAGTTGTTGCGGTTGACAAAAATAACGACCTTGCAATTGTTAAAATAGTGGATGAGAAGTTTAAAGGATTTGGAATGTTACCATACGGATTCAATTTCTCTACAGTTGATGTCGGTACCGAAATCTTTGCTTTAGGATACCCAAAAACAGATATGATGGGGAATGAAGTTAAAGTTACTAATGGTATCATTAATTCTAAAACAGGATTTCAAGGAGATGTTACAAAATATCAAATGTCTGCAACAGTAGACCACGGCAACAGTGGCGGTCCTGTGTTTGATTACAAAGGAAACTTAATTGGCATTTCGCAAAGTATAATCGGTAACGAACACGCACGTAATGTAAATTACGCTGTGAAATCAATTTATTTACAAACACTTATCCAAAGTTGTACCGAAAAAATAAATGTTCCGAATCAGAATATCATAGTTAATTTCCAACTATCTGATAAAATAAAAGCAATTACGCCATTTGTACTTATGATTAAAGCCAATACGGCAATTGGTGAAAATGGAAATACATCAAGTGGTTTTTCGCAAGGCTCACAAATTCCGCAAAGCGCTGATAAAGAAAAGGCAGAATTTCTTGAGAAACGTGCGCGAGAAAAGTATGGCAATCAAGATTATTATGGAGCTTATGCAGATATTAAGGAATCAGTAAAATTATTTCCAAAAGCAGAAACACATCATTTAAGATATTACCTTGCTTTATCTGTTGGTAATGATACAACATTGGCGATAGAATCCTTAAAATATTGTATCAGCAATAATTATGAATTAGAAGAATGCAATTATGCTTTAGGATATATATATGGTGGTCAAAAAAAATACAGTGATGCTATAGTACATTTGACAAATGCATTGGCAGAAAACAAAAGGAATGTTGGTGCTTTATTCATAAGAGCTATATGCAAAACAGAACTTAAAGATAAACCTGGCGCAATTGCTGATTATACACAGGCAATAAAATATGAAGGACTTGTTGATGGCAACTATGGAACCATATACAATAATTTAGCCTTTGCATATCTTCGAATGGGTAATTATGAACTTGCCGAAAAATACATAAAAGAAGCGTTAAATCGCGATCACTTGACTAATTATATCTGGGACACAGATGGTGAATTAGCATATAAAACAGGTGATTACGATAGATGTATCAAAAGTATGAATAATGCCATTACTATTAAAGGTGAAGAAAATTCCTATTACTATAGGATATTGGCCAAAATCAAATTAAATAATCTTGTAGGTGCGTATCACGATATAGAGTTATTGAAAAGTAAGAACAGCGAAAGAGCGGATTCTCTTTTGCGAACGATAGACATAAGTAAAATCAATTTTGAGCAAGAAGATGGCTATGAAGATATAATAGTCTCGCCTGTTATAAAAAGCAAAAGTCATAATTATTTGTATGTTAAGGCAATAGAACGTGCAGCAGAATATACGGCAATCCATTTTATTGTTAGTGCTATTGGAACAGATGGACATTCATATAATGTGGATAAAGATTGTTTCATACAAAATGGTGATGTAAAGTATTATTTGTTAAAGGCAGAAAGAGTTGCCTTAAATCCACAGGTGAGCAACGTTTTGCCAGATATGAAAGCGGAATTTGTTTTGTATTTCCCTTCTGTTGACAAAAACTGTTCTTCCTTGGACTTTTATAATTGGGTAGGAGATAAATGGTGGATGCAAGGTATTCAAATGAAATCGTCAGACATTAAAAATGAAGAATGGGACAAAACGCAAAACACACAAAAGGGAAACGGCGGCAATTCAAGCAATGTCAAATATTTGTCAGGTGCAATGCAAATAAATGTCGATGGTTATGGAATCATTGAAATGATAAAGGTTGAAGCTGGTTCGTTTACAATGGGTGCGACAAAAGAACAAGGTGCTGGTGGCGTGGATGATAATGAGTATCCGGTCCATAATGTAACTATTGTTAATGATTATTATATTGGGATGTTCGAGGTTACTCAACGATTATGGAATTTTGTAATGAAAAAGAATCCGTCAGGTTATTTAGGCGATGAATTGCCAGTTGCGAATGTTACTTGGAAAGAGTGTCAAGAGTTTATAACTAAATTAAGTGCATTGGCTGGCAAAAAATTCCGATTGCCTACAGAAGCAGAATGGGAGTTTGCTGCTCGTGGTGGAAATAAAAGTCGTGGCTATAAGTATAGTGGAAGCAATGTCCTTGATGATGTTGCTTGGCATAGGGTAAATGCACGAGGCAGGTTACAATTCGTGGGTACTAAACAACCTAACGAATTAGGAATATATGATATGAGCGGCAATGTCCTTGAATGGTGTAATGATTACTATGGTAAATATAAGTCAGCATCACAAGCAAGCCCAAAGGGACCTGATTCTGGAGTAAGGCGCGTGTTGCGTGGAGGAGCAGTAAGGTGGGAGTCATCAGGTTGTCGAGTGTCAGCTCGATATGGCGAACGCGCAGGAGAAAGAGATGAACACTTTGGCTTTAGGTTGGCGTGTGATTAAAAGGTCGCAACAATTGGTTACGCCTGATAATCAAACTAAATAAGCCACCGATGAAATCCGTGTTTACAATGCAATGGGCGCATTGGTGGTTTGCGTTGGTAGAGACGTGCCATGGCGCGTCTCTACGGGGACAACAACAATAACCGTCAACGGCACAGGCATTTACATTGTAAAAACCGGTGGAATTGTGAAACGGGTAATGGTGAATTGAGAATTAGGTAAAAATATTGATAATGTGTGTAGAGGCGTCATAATATGGCGCCTCTACGTGTTTTAATTCGGGTAAATTGTGTTTCAATAGAAAAATAGGTCTGGAAAAATATTACCTTTACAATGTTTATTTGATGTTATGACAAAAGAGAACATATTACAATCGATTCGTGATTTGGGAGCACAAGTCCTGCCTAAAGATGCAAGGCTGATACTATTTGGTTCTCAAGCGAGAGGAGATGTTCATCCTGAATCCGATTGGGATTTACTTATATTGTTGAATGACAACTATTTGCAAGAAGATAAATTTGGTACATTCGCTTATCCTTTTGTCGAATTGGGTTGGAATTATGGCACATATTTCAGCCCTAAAATCTATACCAATACCGAATGGAATCGGCGTAAGGGAACACCTTTTTATGAAAACATCAATAAAGACGGAATTGTTTTATGCTGACAGATGACGAACGCAAAACGCTGGTTGCCAATAAGGTAAAGCGATCTCGCGAAACGTGGGCAGAAGCCAAAGGAATAATCGCGAGTGGTTATTGGTATGCGGCCGCCAACAGAATGTATTATGCTTGCTATTATATGGTGTCGGCTTTACTTCTTAAAAAAGGTTTGAGCGCCAACACCCACGGAGGCATTATTGGTCTGTTCGGTCTGCATTTCATAAAGTCTGGCATTATCAGTCACGAGATGGGAAAATTTTACAGCCAGTTGTTCGAATTAAGGCAAACAGGCGACTATGACGACTGGAAAGTAGTGACAGAGAACGATATTAAACCTTTGGAGCCACAGGCTGAATTTTTTTTAAACACATTGGAAGCACTTATCCGTCAAGACGGATATTTGTAATTTTGTCGCACACCATCCCTACGGCGTTCTATTCGGTTTGAATCGTCAAAAATCGGTTAGCGAGAAAAACGTATAAAACAGTGTTGTCTGTGTTCCCGATGGCTATCGGGACTGTGCGAAAAAAATCTGCGCCTATCCATTAAATCTGCGTTTAAATCAGCTAGAAAAACATCATTGTGGGCAAATCATCCGCAAAAACCGCCCGTTTTTCGTGTTTTCCGCTGAAAAGCGATGAATGGCGGCAAAGTTTAGTTGTACATCGAACTTATTTTTGATTGAAATCAGAAAAAACGACATTTGCATCGGTTTAAAAACGGATATTATAACTAACACATACATAAACAATGAATTACAAGAATTTAAAGACTATTCAGAGATTATTTATAGCAGCGGTTATTACAGTTGGCTGCATTGGTTGCAACTCAATGGCGGCATCGGAAGCAAGCGAAAACCACATTGCCGACAACCAATTGCTGGCTTTCAATCTGTTACAAGCTGACAACCATCAGTTGCTTGACGATTACAATGCTACTGTTTCGGGCGATACCATTAAAATCCTTATACCGTATCTGATTGATTTCAAGCTAAAACCGACATTCATCACCGAGCGCGGCGCAAAAGTTTATGTTGACGGCGCGAAACAGAAAAGCGGCAAAAACACTATCGATTTCAGCACTCCTGTGCAATACAAAGTGTTGGCCAAAGGCAGCGCCCACACCTACACCGTGATGGTTTTCAACAGCGGTCTGCCAGTGGTTTACATAAACACAAATGGCTCAAAACCAATAACAAGCAAGCGCACGTGGTTAGACAGCACAACGGTGAGAATCTATCGTGCAAACGGCGAAATCGACTACCAGACCACGCAACCCGACGCGCAAATCAAAGGGCGTGGCAATTCAACATGGAGTGTTAAGGCGAAACGTCCGTACGCACTGAAAATCAAAAAGAAATCTGAGATTTTGGGGATGCCGAAGGGCAAGCGTTGGTGCTTGCTGGCCAACTTTTTCGACCCATCGCTGATGCGAAACGAGCTGGCCAACTATCTGGGGCAGAACTACACAAATCTGGATTGGACGCCTCATGGTCAGCATGTTGAGCTTGTGCTGAACGGCAAGCATTGCGGAAACTATTACCTCTGCGAGCAAGCCAAAACCACCAAAGGCCGCGTGCCCGGCGACTATCTGATTGAGGCTGACCGCAAAGCCGGACGCGGTGACATTACTGGCGTCAAAACAGGTAACATTTTCAATGTCAAAGATATAGCAATAAAAGGCAAAAAAGAGGAAGACCCCGAAGTGATTGCCGGAGCAAAACGCATTCTCGACCGCTTCGAGACCACACTCTACGGCCCCGATTTTCTCAATCCAAAGACTGGTTACAAAACGCTCATCGACCTTGAAAGTTTTGTTGATTGGCTGCTAATCAAAGAGTTAAGTAAGGACTTCGACGGCAACATGTTCACCAGCTGCTTCTGCCACATTATGTCAGACGGCACCATTAAAATGGGTCCGATTTGGGATTTCGACCTTGCCTTTGGCGGCAATCCGTTTGGAAATGAAGGCGGCATGGGTGGCTTTGGTATGGGCTTCGGCGGCGGCAACGACATGGCCTTCTACAATCAGCCCGAGGGCTACCACATTGCCAAAGCCGACTGGTTTGAGCGGATGATGCTCGACCCCGAATTCACCAGCCTTCTGCTGAAAAAAGTGAATGCAATGATTGCCGATTCATCCACAATTATGGACCACATTGATGCGATGGCGGCTAAATTGGCGCTCTCAGCCTCAGCCGACACGGTGAACTACTACACCGCAGGCTTCGGAATGGGCGACCCTGCCGATATGGAATTCAACCCCGAAGACTTTGAAGATATGGGCTTTGGCGGTTTCCCGATGCCAGGTATGGATTCAGCAGGCGGCTTTGGTGCGTTCCCCTTCCCTATGCCCGGAATGGACTCTGCAGGCGGGTTCGGAGCATTCCCGTTCCCCATGCCGGGTATGGATTCCGCAGGTGGTTTCGGAGCTTTCCCATTCCCAATGCCTGGGATGGACTCTGCAGGTGGCTTTGGCGCATTCCCCTTCCCTATGCCAGGGATGGATTCTGCAATGTTCGGCGGATTTGACGCCAACTTCGGTTTTGGCGGCGCACAAACACCGCACCGCACCTATGAAGAAGAAGTGGCCTGGATTAAAGAGTTTGTAAGCAAACGTCTTGAATGGATGAAGTCGGATTTGGAAAAGCGGAAAAAGCGTTAAGCGCAACGCGTTGATACACAACATAAACGCCACATCCATAAACGATGCGGCGTTTTTTTATCTATCCATTCACAACATTCACCGGCTTGCCCTCAGCAAAAGCCTTCAGATTGCCAACAGCAATGTCCATCAGGCGCTGGCGGGCCTCGCGGGTGGCCCAAGCAATGTGCGGCGTGATGAAACAATTGCGGGCCGTGAGCAGAGGATTGTCGGCTGTAGGCGGCTCGGTTGAGAGCACATCAACAGCGGCTGCGGCAATTCGCCCGCCATTGAGCGCGTCAGCAAGCGCCTGCTCATCGATGAGAGGTCCGCGCCCGGTGTTTATCAGTATTGCCGATGGCTTCATTTGCGCGATTGTACTGGTATTCACCAAATTACGAGTGTCGGCACTCAACGGGCAATGCAGGCTGACAATGTCGCTTTGCTGCCATAAATCGCTGTACGACACACTTTTGATGCCTTCTGGCAGATTCTTCTTGCTTGTCACGGCAATCACCTTCATCCCGAAAGCCAGCGCAATGCGCGCCGTGGCCATTCCCGTGTTGCCGAGCCCCACAAGGCCAATGGTTTTGCCAGCCAACTCAACCTGCGGGCGGTCCCAAAAGCAGAAATCGATGCTGCCCGACCATGCGCCACCACGCACAAGTTGCGAGTGGTGCTCAACCGAATTGGCAATGTTAAGTATGTGAGCGAAAACCATTTGCGCCACCGACGCGGTGCTGTAGGCGGGAATGTTGGTAACCACAATTCCGCGGCTTGCGGCATACTGCAAATCAACAACGTTGTAGCCCGTGGCCAGCACGCCAACATATTTAAGATTAGGCATTTGCGACATATTCTCGGCCGTCAGCACCGTTTTGTTGGTGAGCAGCGCGGCGGCGTCTTTCGAGCGTTCAATGGTGAGCGCGGCAGGCGTGCGGTCGTAAACCGTAATCGAGCCCATCGGCTCAAAGCCAGACCAATCAAGGTCGCCGGGATTCAGGCAATAGCCATCGAGAACAACAATTTTCATTTTTCAGTCAGTTTGTCAATCTATTTACAACAAAATCAACAATATACATTGCAGATTGCATCCGCTTCAATCCTTCGAAGAAATCAGAATCGGAAGACAATGCCCAGTTTTAATAACTCCTTGAACTGCAAGCCTTTGGTTGTGCCTATTTGCTTGCCGTTCTCGTCCTTCACGGGAATCTCCTGGTCATCGTCATAAATCATTTCGGTGGTGATGGTCGTGCGCACATGATAATTTATTGGGAATATCATCTCAAGGTTCCAGTCGACATCGACATTCTGCGGCTTATGGAAATAGTTTGAGAAAAACTCGGCCACCGAATTGACTTCGATATTCTTCCAGAACTTGTTCTTATACACCCATTTAAGATAGAGACCAGTCTCACTGCGCACGTACCGGTCCTCATCAACATTGTAGCGCTTGTGGCTGACGGTGTCGCTCACAACAAAGGTGTTTTTCGATGTCAACGGCGAAAGAGTTATGCTGTTGTGCTCGTCGGGTTTATACTCGAGACCTGTGCCGACAGTGAGCGTGGCAGGGGCCATGAACCGCGATGCAAGCCGCGTTTTGACGTTGCCGTTATACTCGTAGATGGGCGCAAACTGCGACTTGAACTCCAACTGGCCGCTGTAATAGAACTTCTTGAAAGCACGATAGCCGTAGTTCGAAGTGATGTTGATTTTGTCCTCGTTGGTACGCATCGATTTTTGGCCCTGGCGGATTGCGCCATATTTGAACACGCCTTTGTTCTCCCACGAATGAGCACCGCGCTTGTAGTTGGCGTAAAGTTCGAGAGTGGAAAGCAGTGTGATGGTGTTCTCGCCACCCTTCACCCAATTGTGGAGCGCCATCTGAGTGGCATCAAGCCCGATTTTGCCGCCCAATTTCCAATAGTGCGGGTCTTCGGGTTTCGGACGATTAACTCTGACCAATCCATGGCTGCGCGACTCCTCCAAACGGTCGAGAAGCAGCTTGCGGGTCTTCTCCATGTCGTCGGTTTCGATTTCAGGCGAGTCGTTGATGAGCAGACGAAACGAATTGCGCTGAATGTCGCGGATGAGCGCGGGCTCATCGTTTCCTGCAAGGTCCTTAATTGTTGTGCGGATGACGCGCGGACTGCCATCGTAGAGTCGGAAGCGCAGCGAATCACCATTGATGTTGACTAAATAAAAGATGGCGGTGTCGTTGCGCATCCGCCGTATCTGGCTGATTACTGGCATTTTCTTGATGTCTGCCAGATTCTTGCGGATGGCCTTCACCAAAGTGTCAGTGTAGGGAGTGGTGATGGACACAAGGCTGTCATAATTGACGCTGTTGTCCGACACAATGTCGAGAATCTCGCTGAAAAGCGAGTCATCGCTCGCCACATCCATCGTGTCCAGCGTACGCCGCAAGTACCATTTTTCACGGTTCGCGGTCATCTCGCGCTCGAAACGCTCACTGCGCACACGCACCGTATCGTAAAAAGCACGCATCCAGGCCAGCTCAATCTCGGGGCGGTTGTCGTCGACAAGTTTCGTGAAATCAGAGAAATTCATATTTGCGGTGTCGGCCGGGAGCTGATAGTTCAGATAACGGTAGGCCTCATAAAACGCTGAGTCCACAATGTTTGCGGGACGATTCTGCCGAAAATAGTTGTTTATCAACTCGCGGTCCCAACTCTCGCGGACAGGCCGCCGTGCACTACGCCGCTGCGCCGACAAAAGCATCGGGCAGAGACAAAGTAGCAGCAATATCAACTTCCGCAAAGACATTGTTCGTGTTGTTTCCGCAAAAGTAAGTATTAAATCGCTGAAAAATCGAGCCTGTGAATCGGTGAATCGGTAGTAATTGTCGAGAAAGTTGCACAGCTGACCGCCAATGCCGAACTTCTGCGGTCTGTCGCACAATTCCTAATTCATACTGTCGAAAACCAAAATCAAAACAGATTTTTCGCCACATTTGGGGCATAAAAACATCGGGGATGAAAGTATTTGTATCGGGTTGCTACGATATGCTACACAGCGGACACGTGGCATTTTTCAAGGAAGCTGCCACTTATGGCGATTTGTACGTCGGCATTGGCTCCGACCGAACTATTGAAGAGTTGAAAGGTCGCAAGACCATCAATTCCGAGCAGGAACGGCTATATATGGTTAAATCAATCCGTTACGTGACCGATGCATGGATTAACAGCGGCAGCGGACTGCTCGATTTTGTTGATGAGCTGCGCCGCCTCAAACCCGACCGATATGTGGTGAACGAAGACGGCCACTCGCCTGCTAAAGCCGACCTATGCCGCGAGTTGGGCATCGAATATATTGTTCTGAAACGCACGCCCGAAGCCGGACTGCCAACCCGCTCAACAACCGCACTGCGCGGCGGCACAGGCTGCCAACTGCCTTACAGGCTCGACATTGCCGGCACCTGGATTGACCAACCTCAACTGTCGAAAATTCGCCCTGGATGGGCCATCACCATCTCACTGGAGCCGATTATTGAGTACAACGAGCGCAGCGGAATGTCGACTTCCACACGCAACGCAGCCAAGCAACTCTGGCCATATCAGTTGCCCCTCGAAAAACCCGAAAAACTGGCCGAACTGCTGTTCCGCTTCGAAAACGAGCCTGGACGCACAATAATTTCAGGTGCTCAAGATGCCATCGGAATTTGCGTTCCCGGACTTGTTCGGCATTACTACAACGGCATTTACTGGCCCGAGCGGATTGAGCGCGTTGATGACGAAGCCATCCTAACCTGGCTCGAAGAGCACATCTACCTTGTCACGCTCTGGCCACGCCCTGACGGTACCGACCTGCTCTGCAACACCGACATCACCGAGCAGAAAATCAGCGCATTAACCGCTGCCGCCGACCATTGTTGGACGGCAATTATGGAACGCAATTTGACGGATTTCGGCCAAGCTGTAACCGACTCGTTCAACGCGCAGACAGCGATGTTCCCGAATATGGTTAATGATAAGATTTTAAGCGTGATAAAGCAATACAAGCCCGATGTCTTGGGTTGGAAACTTGCGGGCGCAGGTGGTGGCGGCTATCTGGCTTTGATTTCCGAAAAGCCCGTCAGCAACGCAATGAAAATCAAGATTCGGCGATGGATGGAGTGAGATTGAAGGACTGAAGGACTGATTGATAGATAGCAGTCTTGCCATTTTGAGGCTTTGGATTTACTCTGCAAAAAAGAACTAACTGAATAATAACATCTTACGGCGGTCACGGATTTACTTTGCAAATAAAATATTATCCATAGAATGGGAAATATGACATATATTTCTTTGAATTCGTTTCAGTATCGGCAGGTTTAATCAAACCAGCTTCCATTGTATCGGATAATATACGTGACGCGACAGCTGATTCGTTTTTGTTCAGCCCAAAGCGTTCCCTTACAGATTGATTATTAACTGGTTTTCCATCTTCGTACACTATACAGGCGTGTTGGTAACAAACATCTATCTTTTCTTGCTTTGTCATCTCCTTTATATCCTTTTGAGGGAAAAGAAAAACTCTGGTGTGCTGTTCACTTTTTGTGAACTTTGCTGCCGGAAGAAACATTTCTTCAATGGCCGCCACGGCCCTGTCTATGCCGCTTCCTCGTCTTTCGCAAATGCCAAGCAGGAACATTGTTTGGGCAAGAATCTCATTTCTTGATTGCGGTGGCAAATCAATCAATCGATTTATATCGTTTAGCGGTGCTCCGGCATTTGTTATGGTAAGTCTGTTTGAAAAAATCTCTATAGTAACAGGCATCCCTTCCACATCAAAATCCTGATGAACCAAAGCGTTAGCCACAAATTCTCGTATGGCAACTCTTGGATATATTGGCACGGCCTCTCTTTTAACTTCAATTTGTTCTTTGGCTGTGTTTTTCATAATAAAATCCACCAGTCCCTCGAATCCCACAGCATAGCCAAACATTCCGTGTTGCTCAAATTCCTGCTGCCGATTATTGGTTCCAACATATTTTCTAACAATAACCTCTCTTCCCTGCATATTGGGAAACATTTTAAGGTCACGAGCAAAAAGAATGGCACCCAAATTGGTGATATTCCATAAATCTCCTGTTTTCTGGCACAAAGCATATTCGCTCATTTTGCCAATAATAGTATCGGTTGAAGAAGGTAGATTTTTATCCAAAATCTTATACAGAGCCTCATAATTCAACAATGACAGAACCTCATCCAATGACAAATCGCTTTTGGCAATTTGTTTTTCAAAACTCAATCCATCAGAAGAAGCAATGAGCGTTCTGACCATCCTGCGTGACATTTTAACC
Source organism: Salinivirgaceae bacterium (assembly GCA_017645945.1). GTDB lineage: Bacteria > Bacteroidota > Bacteroidia > Bacteroidales > SZUA-534 > RUG13583. The sequence continues at coordinate 33,299 of JAGCNL010000024.1, forward strand.
GTTTGCCCTGCCGAACGTTGATATGACGAGTAAACATCTTTTCCTCGCAAATGGACAGGCTTGTCTGGTTGTTCGGAAATGCGGACGAACAAAAGCGATTTACCTTCAAAAACCATAATGGCGTGTTCTATCTGAATAGAGTAAGCCAGATTGTTTTGCGCTATGTTTCCCAATTTTTGTATGATGGCATCGATTTCGTCTTTTTGCATATCGAAACACGACCCATCATTGTTGACGCCGTAAACCAAAAATCCTCCGCCTTTTAGATTAGCAAATGCCGATATGTGCTGTGCCAATCGGTCCGACTTATCCGACAATCCGCTCTTCCAATCCAACTCGTTCAGTTCGGCTGGTACTGGGTGAAGGCTGTCTGTCAATAGTTTAATGGCTTTTTCTTTCCAATCCATATATGTGTTTATTTGGCAATCATTGTTTAATTCAATGTTGATAGGTAATCGTGCTTAAGAATATAGTTGTTTTAATATTTGCTTGGTTGTCGCATTTAACAGCTCGATATTATCATCCGAAATATAACTATTGTGCGCTATTAAACATCGAATGCTATACATTTCTGTCATTTTAACTTTTATCCAATTTTGGTCTTTAATATCGTCCTTAAAATAATCCCAATTATTTGTAATCAAATCTGCTAATTCGACAAAATCAAGATAATACAAATCGTTATTTCCTCGTAGTGGTAACCATTTGTTTGATTGTTCTTCTTTTTTTCTTTCCTCTATTCTTTCTTTCATTTTTCTCGTAAGAGAAACGCTTCCCATATAGTTGTTACCATACTTTTCTGTAAGTTTTGCATCAATATAATGTCTAATATAGTTTTCCAGAGCATAAAGAGTAACATAGGCATTTGCCATTTTCTTCCCCTTTTCAACCAAATCATCACCAATATTCAAATAATTACCTCGGGTTACAACCTCTATGATTTTCTTCAATGTATCATTCTCTATTGGCTCAAAAAGTGGTGATATGGATACTTCAACAACATCATATCCTGCATTTGCTGGTATAACTCTATCACAAATGGGAATAAGACTTTTTTGTAATCCTACAATTTTATCACTCATTTTTGTGAAAACATCCATAGAGACATTTATGCGGACTACTACGCCATTAGCATTCCACCTTTTTTCAGAAAACTTGCCAGTATCTGACAACTCACAAACACCATTGCTCAACAATTCTGTCAAGTCATTCTTAAATTCAGAAGGTACCATTGCTTTTACAATGGCTTTAACTCCTTCATAAAAGCTCGCTTCTGATGGTAATTCATAAGTAAATTCTGCCATTGTAATAATTACATTTCGTTAGACATTATTTTTTGACCACTCCTTGTTGCAAGAATTAACACCCGATTGGATTTTGATTGTTTATTTGTTTGCAACAATTAGCGCCGAGATTGTTGATTTTTATTTAAGTGATACAGTCATTCCTGATACTAACAAGTGATTTTACCTTTCAAAATTAAAAATAATCCGAATCTCATCAACACTGAACAAAATCTGCCATTATGTCACGCATAATGTTTTGGTTCATCGTTTGTTAATGGTATTATAGTGCCATCGGCACCCGTTGTGCTTAAAATCCGATTCGGATACAACGGCAGTTTTCAACCAATCTTCCTGACAATTAAGATGGCGGAGTTCCTTCCGTATAAAAGGGGAATAATAATGTTTAATATTTATTTCTTTTACTATGGGAATTAAAACTGGACCTAAAAGAATCGCAAAACGTACGGGAGCGCCTGACCGTCGTCAAAGAGACAACAAAGAAACGCCTGGGAATACGTCTTCTTTGAAACCCCATATTCACAAGAAAGGGGATTAAACTCCAAATAAAAAACGGATGCTTGTTAATGCATCCGCGGGGTAAATAATGTTTTCTTTCCACTCCAACCTTGCGGCAACAAGGTTATGAGTTGTTTCAAAGCCGCTGTCATTTTGGCACTATGACAGCGACTTTTTATTTTAAAAACGGCGCAAATATAACGTATCAATTAAAAATAGTATTTCTTTTTCAAAGTTTGTGATTAGACTTTCACACTCTTTAGTATCGCTTCATATTTTCCACTTTCATTTTTCATTCTACTCTTATATCTTTGACCTCGTTAAACATTTAAAAAACAAAGAACAATTTAAGTATAAAACGTTAACATATTGAGCTTGAGCTCTATTCTCCGAATCCGTAAACGACCAATTTTTATGCAGGAGAGGTATAGCAGCGAGAGGTTCACGCCGATGTGCGTGAGCCATTTCGTGCTTATTTCCTGCTATGCTTTGGTCGGCTGACGGATTCGAATAAGCATTAAAAAACGAAATGGTTTGCGCTTTTTTTATGGCATCCAACAAAATACACATCGGCCAACTTATCCAGCAACAGTTGAAAGCACAAGGACGAACAGTTACGTGGTTTGCACAACGGCTCAACTACGACCGCAGCAACGTTTACAAGATTTTCTCAAAACAACACATAGATACTGACTTGCTGTTGACAATATCCAAGACCCTCAATTACAATTTCTTTCGCGCCTACACCGAACAATTGCCAACTGACACCACATTATAGTGTAGACATAATGGCCACAAAAACGTTGACTATATGGCATCAATATCTTGATTTTAAAGCATTTCTAATTGGTAGTTTTAAGAATTGTTAAATTTAAAATGTACGATTATGAAAAAGATTTTATTATCGATGCTGATGATTGCTATTGTGACTACAACAAACGCACAATTGTGGATTGGTGGCGGTGTGGGCTTCAATTCGGGAAGCATAAAAAATGTTGCCGACTCAGAGACTAAAAGCAATAAGGACAGTTTAACGCTCTCAATTTCACCGAAAATTGGCTATCGGATTAACAAACTCGATATTGGCCTAAAATTCACTTATGCCACAACGCGATTGTATCCTGACAAAGAAAAGAATGATAACAATTGGAACCAAACAACGGGGTATTCTATATCTGCTTTTGCTCGCTATGCTCTTATAAGTGTTGGAGATTTCTCATTAAGGGCTGTTGCCGACATTTCGTGTGGCGCGTCTAAACCAAAAACAAGTAAGGGAGAAAAAAACAAAGAGGCGAAGATAACTGAAGGCGACAAAACCACAGCCATAGCCTTCAACCTCTACCCCATGCTTTCTTACTCATTATCTAACCATTTCGAATTGGAAGCCGACTTGAATTTTATGGGATTAACAGCAAGCTTTGCTAAAAAACCAATTGACGATGATAAGGTTGACCGTAGCGTAAATTATAGTAGTGTTGGATTGGCAATCAACAATAATGCTGTTACCGTATCAAGTTTAATGAATGTCGGACTTATCTATAAATTTTGAATATGAAAAAGTTATTGATTCTTATTTGTACGATTGCACTGACAAACGTTTCGTATTCTCAAATTGAAATCGAGAAATATGGAGAGTTTAAGTTGTCAGCATTCAGCCAACCTTTAAGTTTGTTTTCAAATGCGTCTTCTGCAACATCTGGCCAATTATTCTTTATCCAAGTAATGTCTGGTTACGATGCAACGGAGTTCCATTTTCCTGATCGAAAGACGTTCGATAATTTTGTATCCGCGGTAGAAAAAGCGATTCCTATTTACAAAGAATGGAGTGAAATAGCCAAGAAAAATTCCGTCCACTTTTTTGCAAAGAATATGGGAATTAGAGATATAGAAACGTGGATATATTTCATTTGCAATGGGAACCTATATCGTACAGGTGGTGTCAGAGTAAATCCAATGTTTTATGTTGACAATGACGGTAAATGCTTCTTTATTTTGGAAACAAAAATGGTAGCAAAAGAAAAGTGGGATGCATTTGGCGATTATAGGCTATTTGGTTACGATGTAATTAAAAACAAGCACGAATTAGTGGAAAATGCTGATGCAAGGTGTAGATTGGTTTTTTCGTCAGTCGAGGAAATCAGCAATTTGTTAACCAAATTAAAAGATATGTTACTGCTATCGGATGATAATCAAATGCAATCAAAATTATTTCAACAATAGGTATGAGAATTTTAATAATACTATGTATTCAATTGTTTTTGTGCACATCCATATATGCAGACGATTTTGTTTATAGGTATAATGGCGCGACATTAGCATATAAAATTATAAGTGCAAAAGAACAAACAGTTAGAGTAGCTAGTGGACATTACCATTATAAGGATGTCGTTATACCAAGCCAAGTAGAATATCAAGGAAATATATTTACTGTAACAAGTATTTCAGATTATGCATTTAGAGACTGCAAGGAATTAAAATCCATAGTCATTCCTAATACAGTTACACATATTGGTTGGGATGCATTTATTAATTGCTCAAATTTAGAATGTGGAATTCCCAAATCAGTGAATAAAATAGAAGTTAGAGCTTTTAGTGGATGCAAAAAAATATATTGTGAAGCACAATCAAAACCTGCAGAATGGAAAAAAGATTGGAGTAAAAACACAGATGTAGTTTGGGGTGCTGATTTGGCGGCAATATTCAACTACAATAAAGAATCATCAGAGTCGGGAACACCATTATTTTCGGTTTATGCTAAAAAAATAGTTGAATCCGAACTGAACGAATGGCAGAAAAAAGGTGAATTTGAGAAAGTTGATGATTGGAAACAAAGAGTGACAAACGAAACTCGAAATGCTAAAATCAAAGAGTTGTCGCAAAAAGCAGAGAAAACGTATATAGAAAAATACCAAGATAAGAAAACCGCCTTTGAATTAGGGGAATATGATGCAGAAAATGAAGTGTTTATGGTTGAGAACCAAAAATATGGACATCTTTTGGTTCCCGTACCTATCGAAAAAGCATCGATATTCAAACAACAATGGTCATCAATATCAAAAGAGACAAAATACATTATCGAAAATGATACCATTGCCCTTGCCGAAGTTCTGTTTTCGTTACCTGGCGGCGAACAATACAAATACAGCCACCAGACATCTCTCAATTACGAAATGGCCGAGATTGACTACAATTTTGAGCCGTTAGAACTTGATTTGCAAACAAAAGGACAATCTACCGCCCGAGGACAGCAGACAATTACATCATCGAAAAAAATATTGGGAGTGTCTGATATAGACACTGATATTCCAATTTCCAATGTAAAGTCCGACAACACTTTTGCGGTAATCATTGCTAACGAGGATTATCAACAAGTTGCACAAGTCCCCTATGCGGTTAATGATGGTCGTGTATTTGCCGAGTATTGTCGTAAAGTGCTGGGATTGAATGATAATAACATTCATTTTGTTGACAATGCCACACTCAACAATATGAAATTTCATATCAACTGGCTCAAAAATGTTATTGAAGCCTACAATGGCGAAGCGCGTGTGATTTTCTATTATGCTGGTCACGGCATACCAGATGAATCTCAAAAGACTGCTTATTTGCTACCAATTGACGGTTATGGAACAGACGTGTCTACAGGCTATAAATTAGACGATTTGTACAGCACTTTGGGCAATCTGCCGAGCAAGTCGGTTACTGTATTCTTGGATGCTTGTTTCAGTGGCGCCAATCGCGACGGACAGATGCTGGCAAGCGCACGTGGTGTGGCAATCAAAGCCAAGAGCAGCGCACCCGTTGGCAATATGGTTGTTTTTTCGGCCGCCCAGGGCGACGAGACCGCCTATCCCAACAACGAGCAGCAGCACGGAATGTTTACTTATTACCTATTGAAGAAAATCAAAGAAACAGAAGGTGATGTAACTTACAAGGATTTGGGTGATTACGTAACCGATAATGTGCGCAAGCAATCAATTGTGGTGAACGGCAAGAGCCAAACGCCCGTGGTTGTGCCGTCGGCAACCGTTGGTGGCAATTGGGAATCGTGGAAACTAAAATAGTTAGTTGTTTATGAAGCGGTTGCTTTGCGCGATAATGCTTTTAGTAAGCCTACAACTTCAAGCGCAGGACGAGCGAACAATAAGCGGAAGCTACCGTTACTATGTTCCTGCCAACGAATCATTGGAAGCGGCGCGACACACCGCCATCCAACGCGCACGCCTCACTGCCCTTGCACGTGAGTTTGGCGAGACGCTGTCACAAACACAAGCAATAACAACAAAAGAGGATGTCAACGGCTATACTGATGCTCTCTACACATCGGGCGAGAACAGCGTCAACGGAGAGTGGTTGCAAGACACCAGCGAACCCATTATGGAGCAAGGTTTTGAGAATGGACAACTGTACATTCAAGTCTTTGTCAGCGGCAAAGCTCGGAGTGTGCAGCGCTCGTCTGTTGAGATTCACTATCAAGTGCTTCGCAACGGCACCAGTCGCCAATTCGTTTCAACCGATTTCAATTCGGGCGACCAGCTCTACTTGCAGTTTCAGTCGCCAGTCAGCGGTTTTGTGGCTATATATTTGATAGATGAAACAAAAACTGCCTATTGCTTGCTACCTTATCGCAATCAGAAAAACGGTAGCCAAAAAGTAGAAGCAAACCGACAATACATCTTTTTTAACGCCAACGGTGATGTCACCAACACAATTGACGAGTACGAACTCAATTGCGACGATGGCAATACAATGGTTTTCAACGAATTGTATATAATCTTTTCAGAAAACGATTTTGCAAAAACAGTTGATTATGAAGCTGGTAAAAGCCAATCAGGTTTGGAACTGCCGCGTTCACTGCCGTTCAACGATTTTCTTTCGTGGCTAAACAAGAAACGCTCTACAGACAACAAAATGCAAGTAGTGAAAGAGACGGTGAGTGTGAAGGGAGAGTGAAATACTTAAAACTTCGAAAACTTATAACTTAAAACTTTATCTACAACCCCGCACTCATATACTCAAAATCAACCTTTGTGTTCATCAGGTCGGCAATGGTGTAACCATCGAAAAACTCGTTCACCGTTTCGTAAAGTTTCTTCCACATTGGCAGAGTGCGGCAAATCTGTGCACGCTCGCACGGCCTTGCATCGCAGCCCAGACATGCAACTGGTGCCAGCGAGCCTTCGGTTGCGTGAAGAATGTCACTCAAGCGGTATTCCTGCGGTGGGCGGTTCAGACGGTAGCCGCCGCCTTTGCCATGGACACCGTCAATCAGCCCCGACTTCGACAGCGCCGCGGTTATGCTCTCAAGATATTTCAACGAGATGTCCTGTCGTTCCGAAATGTCCTTCAGTCTTGTATAGCCCGTCGAACCCTGCTCCGCAAGGTCAATCATCACTCTGATAGCGTATCTTCCACGTGTTGAAATCATCATAGTTGCATAGTATTTTGGTGCAATATACAAATTTTAACCAACCATTGCACCAATCAAATTACAATGGTCTTGTAAATGATTGAAATTTAGTTTGTTATTTTTTAGAAAAGAAAAATCCGCGCACCAGCCGTGCCGACATTTCTGCCGCCACGCAGCCAGTGCGCAGATAATTATCGCTATTCGGCGAACAGACTTGTACTCAGATAGCGGTCGCCTGTGTCAGGCAGAAGAACAACAATTGTCTTTCCTTTGTTTTCTGGGCGTTTGGCCAGCTCGATTGCTGCCCAAACAGCCGCACCCGACGAAATGCCGACCAGAACACCTTCAGAACGGCCAACCTCGCGGCCTGTCGCGAAAGCGTCCTCGTTCGAAACGGGGATAATCTCGTCATAAACTTTGGTGTCGAGCACGTCGGGAACAAAGCCAGCGCCAATGCCCTGAATCTTGTGCGGACCAGGAACGCCAGTCGAAAGCACTGCCGATGATGCTGGCTCAACAGCCACGATTTTCACGCCTGGTTTCTTCGATTTCAGATATTTGCCAACGCCTGTGATGGTTCCGCCAGTGCCAACGCCTGCCACAAAAATGTCAACTTGCCCGTCGGTGTCCTCAAAAATCTCAGGACCAGTAGTCTCAATGTGAGCCTTCGGGTTGGCCGGATTCACAAATTGGCCCGGAATGAAGCTGTTTGGCGTTGCTTCGGCAAGTTCCTGCGCTTTCGCGATGGCGCCCTTCATGCCCTTTGTACCATCCGACAGAACAACTTCGGCACCGTAAGCCTTCATCAGTTGACGACGCTCAACGCTCATCGTCTCAGGCATTACAATAATGGCCTTATAGCCGCGGGCTGCAGCCACGCTTGCCAGACCGATGCCGGTGTTTCCGCTTGTCGGCTCAATAATGACCGAACCCGGTTTCAGTTTTCCGGCACGCTCGGCGTCTTCAATCATTGCTTTCGCGATACGGTCTTTGACGCTGCCTGCGGGGTTGAAATACTCAAGTTTGGCAATGACTTTTGCCTGCAAATTGTGAGCCGACTCTATGCGGCTGAATTCCAAAAGTGGGGTGTGGCCAATCAGTTCGTCGGCCGATTTGTAAATTCTTGACATATTATTCAGTTTTAATTTAATTCATATTCGTTGTTTCGAGTTCGAAGTTTAAAGTTGCAATTTACGAGTTAATCGATACACTTGACCAATTTTTTCTTCCCTTTTAATCGCACTTTAAATCTCTCAAACTCTATCATTTATTCATTATTTCACAGCGTCGAAAGCCGATTTCAAGTCGTCGATAATGTCATCGATATGCTCGGTACCAATCGACAAGCGGATTGTACTTTGGGTAATTCCCTGCTCGGCAAGCTCTTGGTCGTTCAACTGCGAGTGAGTTGTTGTTGCCGGGTGGATAACCAGCGATTTTACGTCGGCAACATTTGCCAAAAGACTGAAAATCTTAAGATTATCAATAAACTTCCAAGCTGCATCCTTACCGCCTTTAATCTCGAAGGTGAAGATGCTTGCGCCACCATTCGGGAAGTAGCGTTTGTACAGCTCGTGGTCCGGATGGTCGGGCAACGACGGGTGGTTAACCTTTGCCACCTTCGGGTTGTTTTTCAGGAAATCAACCACTTTCAGTGTATTTTCAACGTGACGCTCGAGACGAAGTGACAATGTCTCAACACCTTGCAACAGCAGGAACGCGTTGAACGGACTGATGGCCGCTCCTTGGTCGCGCAGCAAAATGGCGCGGATGTAGGTTACAAAAGCAGCGGGACCAACCACATCGGCAAACGAAACGCCGTGATAGCTTGGGTTTGGAGCCGCAATCGGTGCGTATTTGCCCGACTTCTTCCAGTCGAACTTGCCACCATCGACAATGATACCGCCCAGCGTAGTGCCATGGCCGCCAAGGAATTTGGTAGCTGAATGAACCACAATGTCAGCGCCGTGCTCAAGCGGACGAATCAGATATGGTGTGCCGAAAGTATTGTCGATAGCCAACGGAAGACCGTGTTTGTGAGCAATTTCGGCAATAGCATCAATATTTGGAATATCGCTGTTTGGGTTGCCCAGAGTTTCAAGATAGATGGCTTTAGTGTTCGGACGGATAGCGGCCTCAACTTCTTTCAAGTTGTGAGCGTCAACAAAAGTTGTCTCAACACCAAACTGTGAAAGTGTGTGCGACAGCAAGTTATAAGTTCCGCCGTAGATGGTTTTCTGAGCCACAATGTGGTCGCCGTTCTGTGCCAAAGCCTGAATTGTATAGGTTATGGCAGCTGCGCCCGATGCAAGGGCCAAAGCCGCAACACCACCCTCGAGAGCAGCCACGCGGCGCTCAAGAACGTCCTGCGTTGTATTGGTCAAACGACCATAGATATTACCTGCGTCGGCCAGTCCGAAACGGTCGGCGGCGTGTTTTGAGTTATGGAACACATACGATGTTGTCTGATAAATTGGCACTGCGCGTGAATCGGTTACTGGGTCGGCAGTCTCTTGGCCAACATGAAGTTGCAGTGTCTCGAATCGGTAGTTTTTCTGTGTCAT
>JAGCNL010000003.1 GCA_017645945.1 Salinivirgaceae bacterium
ATGTAGATATACCATCAGTCTGACAATTAACCCGACGTACCTGTATATGCTGTCGGAGCCGGATTTGGATAGTCCAACAGTTCAAATTGAAAATTGAAAATTGAGAATTGAAAATTAAAAGACGACGGACTACGGACAACAGACTACGGACAAATGCCTAATGCCTAGTGCCTAGTGCCTTAAAACTTAATAACTTATAACTTTCAACTTGTAACTATATGTTAACCAAACGAATAATCCCCTGCCTTGATGTTAAGAACGGACGCACGGTTAAAGGCGTGAACTTCCTGGAGTTGCGCGATGCTGGCGACCCTGTTGAGTTGGGCGCGTTGTATGCGCGTAACGGTGCCGACGAGCTTTGCTTTCTCGACATTTCGGCAACACTCGAGCAGCGCAAGACCTTTGCCGAACTGGTGCGCGACATTGCCCGCAACGTGAACATTCCGTTCACCGTGGGCGGCGGAATCGGCAGCGTGGCCGAAGTGGGCACTTTGCTCAACGCTGGTGCCGACAAGATTACCGTCAACTCGGCGGCAGTGCGCAATCCGCAACTAATCAGCGATTTGGCTGGACAGTTCGGCTCGCAGTGCGTGGTTCTGGCCATTGACACAAAGTACGACAACGGCGAGTGGTACGTCTACACCCACGGAGGAACACGCCCCACCCCCATTCTCACAACTGATTGGGCGCGAGAGGCTTACAACCGCGGCGCAGGCGAGATTCTTCTCACAAGTATGAACCACGACGGCACCAAAAACGGTTTCGCTCTCGACATTACAAGCACCATATCGCAAATGGTTAATATTCCTGTGATTGCGTCGGGTGGCGCGGGCACAATGGCTCATTTTGTCGATGTCTTCCGCGAAGGCAAAGCCGATGCAGCCCTTGCCGCAAGCATTTTCCACTTCAAGGAAATCGAGATTATGGACTTGAAGAAATATCTGAAAGAGAACGGGATAAGCGTGAGGATTTGAGGACAACAGACTAAAGACTACGGACAACGGACGATTGACAGAATATGTAACTAATTAACAATTAACAATTAACAATGAGTTTGGAATATTGCTTTTATCCTAAAATCATTACTCTTTACTCATTAATCATTAAACATTTAACACTAAACATTAATTATGTCTCCTGATTTTGACAAAGACCCGAACGGCTTGCTGCCTGCAATTGTTCAGGACGCCAACACTGGCAAGGTGCTGATGCTGGCCTATATGAACCGCGAATCGTATGAACTGACGCTGAAAACTGGCAAGGCCACCTTCTACTCTCGCAGCCGTAAAGAGTTGTGGCTCAAGGGCGAGACTTCGGGCCATTTTATGATGGTCAAGCAAATATTTCTCGATTGCGACCTTGACACCATTCTTGTGAAAGCCGAACCTTGCGGCCCCGCCTGCCACACAGGCTCTGAAAGCTGCTTTTTCAATGAGGTAATTTAGACTACGGACAACGGACTACAGACAACAGACAATGCTCAATCCTGATAGTTGGAACTAACACCCAACACCTAAAAAATGCAAATAAAAGATACTCACGATTTTACCGCCGACAAACTGCAAGATTTATTCCTTTCGGTGGAATGGTCGTCGGGGCATTTTCCTGACAAACTGGTGGTTGCGATGCGCAATTTCAAAACCGTTTATTCGGCTTGGGACGGTGACAAACTCGTTGGTATGATTTGCGCAATGGACGACGGCGTGATGAACGCTTACGTGCATTATCTGCTTATGCGCCCCGAATATCAAGGGAAAAATATTGGCAAACAACTTGTTGAGAAAATGAAAGAGCACTACCGCGACTATCTGCGGATTGTGGTTGTGGCTTACAACAAAGAGGTTGGCTTTTACGAAAACTGCGGCTTCTCACCTGCCACTGATGCCACACCAATGTTCATAACAAGTCTTTGGACGTGAGTAAGTTATAAGTTTGAAAGTTTTAAGTTATAGTTATAGGTTTTAAAAACTGCTAAAAACTAAAACGGCCTTCCTGAAGAAACTCTTCAAGAAGGCCGCTTTAATTATGTATTAATCAATCGATTATTTGAACTGCCAACCGTCGAATTCAAACTCGCCTGCAAAGACGAAGAACAAATCGTGCTTGCCGCTGACAGGTTTGGTGAGTTGGGCTGTAGCATCGGCAAACTGACCGTTAGTGTTCTTAACATTCAGATAACCAACACATTCGCCATCAACCTTGTCGAGGCAGATTTTGATAGCGCCATTGCCTTTGCTTGCAACTTTTGCGGTAAACTGACTTGCGCCATTGGCAAAATCAACGCCTGCAAGACCAATCCAATCGCCTGTGGCAATGTTAGTCACGCAGAGGTTGGTGCCATCGGTGTAACGGGTTTCAATTCCGCCCATCCAAGCCATTGTTTCGGCCTCGGTATAATCGAACGGATTGAACGGTTTAATCTGCTCCACGCCTGTGTATGTGCCTGTAACTTGCTCAATCTTACCATCTTCGGTAACAGTAACCTTGTCAACATTTGTCGAGCGGTAGCCGTCGGCGGTGATGCCCATGCGCTCACGCAGGATTTGAGCGTGATAGAACAGATAATACTCCTCGCCTAACTTGCAAACAGCGTGGTGGTTGTTTCCGCCAATGCCGAAGAAATCGCCAGGATTGTTGAAGAATGTGCCTTGGAACGTATATGGACCCATCGGGTTCTTGCTTGTCATGTAGGCAATGCGGCCGTTGCCAAGCTCAGGGCTGTTGAAGTTGGTGCAGTAGCTGTAATAATAGGTGTCGCCAATCTTGTTAGCGCCCGCATCCTCAAACAGATACGGAGGATTGATGGCTACTGGGTCGCCATCGAGAGCAGTAAGGCTGGCATCGAGTTTCACAACGCGTGCAGTGCCCGGGTCTTTGTATTGCGGGCCCTTGCCAGGCACGAATGGCACTCCACCACCAACAAACAGATAGCCGTCGCCATTATCATCGACCAAAACAGCTGGGTCGAACAACCACGTAACGCTTGCGCAGGTTGGTGTCTCGCGCGAGATGAGTGCTTTGCCAATCGGGTCAGTCCATGGACCATAAGGCGTGTCAGATGTCACAACACCAATACCGTTGCCGCTGTTGGCAAAATAGAGGAAGAATTTCTCCTTGCCGTCGATGGTTTTGTGGCAAGCTGTCGGAGCCCACGAGAACTGCGCCCACTTGGCGGCACCATCAGGTCCTGCAATCGGCATTGCGCCGTGGTCGGTCCAGTTCACCAAATCGTCCGACGAGATGCAGAAAATCTTGTTGATGGTCTGGAAAGAGTTGTTTTTGGCAACGCCTGCTTCATCATACTCAAGCACGTCGTTGGTCATATAGACATAGACGCGGCCGTTGTACTCCATTGCATAAGGGTCGGCGCCGAAACGCTGAGTTGCCAACGGGTTATGCTCGTTCTGCTGCTTGTAGGCTTTTGTCAGTTCGATGTTCTCGAACATAGCCTGTGCCTTTGAGTTGCTGTCGCAACCTGCCATCACCGCCGCCGCAAGCAACATCGGCGCAATGGCTGTAATCTGACTTTTTTTCATTTTCAATTGCATTTAATAGTGATTTAAATCGATGTGAAATATAAGCATTTATTGTATTGTGCTGAGTTTGACTGCGCGGATTGAACTGATTTTTTGCACTATGAATCAATATATCGGCCGCACGGAATTAATTATCCTGAAAAGCGGATTCGCCCGCGAAATCTTATGATAACTGACTGGCTCTGAGCCAAATCGGCGGTACGATTGCTCGACATTCTCAATCATTGAGCCTTCGAAATCAAAAGCCAAACGCTTCTCGGCCGCCAATTTCATGGCCTCATACATCAGCAAATCGCCAACGCCCGACTTGCGAGCCTCTGCGTCAAACGAATATGTCAGCGCGTACATCGACCGATTGTCCCAAACCACGAACAGAACGCCGCAAACAGCCGAATTTTCATCTGTAGCGTAAAATATTGTTCCAGAATCGTTGTTGACGCATTCTCCGTGCAGTTTTTCGAACATCGGCCGCGAATATTCAACCTTTGAGCCGCAGTTTTTCTCAAAAAAATCGTAGAAATCAGCCGCGGACAGTCCTGCAGCCGTTTTGAATTTTGCCGATGCCTTGCGGATGTTGCGCTGTTTTGAATCCTCAAAATTCCGACTGACAGTCTGCAAATCAGTCAAATCTTTAATTACCAAGCTGTAGCGCAAGGTTTCATCGAATCCGCGCCACTTGTACGGACTCCAATATTGGAACGTGTGGCTCATGCAGATTGAGGTGAAAGCCGTCCTCGGCAACTGGTCGATATAATAGTTTGAAATTGGCTTGTATTGGCCTAACTCTCTGTCGATGAACGAATAATCGCCTAAAAACTGCGTCAGCGGCGGCATCACAATGTACTTCAAACCGAACTTGCGCTTCAGGAAATAGACAAAAACAGAATCGTACTCACCGCCCGTCTGGTGCGCCACGGCACACCACTCTCCGCCTTCGCAAACGGCATCGAGCCACCACGACCGAAAGAAAATCGGCAGCCTGTCGTTGAACGATTTATACAACTCTTTATCAATCATTTAACCCGTCCTCCTTTGATGAACTCCTTGCGGTAATACTCCTGTTCAAGACTGTTAACCACGACGCCCCGCGATGAACTTGCGTGCACAAACTTGCCGTTTTTCAGGTAAATACCCACGTGATTCGGCGTTTTTGAGTTTTTGCCGTCGGTGCGGAAGAAAACCAGGTCGCCCTCCTCCAGATTACCCTGACGAATGTGGCGCACGTCCTCATTATAGATGTCAACCACTGTGCGGTGAATCTTCTTGCCGTACACCTCATTATATACAGCTACGGCCAATCCCGAGCAGTCGACGCCTGCTTTGGTGTTGCCGCCCGTGCGGTAACGGGTGCCTAACCAAGAAGAAACGCAGCGGTAGAGCTTGATATTGTCGTTTTTGGTAATCTCGACACCAAACTTGCTCGACAATGCGGCCCGCTCGTCGGCGGCAGCCCGGCGTGACGATGAGCACGACAGCATCAGCATTGCCACCAAAACAACAGGCACCAATCTCTTAATAGGTGTGGCAACTCGGAAAATTCTATTTCCGCATCTGCTGCTGTATTTTGTTTTGTTGAAAATAGCGATTTCTGACATAAATGATTATTGTTAAATAGAATTGTGTTGATAAATATTTTCAGATTTTTTTGATTTTTATCGTTAAAACATCGAATGTTACAAATCTAAACGTGGCAAAACCATCCGAATTGTTACTTATGTAAACTTGAATTTTACAGCCTTGTTTACATCTTTCGCCAGTTTTGGACCATAATAAATGAAGCCTGTAAACACCTGAACAAGCGTTGCTCCTGCCTCAAGTTTTGCAACGGCATCGGCAGGCGACATGGTGCCTCCCACGCCTATTATAGGCAGCTTACCTCCCGTTTTCTGGCTTATATAGCGGGTAATCTCAACCGAACGGTCGCGCAGCGGCTGCCCGCTCAAACCGCCGTTGGCAATCTCTTTTATGCGCTCCTCACTGGTTTTCAAACCATTGCGCGTGGTGCTTGTGTTGGCAGCCACAATGCCGTCGATTCCGTAGCGCTCAATAATCACCAGCGACTCGTCAATCTGCTGGAAGTTCAAATCGGGCGAGATTTTGAGCAGAATCGGCTTATAAACAGCCTTCTGGCGGCGCTGCTCAGCCAATGCCGAAAGGATTCTCTCAAGCGACTCCTGTCCCTGCAACTCGCGCAGATTTGTGACATTCGGGCAGCTGACATTCACCGTTATATAATCAACATAATCGTAAAGCGCCTGAAAACAAGCCACATAGTCATCCACAGCCTTCTCGTTCGGCGTTGATGAGTTCTTGCCGATGTTGCCGCCAATGACAATCTTATGATTGCGCCTGCGCAGGTTTTTCACGGCGTTCTCCACGCCTTTGTTGTTGAATCCCATGCGGTTGATAAGCGCACTGTCAGCCGGCAGACGGAACAGTCGCGGCTTGGGGTTTCCCGGTTGCGGACGCGGCGTCACAGTGCCAATCTCAACATGGCCAAATCCCATGTTGCCCAACATCTTATACACCTCGGCATTCTTGTCGAAACCAGCGGCAATGCCTATTTTATTGGGAAATTTTATGCCGCAAAACTCTGTTTCCATTTGTAAACAGCGCGGATTGTAGCACCAATCCATTACCTTTCCAATGCCCACGCAACGAGCCACCTTCAGCCCCGTATTTATCACACCGTGAATACGTTCGGGGTCGATGCGGAACAGCAGCGGACGGATTATTCTCTTATACATCGTTTAAAATTTGTTTCAAAATTAATAGAAAAGCGTTTAAATGCTCTGTTTTTGCAATTATTGGTTTTTATGCTCAATTGTCCGTTTAGGTTTCACATCGCGCACCAGACGCACCGAAAAACGGTCGTAGCGCCTCCATCCAGGGCGGCCGTCTTCACGATTATCCCCACCCGTTCCGATGCCTGTTATATCCCATGGTACATCATACGGAAAACCAACATGGAACGCGCAAACGTCCTTATCGGCTGTGGCCGTCCAATATTCTCCGCCCCTGCCGACACAACCATTTCCAATACCAAAACTGTTGGGACGGTAACCTCCTCCGATGCCAGCGGCAGGAAGGAACACCGCACCACGGGCCTCCATCAACGCCCATTGCTCAACCGTGTAAACATTTGAAGAAAAATCAGTTGTGCCGCTGAAGAAGAACAGACTGTCGGGCAAAAGCCACACATCGGGCAAAAGAACCATGCCATTAACATCGGCAACCCGCGCCATACCAAGCTTCTCGCTCGCATTCTTGCGCGACTTCAGCAGATACTCCCATTCTTTTCTAGTAAGCGTGCGCCACAGTCCAACCGCATCGCCGCCGTTGCTGATGGCGTTATGCACGCCCCAGTCGTATTCGGTGTTGGCAATATCGTGTGAGCCCTGACCATAGTCGAAAGTCCTGAAACTATTCATATACGGATACTTGCCGTTGTAACCACTTGTTCCCCAGCCGAATAGCGAAATCCATCCATCATATTCAGCGGAACTCTCCAGCATTGCCGCACCGCTCACGCCCTCCACGTCGAACTGATTCTCGGCAAAACGCCACGTGTCAGTTGAAGGCCGATACTCCAAATTGCCTTGAGAGAAGTGAACCACGCGCTCTTTGGCCACCGAGAAATCGGCGTTGATTTCACCCACAGGATTCAAAAGAAACGTCAGCGTCTTGATTTGGGCGGTCATGTCGTCAATCATGGCCTGATGGTTGCTGATGATGCCCTGAACGAACGGCACGCTTATCATCTGTGTGGTTGTTGTGGCGAACATGCTTTCCGTTTTGACGAAGAAATTGCCTGAACCCCAATTGATTGCAGAAAAATCGTCGATGCTTGTGCCTTTCCCGATAAGAAGCGTTATTTGGCCGTTCTGGTCGGTGGTCACGCTGTGCGTTTCGGTATAGACAGCCGTGGCCGATTCGAGCGTTTCCCCTTGCAAAACAGCAACAGCGATGTCGAAGGTGCGGTTTGCAACCACAGCGTTCCTTGCATTGCGCACAATAGCCTGATAGCTAAAGCCTTGCTGGGCTTGCGCGACTGCAGCAAACGACAAAAATAAAGTGGCCGCCAAGGTGAGAAAACGCTTCATTAAGGAATGTTTTTCTGTAACAGCCTCAAATGTAGGATAAAAGCCGCCAAAAAAGCCAATGCCCGCGCGGCAGATTTTAGCAAATTGCTAACAACCGACCTAAAGATTGTTAGTGGCTGATTTACTGCTTGTTGTAGGCCACAAACGTATTGTCGGTATACAAGACAACCACCTGCTTCACCTCCGCCTGATGCTGGGCGGCGTGCGTCAGAACCGATGTCAAATCAGCGGCGGGTGCATCTTGTTCAGTCTTGGCTGCCGAAGGTTGCTTATTGTCAACAACAGGCTCGGTTTCAAACAATTGAGGATGTTGTGGCATTGACGGATTGGCATTGGCACCTGCGTTTTGAACGTCGTTTGAGGCGGTTTCTGCTGCATTTTGGGCAGTCAAATCAGGTTGTGGCACAACAGGTCCCCCGTCATCGCCAAGAATGTCGAAAATCGTTGTCTGCACAGGCTGGCGGTAAATCTCGCCCTTTCCCATCACAAGCCAATCGGTGTTGTAGTGCGGGAAAGAATTCAGAATCTTTTGCAGCAAATCCAGGCTCGGCCCGCTGCGACCATTCATAATATGCGAGATGTTTGAGCGCTGAATGCCAATTTTATCGGCAAAAGCGGAGGCTGTCAACCCTTCTGAAGCAATGATTTTAGCAATCCGTTCACTTATTTCCATAACTGCGATTTTATTATGGTTACAAATGTAATAATTTGACTTAAACCGCATGTTTAAATTTGTAACATGTGTAAAATTTACAAATGTTGACACAGTGTGGCATATAGCCTATTAATCGCTTTATTTATTTGTTTAGATAATCAATATATATTATTGGCTATCAATGTTTTAATCATGATAAATTAATGATTTTCAGGCAAAAGTAAGGAAAAATGGCGTAAAAGATTAAATCAGCGCTTAAAGTAAACATGCATAAAATACTGATTATTCAACATTTACACGGATGGATATTGGGTAGATAAATTTGTAAAAATCAACTATTTTACAAATTTAACACACACTGGAAGCCGCTGTGCATTAAGATTGATGCGTAATGATTATTGTTAAATAGAAAATTCTTCTATTTTGCTCAAAATTCTGTACAAACCAAACGACGCTATTCTTCCCCGCCCCAACGAACAAATAACAATTCCACAATTTGACCAGTAAAACCTCCTACTCTCCTCAGACCTCACGGTTGTTGGCTTTCCGATTCGAAGAAATTTTGGAACTGAGAAAAGACTTTTCAAAAAATGCAGTTTGAAAATTCGCATTCTCTCCGATTCTGAGCAATTTTTTCCGGTTTTTCCCATCATCGGGTCAGCCAGCATTGGTTTATCGCATTCTGAAAGGGCAAAAACATGCGATTTTTAGTCATAACAAGCTAAAAACAAACCATTTGCACCCATAAAAACGGTGTAAAGAAATCAGTCGTAAAAAATTTTACGGTGTCTTTCAGGCTGTAAAACGCCTTTTATTTCTCAAACGGATACCGCAACCCGATGCGCTGGCGCATGGCGTCGAGCAGTTGCATGCTCGATTCGGTATCGTCGAGCGTGCGAAGCGGATTTTCGGTGAGTCCGCGGCGCAGACAGTCGGTTACCGATTGCGCCTCATAGTCGTAGCCGGCTGTGGAGCGTCGGTCAGTGAAGGTTTCTGCCACCTTCTCGCCTATTATAAGCCTGGCACGGCGGCTCATGTGGAAATCGCTGACAATCACCTTGCCCTTGGTACCGACGATGTAGGCGTCGTTCACAAGCAAGGCATCGGAACTGGTTGCATACAGGCCCGATATGCCATTCTGGTACTCCACCTGAATTGAATCGACATTGTCAATGCCTCGGTCGGTCATCTGGGCGGTGATTGAATAGCTTTTCTCAAGCGACTGGGCCATCAGGCGGCCGAAATTGAGGTTATAGATGGCAAGGTCGAGCAGTGAGCCTGCGGCCAGATTAGGGTTGAAAAAGCGTCCCTGCGGGTCGTTACGCATCACAAAGCCAAGATTAGCCTGTATCAGCTCAATACGCCCCAAAACGCCCGATTTAACCCATTCTAGCGCTTTCTGCGTTGTGGGCAGGAAATTGGTCCAGAAGGCTTCCATCAGGAAAAGATGGCGGCGCTCAGCTTCGGCACGCATCACTGCAAACTCAGCGGCATTCACGGTAACAGGCTTCTCACACAGCACGTGCTTGCCATGCTTCAGGCAGAGCATTGTGTGCTCAAGATGGAAATTGTGCGGCGTGGCGATGTAAACAATGTCGATGTCGGCATCGGCGGCCAGTTCGTCGTAACTGCCGTAAGCACGGGGAATTCCGAACCTGTCGGCAAAGGCTTTTGCTCTCGACAACTCACGCGCGGCCACAGCCATGATTTTAGCACCTTTAACGCGGCGGAAATCGCCAGCCATCTTCTCGGCAATCCATCCAGAGCCGATTATTCCCCATCTAACCATCTGAGTTTTAAGTTTAAAATTAGAGTTGAAAGATAGGATTTTCCGGACACAATTTACATCAACGGCACAAAAAAAGCCCGACTTTTAGTCGAGCTTGTCGGAGTTACTGGATTCGAACCAGCGACCTCTACGTCCCGAACGTAGCGCGCTACCAACTGCGCTAAACTCCGTTCCTTTTTGGCGGTGCAAATGTATAAAAAATATCAACCAATGAACACGTTTCTGCGTTTTTGTTTTTCTTTTGTGAACAGCAGATACAGGCGACATCTATCGCACTGACACACAAATCTTTGACTCGGACAAAACACATCGGCCGACAATGGCGGCAACTCCTCTATCACTTCTCGGGATAGGTGGCAATCTTTTTGATTGTGTAATCCTTGGCGTAATCGAGAATATAAACTGATGTGTTCTGATAGCCGCCCTGGTCGGAATAAGGCACGAAATTGAACTCCGTCTGGAGCAGCGGTGCCGTATGATACATGATAAAACGGCGGAAATCGTGCGCGAACTTGTTCAGCGCGGTGCAGAAGAACATGGTGATGTCGTATCCCTGGAAAGCCATGCGGTCAGGCTCAACACTCAGCAGATTGCGATAGTTGCGGACAAAGTCGATTATTTCAGGCTTGCTGTAATCGATATATGAGTTCGACAGATAGTGCGTGTTGGTATTGTGGAAATAATCGATGTCGATACTCTCAAAACGCTCCCAGCGCGGCTGTCCGAACAGTGTGACCTTGTATTCATAAGAGTAGCCGTTGAGTTTACCCATCACGTCGGTAACAAAGGCGCGGTCGGTCGACGGAATAATCACGATGTTGTCCTTTCCCTTGATGAATGCCGAGTTCAGAATATCGCCGCAAGTGTAGTAGTAATACTCGTTGTAGCGCACCTGGTCGAAGTTGTCGCTGTGGATTGATGAATAGAGCTGGCGCTTGAACTCCGAAATGAAATCCTGCTCCTGGGCATCGCCATTGTGAATGACGATAAAGTTCTTTGTATCAATCTGATTCAGGAATTCTGCCATATACTTCATCTGGATGTCGAGTGTTGGACAAACCTGGAATGCATATGGATTGTGGTCGATGAACGTGCTTTTCACCGACAATGGCGAAACAATGTTTATCTGGTGCTCCCACGCATAATCGCCCACCACCTGCAACTCGCCGCTGAACGCCGGCCCGATGAACATATCGTACCCCGACATGTCGTGGTTGCGCATATAGTTCGATATGTAAAGGCTGTCGCCCTTGGTGTCGACCACCTCGACATCGAACGAGAGACCTTGCTTTCTCAACTCGTTGATAGCCAGCATTGAGCCTGCATAAAACTCGATGTAGTTTTTCGACTTGGCGTAGATTTTTCCCGTGTGCGTGCCCCAGCCTGTTGTATCGTTCATGCTAAGATAGAGCGGCAGGAAAAGAGCCACCTTGTAGGTTTTCGACTTGTCGAATTGAGCGTCCTGCACAGTGTGCATTATGCGGTTGTCGGCCTCGTAGGCATCGATGCGGTTCTGCTCCTCAGCGCTGATGGTCGGCTCGGCGGGTTTCTCCTCCACAACAGGCGCTTCCTTCTCGGCAGCTTTGGTGGCACCCTTTGGAACACGAATCAGCTCGCCTTCCTGCAGCTCGCGCTTCTTCAAGCTTGGATTGATTTTCAGCAATGCCTTCTCGTTTATCTGATACGCACGAGCAATGCCGTACAGTGTCTCCTGCTTCTCGACCTTATGGAAATCGAAATCACCTTCGATAACTTCCTCTGCCACTTCCTTTTTAATCGGAACTTTCAGCATTTCATCAACTTGAATCGAACGGCCAACAATTTCAGGATTGAGAGTTTCAATCTCAGCAGGCGTTGTCTGATACATTCGTGCGATGCCATAGAGCGTCTCCTGCTTTTTCACTTGGTGAAGCATGAATGTAGTATCCTTCGATTCAGCCACCTCCACTTTGTCTTCAGCCTTGCTTTCGGCTTTGATTTTCAGTCTGTCGCCGATTTTAATGCCCAGCTCGGCACCCGGATTGTTCCGATACAGCTCATCGATGCTGATACCGTACCGCTTGGCGATGTTGTATGGCGTATCGCCCTTAGTTATAAGGTGATAGTTGTAGTTCTCAGGCTGCTTCTCCTCCTTCTTCACACGGATATTGATGTACTGGTCGGGATGAATCTGGTAAGTCAGCTGCGGGTTGTCGGCAATGATTGTATCGACAGGAACCTCGTAAGCACGGCTGATGGCGCTCAAAGTCTCGCCTTTGCGCACAATATGCAAATAGTACTCCCTGCCGTTAATACTGACCTTATTGTTCGGATGCTTAACAGTTTCGTCTTGTGCGACAAGCACTTGCACTGTCATTGTCAACAAAACCGCCAGAAATATTCTCAACTTTTCCATATTTTCAATAATACGATTCAATCTACAAAAATAAGGATTTAATTGACGCGAAAACCCACCCAACAAAAAAGCCGCATGACTAATTTGTCACACGGCTTATATTGTTGATTTTGTGCGTTTTTGCACAATCACATTTTCAGTTTTTTCTCTATTTCATCAATATAGCCCTTGAACTGGCGGTCGGTATCGATGAGATTGTTGACCGTCTTGCAGGCATGAAGCACTGTTGCGTGGTCTTTTCCTCCAATCTGCGCACCGATGGTGGCAAGCGACAGCTTGGTCATGTTCTTGGCAAAATACATGGCAATCTGGCGGGCCTGCACAATCTCACGCTTGCGTGTTTTCGATGTGATGGCGTCGGAATTCAAATTGAAATAGTCGCAGACAACTTTCTGGATATAGCTGACATTGAGCTCGTGGGTTGTATTCTTCACCAACTTGTCAATAATCTGACGCGCAAGGTCGATAGTGATGGTTTCGCGGTTGAGCGTTGAATGTGCCAAAAGTGATATCAACGCGCCCTCCAACTCTCTGATATTGTTGGTGATATGAGCAGCCACATATTCAAGAATCTCGTCGCTGATTTCGATTCCCTCGTTGTAGGCATACTGTTTCAGAATCGCTTTGCGCGAATCGTAGTCAGGATTGGTAAGCTCAGCCGAGAGTCCCCATTTGAAGCGCGACAACAGACGAGGCTCGATTCCCTCCATATCGGCAGGAGCCGTATCTGATGTTATAATCAGCTGTTTTCCAGTCTGATGCAGATAATTGAAAATCTCAAAGAAGATGTCCTGAGTTTTTGGCTTGCCTGCCATCTCGTGAATATCGTCGATTATCAGCAAGTCAATCATCTGATAGAAATGCACAAAGTCGTTGCGGGTATTGTTCTGTGTTGCGTCAACAAACTGAGTTTGAAACTCGTGACCAGTGACATAAAGCACAACCTTGTCCTGGAAACGGTCTTTAGTCTCAATTCCGATGGCTTGAGCAAGATGCGTCTTACCAAGTCCCGAACCGCCATAGATGAACAGAGGATTGAAGGTTGTCTTGCCAGGATTGGTGGCAATGGCGTAACCTGCAGAGCGTGCCAGACGGTTGAACTCACCTTCCACCAAACGGCTGAACGTGTTGCGGTTGTTGAGTTTCGGGTCAATCTGCAACTTCTGCAAGCCTGGAATGATGAACGGATTCTTAATCGACGAGTGGTCCTCGTTCGGCATGTTAACGGGATTGTTGTAACGGTCCTTCTTGTAGCTGCTGGGATAGCGAGTAATCAGCGGCTGAGAGTGAGGCATCATGTTATTCTGCATCACAACGTTGTACTCAAGTCCTGCACCTTCACCCAATTCGGCCTGCAGCACCTTGCGCAGCAAATCGATGTAAGTCTCCTCCAAATACTCATAATAGAATGTACTTGGCACCTGAATGGTCAAAACCTTGCCGTTCAACTTCACCGGAACTATGTCCGCAAACCATGTACTGTACTCGGCACCTCTAACATTATCCTTAATTACACGCAAACAATTGCTCCAGACTTGTTTATAATCCTTATCCATCTAATTAATAATGACTTATGTTTTCTGTAAATCGATGTACAAACATTGTTAAAAAATCGGAGAAAAAAAAGCCGTTTGCCTATTGCATTTCATCAAAATCATCTATTGCCCTAACTATCAATTCAAAAAAAATTAAAAATTTTTAAAAATATTTTTTGGAGCACGTAAATAATTGATAATCAATCCACTGCAAGTAATTTTCATAACTCACTGAAAACTAAATAAGTATTATTTTCAAAGAGGTTTAAGTGAATATTCTTGCATTTTTTTGACGGAAAAATGACAAAAAAATCGCCTCAAAAACGATGTTGAAAACTCGATTTTGGCGAGCGAGGTAAAATTAGAAAAAAGTGCCCGATTTCGACATCATTTTCAAAGTCCGTCCGCCACACATCATATATAATATGGTATCGGTAAAAATGGTTATTTTTGCACGAAATAAAATTGCCAGTCAGTTTATATTTGCAGAAAAATCAGCAAAATGAAAATTCTCGACGCAGCACAAATCAGGGAGTGCGACCGATTCACCATCGCCAACGAGCCGATTGCTTCTATCGACTTGATGGAACGTGCCGCTGACGCGATAACCGACTGGCTGACGGGAAATTACATCTTCTGCGACACGCAGTTCACCATCTTTGCGGGCTCAGGCAACAACGGCGGCGATGCGCTGGCCGTAGCTCGGAAGCTGGCAAAAATGTTCGGTGGCGGCGTGACGGTCTACAAGCTTAACATCGGCAACAACTCCCCCGACTGCCAGCAGAATCTCGAACGATTGCAAAGCACTGATGGAGTGTTCGTTACATTCATTAACAAAGGTGACGCGATGCCCGAAATCAAACCTGGCAGCGTGGTTATCGACGGCATTTTTGGTTCGGGTCTGAACCGCCCCATCGAAGGCTATTGGGCGGAGCTGATTGAGCACATCAACAATGCTGGAAATGAGATAATTGCGATTGACATTCCTTCGGGATTGTTCTGCACCGACAACCGACAAAACACTGGTGCGGTTGTAAAAGCCACCAACACGCTGAGTCTGCAACTACCGAAACTGCCGTTCTTTTTTGCTGAAAATGAGCAGTTTGTTGGCGATTCCGACATTCTGCCCATCGGTATCAGCCAGCAGGCTATCGACAGTGCCGCATCGCCCTACAGCCTGACACAACGCGAAGACATCAGCCAACTGCTGAAAACGCGTTCACGCTTCGGCCACAAGGGCACATTCGGGCACGCTCTGCTGGCAGCAGGCAGCTACCAAATGAGCGGCGCGGCTGTTCTGGCGGCACGGGCGTGTATGCACACGGGCTGCGGACTGCTCACGGTGCACGTACCGCAATCGGCCTATCAGATTATGCAAACCGCTGTACCTGAAGCCATTCTGAACATCGACGACAGTCAAATGGAATACAGCACTGCCGACCGTCTGCAACGTTTTTCGGCGGTTGGAATCGGTCCAGGCATTGGGCAGAGCGACGCCGCGCGCAACGGACTGGCGCAAATGCTGCAAAACTGCACCGCACCAATGGTGCTCGACGCTGACGCACTCAACATCATCGCCGCCAATCAGGATTTATTCAAACTACTGAAACCCAACACCATACTAACACCGCACCCAGGCGAGTTCGACCGTCTGACGCATCGCCATACATCGGGTTACGAGCGGCTGCAGACGCAAATTGAGCTGGCGCAGAAGCTGAATGTAATAATCGTGCTGAAAGGCGCGTTTACATCAGTGGCAATGCCCGACGGCACAGTGCGATTCAATCCCACAGGCAACGCAGGAATGGCCACAGCGGGCAGCGGCGATGTTTTGACGGGAATTATCTTATCTTTGCTGGCTCAAGGCTACAGCGCGGCTGACGCGGCCGTTACAGGCGTTTATATCCATGGTCTGGCAGGTGATATTGCCGCCCGCGCCAATGGTCAGGAATTTGTCACGGCAAGTGAAATTGTGAACAATATAGGCAAGGCTTTTTTAAAAATAAAACATTCTGACAATGAATAGGTTAAAATCGGCTATTACAATCGTTACTTTAACATCGGCAACCGTAGCTTTCGGTCAGAAAGATGTTGAGACCAGTTATTTTGTAACGCCAGTTCAGGGCGAGATTAACATCGACGGGCATCAGGTATTATATTCATTACCAGCCAATTCGCTTATGGTAAGCCTGAAAATCGAAAAAACGGTTAAGGCCAAAGGTCCGTACGCACAGTATGCCGAAAAATACCTGAACATCACAACTGGCATAACCGACGAAACCTCAATCACATACTCGATTGAAAATCTGAAAGTTGAGCGTCAGAGCCAGCCCGACACGAGCCAGCTTTACGCCATCAACTTTATTGGATTCGACAATCTGCCAATGGTTCAGCTGAACGCCGACGGCACCATTCTGGCTTGCAACTGCCAGCGTCCGATTGAAGGCTACAAGCCCGCCAAACCGCAGAACTGTGTCGAGCCTGACGCGCAGCCCATCAACTTTTTTGACATGGGCGTAAAGCCGTTTATTATTGATGCTGAGGAAGAAGAGAGCGAAGAGGACTCGGTTGAAGTGAAGAAACCGAAGATGCAACAGCCGGTTGTGACGACCGAAGAAGAGAACGCCGCCGCTGCTGCCGCCTTCATCCGCAAAATCCGCAAACGCCGCCTGAAACTGGTTGCCGGAATGGCTGAAGAGACCAATCCCGTTGACGGCAAGGCGCTGAAACTGATGATTCAACAACTCGACCAACTGGAAGCCGAATACTTAAACCTTTTTGTAGGTAAGAGCGCCAAATATGTTTATACACAATCAGTTATGGTTATGCCAAACGGCACCGACGATGCCGAGCAAATCACGTTAGGCTACTTCTCGAAGCAGAACGGATTCAGCGCAAAGCAGGACCCGAAACGCGGCGACTCCTATCCTATCATAATGAAAATCAACACATTGTCAAGCTCACCAAAAGTTTCGATAAAAGAAGTTGACACATCGTCGAAATCATCGTCGAGCATTAAGTACGGATTATATCACAGAATACCAGGAACGGTTTCTGTATCAATAGATTGCGACGGACTGTTGCACCACACAAGCCAGTGGACAATCGCACAAAAAGGCATGGTTGTGCCAATGCCGTCAGAATATCTGACCAACCATAAATACTCAATCGAGTTTGATGCTGAGACTGGTGCGCTGAAACGCATTACAGGAAACTAAAACAATTATTTACAGCTATTTAGACGTGAATATATACAAAGCCGGTTACGACGACTTGAACGAAATATTGCAACTTCAATATCTTGCCTATCAAAGCGAGGCGGCATTGTTCGGAACAAAAGATATTCCGCCGTTGACGCAAACCATTGAAAATGTTAGAGATGAGTACAACGCAGGCATCGTTTTGAAGATGGTTTCCGAAGAAAATAAAATCATTGGCTCAATCAGAGCAAAAGAAGAAGGTAACACGGTATATATCAACAAATTAATGATTCATCCCGATTACAGACATCGAGGTTACGGAACGCGACTCCTGACCGAAATCGAAAACCATTATCCAGGGAAAAGATACGAATTGTTTACAAGCACGCGCAGTTCCGACAACATTCGACTGTATCAAACCAATGGTTATCAGATATTTAGTCGAAAGCCAATAACCGAAGAACTGATTTTTGTATATATGGAAAAACTGCCCAAAGCATAACATTCAAATTCAACCACAAACAAAATGAAAATCAATCGTTTGGACGGCCTACAAAAACAACTGGCGCTACTGGCGGGGCCAATCTTTATGGAAACCCTGCTGGTGATGACGCTTGGTGCGGTTGACACCATCATGTTGAGCCAGCATTCCGACAACAGCGTGGCGGCCGTGGGTATGGTGAACCAGCTTGTGAGCATGATTTTCCTCGTGTTTGAGGTGACGGCGCTGGGCACTTCCATCCTATGCTCGCAGTACATTGGAGCGAAACTATCGGACAAGGTAACGCAGACGGTTGGTGTGTCGCTGGTGCTGAATGCCACTTTCGGCCTGATTATCAGCTGTCTGATGTTCTTTTTTGCAGGCAACATCCTTCATTTGATGGGCCTTCGCCCCGAGCTTATGCCCGACGGCCTTTCCTACATGCGAATTGTGGGCTCTTTTGCCTTTGCTCAGGCCATTTCAATGGCTGCGTCGGCTTCGCTGCGAAGCGCCAACAAAGCCATCTATCCGATGATGGTGACGCTTGTGGTGAACATCGTCAATGTGATTGGCAATTACACGTTGATTTTCGGCAAGTTCGGAATGCCGGCGCTGGGTGTCGAGGGCGCAGCCATCTCCACTGCTGCATGCCGCACCATTGCAATGTTCGCTCTGCTCTATCTGCTTAAGACAAAGCACGTTCGGCGCTTTCCGAAAGCACTGTTCCGCCCATTCCCGTTCGGCGAGCTCAAAAAGCTGTTGCACATCGGCATTCCGTCGGCTGGCGAACAGATGTCGTACAGCCTTTCGATGGTGGTTATCACCTACTTTATCAATATGATAAGCAACGAAGCGCTGGCCACCCGCACCTACTGCATGAACATCATAATGTTCGTCTATCTGTTCTCGGTTTCAGTCGGACAGAGCGGCGCCATCACCATCGGGCATCTTGTTGGCGACCGCAAGCCACGCGCGGCCTTTGTTTTCGGCAAGCTGGTGATGAAGATTGCCGTCATCACATCGATTGTGGTGTCGCTGATTTTTGCCTGCTTTGGCAAGACAATCTTCCACTTCCTAACTGACAATCAAGAAATTATCAGTATGGGCGTTATCATCCTATGGATTGATGTGGTGCTGGAATTCGGCCGCGCCGTGAACGTGTTTGCCGTGAATGCCCTACGCTCGGCGGGCGACATCTATTTCCCTGTCCTGCTGGGCATTGGCGTGATGTGGACGGTATCAGTCGGGTTGAGCTACTTGTTTGGCATCACCATTGGCTGGGGCCTGGTTGGAATGTGGATTGCGTTTGTGCTCGACGAGAACATCCGCGCAGGCGTGTTTATCAAGCGCTGGTGGGGCCTTAAATGGACTACAAAGAGTTTTGTGAAGGATATCAAGTAAATTGACCACAGACCACGGAAAACGGTCTACAGACGTTATTTTGCCTATAGTCATTAAATGGCCGAGGGTAAATGGCTATTTCCCAATAGCTTTACCTATTGCCAAACAACGACAAACATCAATCGGCATAAGCCAATCGACATTATATAACTATTTGTTTTTCAGCAATTCAATTACTTCGTCGGGGGTGAGATTCTGCTGTTCGCCAGTGGCCATGTTTTTCAGCGCCACACAACCCGAGTTCACCTCGTTCTCGCCCACCACAGCCACAAACGGAATGTTGCGCCCGTTGGCGTACGACATCTGCTTCTTCATCTTTGCAGGTTCGGGATAAAGCTCGGTGCTGATGCCCGCTGCGCGCATTTTTGCCACCACAGGCAGACACCATTGCTGCTCGGTTTCGCCAAACGTAACAAACAGCAGTTGAGTGGATTGCGTTGCCGATTGCGGATAGAGATTGAGTTGGTCGAGCACGTCGTAGATGCGGTCGGCACCAAACGAGATGCCCACACCCGAAACGCCTGGCATTCCGAAGATTCCTGTCAGGTCGTCGTAGCGGCCGCCGCCAGTGATTGAGCCAATCTGCACATCGAGAGCCTTAACCTCGAAGATGGCGCCCGTGTAGTAGTTCAGACCGCGGGCCAGCGTTAGGTCGAGGTCGATTTGAGTTGGCAGATTGAGCGGCTCGATGGTGTTGAAAATGGTTTGCAATTCGAGAATGCCCTTCCGTCCCACCTCGCTGTCTTTCAGTACGTTGGCAATCTGCTCAAGTTTCTGGCGGTTGGTGCCGTTGAGTGCGAGAATCGGCTGCAAACGGGCGATTGAATCATCGCTCAAACCCTTGTCGGACAACTCTTTGTTGACGTTCTCTATGCCAATCTTATCGAGTTTGTCGATGGCTACGGTGATGTCCATCATCTTGTCGGGAGCGCCAATGGCCTCGGCAATTCCTGCCAAAATCTTGCGGTTGTTGATTTTCAGCGCCACGCGGATTCCGAAACGCTGATAAACATCGTTAACAATCTGAATCAGCTCCACCTCGTTCATTAGCGAGTCGCTGCCTACAATGTCAACATCGCACTGATAGAACTCGCGATAACGGCCTTTCTGGGGCTTGTCGGCACGCCAAACGGGCTGAATCTGATAGCGTTTGAAGGGGAACTGAAGGTCATTGCGGTGCTGCACCACAAAACGCGCAAACGGCACCGTAAGGTCGTAACGCAGACCTTTCTCCGAAATCTTGTTGGTAACCTTCACAGAATCTTTCGATTGCAGCAAATCGGAATCAACGCTGTTCAGGTAATCGCCCGAGTTCAGAATCTTGAAAAGCAGCTTGTCGCCCTCCTCGCCGTACTTGCCCATCAGGGTTGACAGGTTTTCAGTTGCGGGAGTCTCAATCTGCTGAAAACCATAGAGTTTGAACACGCTTTTGATGGTGTCGAAAATATAGTTGCGCTTAATCATTTCGGCTGGCCCGAAATCGCGCGTGCCTTTTGGTATCGAAGGTGTCTGAACTTGTGCCATATCTGTTTTTGATTTTGGCTGCAAATATAAATGTAGAATTTAGAATTTAGAATTCAGAATTACGAATTACGAGTTGGCATACGTTGTCAAAATCACCGCCACCACGCAAAGCACTATATAACAAACAATTAAACCAATTAACACGCAGGCTGCCACAAAGAGTTTCGGGTGGTGCGCTTTGAAGTTTCTGATTTTTGTGCGAAGGTTGCTATCGCCTTCAACATAGATAAATTCAGGAAGGGCTTCGGCGGATTTATCGTTTTGATTGTCAATATATTTGGCTTGTTTTTTCTTAATCATCCACTTTCGGTAGAGACCGAACACCAAAAGACCGCAGCCGACAACAAGCGCGGGAAGCCAGCGGAGGGCGTGCGAGAACAGACGGCCGATTGAATCGTCGTACCAGAAAATGGTTGTGCTGAACGAACGGAGCACCTCGAAAATTTCGAAATCGCACCAGAGGCAAACCAGAAACGGCACCAGTAGAAGCAAGCCTGCGACTATGAAGAACACCGATTTTTTCTTTGCGAGGGCATTGGCAATGCGCTCTCTTTTGGCCTGAACCTGTTGACGGTATTCCTCCGATTGTGCCTGACGGCGTTCCTCTCGGGCTTTGGCGCGCTGCTTGCGTTGCTCCTCTATGGCCTTGAGGCGTTCCATTTCGGCTTCTGCCTCAAGCACTCTTTGATTATTAAAAACGCTTTCCTTGCCAGGCTTGGCCGTATATGGAATGGAATGGACGGAATCGCCTTGCAAAGTGCTGTCAGTCTGTATCTTGGTGAATTCTGATTCCTTTTTGTATTGAGGTTCGGGTTCGGGAACAGTGTAAATTATTTTGAAATCTTTCCGCCTTGAATAATACAGAATACGAACAGTGGAAATCAGGAAAATACTACCTATAATGACCATTGCAAGAAATGGCCAAAGCCCGAATATCGTCAGGCATGTGCCCATAACGAAAAATGAGCCGTTCAAAACTATGATAATTATGCATTTATGAACCAACGCCTCTCTGTTTGCGACATCTGCGGTGATTTTCTTTTTCTTGACATCCAATTTAATATCGCCTAAACTAAACGACAACGATACCAATTTGTTCATGTACATATAAATGCCAAAAAAGAAGAACATGCCAGAGAAAGTCATGCAGAAAACAGCCACGGCTGGAGCCGTGCGGAGCAAGCCCATTGTGAGGAACCAAACTGTGAGAACGCTCGTGTAGAGGCCAATATTAAGAAAAACGATTCCTGTAGAGCGGCCACCGCCCTGCTTCTGCTCTTGCTCCTGCTCCTCGAGTTCTGGGTGGGCGGCATCTTTCAAAAACTTAATACCCGCTGCAATAAAGCCCAAAACGCCATATGCAATGAGCCACGTTATCATGATAACGGTCATCAAGTCCGTGCCCTGCTTAAAGAAAGCGACTGGAAAAACCACTCCAAAAACGAGAAACATGAAGCCGAATAACAGGAAAAAGATTCCTTTTATAGTGGGGTCTTGGATTTCGTGTTGTGTTCTCATCTGTTATTATTATTTTCTCTTGCCTTAAATAACTCTGGTTCAATCCATTCCCGCCATATACGATATGGTTGCATCGGTGTCATCGGTGTTTTTGGTTTCGACATCATCGCTGAACGTGAGAGCCGACACCACAAAAATTATGAACGCCGCGCATCCGAACAGAAATATTATCCAAATAAGATTCTTATTCTGATAATGAAGAACCCAGTGGCGGTCATCTCCATCGTCAAATACAGAGGCGTATGTATCCTTGCTGACATACAGTTTCACATTCCGCCTTAAAATGGGGAGAAGGCTTGACTTCAATTCGTGAGTCTCCGTCTTGCCGTCGATAGTGAATTCCACTGTAAAATATGAGCGTTTGTGCTTCGAGTCGCCCTCTGTCCGTTTGCTGATAACCTTGCCTTCAACCTCAATGCCCATGGCTTTCTTCTCGCGGTCGCTCAATATTATCACAACGCCTATGGTAATGAGTACCAGACTGATACCCATACCAACCTTGAATATTGCCCAGTCGCGCTTCGGTTTTTCGGGCTGACTTTCGGTCTGCGGTTGCGGCTCGTTTGGTCGCTCATACACACTCCCGCGTTTGTACGCCCGCCGCGCACGGATAATTATCGTCAGCGACGGAACAATGAATGCCAGCGGGAATGCAAGGAGCATTATTATGCCGCCAATTGTCCACGCCCTATCCGCAATTGTCTGTAACTCAAACAAATGTTTGATTCCTGCATAAACGACATAACAAATTGGCGCAAGTGAGATTAACCCGATAATCAGGAAAAGCAATACCATTCCGTGTGTCCGCTGTGGATTCATAACTGACTGATTGATTAATTGACTGATTGAAGATTTCTCTATCTCTCTAATTCTCTACTTTTCTATCTCTCTAACTCTCTAATTCTCTGTCTCTCTAATTCTCAATTCTTCCGCATTAGTCTCTTTTCTTCATCCAGATTGTGCCAAGCACAAGGAACGGCGCGGCGAACAGGAGGCAGACAGCAATACCGAGTATTGTTTCAGCGTCGGCATCGGCAATGTGGTTGTCGAAAACCAAGGCTATGGGAATGGCCACCGCTATAAGCCCGATAATGAAGAAAACAAGGCCCTGCGCAAATCGTGGGTGCTCCTGACTGAATTTCCGCGGCGGACGGAACGTGCCTGTTTTCTCCCTGATAGCGTTTTTCAGAAACGCAATGCCGCCCACAAGGAACGCAAGTGAGCACAAGCCCCAGAACGAGTACAGAAAAATGGTGACTCCTGGCGCGTACACACGTTCGTAGGTTAAGCCGCCGTCGGAGGACTGATTCAGATAGAACATGTCGGGGCTGCCAATTTGGTTGTAAAGGACAATTGCCATAATCGTCAACGACGCCAACCCGAAAAACATAAAAAACGCCGCGATAGCCCATTTGTTCGTTATTGGTTTTGAAAATCCTACACGCATAATTTGCTGATTTATTGATTAATTGATTGATAGACTAATTGATTGACTGAAGGATTGAAGGATTGACTGACTGATTGACTGAAGATTTCTCTAACTCTCTAATTCTCTACTTTTCTATCTCTCTAATTCTCTAACTCTCAATCATCTAATTCCCGCCATTGCTCTGTTTTCTTCATCCAGATTGTTCCAAGCACAAGGAACGGCGCGGCGAACAGGAGGCAAGGAAGGAATAACACCACATTCCTGCCCGTCATATGGTTGCCGTCGAAAATCAAGGCTATGGGAACGGCCACCGATATAAGCCCGATAATAAAGAAGACAAGGCCCATACCAAATAGTGGGTGCTCCTGACTGAATTTTCGCGGCGGACGGACCGTGCCTGTCTTCTCTCTGATTGCGTGTTTCAGAAACGCAATGCCGCCCGCAATGCACCCGAGCGAGACCAAGCCCCACAACGAGAACCAAAAAATGGTGGTTCCTGGCGAGTACACACGTTCGTAGGGGCCGCCGTTAATAGACACATTCGAATAGAACATGTCGGGGCCAATGTTGTTGTAAATGACGATTATCATGCCCGTCAACAACGCCAACCCGAAAAACATAAGAATCGCCGCTTTAGCCCATTTATTCGTTATTGGTTTATAAATTCCTACACGCATAAATTATTTATTTACTGATTAATAGATTGATTGACTGATTGATTGATAGACTAATTGACTAATAGATTGATTGTATTTTTCATTTTTAATTCACGCATTCAGTTATTCTGTTATTCAGTTATTCACGCATTCAATTATTCAGTTATTGTCTTTACCAACTTCCGCTGGCGCCGCCGCCGCCGAAGTGTCCGCCGCCAAATCCACCAAAACTACTGTGACTAAATCCGCCACCCGAACTCCTACCGCCTGAACTCCAGTCGCTTGAATGCCAAGTGCCCGAACGGTAAACCGACGAGCCAGACGCGGTATAGTGGTTCTTGCCGAACTTTAACGCCAGCAAAACAGTAACTACAATAAAGACAAGGAAAAAGACAATGGCGGCAATGTCGCCCGCAGTGTGCTCAATGTGCTGGTCGGCAGGTTGGAACTCGCCTTTGGTCATCGCAATGCAGGCATCCACAGCCTCGTCAATTCCCTCGTAAATCTCATTCTGTCGGAAATGCGGAATCATCTTGTAATTAATTATCCAACTGCATCTTGCGTCGGGAATCAGCGACTCAATGCCGTAACCCGTCTGAATGGTTACGCGCCCCGACTCGTAGTCGGTTTTCGGCTTATAGACAATGACAATGCCGTTGTCGAAGCCGTTCTGACCAACGCCCCAGCCTTCGCCCAGCCGCTGGCCGAAGTCGGCAATGTCGTAGCCGTGCAGGTCGGTTGTGGTGTAAATCAGAATCTGTGTGGAGGTCTCGCGGTTGAAGGCTTCAAGTTTTTCGGTCAAGGCCGCGTGCTGCTCGTCGGTGAAAGCGTTGGCATTATCCACCACAAGCGCTTGCTCCGCTGGACGGCTGAAAATATCGTCGTCGGCAAAGGAGGTAACCGCTGCTGCTAAAAATGTGATTATTAATAATATCCGTTTCATCCTTCAGTTATTCAATCCTTCAGTTAATCAGTTAATCAATTAATCAATCCTTGTTTACCAACAGCCTCGTGCTCCGCCGCCACCAAAATGACCGCCGCCGTAACTGTGGCTGCTGCTCGAACTGCGAGAACTTCTGCGGCTACTGCCACCCGACGAACCTCTGCCGCTGCTCACAGTAACACCACTACTGGCGCCAATCCATATCAAAGCCATTAAGGACATAAAAAGAATCGAATATATAACCCGAAAAAGGGGACTCTCGAACCATCCGATGATTTTATCGCTTCTTTCTTTTTTAGCCATATATTTTTTCACCGCGTTCTCGTCGCTTGCGAACTGCATGCAAAGGTCAACCGCCCTATCGATTCCCGAATAATAATGTCCTTTTTTGAACTCTGGAATCATCTCATTGTCAATAATTTGTTTGCAGACTGCGTCAGGCATGAACGGTTCAATGCCGTAGCCCACCTGAATGGTCACCTCTCCGTTTGCGTACATCGTTTTCGGCTTACAGACAATGACAATGCCATTGTCGACTCCCTCCTGCCCAACGCCCCAGCCCTCGCCTAACCTCTGGGCAAAATCAACAATGTCGTAACCATACAAATAATAGGTGGTGTAAATCTGTATCTGCACCGTTGTGGCCCGTTCAAACGAGTCCAACTTGGCTGTCAGAGCCGCAAACTGCTCTGTGGTAAACACATTAGCACTGTCAACAACAAGATGCACCTCCGCCGGACGGCGGAAAATATCGTCATAGGCAAAGGTGGAGACCGATGCTGCTAAAAATGTGATTATGAGTAATATTCTGCGCATTGTATTCTGTTATTCAATCCTTGTTTACCATCTTCCACAGGCTCCGCCGTACAAACCACACAGGCCGCCGTCCAAGTCGCCATGATAATCGCCATAGCCTGGGTATTTTTTCCTGTCTCTGGCCATGGCGGTGTACTTGTCTTGCGACCGTTCAGTCCAAATTTTCACCACCAAAATCAATATGGCAAAGAACAACACAATTGAAAAGACCATCACTAACCCGAAGACGAACGGATTATCTAACGCAGTGAGTATTAACAGCATGTGACGCATTGTGTATCTGTAAAATTGTCATTCAAAGTAATAAAAATAGTGTTGAACGCGCCATTTTTCACGAATGGCCTCCCGCTTTTTTCTTTCGGTTTCGTCCTTTTTTTTCATGATTTTTCGTCTGATTCATTGTAAAATAATAGCGCAAGTAACATCAAAATAAAGCTAACGACAAAAACTCCGATGGAAAACTTGTACAAAAATGGGTCGTAAATTTTGGTTGCACGACAATTGCCGGGGTTGATTTTGTTGCAGAAAACCATCAAATGCGAGCCGACTCTTTCTGAGTATCTAATTTCGCGCTGATATTCAGCATCTTCGAACACATATTGTACCTTGACCCATTGCGCGTAATAGGGCATACTGCCGCCCGGAGTTGTCCGCGATGCGAAAATCGGTATTGAGTATTGCTTGTTGAAAACACGGACGACCGTAGCACCCACCTCAACATAACGGCTCGAATCGACCCGCGCCCACGAAAAGTAGCCGAGACTGACTGCCATAACAGCACCGGCAACGATAAAGAACCGCCTGAACCGCAATCTTCTTTTCTTCTTTATTTCCTCCTCGCTTTCGAATTCCGGCTCATCGAGAACAAACCCATATTTGCGCTTCTCGCGCCGTTTACGTCGAGTTGTCTCCCGCTTTTTTCTTTCGGTTTCGTTCTTTCTTTTCATGATGTTTTTTTTGATTCGATATCTGACAATATAGCTGTCTCTTCGGGCGAATTGTCGGTCAGTTGTTTTGTTTTAGGGAGAAATTTCAAACCAAAAAGCAAACATACAAAACTGATTCCCAATATTATCCAGTAATCAATTAATGATGGCAGACACTTCTGCGGATTGCGTTTGTTGCAGTATATCATCAAGTGCTGACCATTATATCCCTCCATTTTAAATGAGCCACTATATACAGCATCGTTGTAGTAGTAACGCACTGTAATAGAATACGTTTTATATTCGAACACCGTACGGTACACTCTGCCAAGAGACGATGAGACACCATAGTATTTTTGCGAGGAGACACTGGTAACTGTTGCAGGAACCTTAACGTATTGATTCATAACAATAAACGACCAGAAAATGCAACCAAGACTTGCGGCAATAAGCACTGCGGAAACGATACGCTTCTTTCTATTTCTTATTTCGGTTTCCTCTTTCACCTTTTCGGGATTTGGCTCATCATCATTCCCAAAATACAACGCTTCTTCGGGCGATAGTTTATTGTCACATCCCCTTTTCTTTTTACGATTGTACTCTTTGCTGTTGCGCTTATTCTCTTCGATGCGCTCATCGTTAGAACGCTTGCTGAACATTATCAAAAAAGCTGTGATAGCCGCCAACAAAGCAAGCAAAAGAAACAGTTTCCAAAGGAAAGACAGAAAAGCCTTTTTCTTCGGATGGTTGTAATCCGATGCCATCAACACGCCCTTGCCTAACGACACGCAGACATCAGCAGCCTTGTCAATTCCCTCATAAACGCGGCCTTTGCGGAAAAGCGGCATCATTTCCTGGTCGATGATTCGGTTGCGGGTTTTCTCGGGAATCAACCTCTCAATGTCGGAACTGGTCTGCAACGCGACGCCGCCACTGGTCTCCGTTGTCGGCTTATAGACAATGACAATCCATTTGTCGCTTCCATTCCAGCCCTGTCCCAAACGTTGGGCAAATTCGGCAACGTCGTAGCCCTGCAAATCGGTGGTGGTGTAAATCCAAAACTGAACCGATGTGTTGCGACCGAAATTGCTCAATTTGACATTCAGCAACATACGCTGCTGCTCGGTGAAGATGTTGGCGTTGTCAATCACGAGCGACTGCACCGACGGACGCTGAAAAACACCGTCATCGGCAAAGGTGAATAGCGATGTTGCTAAAATTATGATTATGAGTAATATTCTGCGCATTGTGTATATCAAATCAGTTATTCAATCCTTTATTTACCAGCTGCCAAAAGAACCATGATACAAGTTGCGACCGCCGCCAAATCCACCGAATTTAGCTCCCTTCCCGTCACGTCCGCCAGTGGTGTAACGGTCGTTGAGCAGACGGATGAGTGAGAAAACAAGAAGCGCCAAAATGACAACCAAAACGATGAATGTGCGAAGGAACGATGGCTTTATGACATCTTGCGGCTGACTGTTGGCAGCGGCCTTGTTTTTGGTTTCAATGCGCGATATGCAGGCATCGACAGCCTTATTGATTCCATCGTAGGCACTACCAACGCGTAACGCTGGCTTCATCTCTTTATCAATGATATATCGGCATAAATCATTGGATAGATACGATTCGATTGCATCCCCCCTCTGAATGGTAACTTCCATTTTGGAACCGAAACTCTCTGGCTTGTAAACAATAACAATGCCGTTGGTGAAGTTCTCTGGTCCGATGTTCCAGGCACGCCCCAACCGCTGGGCAAAAGCCGCAATGTCGTAGCCATGCAAATCGTTTGTGGTGTAAACCAAAATCTGCGGGCCTCCAACGCGGTTAAATTTATTCAGTTTCGATACCAACTCATCCTCATATAAATCAAGTATCACGTCGGCATTGTCGGCAACATACTTAAATTCCGACGGACGCTGAAAAACATCATCATCGGCAAAGGTTGTAAATACCGATGATATAAAAATGATTATAAAGAATATACGTCGCATCATTTCAACCAATTATTTAACAAAAATCTTCCTCGCCAAACCACCCATTTTCACAATATAAACACCTGAATTGTTGATGGTTGTTGTCGTTTTTGATGAGACGCACCATGGCACGTCTCTACCCAAGCGCGCAACCAACCGCCCCATAACATCATAAACGCGGATTTCGTTGGAGGCGTTTTCAACCACAATGGTGCGGCCTGCAGCGTATATGTTTACGTTGGCGGCTGATTCTATGACTGCGGTTTCAGGGTTTTCGTTGTTATTGTTTTCTTGCTCATTTCCACCTTCGTTTCCGTTATTTCCTTCTTCATTTCCACTGTTATTATTCTCGTTTCCGTTGCTATTGCCTTCGTTCCCGCTCTCGTTATTTCCGTTCTGGTTTTCACCGTTGTTTTCCTCTCCGTTATTTCCTTGATATTCAACTTTGATTGTGCCCTTTGAATTGGTGCCGCCATCGGTTCTGGCAAGGGCGTAAAACATCAGGCTCTCGGTTCCTGCGGGAACGGAAATTTCGTACACAATCTGTTTTGGATTTGAACCTGCCGTGCGTCTCTCAGGGATGAAAGCGACAGCCTTCCCATCAGCGGTGAAGAGCGCTTCGGCCAGACACAACATGCATGCGCCGCCAGTGTATTTGAATGTTATGGTATATGTACCAGCACCTTTCAGTTCGCTTGAGAAATCCCAAATGCGGCGAGCATAACTCGTAGTGAAATCGTCTGTTTTCCAACCCTCGATTGATGCGGCTACTGCGTTTTCGCTGTCAGCAATGATTTGTGTCGCATTTTCCGCATCAAATTCAGGTTCAAGCACTATCGGATAATTGTTGGATAATGCCGCATTGTATGCCGCGCTGCCATATTTCACTTTCCAAACAACGCCTTTCGACGTTATGTTTTTGCCGATTTCAGTAACACTTTCGGGAACCACAATCGTGTCAATTCCAGTGTTGTAAAACGCATTATTGTCGATTTTCCGCACTCCGTCCTCAATCACCACAGTTTTCAAATCTTTGCAGTCGGCAAATGCTTCTTTTCCAACAACTTTAACCGTGCTTGGAATGGTTATTTCAGTAAGACCAGAGCCTTTGAACAATCTGTAACTGATTTCTCTTAACCCGCTTCCTATTTCCGCCGAAGTCAGCGATGTGCAGTTTTGGAATGAGGCATCACCTATTTTCTTCACACTATTGGGGATGATTACTGATTCCAGTTTCGCACACGAATGAAAGGCAAGGTTATCTATTCTTTTTACGTTTGATGGAATTGTAATTTCCTGAATCGCAGTGCCATAAAGCGCAGAGCCTTTGATTACTTCAACCGACTCGGGAATGACAACTTTCGTGAAATCAGTCTGGTTCTTGTACGAATCCATATATGGCATTCCTTCGGTAACATACAAAACACTGTCAATCACCGTATCGGCGGCCATAATTTCTGGGGTTAATTCGCTGTTGGAGAACAACTTTGAATTGAGAAACGTTTTTCCTTCAATGTATGGTGGATTGCCTTTTTCAAGTTCCTCAACATACAGTTTGCTTGCTATTGACGGCCAGCACTGTTCGCCCCAAGGTGCGGGGCGTTCCAGGTTGCACATATTTCCCGCTTCATGTGACCATCCCATGCAGTGCGAGAACTCGTGCCAGAAAGCGTGAGTGTTTTTCCATCCGTGCGATGTTGCAATTCCTGTAAGCCATCCATTTTCCAAATAGAGCACGTTTCCTCCGCCAAGACCGTATCCGCCCTTGCATCGGCCAAGAACGAGCGAATAGTCCATCACTTTTTTCAAAAGTTTGTCCATCTGTTCTTTTGTCAGATATACCGAAAGGCTGTCGTCGGTTACAAGTTCCTTGTTTTCAACGGCTTCGTAGCAACGTTTTGCGTATTCGGGCAAGCCTGCAACATACGCCATATCGTAGATTAGGGCTATCCACTCACGGCAATGAGCAGTGTGCGCTGTTTCGCATAAATCCTTCTCGCTGGTCGATGTTCGGCGGACAAATCTGTTGAACGAAATAGTCCATTTTGTGGGGATTGACGTTATTTTCTT
Organism: Salinivirgaceae bacterium; assembly: GCA_017645945.1. Lineage (GTDB taxonomy): Bacteria > Bacteroidota > Bacteroidia > Bacteroidales > SZUA-534 > RUG13583. Next base: position 30,954 of record JAGCNL010000003.1, read on the forward strand.
GTAGAAAGCATCATCGGTCGAAAGTGTGAAATTTTCAACGCTATCGGTAAGAAAATCGAAATCGCACAGCACCGTGCGAGTTAGCGGCTGAATGGTTTTGTTGCTGATAAGTGTTTTGCCGTCTTTGTCGGTAACCGTCACATTCTCACACGGATAGAGCATAAACGAAGTCAGCACAAGTTTGTTGTCAACTTCCTCCAATTTCAGAGGTTGCTGTATCACAAATTTGTACGAAGTCCAGTCGGCATACGAGTCGTCATCGCACAAAATTCGGGTGAAATCTTCCTCAATCTTTTTCGAAGCGTCTTTGGTGTAAACATTCAAATCGGCAAGCACGCCGCACAGGTAGTATCCGTTAGCCTTTGCCCACGTGTCGGCGTAGGTGTTCCGTTTGGCACGCAACACAACGTTATCGGCAAATGTACCTGACAGAATTTCAGTAATTTCTGGAGAGATATCAACTGTTTGCAGGTTCGGGCAGTTTTTGAAAAAATCAGCGTGAATGTTTTGTGCAATGCTGATTTTTAGCACCGTTTCACCCGAATAGGCGGAATACGGCTGTGTGTAGTCGATGTTGTACGTGCAGCGGCCATTCACGTATTCTTCGGCATAGCTGCCCTGCACAACTGTCCACACTGCGCTGCCGTTTGTGACTCCGTTTTTTGCGGCAAGAGTGTCCACCGAGTTCGGTACATAGATATACAGTTTTCGGTAAGTGTTAAATGCGTAAGAATCAATCTCTTTAACGCCTTCTTCGAGTATTGCTTTTTCAAGTTGCGAGCAGTAGAATGCCGAATTTCTGATGATTTTGACACTCCCAGGAATGGTGACCTCGCGGATTCTTGTGTTAAAGAACGCCTGCACTCCGATTTCCGTAACAGTTGAGGGAATTACGGCTTTTGTAAATGTTTTCTTGCCGTTGTAGGCGTCGCCTTTTATGACAGTTGTTCCTGGCTTTATGTAAAGAACGCTGTCCTCAATAATGTCGCGTGTGGCTGTGGCAAACCATTCTTCGCGGCTTTGTTTCTGTGCGTTGTCGGTAAATGCGAGGCGCGAATCATTACTGAAATATGTGTGCGCCTCGGAGTATCGGTCAACTTTGATAGTTGTCAGATTGGTGCACTCGGAAAACGAATAGTCACCAAATTTGGTAACGGTTGACGGAATGGTGATTTCCGTGAGACTCACACAACTTTTGAAAAGCCTGTAACTCAAATTGGTAAGTCCTTCGTGCAAGGTTACTTTTTCGAGCGACGAATCATTCTGGAACACCGCATTGCCAATCGAATCAACCGAAGCAGGAATTTCAATTTCCTTGAGCTTTGTGCAATTATGGAATGCGAGGCCGTTGATTACCGTCACCGACGACGGTATCACAACTTTGTTGAAATCTTTTCTTCCATAGTATGCACTGTTTTTTATTTGGGTTGTGCCGTCGGCAATATAGAGCACGCTGTCAACAATGGTTTGTGCCAGCAACGAACCAGCCGACAACGAAACTGCAAATGCAAGAGCCACAATCTTTCTCATAATCAATTAATTATTTAATAACTATTTTCCTTGTCATATTCCCCGTTTTAACAATATAAACACCTGATTCATTGACGCAAATTTCGCAGGAAACGTTGCGTGCGGCGTCCCTACAAATCAATCGACCCATTACATCGTAAACGCGAATTTCGGAGGTGGCGTTTTCAACGATAATGGTGCGGCTGTGGGCGTAGATGTTTATGTTAGTAATTTGTTCTGTAACAGAGGTTTGGTTTCCGTTACTATTATCAATTTCGTTTTTGAAAAAATCATAATCGATTTTGTTATTGCTATCATTATATTCCGTAAGATCAGCGTATTTAACTGTTACTGAAGGATATTTCACCTCATTTTCGGCTGTTGGAAAATGGAAATAATCGTTCCAAAACAATTCGTAAGTTTCAAGCAAATGATAATCGGGATAGATTCGCCAACATTCGTTACCAATTGCATCAACAGTGTAATCGGGTGAACTGGAAAAGTTTACAGCCCCCGAAACATCAATGCGGTCGCCGTTTTCATCGACTGCCACAACCATATTTCCATCTTCGTGTTTATAGCCTAAACAGTGCGCAAATTCGTGCGTGACCAATGCCAATGCACCGTGCGCCTTATGGAACGTGAGCAATGCCCGTTCCTTTATCGCCAACGTCTGCGCCTTGCTCGAAGCAAGTCCATTTGCACCCTGCATTATGCCGACATTCAAGTGAGGATAGTTCAGCATTTTGGTGTAGAGTTGGCTTAATTCTTCTTTCGAGAGGAAATGCTGCCGATCCGAATCATCGAAAAGCTGTCCGTTCAATGAGTAAAGCGTTTCTTCATAATCGCTTGTGCTTATGAGATTTGCATAGTTTGTTATCAGAAAAATCCACTCGCGCGCGTGAACTGGAGTCAGCGGAATGTGACCCAACTCACCATTATCGGGAAACTCTTTGGGCAAGATAAAGGATATTTCGGTGTGCATTCGTATCGACTTCACTTTTTGGAATAGTTCATCGGGCGAAGAAAGCTGGAATGATTCTTCTTTTATATCGCTGACATTAAGCGTAATACGCGAAAGCGGCTGAATCTCGTCAAAAGCGACAATCAAACGATTTTTGCCCTCGCCAGTGTAGCGGATTGCCACATTTCTGATTGGTTCAAGGAAATAAGAAGTCACCTCTATTTCACTGTCCGACAGTCGTTTGACAATAATTTGCTCGTTTGTCCAAAAACTATATGTCGCCATATTCTCACGAGTATCATCTTTGGTAAGAATGCGTTGGATATTTGGCAACTCTGAAAATATAATATACTGACAATCAGAGTATTCTTGTTCCATTTCGTTAAACGATTCTCTTTTTTCAGCATTGTTTTTGTCGAATGTGGAACGAAATGTGTATTCGTTGAAATCGCCCAATGCACCACTTAACACGTAATTATTACTTTTGCACCATTTTTCGGCATAAGAGTCTGAAAGAACGCGAATTATCGCCCGTTCATCAAAGGCTTGTTCTTCAATATTGTCAACACTCGGAAAGATTGTCAACTTTTGAATTGGGCTACCGACAAATGCTTGCGACTCAATGACTTTCAGATTCTTCCCCAACGTAACATTCTGCAACTTTGGGCAATCGGCAAACTGACGCGCACGTATAGTATCAGAACTCGAGAGGTCTAAATTGGTGACAAGTTGGACGTATTCCGCCGTTATGCCCGTAAACATAAGGTTTGCCACACTGTGGTTGGCATCAGCGCAATACGTATGGGCGGCACTTCCTGCATCACAGCAAACGATGAAATTTTTCGACACCCCTACGCCAATGCTATCAACGGAATTTGGAATGTGTATGCGTGCGCCAGCGGCGGCATGTTGGAAAGCATTATCGCGGATTTTCTGAACACCATCGCCAATCAGCACATTCTGCAAATTATCAATATTTGAAAAGGCATACTTGCCTATGGTTTTAACTGAGCCTGGTATCTCAATGTTTTTCAGGTTTGTACAGCTTTGGAATGCTCGTTCGCCAATTTGTTCAACGCCGTTTTCAATGATAATGTTTTCCAATTCGCCGCAACCATAAAATGCCTGATTTCCAATCATTTTAACATCGCCACTAATAATTGCCGTGCGAAAACCTGTGCTGTTTTTATACCAACTTGTCGATATTGCTTCCTGCCCGCCGACCGTTAGAATGCCATCTTTTATAAGATATATCTGTCCGTTGGATTTTGTGCCGCCATCGGTGCGGACTTCCGCCGTGATTGTCATTGTTTTTGGCGCAGAATCAACAGTCCATTTCCATGTCCACGATAACGAACCGCTTCCCGAAGTGCTGACCTCATCACTGAACGACGCAATTATTTGACCATCAACTTTAATTATCGCATTTCGAGCAACGAATTTACAACCACCACTTGAATATCGGAACAAAACAGCGTATTCACGGACGCCACTGTCGATATAATCAGAAAAATCCCAGGTATGCTCCGACCATTCGGTTATAAAATCGCCTGTTTTCCAATCCATAACACTTTGCGCAAAGATTCCAACAGAAGATATTAGAAGAACCGATATTAAGAGCAATATCTTTTTCATTATCAATTAATTATTCTACAATCACCTTTTTCGCAAAATTACCAACTTTTACCACATACACACCAACATCATTCATACGCAATTCTGCACGGACGCAAGGCGTTGCGTCCCTACAAACTAATCGTCCCACGACATCATAAACGCGGATTTCGTCGGTGGCGTTTTCAACGATAATGGTTTTGCCGTAGATGTAAATGTTAACGTTGGCAACTGATTCGGTGACAGAGGTTTGGGTTTCATTTTGAGCCTTCGGCACATAGGTTTCGATTCCGCGGTATTCATTGTCGAGATTTATCATTGTGGTGTTTATCGGCTCCCAAAGATAGAACCAACCATCGTAGTCACCGTTCCAGCCGAAAAGCAAATGAACCTGCAACTTGTCGCCCACGTGCCGCACACCGTCAACCACCATTGCGTGGTCGCTCGTTTTTGCCGCATTGTAGCAATGAATCATCATCGGACGGTTTACAGATAGTTCATTCACAATCAGTTGCTCCATTTCCGATTGCGTTGTCTGTTTCGGATATTCGTAAACCGCGCGTTCAACATCGAAATTTTCAACCACCTTCTTCGACGAAACCGCATAAATGTAGCGCGAAGTTTCAAGTTTGTTTTCCTGCGGAGTGGTTTCCTTCAGTTCGTTCTCAACTTTCGACAAATCAATCTGCATATTTTTCGGCAGAAGTTTGTGATACAGAATGATTTGCGCAATGGCAAGATTGCCGCAACCCATATACGTGTCGTCGGTAAAAGCAAGACGATAATCTCCGTTTTGATTCCAATGTGTTTGTAAATTCAAATAGACATAATCGCTCACATTTGAAGCATTTGCAACCTTAATCAAGCGCACATTCTCCAATTTCTCCGAAGCGATTTTTCCATATGTTCCTTTTGCTGCATCGTAATACGAAGCCGTTTCGCTGTTGCCATTGTGCATCCAATACTTGCTGAAATGCGGTTCCGAAAAACACGATTGCAATTTTTGCATTTGCGTTACCGTTGGCAACGACCATTCCTCGCCCGTCAGTTGCGAGTAGGCTTCGGCAACCACAAGCGCATCGGTGTGGTTCCACTGCCCCACATACGGACTCAATTCATATCTGTCGCCGTCAGATTCCACAACAAGATTTTCGGAAACCGTGCGGACAAGCGCGACGCGGTGTAACGCCGAAAGCCCAGCACTACTGTTGTGGTACGATTTTCCATCGGCAAAATCGACGAACCAAACGTACGGCGAATTCTTCACGCCATCGCGGGCGGAAGTCCAATAGCGAGCCGTGCCAAACTCAATGTTGAGATTGTCTTTCGCATTGTAAATCAGGTTCAATTCCTCCAGCAACGGAAGCCGCCAATCAGAAAAACCGCCCCAATTTTCATTCACAGCGGCTTGTTTTGCATCATTCCAGTTGTATGTGCCATCTATCAGTTTTACTTCAAGATAGGTGTTGTTTGCCGCATTTGCATAAAAGATTATTCCGCCCGCAGGACCTTCATCGCCAATAGCGAAAACCTTGCTCGATTGCGGAGTTTGTATGTTTGCCAAATGCAAAAACTCACTATCATTCAGTAGTTTATCAACCGTCAATGTGGTTTCTTCAAGATTCAATTCACCATTGCCGACAGCCTCAAATTGGTATCCGTTTTCAACCGCGTATTTATGCGCCGCGGAGCCAGCCGTAACGATAAGCGTCGTCTTTTTCGAAAATGCCATATAACCAATGGTTTTCACACTTTCGGGAATCACAACCGACTGCAGATTGCTGCACGACGAAAACGCCTCGCGCCCGATTTCCTCAATACCATCCTCAAGCGTCAACTGCGTCAGTCCAGAGCAAGCCCGAAATGCCATATCGCTGATTTTCTTCACACTACCTGGAATTGTGATTTCAGTAATCGACACACAGTTGTTGAACGCATACTCCCCTATCCCCCGAACTCCCTCATTTATAATGACTTTACTCAATTTTTCGGCACTTGTGAAACAAGCATACGGAATGGTATCAACCGTTGACGGAAACGAAACTTCTTCCAATTCCGTGCATTGATAAAACGCCCGCAAACCAACTTGTTGCACTCCCTCGGGAATCACAACCGTTTTTAGATTTGTTTCCCTGAACGCATTCTCTCCAATCCGCGTCAACGACGAAGGCAACACGACACCCGAAAAATCTGTTTGTCCGCGGTATTTCCAGTTTGGAATTTCGGTGGTGCCTTCGGGAATGATAAGCACACTGTCCTGAATCTCTGGATTTTCGATTGCAGACTGCGCCATCAGCGAACAAGCCGCCAGCAAAAAAAATAATATAAGATTCAGTATCTTTTTCATTTTCAATCAATTATTCCACAATCACCTTTTTCGCAAAATTACCAACTTTTACCACACACACACCAACATCATTCATACGCAATTCTGCACGGACGCAAGGCGTTGCGTCCCTACAAACTAA
>JAGCNL010000025.1 GCA_017645945.1 Salinivirgaceae bacterium
AAATTGGTATATATTTGGCAAATTTATGTTTGTTTGTTTAAATAAAAAGCAGTAATTTTGCACCGTAAATCAAATCAACTGCTATGCGAAAGATTTTATTCACCTTGCTTGCAGCACTCACAATAACCGGCTGCAACGCCCAAAACAAAAATGAGAAAATGGTAAATGAGCAAATGAAAAAATGTCTTGTAGTGTTCTTCTCCCATGCCGGAGAGAACTACTCGGTGGGAAACATCAAAGTGGGTAACACCAAAATCGTGGCGGACTACATCAGCGAACTGACCGGAGCCGACCAGTTTGAGATCGTGACGCACAAGTACGACGGAATGGCTTATACGCCGTTGACCGAATTGGCACAAGAGGAAGCCCGCAACAACGAGCGTCCAGCGTTTGAAGGCAAACTGGAGAACCTCGACCAGTATGACATCATCTTCATCGGTGGACCGATCTGGTGGGGCACGTACCCGCAAGTGATTTTCACGTTCTTCGACACGTACGACCTGAACGGCAAAACCATCTATCCCTTCACCACCCACGAAGGAAGCGGTCTCGGCAGTGTAGTGAGCGACATCCGCAAAGCGTACCCGAAAGCAGACGTGAAGCCCGGCTTCAGCATCTACGGCCACGAGGTGCGCACGAACAAAGCAAAAGTAGAGAAATGGATTAAAGGACTTAATATCTAATTATTATGAAAGAATTTCGAGTTGACCCAAGGGTAACAACACCCGAAGCGCAAGCAATGTACATTGAGCAGGGACGCAAACTCTTTGCGTTCAACCAGACTATCCCTTTCACGCCGGAGAACATCGAGGCAACCAAAGCACTCTTTGGAGAAAACCTCGGCGAAGGAGCCATCGTGCAACCGCCGTTGAAAGGTGTGTGCTTTGACATGGTACACATAGGCAAAAACGTAATGATTATGCCCGATTGCCTGATGATGGCACGCGGAGAGATTACGATTGAGGATAATGCGATGATAGCTGCGAACGTGCAGCTTATCAGCAATAACCACGATCTCCACGAGCGCCAGATTCTTATCTGCAAGCCGGTGCGTATCTGCAAGAACGCGTGGATAGGAGCTGGAGCCACAATCCTGCCGGGTGTGACGGTTGGCGAGAATGCGGTAGTAGCAGCTGCGGCTGTGGTCACCAAAGATGTGCCCGCCAATGCTATCGTCGGCGGCAATCCGGCAAAACTGATCAAGATGGTAGAATAGCACGGAACCGACTACCCATACGTTGCACCCAAAGTTATCCAAGCCAACATCGAACGTATCAAACAACATCTTCCAAACAAATGAAACGATTGTTTATACTTGTTTTTGCGCTGAGCACAATGACCCTTATGGCACAAACACCGATTAACATCATCATCGGCTCAAAGACCTTTTCTGCCACGCTCGCTGATTCCGAAACCGGCGAAGCTTTTGCTGCCTTATTACCCCTTTCTGTCACGATGAACGAACTGAACGGCAATGAGAAATACCATTACCTGTCCTCCTCTCTTCCCACCGCTGCATACCAGCCCGGCACAATTCATGCCGGCGATCTGATGCTCTACGGCAACAACTGTGTCGTCCTCTTCTACAAAACTTTCAATAGTGGGTATTCCTATACACGTATCGGAGCTTTGGATGATCCTTCTGGTCTCTCGGACGCACTTGGAACTGGCAATGTGAGTGTGCGTTTTGAGAAAGAACAAACGACAGCATCCGAAGACGTACAAAGAAACAACGTGCCAAGCACCAAGATCATCAAGAATGGTGCTCTTTTCATCCAACACCAAGGTGCAACGTACACTATACAAGGAGTAAATGCAAAATGACATTTGACAAATCACAAATGAAAAAGTTCTTTACCTTTCTGCTCGCAGCAGTCACTTTTGCAGCATGCAATAAATCCGATATGAAAATGACAAATGACCAATTACAAATGACAAATGCTTTGCTGGTTCGTATCGCGGAGATAGAGGTGAATGAGGGGTATTTGGATGTGTATCTCGCGGCGGCGCACAATGTGGGCACTAAGTCCGTGGAGATCGAGCCGGGTGTGATCTGTATTTTCCCGATGCAGGTCAAAGAATCGACGAACACGATTCGTATTGTGGAGATCTACCGCAATGAGGAGGCTTATCAGGCACATTTGCAGACTCCGCATTTCCTTGAGTACAAACAAGGCACGCTGCACATGGTTAAGTCGCTTCAACTCGTAGCAACCGAGCCGCTTGCACCGGAAGCTATGCCGCTGATTTTCAAAAAGTACTAATTTTAGAAAAACAGAATACATTATGAACGTATTGATTCTTCAGGC
>JAGCNL010000026.1 GCA_017645945.1 Salinivirgaceae bacterium
AGTTTCTTTTCAGCCTTCAATTCAACAAAGGCCGACGCAGGTGCCTGACACGTTGGGCAGGCTTCGGGTGCTGCGGCTCCCTCGTGAATGTAGCCGCAAACTGTGCATTTGAATTTCTTGTTAGCCATTGTGAATTATGCTTTAATTGTTACTCTTTTTTTACGACGGTTGATATTCGCCTGAACGAAGAAATGGTCGATGAGCGGTGCGAATGTGTTCATCAGCAGGATGGCCAGCATCATACCCTCGGGGAAGCCCGGATTGAGCACGCGGATAACGATTGCCATTGCACCAATCAGGAAGCCGTAGATGAACTTGCCGCCCTCGGTGCGAGCCGATGTAACAGGGTCAGTAGCCATAAACACTGCGCCGAAGCAGAATCCGCCGTAAACCAGGTGGTTGTACCACGGTGTAAGAGCCAGATTACGTACCGACTCATAGTTTTCTCTAACTACTCCGTTTTCATCGAGCAGCCAACCAGCATCTGCGCAGGTGTTGAACAGCCAGCCCATTGCAATGCCGCCCACAAAGACTGAAAGCATTGTCTTCCAACTTGCCACGCCTGTGTAGAGCAAAATGAAGGCGCCAATCAGTATGGCAACGGCGCTTGTCTCACCCACGCTGCCCGGAATCAGTCCGAAGAAAGCATCGGCAAACGAAGTGTAGTTGCCTGCGTTGGCCATTGCCAGCGGTGTGGCGCCCGAGAAACCGTCAACTGCGGCATCGGCGCTGTAGTTGTAGTACCAGGCTGTCTCGCCCGACATTTTGGTCGGATAGGCGAAGAACAGGAACACACGAGCCAGAAGGGCCGGGTTCCACATATTCATACCTGTGCCGCCGTACACCTCTTTGCCGAAGATTACGGCGAAAGCGGTTGCCACGCCAACCATCCAGAGTGGAACATCGGCGGGCATTACAAGCGGAATGAGCATTCCCGAAACAAGGAAGCCCTCGTTAACCTCGTGGCCGCGCATCTGTGCCGAAGCAAACTCAATGGCCAGACCAACGACGTATGAAACAACAATTATCGGCAGAACGGCCAGAAAGCCTTTGAAGAAAATCTGCCAAAAAGTTACGTCGGCCAGCTCCCCAGTCATACGGAAATGCTGATACCCGGTATTGTACATACCGAAAAGCAGGGCCGGCACCAAAGCCAATACCACGACAATCATTGTTCGTTTCAAATCAACGGCGTCGCGGACGTGAACACCACATTTGTTGGTTTCATTCGGGGTGAACAGGAATGTCTCGAAGGCACCGAATGTCGAACGGAACTTCGCGAACTTTCCACCCTCCTGAAATTTGGGCTTCACGTTATCCAAAAAATTTCTTAAAGCGTTCAATGTTTTAGATTTTTGGTTTATAACTAATTATCATCCAACTTCTTTCATCATCAGATTCAAGCCGTTGCGCAATGTCTTTTGGATTGCGATTTTCGATGTGCACACAAACTCGCAGAGTGCCATATCCTCCTCAACAACCTCATAGATACCGAGTTGCTCCATACGGTCGATATCCTCAGCCATAATGGCCTTAATCAGATGTTCGGGGTAGATATCCATCGGGAAAACTTTCTCCATCTCGTTGCTGACAACAAAAGCGCGAAGCTCGCCGTGAGTGTTGGCGTTGAGTTTGTACTCGTGCTTCTTGCCTGTGAGCCAAGAGAAGAAGGTGCGCGATGCGCTGAATTTGTTGAAACCAGGCGCTGCCCAGCCCATAAACTCATACTCGTCGCCTTCAGGAATGGCTGTCAGCTGACTGTCGTAGAAACCAAGATAGCCGTCGGGTTGAACCTGAGTGCCTGTGAGCACGTTGCCACTGATGAGACGAACGTGACCGGCCTCGAGATTGCCGTTGACCATTGTCGAAAGTTGTGCGCCAAGAATGGTCTTCACATAAGCGCGTTTCTTCATTTCAGAACCGCACATAACAACCACACGGGTAAAGTCGTGAATGCCAGTGGCAAACAGTTTGCCGATGGCAATAACCTCCTGCGGTTGGATGGTGAACACTTTCTCGCCAGCGTTAATCGGGTTGGTGTGATTGATTTGCACGCCAACGCAACCTGCCGGGTGCGGACCTTCGAAGGCGGTAACCTTCTCGCATTTTGCTCCGCTGAAAGCTTTCGAGCAGCCTTTGTTGTGAGTTCCTACATAAACTGGTGCTATTTTCGACAGAACGTCAAGACCTTTCTGGAAGAACTCCTCGTTGGTGCTGACAATGAAATCGTAGTCAGGCGCCAGCGGTGCACTGTCGAAAGTTGACACGAAGATAGCCTTCGGTTCGGCCGTTGGGTTGGCCACAATGTTGTAGGGGCGCTGTTTGAAGTAAGTCCACGCGCCCGACTCGAGCAGTTTGTCGACAACCTGCTGGCGGCTCATAGCCGAGGGGTCGCTCTTGCCGAAGTCGACTGGTGTTGATTTGCTGTCGGCTTTGACAACAATCTCCGTAATAACCCGTCTGTCGCCACGGTTGACTGCGACCAACTCGCCGCCTACTGGTGACACAAACTTAACCTCGGGGTGCTGCTTGTCGAAAAAGAGCACGCTGCCCGCCTGCACCTTGTCGCCAACTTTTGCCTCCATCTTCGGGGTTAAACCCTTAAAATCAGATGGTTTGATGGCAAATAATTCCGGCAACGGAATCTGGGCGAAAACCGTTTCGGCTTTACCCTGCAAACGAATGTCGAGGCCTTTCTTGAGTTTTATAACATCAGACATTTGTTAAGTATTAATAAAATTTTGAATTAAAAATTGTTCGGTTCAATGCAATAAACACTTCTCCAAAAAACGGTGCAAAGAAAATCAAACTCGCTGTCATTTGCGAATTTATTGCGTACGATTTTTGCGGAATTTTCAACATTATTTTTTGAACGCAGATAACACTGATTGAATGTATTAACTCTGATTCTTTTATATCCGTTTTTTTAAGAACGAAAATCCTTCAAATCCGTGTAATCCAACAATCTGCGCTCGTAAACAAAAAAGGCTGCCAAATCTGACAGCCTTTAACTATACCTGTTTTATTGATTTACTTTTTCAAATCGACTTTTATCTGCAACTCGTCCATCTGCTTCTGGTCGATTTCGCCTGGCGCACCGAGCATCACATCGCGGCCCTGGTTGTTCTTTGGGAAGGCAATGCAGTCGCGGATTGAGTCGAGACCGGCAAACAGGCTCACAAAACGGTCGAGACCGTAAGCGAGACCTCCGTGCGGTGGCGCACCAAACTTGAAAGCGTTCATCAGGAAGCCAAATTTGGCCTGAGCCTGCTCGGGTGTGAATCCCAAAATCTCGAAAATCTTCTGCTGCAGCTTGGCATCGTGGATACGGATTGAACCGCCGCCAACCTCAACACCATTGATAACCATATCGTAGGCGTTGGCGCGAACGCTGGCTGGGTCGGTGTCGAGCAAAGGAATGTCCTCGGGTTTGGGGCTGGTGAACGGGTGGTGCATTGCCATCAGGCGCTGCTCCTCGTCGCTCCACTCGTACATCGGGAAATCGACAACCCACAGGCACGAATATTTGTCTTTGTCGCGCAAACCCAACTGTGAGCCCATCTCGAGACGAAGTTCGCAAAGCTGCTTGCGGGTTTTCATTGCATCGTCGCCGCTCAAAATCAGAATCAAGTCGCCGGCCTCGGCATTCATAGCCGATTTGAGTTGCTGAAGCACATCCTGCGTGTAGAACTTATCGACACTCGACTTAACGCTGCCATCAGCCTCTACGCGGGCGTAAACCATACCCTTGGCGCCAATCTGCGGACGCTTGACAAACTCGGTCAGCTGGTCGAGCTGCTTGCGGGTGTAGGTTGCGGCACCTTTGGCGCAGATACCGCCAATGTAGGCGGCGCTGTCGAACACGCCGAAGCCGTGGCCTTTCAGCACGTCCATCAGCTCAACAAAGCGCATATCGAAACGGGTATCAGGCTTGTCGGAACCATAATATTTCATAGCGTCGGCCCACGTCATACGTGGCAGTTTCGGAAGGTCGATGCCTTTCAATGTCTTGAAAAGGTGGCGGCTCATTCCCTCGAACATCTCGAGAATGTCCTCCTGCTCAATAAACGACATCTCGCAGTCGATTTGAGTGAATTCCGGCTGACGGTCGGCACGAAGGTCCTCGTCGCGGAAGCACTTGACAATCTGGAAGTAACGGTCGATGCCCGAAACCATCAGCAACTGCTTGAGCGTTTGCGGGCTCTGGGGCAGAGCGTAGAATTGTCCGGGGTTCATACGGCTTGGCACAACAAAGTCGCGGGCACCCTCGGGTGTTGAGTTGACCAACACTGGTGTTTCGATTTCGAGGAAGCCGTGCTCGTCGAGATAGCGGCGCACTTCAAATGCGAACTTATGGCGCAACTCAAGATTCTTGCGCACAGCGCTGCGGCGCAGGTCGAGATAGCGGTACTTCATACGCAGGTCGTCGCCGCCGTCGGTGTTGTCCTCAATGGTGAATGGCGGCACTTCCGACGGGTTCAGAATGGTGAGCTGGCTGACGGCAATCTCAATGTCGCCGGTAGCCATTTTGGCGTTTTTGTTCTCACGCTCAATAACTTTGCCCACAACCTGAATCACAAATTCGCGGCCAATGGCTTTCACCTGCTGAACAAGTTCGGGTTTGTCGGCGTCGAAAACCAACTGGGTGATTCCGTAGCGGTCGCGCAAATCGACAAACGCCATTCCGCCCAACTCGCGTGTCTTCTGGACCCAACCGCAGAGCGTTACGGTCTGGCCTATGTTAGCGGCATTGAGTTCGCCGCAAGTGTGTGTACGATACATAATGTTTTATTTTTTGCAGCGGCAAAGGTAATAACGAAAAACACAAACGCTAACAGAAAACGCAATCATTCAAACACGGCCACAAACGTGACGTCATAATCTGCAGTGATGCGGATAGGATTGCTTGTGCTGAAAATATCACCTTTGTTTTCTTCTTTCCAACCAACAAATTTATATCCCTGATAAGGTATTGCGTGTAGTTCTATCTCTGCGTTCTTGTCGCAAAATTCGCCACCTTCCACATAACCCTTCGAATCGTCTGACGAATAGGCATATACATAAACATGCTCCCCGTCATGATAATTCAGAACCTGCTCCTCTGATGTGCATAATACGCCGCCGCTGAAATTGTTTCCTGGCACCCGCACAGCGAACAAAAAAAGCTCCCTCGGGGAATTCACACCCAACGCCTCTGCCACCATTTCAGGTGAAACTGATGCCCCAAGCTCGGTTGTGGTCATAACCGGCACATAGTCGCGCTCGGTTTCGCCCCACATATTGTCATCTCCATCAGCGCGGGCAACGCATACCTCGTACTTGGATACAACAGCATTTCCGTTGCTGGTGTAAATGCGTGGTGTGCTCCAATAAAGATTGTAAGCATTATATTCTTGATTCACATAGATATAACCTTTATCAACGCTACTTATCACAGCCTTGTCATCATTGAAGTCGTCATCGCAGGCAGCCAAAAGGACTACCATCGCCACACCTATTATATATTGTATTGCTTTCATATCATTATCAGTCTTTTATGTTAACATTGAGTTTCACGCCTACGCTGAATATCAGAGGGCGCTGACGGATTCCATAGAAATCAATACCATCATATATTTCAGCATCGCGACCCTCGTACTTGGTAATCGCTGGAATATTTTGCAATGCGAAGTATGCCCGCCCAGCCATATTCCACAAATTACTGAAACGGTAGCCCAGCACAATATTGTCGATACGCAGGAACGATGAATTGTGTATATTGTTGTTTATCAGTGCCACATCTGGATAAGCATCAACATTATAGGAGTTTTCTTTGTAATAAATATTGTATCTGTCAGCACTGCCATGAGCGTTGATTTGCAGATAGCCGCCCCAAAGCTCAAGATAGGTGTTGAAGCCGCCAACCACTGTTGGCAAAGGGCTTCGCTCTGATGATATGCGGTCGCCATTGTCGAAATAACCATTGTCGTTATGGTCAATGAACATGCCCTCAATCAAATTGCCGTACTGGTCATAAACCGGCTCAAAAACATTGAAAGTCATTGGTTTGTCGTCAGATACATAAACATCACCCTGCTCAGTGAACAACTTCTCGTAATCATCGCTGTTGACTATTACGCCGGCGTTGACGGCCATATTTGCACCAATGCGCCATTTAACGTTGTCAGAATCAATCAGCCTTGCACCAATGCGGAAATCGCCACCCACATTGGTGATTGTCATTGTCTTATATTTTTGTTCATTCAAATAGTCGTAATACATTTCCTCATTGTGATGAACGTAGAAATTGGCCGAGCCGTAGACAACGCTTTTTAATGTACCAGCCTCAACGCCAAAATTATAGGTGAACGCATCGAAAGAATTTACAGCATCCGGACGGTGACCAACCGAAACTCCCGAAATGCCAAATCCGCTGTGCAAAGTGACAAGACGACCAGCCTTCACTCCAAACGACACCGCCGAGGTGACTTTCCCGTAGCTTTCGTTGTCATGCTCATACATGTTGTACCGCGTGTTGATGTTCATGAAATAGCGGTTCAAAGCCACATTGAACTGTCCGTAGAACGCCCCCATATCATCATGCAGAGATTCCTCTTCATCATAAACTGCATCATAAATATGAGTCATCGCCCCTACTTTCAGTTCCAGATAATATTTTTTGCCAAACTGGTGATGGATGTCAACATTGCCGTCGAGCATGAGCATGCTGTAACGATAATCAACTCCTCCTTGAGAATCTTGACTTCCGTAGTAGGAAAACGATGTCACATCATGGGATGCATCGTAACCAACCGCAAGGTTCAAGTGCAAATCCTCAAGCGAGTGAACCGAATAGTCGGCTTTCAAAATGCCTGAAAAACAGTTGCGGTCAGCGTCAGTAGTGCTTAAGGTTGGCGCTGCGCCATAGTTGTAATCGTAGTTTGTGTTAGTACTTTTGATTTTCCGATAATTCCCATTGAAATCGATGCTTAGATGTTTGTCGAGCAAACGCGGGCCAAACCATACGCTTCCCGAAAGGCGTTTGGACTCATCATCCGGGAAACCGCTTCCTATTGAATTGAATCCCAACGAAGCACGATAAGGCATCGGCCCTGCCAAACCACGGACAGCGATATTGTGCTTTGTGTTGAACGAAGTCTTGAAAGAGGAATCCGACGAATCGGGCCGCGCCCATTTTTCATTTTCATTCCAATTGTTGAGAGATGCATTTCCGTCGTACGACACTGCCAGCACCTTGTCCGACGGCTGACGGGTTTTAATCACTATCACGCCATTGCGTCCGCGCTCGCCATATTGAACTGTGGCGGGAATATCTTTCAAAACTCTGATTGACTCTATATTATTGGGGTTCAGTGCATTGACAGCAGCATAGTCTCCATACATCCCATCAACCACAAAGAGCGGCTCAACCACATTGCCTGTAGGCGAATCGCCACCGCGCATTCGATAATGCACAACGCCCGAAGCGTCAGGAACAACCTCAAGTCCTGGCACCTTGCCCAACAGATACTGATAAACATCGGTTTCGAGACCTGTCTCAATATCATCAATTTGAATCAGCGTATTGGCTGTGGTGAGCGAATAAAAATTGTCGTTGCCATAGAAGGCTTCAATATTGCTCAACATTGCGGGTTTGAGCTGAAGGTCGGCAGTGGGCAAATCGACAACCGCCACTTCCAAATCATAATAACCCTCGTAGGCTATGACCAGCACAGCATCGCTCGGCGCACTGATGTTGAATTCTCCGTTGATGCCAGTGATGGTGGTGATTGTGGTTCCTTTCACATATACGTTTGCTCCAATGAGTGGCTCTCCGTTACGGTCCTTAACAGTACCGCTCACTCTCTGCTGCGCAAACACAGCACCCGAGACAAGCATTATGCACAGCAGCACCCATATTTTTTTCATAAAGTACATAGAAGTGTGTGTTTAAAAACTTTGCAAGATAATAGAATTATTTGAAAATGACTATTTCAACGGTCAAATGGTGCTAAAAATCAGATTGAAACATTTTCGAGTTCGGTTAACGGCAAAAAAAATTGTCTATTCGCAGCAAAATCGGCAATCGGATTGAAAAAATCTACGATTTGCGGATGGAAATCGTCCAAAATCAATCGGTTTTGCACGATATCTGCCTATATTTATTGCGTTGTTGTTTGCCTGTTTTGTTTCGGACTTCGCAGAAACGGTAAAAACAGCATTCGGTATCATTAACCAGAAGTCCATCAGAATTTTATGCGAAAAATCTTATTCACAGTTGCATTGGCGGCCGCATTGGTCGGTTGCAACAACAGCGGTCAAGTGACCTCAAACAGTGTGTCGTTCGGCGATGTGATTAAAACGCGCCGCAGCGTGCGCAGTTACGATGCCACCAAAACCATCAGCGAAGCCGAAGTGCGCGAACTGCTTTTAAGCGCACAGGAAGCACCTTCGTGGGCGAACCAGCAGCCCACAAAATACTACGTGGCACAGAGCGCCGCGATGATTGACTCCGTGAAGAACTACATTGGTGGCAACCGCCGCAATGTTGAAGGCGCGCCAGTGCTGATTGTCTCGACATTCGAGCGCGGCAAATCGGGCTTCTTCAACGGCAATCCAGCCAACGAACTGGGCGACCAGTGGGGTGCCTACGACAACGGCCTGGCCAACTGCTATCTGATTCTGAAGGCCCGCGCAATGGGTTTCGACACGCTGATTATGGGTATGCGCGACAGCGATGCTCTGCGCCGTCTGTTCGGAATTCCTGAAAACGAGACCATTACCGCAGTCATTTCACTGGGTTACCGCAGTGGCGAGCCGCGCCAGCCGCAGCACAAAAACCTTGACGATATTGTCAAGTTCTTCTAATAGGCTATTGCGCTGATTATGTACAATTTGAAAGGTAAAGTGGCCGTTGTTACTGGCGGCGCACAGGGCATTGGACGATGCATAGCCAATGAATTCCAGCGCAACGGCGCCAGCGTCTGCATCATCGACTGCCAAAAGGGTGACCATTTTGTTGGCGACCTGTCGGACAAGCCCACGCTTGAACGTTTCGCGCAAAGCGTTGTCGGGCAATACGGGCACGTTGACTATCTGATAAACAACGCCGCACCGCTGATGAAAGGCATCGATGAGTGCACGTTTGAAGAGTTTCAGTATGCGCTGAACGTGGGCGTGACAGCGCCATTCTACCTTACAAAACTTTTTGCACCATATTTTGCGGAAGGTGCGGCCGTGGTCAACATCTCATCGTCGCGCGACCGTATGAGCCAACCGCAAACCGAGAGTTACACAGCTGCTAAAGGCGGCATTGCCGCTCTTACGCACGCTCTCGCTGTCAGCCTGGCTGGCCGTGTCCGCGTCAATTCCATATCGCCTGGCTGGATTGACACAAAATCGTCAAACTACAGCGGCCCTGATGCAACACAGCAGCTTGTCGGACGCGTAGGAAATCCGTCGGACATTGCCAATATGGTGCTGTTCCTTTGCTCGGACAAGGCAGGGTTCATCACTGGCGAGAACATCTGCATCGACGGCGGAATGACGCATCAGATGATTTATCACGGCGATTTCGGCTGGAAGTTTGAGAAGTAATTTATAATTCACTCCTCACAAAAAAAGCCGCTCCCTCAAACAAAAGCGGCCTTTAATCAATCTCAGGCAGCCGTTTATTTCTCAATCAGCACGTTAAAAAATCTCTCCCGCCCACAGTTGCCGCAAGAAATCAAACACATACATAATCTCAATATTGCCGTTTCGGCGGGTTAGTCTGTCACGCGAGACAACAATGCAACGGCTGTCGGGAAACTCGTCGTGATAATCTTTGAAATTCGACAAATGTTTGGGTTGAATTTCACTTGCCGATTTGATTTCAATGCCGATTTGCGCCTGCCCCACAACCACGTCAATCTCTTTGTTATTGTATGTGTGCCAATAACTTAACGTCTCGTCTTTCCTAAAATAACTTACGTAGGCGCGAAGTTCCTGCATAACAAAATGCTCAAAACAATGGCCGTATTCGGGCGTGTCGGGTGCGAGCGACTTGCGCTGCAGCAGATAGTTGTAAACGCCAACGTCGAAAAAGTAGAATTTCGGGGCTTGCGTCACCTTGCGCTTGTTGCTTTTGGTGTAGGCTGGCAGCATATAGCCAATTAGCGTGTCTTCCAGAATCGAGAAATACTCTTTCACGGTTTTTGCACTCACGCCGCAGTCGCTTGCCACGTTGGCATAGTTCAAAATCTCACCGCTTGTAATGGCTGCCGCCTGCATAAAATGTTGGAAAACACCAAGATTGCGCGACAAGGCTTCTTCTTTAATTTCTTCTTTCAGATAAATGTCGATGTAGCCGCCAAGCAGCCGTTGCGGATTTTTAGCCAGATAGTGCGGTGGCAGCAGGCCGTAGAGCAGGGCTCTGTCCAAGTCGAAATCAGGCAACTCGGCACTCACAAACGGAAAGAAACGGCAAGGCACAGCGCGGCCGCCAAGCGTGTTGTTGCCGCGGCGTTTCAGTTTGCGCGGACTACTACCCGTGAGCACAAAGCGCAAACCATTCTGTTGAATGAGTCTGTGCACTTCGTTTAGCAATTCAGGCACTTCGGGTATTTCGTCAATAACCACAACGGTGCCCGAAGACTTGTCTTGCAGCATATCGTAAAGCAGCGACGGATTCCGCTGCAACCGAAGGCGCAGGTTGCTGTCTAACAAATCGAAGAAAACGGCGTTTTTAAGCGTTTGTGCCAGGTAAGTACTCTTGCCCGTTTGCCGTGCACCAAACAAAAATACGCTTCCATCTTCTAAATCTTTGGTTATATTAAAGATACGCTCAATCATTTTGCATTTTGTCTATTGTTTTCACTCCCGATTTTCTTAAAAAATCCGAAGTGCCACTTCCGATTTTCTTGAAAAATCGGAAGTAAAGGTACAGATTTTATTGACAAAACAAAATGAATTACGCATAAAAGCCCCACAAAAAAAGCCGCTCCCCCACACAGGAAGCGGCCTTTAATCAATCTCATGCAGCCGTTTATTTCTCAATCAGCACGTTAACCTTATTGCTTTTAACCTCGACAATGCCGCTTTCCACCTCGAACAGTTGCTCGCTGTGGTCGGCGTTGTCCTCAACAATCCGTATCTGACCTTTGCCCAATGCCGATACTATCGGGGCGTGGTTGTTCAGTATCTCAAACGCGCCCATAACGCCAGGAACGCTCACCAGCGTCACGCTGCCGCTGTAAACCGTCTTGTCGGGTGTTACTATTTCCGCAATCATTTTCTTAAAAGTTTAGAGTTTAGCGCTACTAAAATTATCAGGATTCTTCCTGCACCAAGTTAAGTGTAAAATAAACGCCACAATAATCAATATTCCAAGCAAACAGGTAACGAAACCGTCAACAAGTTGTAATGTGGCAAACCCAACACCAAGCAATAAATTTGACACACCCTTCACTACGCGGAATCGCTTCGTATTTATTTGTTTGATAGGATAAATCAGCCACTTGTCAACCTTGCCAAGCAGAATGATAATACCCCAGACAAAAAATAATACCCCTACGACAATTTCAATAATCATAACGCTCCTAATATTAATTTTCCGCTTTCTTCTTGCACCAAGTGTTTGCCAAAATAACAGTCACAATGGCTATTACAGAAAATATTCCCATTATAATTAGTGCGTCAACACCAGGCATTCCGTGCTTTGGAAAGTTCGGAAGAACCAAAACACAAACTGCCGTTGTTACCCAAAGGCACACAGCCACCACCAAACGCAACCGCTTGATGTTTATTTGTTTACGTTCCTCTTCATTCGCGGTATTGTAACCAGCAATAAACTTATCGGCTTTGCCCATAAGAAGCAAAACTCCCAAGGCAATCATTACTACCGCTATAACAATCAAAACCACCATAACACTCCTAAATCCTAATCACTAATGCCTAGTGCCTAATGCCTCAATAACTACTTTTTCGCCTCTGCCAGCATTTTCTCGCCTTTGGCGATTGCGTCCTCGATTGTGCCCACAAGGTTGAATGCGGCTTCGGGGTATTGGTCAACCTCGCCGTCCATAATCATATTGAATCCCTTGATGGTGTCCTCAATCTTCACAAACACACCCTTCAGGCCAGTGAACGCCTCTGCAACGTGGAACGGTTGCGACAGGAACCTTTGAACACGGCGTGCGCGGTGCACAACCAGTTTGTCCTCCTCCGACAGTTCGTCCATACCCAGAATCGATATGATGTCTTGCAACTCCTTGTTGCGCTGCAGCAACTGTTTCACACGTTGAGCCGTCTCGTAGTGAGCCTTGCCCACAACCTCTTCGGTCAGGATTCGCGATGTTGAGTCGAGCGGGTCAACGGCGGGGTAGATACCCAACTCCGAAATCTTACGGCTCAACACCGTTGTAGCGTCCAAGTGGGCGAATGTTGTGGCAGGTGCGGGGTCGGTCAAGTCGTCGGCAGGCACATACACGGCCTGAACCGAAGTGATTGAACCATTCTTTGTCGAAGTGATTCGCTCCTGCATATTACCCATTTCAGTGGCCAGAGTCGGCTGATAGCCCACGGCCGATGGCATACGTCCCAGCAGCGCCGAAACCTCCGAGCCAGCCTGTGTGAAACGGAAGATGTTGTCGATGAAGAACAGAATGTCGCGGCCTTTGCCCGAGCCGTCGCCGTCGCGGTAACTCTCGGCCACCGACAGTCCCGACAGAGCCACACGTGCACGTGCGCCAGGGGGCTCGTTCATTTGGCCGAACACCATAGCCAGTTTCGAGTTCTTCAGGGCCTCGGTGTCAACCTTCGAAAGGTCCCAGCCGCCCTCCTCCATACTCTTTTTAAACTCCTCGCCGTAGTCAACAATTCCAGCCTCAATCATTTCGCGCAGAAGGTCGTTGCCCTCACGGGTGCGCTCACCCACGCCAGCAAACACCGATATGCCCGAATAGCCGATGGCGATGTTGTTGATAAGTTCCTGAATAAGAACCGTTTTGCCCACACCAGCGCCGCCGAACAGACCAATCTTGCCGCCCTTTGTGTAGGGCTCAATCAGGTCGATGACCTTGATGCCCGTGAAGAGCACCTCCGACTCGGTCGAGAGTTGGTCGTAGGTTGGTGCCGCGCGGTGAATCGGGTAGCCGTTCTCCTTTGGCAGAGCGCCGATGCCGTCGATGGTGTCGCCCGTAACGTTCATTAGGCGGCCGTTAATCTGCTCGCCCACAGGCATTTTGATTGGCGCGCCAGTGGCCACCACCTCAACACCGCGGCTCAAACCGTCGGTTGAGTCCATTGCAATGGCACGAACTGTCTTCTCGCCAATGTGTTGCTCCACTTCGCACACAAGAGTGCTGCCGTCGGCGCGCTTAATCTCCAGCGCGTCCAAAATGTTAGGCAGGTTGCCTTCTTGCTCAAAACTCACGTCCACCACAGGGCCGATGATTTGAACGATTTTGCCAATATTCTTCGCCATATCTTTGAAAGATTAATAGTTACACTTTTTTATTTGTCGCGGTTCAGCAGTTTTTGGCTCAATTCGCGCAGCGGGCTCACCTCCAGTCCGCGGGCACTCAATTTATCCAAAATCTGCGTTGCCTTGTTATCGTATTCCTCAATTTTTTTCTCACTCATTCGGTCGATGCCGTACTTCAGATACATTCCCCTGATGGCCTCGATTTTCGCCTCCTCGTCAAACTCCGTGCGCCCCAGCCAGTCGTTCATAGTGGCGCGGTCTTGCGCCGATGCTGCGTTCAACGCATTGATTAGCAGATAGGTTTTCTTTCCGCACACAATGTCGCCGCCAATGCGCTTGCCAAACGTTTCGGGGTTGCCGAAGGTGTCGAGCAGGTCGTCGCGCAGTTGGAACGCCAGGCCCAGGTTGATGCCGAAGTCGTAGAGCATTTGCGCGTCGGCGTCGGTGGCGCCACCCATAAGCGCGCCCGATTTCAGGCAGGCGCCGATGAGCACCGATGTCTTCAGCCGAATCATTTCAATGTATTCGTTTTCAGTGATATCCGCCCGCTCCTCAAACTCCATATCATACATTTGCCCCTCGCAGACCTCCTGCGCCGTGCGGGCGAACAGTTCGGCTATCTTGCTGAAACTGTTGCTCTTGGTCTGATGCAGAATGCGGAACGCCTCAACCAGCATTGTGTCGCCCGACAGAATGGCCGTGTTGTCGCCGTATTTGGCGGGCACCGTCGGCTTTCCGCGACGGATGGGCGCGCGGTCCATAACGTCGTCGTGCAGCAGCGTGAAGTTGTGGAACATTTCCCACGCAATGGCGGGCGTGTAGGCGTCGGCAACCTTGCCAGCGTCAAACACTTGGCAGGCCAGAACCGTCAGCAGCGGACGGATGCGTTTTCCGCCGTTGCCCATTGAGTACACAATCGGCTCGTAAAGCCCCTGCGGCTCGCGCTGCAAAGGCAGGGCGGCAATGCGCTGCTCAATGGTTTTCAATATGTTGGCCGTGCTTTCCATTATTGAATGTTCAGTTCAAAAAGTCCTTTTTCAATTATCTTGCGTATGCCCTCGTCAACCTTGATGAGCGGACGGTTGAGCAGCGCCTTCATATCCGAGTTGTCGGGTTGGCGGCGGCGCATATCGCCCTCTTTCAGCGGGTCAACGTGCACGATTTTCGATTTCGAGCCCGTCTCGCGGATGATTATCTCCGCCAACTCCTTGATTGTCACCTCGCGGTTTCCGCCGATGTTTATCACCCCGTTCACCACCTTGTTCTCGTAAAAGGCTGTCAGACAGGTGTCGATGTTATCGTCGATGTAGCAGAAGGTGCGCGTTTGCAGGCCGTCGCCGTAGATGGTGATGTCGCGGTTGTTGAGCGCGGCAAGCATAAACTTGCTGATGACAAAATCGCGGCTCTGCTTGGGCCCGTAGGTGTTGAAGAATCGGAAAATGGTGTAGTCAAGGTCGTACTCCTGCTTGTAAGAGCGCAGAAAGGCCTCGCCGATGTTCTTCACCACCGCGTAGGGCAGACGGCTGTTGAGCGGCGTTGTGTAAACGTTCTGCGGCATTTCCACAGGGTCGCCGTAAATCTCCGACGACGATGAGAAAAACACCCTCTTCACGGTTGTGTTCTTCGAGAGCGACAGCACATTTTTTATTCCGTCGATGTCGCGCAGCACGCTCACGGGGTATTGCTGCGTGCGCAGAACGCCCACCACGGCTGCAAAGTGGAACACATAGTCGAACTGATAGGTAGTCATAACGGGTGCGATTTCCGTGTAGTCGTTCACGTCGCACTTGATGAACCTCCAGTTGGTTTTCGGCAGGTTGGGCAGTTTGCCGATGTTGCCTGTCGAAAGATTATCGACAATCACAACATAGTTGTCGGGGTTGCTAATCAACTTTTCAGCCAACGCGCTCCCAATGAATCCCGCTCCTCCTGTCACTAATATCTTATTCATTCTCTGTCAATTAATCTTTAAGAGCGTCGGCGCCGCCCACAATTTCAGTAATCTCGTTGGTGATGGCCGCCTGACGCGCCTTGTTGTACTGCAGGTTGAGTGTGCGCAGCAGTTCGGTGGCGTTGTCGGTGGCCTTGTGCATTGCTGTCATTCGCGCGGCGTGCTCTGCGGCGTACGAGTTGAGTACGGCCTTGTAGAACTGCATTCGCAGCGACATTGGCAGAATCTTCTCCACCAGGCTCTCCTCCGACGGCTCGAAAATGTAGTTTGTGGCCGTGTTTCTGCCTCCAGCCTCGGCTGCGGGCACAATGGGCAGCAGTTGCTCGGTGGTCACCACCTGCGTCGATGCGTTCTTGAAGAAGTTGTAAACCAGCACCACCTTGTCGTACTTGCCTGCGGCAAAATCGCCCATTATTTGGTCGATGATGGGCAGGGCGTGGGCAAAGTCGAGTGTCGAGTACAACTCGTTGAACTCCGTCACCTCAAGTTTGCTGCGTTTGGCGAACTCGAAGGCGTTCTTGCCGATTGCAATCACGTAGGCGTTGGTTAGCCCCTGCGCCCGTTGCTCTGCAATCACCTGATTGATAGCCTTGTTCACATTCGCGTTGAACGCGCCGCACAAGCCGCGGTTCGAGTTGATGGCAACCACCAGCAGGCGGGTGCCGTCGCCGTGGCCTTTGGTGAAGGCGCACTCGCCCGACTCGTTCAGCGTCTCCGACAGGTTCGCCAGTATTTCGGCCAGTTTGTTGGCAAAAGGCCGAAGTTTGATAACGGCGTCTTGAGCCTTGCGCAGTTTGGCCGCCGACACAAGTTTCATAGCACTTGTGACCTGCCGCGTGGTCTGCACCGAAGCAATTCTTTGCCTGATTTCCTTCAGGTTTGCCATAGCGTTTTACTTTTAGTTTGCGTATTTAGCCGATACTTCTTTAACTGTCTCTTTTATAGCGTTTTCAGCGTTCTCGGTCAATGTGCCCGCCTTCAGTTCGTCGAGCGTGTCGCGGTGCTTCAGTTCCATTGTCTCAAGGAAATCGGCCTCAAAATCGCGCACTTTGTTGATTGGCACGTCGGCGAGCAAGCCCTTCACGCCGCAGTAGATGATGGCAATCTGCTTCTCCACGGGCATTGGGGCGTACTGTCCCTGCTTCAGAATCTCAACGTTCTTGCGGCCCTTGTCGAGCACGGCCTTTGTGGCGGCGTCAAGGTCAGAGCCGAATTTCGAGAACGCCTCCAACTCACGGAACTGCGCTTGGTCGATTTTCAGCGTACCAGCCACCTTCTTCATACTCTTAATCTGCGCGTTACCACCCACACGCGATACCGAGATACCCACGTTGATGGCAGGGCGGATGCCCGAGTTGAACAGGTCCGACTCAAGGTAAATCTGTCCGTCGGTGATTGAGATGACGTTGGTCGGGATGTAGGCCGAAACGTCGCCTGCCTGCGTCTCAATGATTGGCAGCGCGGTGAGTGAGCCTCCACCCTTCACAAGCGGCTCGCCATTCTCGTCCTTGGCGTCCTTCAGCACAGGCGGAAGGTCGTTCATTTGGCGCGCAACCTCGTCGCTCTCAATGATTTTAGCGGCACGCTCCAGCAGACGGCTGTGCAAGTAGAAGACGTCGCCAGGGTAAGCCTCGCGGCCAGGCGGACGACGAAGCAGCAGCGACACCTCACGGTACGACACGGCCTGTTTCGAAAGGTCGTCATAGACAACCAGCGCAGGACGGCCAGTGTCGCGGAAGAACTCGCCAATGGCGGCGCCCGCAAACGGCGCGTTGAACTGCATTGCGGCAGGGTCCGAAGCCGTTGCCGAAACAATTATTGTATAGGCCATTGCGCCGTGACGCTCAAGCGTTTTGGCGATGTTGGCCACGGTGCTGCCTTTCTGCCCGATTGCCACGTAGATGCAATAGACGGGTTTTCCAGCGTCGTAGAAACTCTTTTGGTTGATGATGGTGTCAATGGCGATGGCCGTCTTTCCTGTCTGACGGTCGCCGATGATAAGTTCGCGCTGCCCGCGGCCGATTGGCGTCATAGCGTCAACAGGTTTCAGACCTGTCTGCAGCGGCTCTTTCACAGGCTGACGGAACAGAACGCCAGGCGCCTTGCGCTCCAGCGGCATTTCGTAGAGTTTGCCAGTGATGGGGCCCTTGCCGTCGATGGGCTCGCCAATGGTGTTGATGATGCGGCCCAGCAGCCCCTCGCCCACGTTGATAGACGCGATGCGGCGGGTGCGCTTCACGGTGTCGCCCTCCTTGATTCCCTCCGACGGGCCCAGCAAAACGGCGCCCACGTTGTCCTCCTCAAGGTTCTGCACAATGCCCTTCACGCCGTTCTCGAACTCGATAAGTTCGTTCGACTGCGCGTTCGACAGCCCGTAGATGCGGGCGATGCCGTCGCCGATGGTCAGCACGGTGCCCACCTCGTCAAATTCGTTTGCCGATTTGAAGCCCTCAAGTTGCTGCTTCAGAACCGATGATATTTCCGATGGTTTGATATCTGCCATAATATTTTGGTTTTTATCTAATTAATCGATGTTTGAGTAAATTTCTGTTTCAGGTTGTTCAGTTTCGAACTGACGCTTGCGTCCAACTGTTGGTCGCCAATGCGAAGCACGAAACCGCCTATCAGGCTCGGGTCCTCCGACGCCGTCATTTCCACCTCCGACTTGCACATTTCGGCAATGGCCTTGCGCAGGCGTTCGGTCGTCTTTTCGTCGATGGGCGCGGCCGTGGTGATGTGCACTTGGCGGATGTTGGCATACTCGTAGAATCGGCTCGCAAAATTGCGGCACATTGCGCCAATGTAGCGCTCGCGGCGGTTGGCCACCACCATTTGCAGAAATGCGAGTGTCAGCGCGTCAACCTTGCCGCTGAAAATCTTGTCGAACGCCTTTGCCTTTGCCGACGGCTTGATGACGGGGCTTTCGGCCAGTTGCACCATTTCGGGCAAGGCGCACACTTGAGCCACAAGGTCGGTGTCGGCTTTCACGCGCTCCACCAGTTTCTTCTCCTGTGCCAGTTCAAAGAGTGCCTTGGCGTATCTGACGGCTATTCTGCTTTGGTCCATATCAGTTCAGGTTTGATTGTTGCAGAATGTCGTCGATGAGTTCGGCCTGTTTCTTCTTGTCGGAAAGCTCCTTTGTCAGGATTTTCTCCGCAATCTCGATTGAGAGCGATGCCACTTGGTCCTTCAACTCGTTCATAGCGGCGCGTTTCTCGTCGTCGATGAGCTTGCGGGCCTGTGCCAGAATCGTGTCGGCTTCAGCTTTGGCCGTTTCTTTCGACTCCTCGATAATCTTGTCTTTCATTTCGCGGGCCTCACGAACAATTTTGTCGCGTTCAGCGCGGGCCTCTTTCATAATCTGCTCGTTTTCAGCCTTCAGACCAGCCATTTCCTTTTTGGCGTTTTCGGCCGAGTTGAGCGCGTCCTCGATGTTCTTTGTCCGCTCCTCAACCATATTCAAGATTGGCTTCCAGGCGAATTTCGCAAGCAGGAAGACCAGCACCAGGAAGATTAGGACGGTCCAGAAAAGCAATCCGATTTGTGGGGTTACTAAATCCATATTGTTTCGTTTTTAGTTTCCTTTTTAAAATGCCCTTGCAGCCAATCGCTGCAAGTGGCATTTAGTTGTTTTTGGTGTTTGCCGATTACAACGAAGCAAGCAGTGATACAACGATTGCGAACAGTGCGCAACCCTCAACCAATGCAGCCGAGATAATCATATTGGTTTGCACCTGACCAGCAGCCTCAGGCTGACGGGCAATGGCGTCCATTGCCTGACCGCCGATACGGCCGATACCCAAACCTGCACCAATTACTGCGAGACCAGCACCTAATACTGCCAAACCCGCACCTACTGAAAATGGTTCCATAATAATTACATTTAAAAGTTAATATTAGGTCTATTATTCGTTTAACTATTTATTCGACAACGGACTACAGACTACGGTCAACGGACGCATTGTCCATTTATCATTTTCGGTTGTCTGTTGTCTGATGTCTGTTGTCCTCTCATTGTTAATTCCTAAATCCTATCTCCTAATTCCTAAATAAATCATTCCTCCCCGCCTTTCACCGCCATACCAATGTACATTGCCGTCAGCATTGTGAAGATGTAAGCCTGAAGTGCCGCAACCAGCAACTCAAGAACGTCCATAAACAACACAAACACAATGGAAACGGGCGAAATCAGCACCGATTTGAATATGAATATCAGTGAAATGAAACTCAATACAATGATGTGTCCTGCCGTGATGTTGGCGAACAATCGAATCATAAGCGAGAAGGGCTTTGTGAATATGCCTATCAGCTCAATTACCGTCATTATCGGCTTCACAAAAACGGGCGGACCAGGCATCCACATAATATCTTTCCAATAGTGCTTCGAGCCTGACACATTGGTAATTATGAACGTGAACACTGCCAACAGCATTGTCACAGCGATGTTGCCCGTCAGGTTGGCACCCATTGGCAAAAGTCCCAGCATATTGTTCACCCAAATGAAGAAGAAAAGGGTGAGCAGATAGGGCAGATATTTGCGATAGTGCTCCTCGCCAAGGTTCGGAACAGCAATCTCGTCTTTCACAAACAGAATGAGCGGCTCGGTGAATCCGCGCAGACCCGTAGGCACCTGACCCATTTTTTTGTAGCCGTTGGCCGTGGCAATGAAAATCCACAGCAGCAGAATGGCCGACAGCATAAGCGATGCTACGTTTTTGGTTATCGACAGGTCGAGCGGTGCTTCATTCAGAACAGCGCCGTGCTCGTCGTGCTTGAGTTGTCCGTTCTCGGCAAGATAGATTTTGTCGTGATGCAAAATATACTCGCGGCTGCCTCCGCCACGTACAACAGTTTTCTTGCCCTCATCAAACGCCGACGACATAAAAATATCCAGATGTCCGTCGGTATATAATATAATAGGTAGCGGAATGGCCACTGCCGACTCGCTGCCGTCGGGGGCCGAGCGGTCGTAGAAGTGCCACGAGTGCGAGTCTTTTATGTGGTGCATTATGACTTCGCCCGCGTCGAAGCCTTTTTCCGACGGTGCAATGGCTGCCGCCGTGTCAGTCTGATTCGTAATGGTGTCTTGCGCAAATATCGGGTTTGCCGCCAACAAAAGGCACGTTGCAACCAATGATTTTAAAAGTCCCATATCATCAAAATAATATTCAAGTTTGGCGTAGTTGCTTAAAGACCACCTATTTGGCGAATCAGGAACGACTACGTAATTTTCCGCTCGAAAGCGTCTTTTAAAGGTAGAATATTTTTTGATTGGGTGATACTCTGTGAAGGAAAAAAATGCACACAACTATAAAAAGCTGGCCGCCAACAAAAAAACGGTAACGAATTACCACGACATTCGATTCTTGAGCAACAGGCGAAATCGTCATTTCATGGACTTCACTCCATGAAACAGTAACAAAACCTCTCTTTTTTCAAACGTCTTATTTGCCTGATTATCAGGGCGCACCATTTTGGTGCGATGTTACGTTTTTGCGTGACGAAAACTTTTTGGTGCGCTCATAATTAATTGATCTAAAATATGATACAAAGAAAAAACTCTGGCAACACGTCACAATAAATTATTTGCACTGCGCTAATTGCCACTCTACTTTTGAATCACCGGAAACGGAAAAACAGATTTTAAACAAAACGAAATAGTCATTAACAATTAAAAACTTAAAAAAATGAAAAGATTAGTTTCAGCAGTTTTGGCGACCTTGTTTGGCGCGCAGATTGCAACCGCACAACAGACAATCAACGGACGCATCACCGACGGTGAGGCTCAACCTGTTGAATTTGCAAA
>JAGCNL010000004.1 GCA_017645945.1 Salinivirgaceae bacterium
CTTTTTTCATCTTTTTTCGAACGGGGTGTTGTTCGTCTCCTCTATCCTCTACTCTTCTGTGATTTCCCCCAATCCGTTTTTAAGAACTCGCTCCCTTTCGAAAGCGGGTGCAAAAGTAGAGGCTTTTTCCTTTTCCGCAAGCGTTTCTGCAAGATTTTTCAAAGATTTTTTAATGACGCAGAAACCCGCCTGATAATCAGCTCAAATCAAAAGGTAAAACTGTTCTTTCAGGCAAGAAAACGTCAAAAGAATCACAATAATCAGGTTCAAATCGGATAAAATTCCGCGTAAAACGCGCAGCAATCATCCAAATATATAATGATTGGACTATCGGGGGAACGTGATTTTGCCTAATCCGCCATCAATTTGCTCTTTTTCGTCGGCAACACATATTTTATATTATCTTCGTGCCATCAAATTTTGAATCAATGAAAGACAAAATCGTCATAATTCCGACGTACAACGAGAAAGAGAACATCGAGGCGATTCTGAGAAAAGTGATGTCGCTCGAAGGCGAATTCAGTGTGCTTGTGGTTGAAGACAACAGCCCTGACGGCACTGCCGACATTGTGAAACGTATGATGCAGGAGTTTCCCGACCGCATTTTCATTAAGGAGAGAAAAGGCAAACTCGGCTTGGGAACGGCATATATTGAAGGTTTCAAGTGGTCGATTGCCGAAGGTTACGAGTACATTTTCGAGATGGACGCCGATTTTTCGCACAATCCTGACGACCTTCTGAACCTATACAACGCCTGCACGCATGGTGCCGACGTGGCCATCGGGTCACGGTACATTTCGGGCATCAATGTTGTGAACTGGCCAATGGGCCGCGTGCTGATGTCGTACTACGCATCGGCATACGTGAGACTGATTACACGAATGAAGGTGCGCGATACCACCGCAGGATTTGTCTGCTATCGCCGCGAGGTGCTGGAAACCATCGAGTTAGACAAAATAAAATTCAAAGGCTACGCTTTCCAGATTGAAATGAAATTCACAGCCTGGAAGTTCGGCTTCAATGTGGTTGAAGTGCCTATCATCTTCACCGACAGGAAGGAAGGACAATCGAAAATGAGCGGCGGCATATTCAGTGAGGCAGTCTTCGGTGTTATCCGAATGAAATGGCGCAGCCTGTTCCGCAGCTATAAACGCAAAGCCGCTTAGGCAATGAAAACGCTCATCAAGAACGCCACCATTGTTGACGATGGCCGAAAATTCAGCGGTCACATACTGATTGACAATGATTTAATCGAGTCGGTATCGACAGAAATGCCACAAACCGACAACCAAACAACCATTATCGATGCAAAAGGTTGCTTGGTGATGCCTGGCGTGATTGACGAGCACGTTCACTTTCGTGAGCCGGGACTGATGCACAAAGCCGATTTCGAGTCGGAATCGAAGGCTGCGGTGGCCGGGGGCGTAACATCGTTTATGGATATGCCCAATGTGAATCCGCAAACCACCACCAACCAATTGCTTGAAGAACGCGCCGCATTGGCAGCAGCAAAATCGGTTGCCAACTACGCATTCTACCTTGGGGCTACCAATAATAATATAGGTGAGATTGCCGCGGCCGACATTAGCAAAGTGTGCGGCATAAAACTGTTTATGGGTTCATCAACGGGCAATATGCTTGTCAACCAGACCGATATGCTTGAGCGTGTTTTTTCCGAATCGCCTTGCATTATTGTGGCGCACTGCGAGGACGAGCAGATTATAAAAGCCAACATTGAACGGTACAAGGCTATGCCAGCCAACGAAGTTGACGCAACGTGTCATCCGAAAATCAGAACTGCCGAAGCGTGTCTGAAATCGACGGAACGTGCTGTGGCTCTGGCCACAAAATATGACGCGCATCTGCATGTGGCACATCTTTCAACTGCTGCCGAACTCGACTTTTTCGAAGCAAAACCATTGACCGACAAAAAGATAACCGCCGAAACATGCCCGCACTATCTGTTTTTCGACGAAGCGGACTACAAGACATTGGAATACCGCATAAAATGCAATCCGTCAATAAAATCGGCCGCCGACCGCCAGGCTCTGACCGAAGCACTCACTTCGGGCAAGATTGACGCCATCGGCACCGACCACGCTCCTCACCTGCCAGCCGAAAAATTTGGCGACAGTTATTTCACATCGGCTTCGGGAATGCCGTCGATTCAGCACTCGCTGCTTGTTATGCTCGACTTGTGCAAGGCTGGAAAAATCAGCATCGAGAATGTTGTGCGGAAAATGTGCAACGCACCCGCCGACCTTTTCAAAATCGACCGCCGCGGTTATCTCCGCAAAGGTTATAAGGCTGATATTGTGATTGTTGACACCGACAAGCCGCAAACCGTCACATCGGCAAACACACTCTACAAATGTGGCTGGTCGCCATTCGAAGGCCACACTTTCGGCTCGACCGTCACCCATACTTTTGTAAACGGCAATCTGGTTTTCTGCAACGGCGAGTTTATTTCCGACAAAAAAGGTGAAGCGTTAAGGTTTAATAGAAAGTAAATCACATACTATTAAATATTTAGCACTCAACAATTCACTATGAGTTCGCGATGCTTTACTAAAGATTCATTAATTTGGCTTCTGAGATGTATGGGATTGTTGTTTGCAATGATAATATTGATCGCAATCTTTACCTGACTTCTTCTAAATTCCCTTATTTCCTGTGAGCGAGGCTGTTGAGAGCGAGTAGCAGCAGTCCGAAAAGCAGGAATAGCAGATATACGGAAAGCGCAATAATCATAATTATCAGCAGATTCAAATCTTCGGGACGGCAGAACTGGTAAACAAAGTGGCCTCTGCAATTGCCAAGGATAAAATCAAAAAGAAGATACGTGAGTATTAAGGCTGGTGTGATTGCCAAACGCTTAAAGGTGCTTTTGGTATCATCTTTATACAGAATGATATAGCATAGAATGATAAGGACGGGATTGACTGCGTGCAGGAAGAAAAATGCCCCCGAATAATTCATATGATACATTCCAGAAAGGCTTCCCAAGCAAACCAGAAATACAAAAAGAATTCCCGAACAAACATTCAGATACAACCAGTTAGGAACGGTTTTGCCTTTGAAATTGCGGATTCCGTCGGCAATCAGCAGTAGACCGCCCAAAACGTTTGAAACGCAGGTGAATTCAACAAGCAAATCGGGCTCGGGCGCGTAACCTGCAATCACGCTTGCCAGCACCATTAATCCGATTGCGATTTTTATTACGCTTTTCATAATAGTTTGTTTTTGAAATCAATACACAATTATACAAGTTTTTTAATTATCCTGATACACGCTTCAGTATGCATTATCCAATGCCTTGAAAACGGCATCTGAATCAAACCGCGAATATCCTTATCGCACCAATAATCGATAAGCCAGACCGCTTCTTCGGCATCACTGACAACATTAAGGCTCTTCAACGCAGCCTTGCGATTATCGGTAATCGTACGCTTCATATCATCGAAAGTCAAACTGCTGATTAATAGTTCGGTACTGCATTTCACTTTATGAATGTAAGCATAAAGCTCATCTATATTGAGTTGCTTTGAAAAATCGGCAATTTGCTGCTTAACCAATTCATTTCCAGTTGTAATAATCGGTGACCCCATTCTCTGTTGAAAACCGTCACTAAAGAAAACCTGCTCATCCTCCTTAATCAAAGTGTGCGCGACTATGTCTTCGATTCGGAAGATATGCCAAAGTGAATATGCTATTGTTTTGTTGTGATAACCAGTCGCATTTATGAAAGGGATGGCAGAAAAATCGTTGTCTTTCAGGTTCTTGCGCCACGAATCGATTGTATCCATCAGACAGGAACGCAGTTCCATCAAAGCCGCTATTCCCGAGCCGAATGTTTCCCGTTTCTTTATAAGCTTTTGGATTGTCTTATTCTTTTCAGACCAATCTTTATTCATCCCTTAAGGCATTTGATTATCAATTCATTAAAACCTTAATCAAAATTTATCGGATTGTCAACCTTCTCGTCAAGCAGAGCATTTTGCAGCACTTCCTCAATCGTGCTAACATAAATAAACTCAACACCTTCGATATATTCGGGCTTGATTTCGTCAATGTCCTTGCGGTTCTGCTCGCATAGAATCACGGTTTTGATGCCAGCGCGTTTGGCGGCCAGAATCTTCTCGCGGATACCGCCAACGGGAAGCACTTTGCCGCGCAGGGTAATCTCGCCCGTCATTGCCAGAGCCTTGCGAACTTTGCGCTGCGTGAATGCCGATGCCAGCGATGTCACCATTGTCACGCCTGCCGACGGACCATCCTTTGGGATGGCGCCTTCGGGCACGTGGATATGCACATTCCACTTCTCAAAGACTTCGGAATTGAGCCCGAATTTTGATGCGTGCGCCTTGATGTACTCGAGCGCCAGCGTGGCCGATTCCTTCATCACATCGCCCAAATTGCCTGTCAATGTGAGAGTTCCCTTGCCGCGGCTTAAACTTGTCTCAATGAAAAGAATGTCGCCGCCAACCGCTGTCCACGCAAGGCCCGTGACAACACCAGCAAAACGGTTGTCGTCGTACATATCGGGCGAGTAGAGCGGCTTGCCCAGGTATTCAAGAATATTTTCGGGCTTAAGTGCTTCAGGCACAGACTCGCCAAAGACGATTTTCTTCGCAATCTTCCGCGCAATTTCGGCCACACGCTTGTCCAACTCGCGAACACCAGACTCGCGGGTGTAGTTTGCAATCAGATATGTCAGTGTGGCGTCATCGGCCGTGAACGGATGGTCTTCCAGGCCGTTGTTTTTCAACTGTTTGGGTATCAGATGCTGACGGGCGATTGCAATTTTTTCTTCAATCACATAGCCGCTCACTTCAATCATTTCCATACGGTCGCGCAGCGGGGCGCTGATTGGCGCAACACTGTTGGCAGTGGCAATGAACATCACATTCGAAAGGTCGAAATCGATGTCGAGATAGTTGTCGTGGAATGCGCCATTCTGTTCAGGGTCAAGTACTTCAAGCAGCGCCGACGCGGGGTCGCCGTGATAGTCATTCGAAACCTTGTCAATCTCGTCGAGCACAAAAACGGGGTTGGCCGATTTGGCTTTTTTGATGTTCTCGATGATTCGGCCAGGCATAGCGCCAATGTAGGTGCGGCGGTGTCCGCGGATTTCCGACTCATCGTGAAGGCCACCCAGCGACATCCGCACATACTTGCGCCCCAACGCTTCGGCAATCGACCGCCCGAGCGACGTTTTGCCCACACCAGGGGGGCCGTAAAGGCACAAAATGGGTGATTTCAAGTCGCCTTTCAACTTCAGAACGGCCAGATGCTCAAGAATGCGCTCTTTCACTTTTTCGAGTCCACAATGCTCACTATCAAGTATTTCGCGTGCGCGATTCATATCAAAATTGTCATCGGTGTACTCGCCCCACGGCAAATCGAGCAGCGTCTGCAGATAGTTCAACTGAATTGAATATTCGCCCGACGCGGTGTTCAGATGTTGCAGTTTTTCAAGTTCTTTTTCGAAAAATTCAGCCACATCGCTGTTCCATTTCTTGTCGGCGGCACGCTTGCGCAGATTCTCAATCTCTTTCTCAATCGGATTGCCGCCTAACTCGTTCTGAATGGTCTTAATTTGCTGATTCAGAAAATATTCGCGCTGCTGACGATTGAGTTCCGACTTTGCCTTCGATTGTATATCGTTCTTCAACTCAATCATTTGCATCTCGCTCGACAGCAGTTCGAGCAGTTTGGTGCTGCGGTCGAACACATTTGACTCTTCAAGCAGTTTTTGTTTGGTATCGGTTGATATTGAACTGTTTACACAAACAAAATTTATCAGATAAAAGGCGTTTTTGATGTTGCGAAGGGCAAAAACCGCTTCGTCGGGCATATTGGGCGAAAGACGGATGATTTTTGTTGCCAAATCGCGAATCGATTCCACAATGGCTTCAAATTCAGTCACTTGCTCTGTCTGCGGCATAATGTCGTCGATGGTCGAGAGCGTGGCCGTAAAATATGGCTCGTCGGAAACATACTCGTTGATTTTGAACCGTTTTTTGCCCTGCACAATTATGGTTGTTGAGTTGTCGGGCATCTCGAAAACCCTGACTATCTGAATGATAGTGCCACTGTCGTAAAGGTCGGCCGCTGTCGGCTCGTCGATGCTTGCATCGCGCTGCGTTACCGCGCCAACCAGTTTGTCGCCCTTGAACGCTTTCTTAATGAGTTTGAGCGACTTATCGCGGCCAACGCTAATCGGCATCACAATACCAGGAAAAATAACCATATTGCGCAACGGCAGAATTGGCAGAGTATCAGGCACATTCAGGTCGTTGCCAGAATCACCTTCGGGCGCTACCGAAAAAAAGTCCGTTTCAAGCGCTTCGTCGTCCGACGACATCAGTTTTTCTATGTTAAAATCCTTATCGATATTCATTTCTGCATTTTATGATATTGCAAGTTGGGGGATTCGGTGAATCGTTTAAAAGTTGAGTCGCTTCGCTGTTAAGAAGTTGAGTCGCTTCGCTATTTAGATAACTAACCATTCTCAACTTCTTAACCTCTTAACTTCTAAACCTTTTTCAAATTTCAATTCCTAATTTCTAATTCCTAAATCCTAACCATAAACTCCTAACTCCTAATTATTTATATCCACCGCGATATTTTGCGGTCAAGCCGAAGACATCGGCAATCAGTTGGCGGTCGGTGTCGCTCAACTGCAGGCTGCGGCGTGCCAGAACGCGTTCGGCAACATCGCACAAAGTTTCAGGCGTGCAGGGTTTGAATCCTGCCGAGCCGCCCCACATAAACGATGGCACAAAATTTCGCGGAAAGCCTGAGCCAGAGATGTTTGCGCCCACACCGACCACCGTTCCAGTGTTCAGCATTGTGTTGATGGCCGTGCGGCTGTAGTCGCCCATTACCAGGCCGCAGAACTGCAAGCCCGTCTTGATGAATTTTCCCGCAGGATAGTTCCATTGGCGCACTTCGGAATAGTCGTTTTTCAGGTTCGAGCAGTTGGTGTCGGCGCCGAAATTGCACCATTCGCCAACCACTGTGTTGCCCAAGAATCCGTCGTGAGCCTTGTTGCTGTTGCCGAAAATCACCACGTTGTTCAGTTCGCCGCCAACCTTCGAGTGCGGTCCGACGGTTGTGGGGCCGTAAATCTTCGCGCCCATCTTCACCACCGAACCTGTGCAGAGCGCAAACGGTCCGCGGATGGCGCTGCCTTCCATAATCTCGCTGTTGCGACCTATATATATTGGTCCGTTGGTGGTGTTCAGAATGCTGCACTCAACTACCGCGCCGTGCTCAACAAAAATGTCGCCCGTGCCGATTATGCGGTTCGATGCGCTCAACTGCGCCGATTTGCGGCCTTTGGTGATGATGCGAAAATCGTGCTCAATGGCGTCGCCGTTCTTTTGGAAGATATCCCAAAGATGCTCAACGCGACGGCATTCAGATATTTGCTGCGTATAATCTTTGAAGGCGATTTTTGTCGGGTCGAAACGTTCGGCCTGCGCCTTGTCCAAACGGATGGCCGTAACCGAATCGTCGCACACCAGCGCCTGACCAGGCTGAAGTTCTTCGAGTTCGGCCAGCAGTTCGGCCGTCGGAATCACCGTACCGTTGATAAAAATATTGTCGGCGCCAACGCTCATCGGGAACTTTGCCCGCAAGTGCGCGCGCGTGCAGTACGACAATGGCTCACCAGCCAGATATTTTTCCCACTTCTCGCGGATGGTCAGAATTCCCACACGGATTTCGGCTGTCGGCCGAGTGAAGGTCAAAGGAAGCAATTCGTCCCAAGTGCTGTCGTCGAAGAGTATATAATTCATAATCGTCGGTTTTTAATGACGGCAAATTATAAATTTTCTTTTAATGACGCAGTTTTTTTCGGGGGAGCAGTTTTTGTTTAGGACATAATGTTTTTTTCTTGCGGTTATGGCTGGTTTTATTGAGATTTTGGCGATTATGCATAAATTTGTGCTACAAATAGATTTTAAATACAATAAACATGAAACAAACACTATTATTATCAGCCATTGCATTGCTACTATTTTCGGCTTGCGGAGGCAAAAAGGCTCAGACGGAGAGTTCGGACTCAACGGCCAACCAGAAAGAAATTGTAGGTAGCGTCAAGGAACAATCTGACGAGGCGGTCAAAGAAGAAATTACAAGTCGAATCAAGGAATTGTATGACTTAAAAGCACAGAAAAAAGAAGGTGCTGAAAGTTTTGCTTGCCACACTTGGAAGGAAATGGCAGCAGCGGTTGAAAAGAAAGATGCCAAATCGGCGGATATCGGTTTCTTTAACGATGACCTTTGGACTCAAATGCAGGATGAGAACCCCGACCATTTTGAGATACGCGACCTCAAATTCCTGCAGTTGGACATGGAAAAGGGCACAGCCTTGGTTGATTTTGTGCTCTGGAGTTCAATTCAGTCCGTTCGCCAGAAGTTTGAATTCTGCCGTGAGGATGGCGACTGGCGCATTCACAATATCATCAGATGCTACGAATATGACGGCAATGTGAATGAGACCAACTTAATGGCAGCAATGGCAGACTACCTAACACAGCCAGATGAGGCCATCGCTGAACTGGTATTTCTTCCTGACGTCAACAACGACAATGTAGAAGACCTCTCTGGCGACATGGACGACCATAAGAAATACTTTCCTCGTTGGATAGGTGAGAATCAAGTGCAAGAGAATGATGGTGTATGGAGTTATGATATGACTTTGTTTTACGAGATGCCGCTACAGCAGTTGTTCAAGGATTTGCCAAGCAAGCCTCTTGACTTGAATGAGGTGGCTCGCGTGATTATTTTTGACTTGAATCAAGACGGCTATTCTGATGCCCTCATCTGTCTGGGAAACTACAACGGCAACGATCCCACTTACTACTTCGATGCTTACGTTTGGAATAAAGATTATGAATACTATAATTATGTCGAAGACTTCCGCAATATTCCTAATCCGAGAATCGACGAGAATACCTCTCAAATTGTAGGCCGCAATGGCCACGACCGCGAGATATGGGACTGGCAAGGATTGGATAAGATTGAGAAGGTGGAGGTAATGAAGGATTTCTATTGATTCAAGTTTTCAGGCATCATAATTTGCATTTGTTATAAAATCAAAAAAGCCCGACAATGAGTCGGGCTTTTTCTTATTGTATATTTTTAATCATTCGCTGTTGCGGATGGTTGCCTGTGCGGCTTCCAGACGTGCAAAGGGAACAAGAAACGGCGAACTGCTCACTTATTTCAGTTTTTATAGTTCAGTTAAGATTCTTCTCTCTCAATTCAAACCTGCCTTTGCGCCAATCCGCATACCCAACGACTTTATAACCAGCCTTATCATAAAGTCTTTTTGAATACGGATTGTGTGTAAAACAATCTAAACGGACTGAATTATAACCAGCATATTTACAAAGTTTCTCGATATAAGACATTGTTTTAGATGCAAGCCCCTTATGCTGAAATTCGGGCGAAACGCACAATCGATGAATAACACAGTATTTTGAGTTAGGGTATGTCCATTTGCCGTTTTTATATTGTTCGTCGCAATCTTCACTCAGCGCAAAGCAAACAGCAATTTTATTGTCAATTATTCCGACATACATTTGATTTTTGCAAATGTCGTTGGCAATAGTGGTTTTGTCAGGATAAATCTCGTCCCATTGGTGAATGCCCGAATCTTCCATCGCGGTTATGGCCGCGGAATAGACCGCCATTATTTCATCAATTTGGTTTGATGTGGCTTTGACGTAAATCATTTGCAAAACAAGCCAAACCACTATTTATCCGAAAAAAAAACAAATACCAGATTTATCAAGCAGACAACAAACGTGCAATTGTCTATATTCCATTTCATTTGTTTACGGCTTTAATATCATACACTTGAATTAGGGCTTGCCATTCTTCATAAACTCCCCGATATTTGATGGTTTTGGGCTATTATCATCAGATTTATCCGCAAAAAGCCCGAACACCTGTCCTTTCACAAGCCAGCTTATGCCGAAGAAGGTGAGTGCGATAGTCTCAACAATAAATGTCTTTGCGTAAAACTTTATGGGCAAGGGCATTAGAATTAAAGCCACCAGCATTCCGACGCCGCAGACCCGATAGATTGTGTTTCTCGTCTTCTTTTGTTTGGTCGGGTTTTCTGTGCCTTCAGTAAACAGAAACAGACTGTTGTAGGCAAGCAGCAAAAAGAAGCAAACCGCAGACACACAATGGATTATGTGCGACACATTTGCGGACAACTGAAACAATCCAACCCTTTCGGGCGAAACGGCGCAGTTGCACGGAAACAGCACAATCATCAGTCCGCACACACCCGACAAGGTGGTAACAATGTCGTCTTTCAACTCGTAGCCGTCGTAGCACATTAGCACAACTGCGGCCGTTGTCAGAATGCCAGTGAGAGCGGGCGTAATGTAGTATGTGGCGGAAATGGAAAGGTTATCCCAAAAAGCGCTTGGTATGCAGACTGATTTCGACACCATATACGCGCCAAACAGCGCTATCCAGGGAAGTATCATACCCATAAACCCGATAATGTTCCTGATTCTTTTCAGCCATACTTGCGAACTTGCCATTGCCATAAATCTTGTTTTAATGTGAAATAAATGCAGTTCAAATTTAGGCAACTAAACCGAACGATTCTTTCTTTTGCGAAAAATTATATCTTGCAATTGAATTATAAACACTACAAACAATGAAAAAGGCGATTCTTACACTAACGGCTGTGGCTGCGTTTGCTGCTTGCGCCACTGCCGACGTTAAAATGCCACCGCTATTTACCGACGGAATGGTTTTGCAGCAAAAAACTTCGGCTCCAGTTTGGGGATTTGCCGAGCCAGGCGAAAAAATCACAGTATCAAACACCTGGGACAACAAGACTATCAATGCCGAAGCCGCTCCTGACGGCACTTGGAAGGTAAAGGTGGAAACACCATCGTTCGGTGGTCCTTATGCTCTCATTATCAACGGCAAGAACACCATCTACATCAACAATGTAATGATTGGCGAGGTATGGTTTGCATCGGGACAGAGCAATATGGAAATGCCTATGAGCGGTTTCCCGTACGGCACCATTTTGAACGGCCCTGAGGATATTGCAAACAGCACCAACAACGACATCCGCATCTTTATGGTTCAGCGCAACACCAGTTTTAAAGAGGAAAATGAGGCTGGCGGCGAGTGGAAGACAGCTTCTCCAAAGAACACTCCGCAGTTTGGCGCAACGTGCTACTATTTTGCCAAGAAACTCAACGCCGAACTTGGTGTGCCTGTGGGTATTATCAACTCGTCGTGGGGCGGAACGCCTGTCGAGAGCTGGATTCCGCAAGACTATATCAAAACCGTGCCCGAATACAGCCAGATTGCAAAAGACATTGAGGCAAGTTCGCCAATCATCGAGAAAAGGAACAGTTGGCTTGCTCAAAAACAGTCGGTGTCGACATTCCCCCGTCCCGACCTTGGCGACGGCGACATTGCAAAACCCGATTTTGACGATAGCAAATGGCACACAATGAACGTCCCCACACTTTGGGAAAACAACAACGAGGTGCGCGCTTTCGACGGCATTGTCTGGTTCCGTAAAACCATAAAAATCACTCCCGCAATGGCTGGCAAGGAACTCGTGGTATCGCTTGGCGCCATCGACGACGGTGACGAGACATTTTTCAACGGCGAATCAATAGGCCGCACCAATAACTATCAAGCCGACCGCGTTTACACCGTTCCCGCCGAGAAGGTTAAGGCTGGCAAGGCTGTTATTGCCGTCCGCGTTACCGACAATATGGGCGGCGGCGGACTCTACGGCACCCCCGCGAAAATGAAGTGCTACGTGAAAGATAACGAAAAAGCCGCTGTGTCGCTTACGGGAAGTTGGAAATATCTGCCCGTGGCCGAACTGTCGAAAGGTGAACTCTACAAATTCGACATACAGTCAATGGAATTTTTCCAACGCCCGATTAGCCCCATCGATTTGAGCGAAATGACCCCGACCTGTCTCTACAACGCAATGGTGGCGCCGTTTGCAGGCTACGCAATGGCAGGCGCCATCTGGTATCAGGGCGAGGCTAACGTGGGGCACGCCGAGGAATACACCCGCACGTTCCCGCTAATGATTAAGGCTTGGCGCGAAAAGTGGGCTCAGGGCGATTTCCCGTTCTACTACGTGCAGATTGCGCCCTACGACTACGGCACCAACGGCCACTCTGAGGAAATCCGCGAGGCTCAGCGCGTATCGCTGTCGGTTGCGAACTCGGGAATGGCTTCGACCATTGACATCGGCAACAACAAGAATATTCACCCCGCCAACAAGGTTGAGGTGGGCAACCGCCTTGCGCTGTGGGCGTTTAAGAACATCTATGGCAAAGACGTTGTTTGCAGCGGCCCGCTGTTCAAGAGTCAGGAAATCAACGGGAAAGCCATCTACCTGAATTTCGATTATGGTGAAGGTCTCAACGCCAAAGGCGGCGAACTCAAAGATTTTGAGATTGCTGGCAAAGACGGCAAATACTATCCCGCCACAGCGGTAATCGAAGACGGAAAGGTGAAGGTGACATCCGACAAGGTTGCCGCCCCCGCATCGGTGCGCTACCTTTGGAATGACTGCGTTGACCAAGCCACGCTCTACAACGGCGCGGGCCTTCCCGCATCGTCGTTCCAAAGCACCAAGTGC
>JAGCNL010000005.1 GCA_017645945.1 Salinivirgaceae bacterium
ACCGCCATCCACGCCATACCAAGTTATGCGCTGCGCCTTGCCGACGTGTTTGAAGAAGAAGGCATCGACCCGCGCAAAGATACTCACCTGCACACGTTTCTTATTGGTGCTGAACCACATACCGAAGAGACCCGCCGCAAGATTGAAGAGCGCTTCGGCGTGAAGGCCTACAACAGTTTCGGTATGACCGAAATGAGCGGCCCAGGCGTGGCTTTCGAGTGCAAAGAGCAAAACGGAATGCACATTTGGGAAGATTCGTACATTGTGGAAATTGTTGACCCAGAAACACTTGAGCCTGTGCCAGACGGCGAAGTTGGCGAAATGGTGCTCACCACGCTCGACCGCGAAGGTATGCCGCTCTTGCGCTACCGCACCCGCGACCTTACCCGCATTCTGACAGGTCCGTGCCCCTGCGGCCGCACACACCGCCGCTTGGACCGTATGAAGGGCCGCAGCGACGATATGTTCATTGTCAAGGGCGTGAACATCTTCCCAATGCAGATTGAGAAGATTCTTATGCAGTTCCCCGAGTTGGGCTCGAACTACCTTATCACCATCCAGCCCGTCGACAACAACGACGAGATTATTGTGGAAGTGGAATTGGGCGACCTTCAGACCGACGATTTCGGCAAACTGCAGAGCCTGACAAAGGAAATCACCCATCGGTTGAAAGACGAGATTTTGGTTACGCCGAAGGTGAAACTTGTTGAGCGCGGCTCGCTTCCGCAGTCGGAAGGCAAGGCTGTACGTGTGAAGGATTTGCGTAAATTGGTTTAAAACTCTAAAATTATAAAACTATGACAATCAGTCAAATATCGGTTTTTGTTGAGAACAAGTTCGGACGTTTGAACGAGATTCTCTCATTTTTGAGCAAAGAGAACATCCGCATCATTGCGGCCACCGTTGCCGACACCACCGAGTACGGCATTTTGCGCCTGATAACCACCAACCAGCACAAGGCTTTCCAACTGCTGAAGGCGCAGGGCGTTTCGGCCAACTTGAGCGACGTCTTGGCCGTGAAAACCGACGCCACCGTCGGCAAATTCTCTGAGACAATTGAGTTTTTCACCAAAGCTGGCATCAGCATCGAGTATATGTACTGCTTCTCTGACAATGCCAGCGGTGTGGTCATCTTGCGTCCAAACAATATGGAAGCCGCTCACGAAGTTATCCGCCGCAACTCTTTGAATTGCCTGACGGAGAGCGAGTTGTGCGCGTTGTAAACATTTCGCTTGATAAACAAATAAGGCCGTTCCCAAGTGGGGCGGCCTTATTTGTTTTATGGCGGCACAAACGCAAAAAAGGCTGCCACGCGTGACAGCCTCGCAAAACAGATAAATGATAGCGATTGTTTTTATCTGTCCGTTTTCTGGTTTGAGTTGGTAAGGTTTCTTAAATTATTTAGTCAATCACATCTTTTTTATCATCCTTTTCACTAAAGACAATTATCAAGCGTTCTACCCTACCTCCGTCAACCACTTTTATGCCGAGAAGACGGTTTTGCGTGACGAACGGCTGTTTTCGTTCAATAAAAAATAAGACGGGGCGATAATTTAATAAGGATTTAAAAGTGGTCTCACTCTGAAAAAATCTACAGTCACACTTTTGGAACACAAAAAGGCCTTTTTTCACAGATTTTATAAAAAAAGAAAAACCTTAACTCATTACGAATTAAGGTTTTATTGCTTTTGAGGTCTTTCCTTGCGGAAAGTGAGGGATTCGAACCCCCGGAACAGTTACCCGTTCACCGCATTTCGAGTGCGGCCCGATCGACCACTCCGGCAACTTTCCTTACTTTCCTCAAAAGCGGTGCAAAGGTAGTCAATTATCGATACCATTGCCATTTTGCCAGCAAAAAAGTTTTCCAAAGAACCTGCCAATTTCTCTACTC
Source organism: Salinivirgaceae bacterium (assembly GCA_017645945.1). Taxonomy (GTDB): domain Bacteria; phylum Bacteroidota; class Bacteroidia; order Bacteroidales; family SZUA-534; genus RUG13583. Next base: position 1,892 of record JAGCNL010000005.1, read on the forward strand.
TAGACAGCCATATAAAAAAGGAACGCTACCGATTTTTATCAGCAGCGTTCCCTTCCTATTAGTTTATTACTCAACTATTTGCCTTGCAGCAATTCAACGCTGCGATTTACAAACACATTCAAGTCCTCGCCCTTCAGCATATTGTTTGCCAACAGTGCAAGGTCGACAAGTTGTTTTACAAGCGGTGTCGATTTGCCGAACTCTTTGAGTTTTGCGTCCTTCTCATCACGCAAAGTGTCAATCTGTTTGCCAAGGTCGGCAATTTGGTCCTTCAGAGCCTGCGGAATCTCTTCCTCCTTCTTGTCCTTCTTCTGAGCCTCAAGGTCGGCTTTCTGCTTGTTCAAAGGCTCAATCTTGGTGTCGATTTCAGCCAAAGCTTTACCCAATGCATCTTTCTCTGCGTCAAGCACTTTAGTAATCAACGGGTGAGCAGTGTTCACAACCAGATTGAAGTTGTCTGGCATATCGGCGTAGTAGTTCATTCCGCTCAGAGCGGCGGTGTCCTTCATACGGCGCATAAACTCGTTCTGAGTAATCATCAACGGTTTAGCATCGGCGCCAAGGTCCTCGAACTCTACGATGAAATAGCTCTTATCGGGTGTTACGGCGTTGAATACCTGAATCAGGTTGCTGCGGTCGTCATCACTCAATTTGGCTTGTGGTTGGTCGTCTTTCTGAATCAAGCGGCTGATAACATCGGCATCGACGCGAGCGAAACGAGTCTTCTCCAGCTTCTGCTCAAGCGAGCCGATAAAGTGCATATCTAACTGACCATCAAGCATCAGCACATCGTAACCTTTGGCTTTTGCGCTCTCAATGTAGGTGTACTGCGCATCCTTGTCGGTGGCGTAGAGATAGACCTTTGTGTCGTTCTTGTCGGTTTGGTTCGGCTTGACAAGTGTTTCGTACTCGTCGAGCGTAAAGTATTTACCTTCAATGTTTTTAAGCAGAACGAAGTTCTTCGCGCGCTCGTAGAATTTCTCGTCGGTCAGGATTCCGTACTCGATAAAGAGTTTCAGATTGTCCCACTTGCTCTCGAACTGCGGGCGGTCGGTTTTGAAGATTTCCTCCAGACGGTCGGCCACTTTTTTGGTGATATGGCTCGAAATCTTCTTCACATTCGAGTCGGCCTGCAGGTAACTACGCGACACGTTCAGCGGAATGTCGGGCGAGTCGATTACGCCGTGCAGCAGCGTAAGGAACTCAGGCACAATGCCTTCCACACTGTCGGTTACGAACACTTGATTGCAGTAGAGTTGGATTTTGTTTTTCTGAATCTCAATGTTGTTCTTGATTTTCGGAAAATACAGAATACCAGTCAGATTGAACGGATAATCGACGTTCAGGTGGATATAGAACAGCGGGTCTTCGTAGCCAGGATAAAGTTCGTGATAGAAGTTCATATAGTCTTCATCCTTCAGGTCGGCAGGCTTGCGAGTCCACGCGGGTGTGGTGTTGTTGATAATCTTATCTTTATCAGTATCAACCATTTTCTTCTCTTTGTCGCTCCACTCCTGCTCTTTGCCGAAAGCAATCTGAACAGGCAGGAACTTGCAGTATTTGGTCAGCAACTGATTGATGCGGCTCTCGTCGAGGAACTCTTCGCTGTCGGCATCGATATGCATTACAATGTCGGTACCAAAATCTTGTTTTTCAGCATCTTCGAGCGTAAACTCAGGACTGCCGTCGCAGCTCCATTTCACAGCTTTCGAGCCCTCTTTGTACGATTTTGTGATGATGTCGACACGCTCCGAAACCATAAAGGCACTATAGAATCCCAAGCCGAAATGGCCGATGATGGCACCAATGTTGTCTTTGTACTTGTCGAGGAACTCACCAGCACTTGAGAAAGCTATCTGGTTGATATACTTGTCGATTTCCTCTTCAGTCATACCAATTCCGTGATCGGAAACAACAATTGTCTTGTTGCCTTTGTTCACCGACACGCGGACAGTCTTGTCGCCCAACTCACCTTTATAATCGCCCTTTGCTGTCACTGCAATCATTTTCTGTGTTGCATCGACGGCGTTGGCCACAATCTCACGAAGAAAAATCTCGTGGTCGGAATAAAGGAACTTCTTGATTACCGGGAAGATGTTCTCACTTGTAACACCAATTTTACCTGTTTGCATAGTTTTATGTTTTTTAGTTATGAATTTCAATTTTTAATGCGCTTTCGATTTGTCAAACACTGTGCCACGCGCTTCTTTCGGCAACTTTGGCACAACCCTACTGACGCAGGCTGACAAAAAGACATTTTCAAGGCACTACAAACACAAAAAAAGCCCGCGATTAAAAACCGCAGGCTTCAATCATTATTACAAATTATTTATCAAACAATCAACTCATTACCAACCTTGCGGGCACGCTCGGGCTTGTCGAGGTTGATGCCTGTGGCAATACCAATCTCAACCAACAGATTCCAGCCAGCGCACAGCATCACGTAAGGTTTGAAATCGCCAGCAGCAGGCACTTTGATAGTCTCGAACGGAGTGTCATGGTCGGCAATGGCAATCACCTTCAGGCCAACGCCCTTCTGCAGCACCTCGTGGAATTTCTCAATCTCCTCCTCAATCGGGTCAATCACAAACACAACATCGTTCGGGTTCATCACCTCCTCAATGCCGTGAACCGCGTATGTTCCCTCAAGGAAATCCGACTTACGGCGGGTTATCTCATTGGTTTTCAGAGTCAATTCCTCTGCCACGCCATCGTTGTAACCCGAGAAATAGATTGTTTCGGCTTGCCGCACAGCGTTAATCACATCGGCAGGAATTGGCAGTGTGAGAGCCTTCTCAAGCAATTCTGGCAGTTTTTTCAACTCAGCCGTCTTGTCTTCGCCTTTAAGGTTCCAAAGTATTGATTCATAATACAATGCCTGCTCAACCACGCTCTTAGTGGCAGCCACAGCCTGCTCCCATCCGCAGTTCAGAATGTGAGTGCTGACACACGCCTTCTGAATCATTGTGTCGGGACAAGCGGTCAAGCCGAAAACGTCCTTTTTGCCTGATTCTGTGAGTTTTTTGGCCAACAGAATCACCTCTTTGGTGCGGCCAGAGTTAGAAGCGCAGCAAACAGTATATTTCGACAAATCGTACTCGTAAGATTGACGCGAGCCGTCGGTCTGGACGTTGATGTCCATACCCCAGCGTTTAGCCTTGCGCATAGCGTTTTTAGCCGGGAAAATACGGCTCGACCCCTCGCCTGTCAGATACAAGCGCTGCGATTTCTTCACCTCCTCAGCAAGTTTTTTCGTTACTGACGGGTCGAATTTCTTGACGGTGTCAATCGTGCCCATCATCTCCTGAACCAACGCATAGTCGGCATACTTTTTATTAGTTAAATTCATAAATTGTTTATTTAGAAACGATTATACAATTCATTTATCTTATTATTAAAATCATCAGTTTCGTTGCGAACTTGTTTGATGAAGCTGTTCTCCTTGAGCGGTCCGATAGCGGCAATCATCTCCTCGCTGTTGCGGTAGGTCTGCTTGCGGTAGATGTTGTCGTAGTCTTTTTTGCGAGTCACATAAACCTGGTCGCAGATGTACTGCTGAATACCGATGGCACGTTTCAGCACATCGCGCCACATATCATCGGTGACAGTCTCAGTCTCAAGCAGATAGCAGAGCGACTGATAAGCGTGACGCAGTTTGTCGACGGTGTAGCGCTCCCAAATCTCATCATAGCGGTTGTGGATGGCCTCCCACGAGTCGAGTTTGCCGTTGCGGATGTCGGCGCGCAGTTGGTCCAAATCCGATGTCTGCATCAGCTGTCCGCCAAGGTTCGACCAGTCTTTCTCACGACGGCCTTGAATCAGTCCGCCAATGATGCCAAACGTTGCCTGCGGATTGTCAAGCAAATATTTCATCACGTTCTTAACTGCGTAATACACAAGCATATCGCCGTATGATTTGTAGGCGTCGTACACCTTCAGAATCCTGACGCGGCGTTTGCCTTTTTCCATATTTTCGCCGAAAACTTGCAGATTGTCAACCTCTTTGCGATCACCGCGAAGGAGCTCCTTGCCCACCTCGCGCAGAGCTTTCTCGCTCTGACCGTCGATGTTCTTATTCTGCGTGCGCAACCAAGCTTTGGCGGTCCAAATTTCGAGCAGTTTGCGGCCCGTGATGACCTCCTCCATACTGTCAGGCGCGTAGGCGTCGAACTCAATATGCTGGTATTTGCGTTTGCGAAGGTCGCGTTTCTGGTACTTCCATGCGTTGCGCGCCAAAGCGTACATATTATACATCCACCAAAAAGCGGGCATCACCTCCAACTCATTGTGGCTCACATTGTTATTAACAAGTGAGAATGGCAAAGAAATATTCATCTCGGTCGGATAATCGGCCTTGCTAAGCAGCGTGAATGACGCGAACTTACAAGAATGCTTAACGCTCGAGCACAAGCCCGGCCAGAATCCGCGGCCAGCCTCAATCTCGTTGTCGTTTGTGCGGCTGTTGTGGTTCGAGCCCATTGTGGCGCCGGCGGCAATGTTGGTCTGCCCTTTAAGCACAGCAGCCACCAGGAACGAGTTGTTGTGGTGCTGCTCGTGGGCTGGGAAGATGAGGTTGTTCAGCACCTCGCAGCACGATATTGTACTATTATCTCCTAAGAATGAATGAATTAAGCGTGCTCCATACTTCAGATTAGAGTTGTTGCCAAGCACAAACCTCACGGCGATGCACGAATAGAAAATGTGGCATCCGTAGCCCACAATTCCGTTCACCAAAACAACGCCCTCGCCTATCTGCGACGGCTCCTCGATCGATGAGTTGATGGTAACATTCTTCAGCTTACTTGCACCTTTTATGTAGCAGCTGTCGCCCACTTTCACGTCTTTGATGATGGCCGAATTCTTTATCACACAATTGGTTCCGATGGTTCCGTAGTAGCCACGGTGCGAGTCGAAACGGTTTTGAGTCAGATAAGAGAGTTTGGCCTGCAACGGCTTGTCGTCGATGAATTTGGCACTCAGATAGGCATCTGCGGCAATCATCCCATCGAACGGATAAACCTTGCGGCAACCAGTCTCGTTCATCAAGTCGAGGCTGATTCTAACCTCCTCAGGCTCACCGTCTTTCACAATTCCGTTACCAAATTTTGCGTGATTGGTGCAGCACATCTCCTGAATGTTGAAGATGATGCAGTTGTCACCAATAATATAATGCGACAAGTAGTGCACATCATGGATTGCCACATTGTTGCCAATGTCGCAAGATGTTATCACACTGTTGGTTATGCCCACACGCAAGCGCAAATCGTGGTATTGCAGCATAGCATCGCGAACCTCGCCAATGCGCACCAGTCCGAAAAACTTATTGTTTTTTATCTGTTTTGGGTTGAACTCATCAGTAACCAGAAAATTGTCCCAATTCTCGCAGCTGTTGTTGTTCTTCACAAGGCGCTCTATCTCGTCGGAACGAAGATGGCGCCAACCGCCAGCGGGCATTTGGGCCTGTTTGTTCCGCAAATAATATTCATCCTCACCAGCAGGAAGATACTCTTTTTCAACGAAATGTTCCTCCATTTCCGGTCCCCAAAGGATTTTTACGGTATTCTCAGCATCCATAATTTCAAGTTTTATTTCTCAAATATACCTATAGACAAAGAAAAAACACTCTGCCCTACAAGTTTTTTTTCACAAAATTTAACAACTAAGTAATTTGCGTAGAACGTCGTTTTTCACCTTTTGATTCTTTCAACCTGATACATACCAATCAGAATCATTGCCGAACCGAGCACGGCAAACAGCGTTATGCGCTCGCCAATGACGATTGATGCCGTGATGATGGCCACCACTGGGTTGAAATATATGTAGTTCGATGCGCGGACCACACCGATGCGTTTCATAACGATGTTCCAAAGAACATAGCAGACAAGCGAGGCCACAATGCCCAGGAAAAGCAGATTCAGCCACACCTGCGGCTGGCGGTATATCTCAATATCAGTTTGGAGACCTGTGAAAAAGAGCACTGGCACCAACGTGAGCAGACCGTAAAAAAACACTTTGCGAATGATGAACAGATTACTGTATTTTGGCGCTAACAATTTGGTAATTAGCGAGTAGAAAGCCCAAGACCATGCCGCCACAAACGCCAGTAAATCACCCACAGGCGATAGTTTCAGCGCAAATTTGCCATTCAGCACAACAAGCACCATTCCTGCAAACGCCAGTACCGACCCCGCTTTTTGGCGGCCATTCATACGCTCATCACGATTGCCGATGCTCAGCAGCAGAGCCGTCAGCAGCGGCGTGGTGCACACCAGAAGCGATACGTTTGTCACCGTTGAAATCTGCAAGGCTGTGTTCTCGGCCAGGAAATAGACCGAACCGCCCGTAACACCCAACGCAACCGCAAGAAGCTCGTCTTTCACGCTGTCGCACAGCAATTTGCGCGGCGATACGAACCAAATGAAAACATATGCCAGCAAGAAACGGCAGAAGAATACGTCAATCGGGCGCAAACCATTGTTGATAAGCACTTTGCTCGAGACAAAGGTAGTTCCCCAGACGCAAACAATGGCAAAGGCGAGCAGATTGAACAGCAGAATTCTGTTTTTGCTCATCGGTGCATCCATAACACTTGTAATCAGCCGTTTGCGTTACGTTTTGCCATCACTTTTTTGAGCGCCGTGGCCAGCTGGTCGGGACACGATGTGCTTTTCATTCCGCACGGAATGCCCTCAAGGCGATTGATAACATCGGCCACAGGCATTCCCTCAACCAGACGGCCAATGCCTTTCAAGTTGCCGTTGCAGCCGCCATAGAACTGTACGTTGCTCAGAATGTTGTTGTCATCAATTTCAAAATCAATCTGTTGGCTGCAAGTGCCAACTGTCTGGTATCGGTACTTCATTAATATTCAATTATTTCATTAACAAACAATTCGCTGCAAATGTCAGCGAAAAAACTAATTCTTCGACTTGCCGGCACCGTTTTTTTTCGGTTTTGGCCGCTTATATTCGATTTTCGGGACATAAATCCACATGTCGTCCTCAAATTTCATTCCGTCGTACGACATATCAGGGCTGAAAAACATCGGATTGTCAGTGTCCTGGTCGCCAAAGACGCTGAGATGATCCATCACAATCATATCAAGCTGACTATCGTACTGAATCATCATTGTGGCACGCTTATTATACTCAAACACAAGGCGTTTGCTTTTCTTTCGTCCCACCTTAACCATCATTTTTCCAAACCGAGGCTGCCCTTTGTCGGTGAAAATGAGCGGCTCAATCGCCTTTTTGGTTGTATACAATCCGCAACCGTCCCACCCGAGCAGCGTGTAAACCATTCCGTCGCGGCATTTGACGTCAACAATGCCATAATAAATCATGCCGAACCAATTCTGCGGCGTAAGAGTCAGATTGTCAATATTCTCCATCTTGTCGCTGCAATCGTTCAGCTCGAAAAGACGCACCTGATGAGCCGACTTGTCGTTGTACTGGATAAAGCCCGAATAGTGATAGTTGCCAGCATCACCAACCGAAAACCATGTGAAAATGCGGACACGCTCGTCATTTGACGTCACAATGCTGATATTCGCCTTAAGGCTGTCGAACGGATATTCGAACGATTTTTCCATTTTCAAGGCTGAGCCTAGCATCGTGCGCAACTTCGCCTCGAGCGAATCCTGGAGAGCATCCTTGTAGCGCGTTGCCGACAACTCCGCAGCCACATCATTCATCTGAGCCTCAAGCCTGATAAATGTGCTGTCGCTGACAGCCGACGCATGTGCTGCAATTGCCGACGCAACAAGAAAAACGATAATCCCCAACCGACGCATCTTCTGATTTATTTGCACAATCATAACGTAAATCACCTGCAAACATTGCACAAAAAAAGCCTACAAAAGCAGGCTTTTTTAAGTTTTGGTGTCTTATTTCGATATCATGTTCAAATCGTCCATGAGCATGTCGCGATACGATTTGCCAATTGGAATCACCTTCGGTCCCGACTCGGTGCGCACCACAACGTTGCCTTCCTCGATATAATCTATCTGACTGATATTCACTATATAAGAACGATGCACACGTTTAAACTTCGACATCGACAATTTGTTTTCGATGGTCTTCATGGTGCAGTGGATTGTAAACTTATCGTTGTAGGTGTTCACTGTCACGTAGTTTTCAAGAGCCTCAACCCAAAGAATATCGTCGTAGCGGATACGGACCAAAGTGGCGTTTTTCTTCTTGATGAAGATTTCATCGGGATATTTTGAAACGCTGTCACGCTCCTGATAATGGGCCTGAGCCTTGTTTACAGCTTTGAAGAAACGCTGAAGGGCAACCGGCTTGAGCAGATAATCGACAACATCGTACTCATACGATTCGATGGCGTATTTCTCTTGTCCTGAGACAATTATAATCATCGGAGGTTCGTCGAGAGTATTGATGAAATCGAGGCCGTTCATTTCCGGCATCTCCATATCAAGGAATATCAAATCAATCGGGTCAGGAAGGTCGAAGGCCTTGAATGCCTCAACAGGGCCTTCATACGAGCCCACAAGGTTCAATGAATCAACCTTTTCAACCAAACCCTCAAGCACTTTGCGGCTCAGTAAATCGTCGTCAATAATTATACAGTTCATGTAAATAGTATTTGTTTTTAGTCACACAAATATATAGCAAATACAATAAAAACAATCATCCAACCAACGAAAATCAACTTTAATCAACAAAAAAGTGCAGTTTGCCCTCTGTCATGATTCTTTTGCGATAGTTTTAGTACATTGCAGACCGAAGTAAATTCTGACACAAACAACTATGAAACGACTTGCCGCAATTCTATTCTGTCTGATATTGCCCGTGGCACAATTATTGGCTCAAAAAGCTCAGTATGTGCCAAATACGGTGATTGTGAAATACAAAAACGAAAAAGCCGCACAAAACCGTGATTCAGAATTTGAATATTTATGTAAAGCTCATGTCAGGAGAAACACACGGATGTTCAGCGTGAGAAAAACCGACAGCCCGTCGGCTGAACTGAGCCGGATTTTCCGCATTGAATACGAAGGCAATGCCGACCCAGTTGAGATGGCGCGCAAACTGGCGCAAAGCGAAAGCGTTGAATACGCTCAGCCTTACTGGATTCCCGAGCTGCTTGAAGCCCCGAACGACCCTTCGCTTTCCACACAATATTTAATGGAGCTAACCCATGCCATCGAGGCATACGACATAACCCATGGCGACACGAACATCGTCATAGGAATTGTCGACACAGGAGTTGACATCTATCACGCCGACTTGGCCGACAACATTAAAATCAACTATGCCGACCCAATCAACGGCATTGACGACGACATGGACGGCTACGTTGACAACTACCGCGGCTGGGATTTAGCCTGCAACGACAACAACCCCGTCAGCTCGGTCATACATCACGGAACAGCCGTGGCTGGAATTGCCGCCGCCACAACCAACAACGGCATTGGTATAGCCGGAGTGGGCTACAACACCAAATTCCTGCCCATCAAGGTGGCTGACGACGAGACCGGCGCACTCATCGCCTGCTACGAAGGCGTTGTTTATGCCGCCGACCATGGCTGCCAGATAATCAACTGCTCATGGGGAAGCCCTGGCGAGAGTCTACTTTGCAACGATGTGATTAAATACGCGCAAAGCCGTGGCTGTCTGATTATCAGCGCTGCAGGAAACTCCGGAATCAACGAGCGCTACTACCCAGCCTCAGTCGATGGCGTGATAAGCGTTGCGGCAACCAACGACAGCGATGTGAAATGGAGCAACTCAACCTACAACAGCCGCGTCGACATGTCGGCACCCGGGCAAAGGCTCAACACAACCTGGTACGGCGACAGATACCAATGGGCCAACGGCACCTCGTTTGCCGCTCCGGTGGTGGCTGGCGCCGCCGCCCTTGTGTGGGCTGTACGCAAAGATTTGACCGCCACTCAAATTGGTGAATTACTGCGCGTTACCGCCGATAACATCGACACCATTTCCGAAAACATTCCTTACGCAGGTATGTTAGGCTCGGGCCGCATAAACATTCTTAAAGCGTTGACTGACAATACATCGCCTTCGCTGCGGATAACCAACAGCAAATTCACGGCCGAGGGCGGAGAATTTCTCACCGGAGCAAATTTCACAGTCGGCATAGACGTGCGCAACTATCTGCAACCAGCCCACAATGTCACCATCAGGCTTGAATCGCCCGACGGTAGCGCAACCATAGGCAACGGTGTCTGGCAAACCGACTCCATCGGCTCGATGTGCGACATCAGCAACATACAATTCACTGCCACTTTGTCCGACACCATTTCGGAGAACCGCGACCTTGTTCTAAGAATACGATTCGAGGCCGACGGCTATTCAGCATCACAGGAAGTTGAAGTTGCTGTCAATCCAACATATAAAGACATTGAATGGGGCGAAATGCAAACCACCATTGCCGACAACGGAAAAATCGGAATCTACGACTATCAAAAGGGAAAAGGACTTATCTATCAGAACTGCTATAATTTAGTCAGCGACGGCGCACTGATTCTGGCTTTGGACAAATCGAAAATCATAAGCTCATACCAAACCGACAACGAATTTAAGCCCGTCAACAAACCAGAGATAACTACCGAGGGCAGCGTCAGCCACATTCGCTCATCAATCCAACCACAGGAGCTCAGAGGGATAACCGTGGAGCAAGACTTCATCTTCGACGAACACAACCTGCCGACAGGCTTTATCTGCGACTACAAAATCATCAATACACGAAAAGAGGAGTTCGACCAGGCCTGCGCCGGACTTTATATGGACTGGGACATTGTGTACAGCCTGACAAACTGCGCCGACTATGACCCGGAGCACAAAATGGTTTATATTTTCAACACCGGCGACATCGGACTATATGGCGGTATCTGTCTGTTAGACAGCAGGAACGCCGTACCATACGTATTTGAAGCGGGCAATCAGTACAGCAACAGCATCAATCTGGAAGACGGCTTCAACAACGAGCAGAAATGGGAGGCCATGAACCACGCCCGCACCTCCTCCACCGGCTCCGGCTACGACCTGGCGCTAATGCTCTCATGCAACAATCTGAAAATTAAATCGAACGACACCGTCTGCCTGAAATTTGCCGTTTTGGCCGGCGAAAACTTGTACGAACTTAAGAAGACCGCCGACAAAGCCATTGAATTGTATAGAACTGACAAACAAAATGTTTCCATTGACGACGCAGCCGCCTCATGGCTCAATGTTTATCCAACAGTTGTTGAGTCGGCACTATACGTTGAGAGTGCAAGCGGCATTGCCAGCATCAGCATCTACAGCACCTCGGGCACACTCGAAAAGCAAACCGCATGCTCGGGCAACTCCGCAACCATCGACGCCGGCAAGTTAAAAAGCGGCGTTCACATTGTGAGTGTCACTGACTGCAACGGACGGAGACTGCACAGGATGGTGGTTAAAAGGTGATAAGTTCTTAAGTTATAAGGTTAGAGAGTTAGAGGGTTAGAGAGTTAGAGAGTTAGAGAGTTAGAGGGTTAGAGAGATAGAGGGTTAGAGGGTTGAGAAGTTTAGAGGTTAAGAAGTTAAGAGGTTGAGGGGGCGTGGAAAAACAAAAAAGCAACACGGGAATCGGTTTGATTCGCCATGTTGCTTATCTTTTACAAGTTTGTTATGCTTGTAACAAACTGATAATCAATATTCGTCTTCGTTAAAGAAGAAGTCCTCCTTGCTTGGATAGTCTGGCCAGATATCCTCGATGCTGTCATAAACATCACCGTCGTCTTCCATCTCCTGCAAGTTCTCAACAACCTCCATTGGAGCACCAGAACGGATTGCGTAATCAATCAATTCTTCCTTTGTTGCCGGCCATGGAGCATCCTCCAATTTCGAAGCCAATTCAAGTGTCCAGTACATAATTATAGGTTTTTAAAAATTTCGCGCAAATATGAAAAAAAAATCCATTATGTAACTATATGCACAAAAAAAATGTATTCACCACACAAGCAAATGATTACCAATATTTTAACACTACTAAAACAGCTAACAACCGTGTCTTAATAGCGCAGAGAGATGGTTTGTTTCGACAATTGGCGGCGGAAAAATACGACTCCCATTGTATAAAAATCGAGCGAAAGCGTTACCTGCTCATTTTCAACAATTTTGCCCCACGCAAACTCCATATCAGCATTTTTATGGATGTCGTCGATTACGATAACGGTGTCGTTTGAAACAAACGGCAGACACTGGCTGAAATAGCTTAGTGTCGGCTCGCCGCGGTGGTTGCCGTCGATGAAAACGAAATCGAGCTTGCGCAGACTCTCCAGCGCTTGGGGCAAAGCTTCAGAAAACTCTGCGTTTATGAGCGTTATGTTATTGGTTCCAAGCTGTTTAAATCCTTCAGCAGCTATTTTCGACAGATTTGGGCAGCCCTCGATGGTCACAAGCCGGCTACAATTGGCTGAATGTGCCAGATAGAGCGAGCCGATGCCCAAATTGGTGCCCAGCTCAAGAATATTGGCGCTTTGCATGGCTGTGGCAAGATTGTAGAGCAGACGCCCGTCGCGGGGCGATGTTGAGCTGTGGCGGACAATGTCGCACACTCGGCGGCAGCCATTGCCGAAACTGCTGCCCGAACCATAATCGGTGACAGCCACCTCGCTCCTATCGGCCAACAACTGACGGCGGCGGCGCTCAACCTCATGAACCAACTCCGCCTCCAACGGATTATGCAATCCGCTGGTTATGAGCGAAAAGAGAAACGGTGAATGCACCCTGTGCCCCTGACGGTCACGCGCCCGCAACTGCCAGCGCAGATAACTCTTTATGTTGTGCCATGTAATCATTTGGGTGCAAAGAAAATGGTTTTGGCGGTGCAAGACGATTTTGTTTGATTTTTTTGTTGAATGGATTTGCAATCGCATAGAAAAAACTCCCCGCCAGGGTGCTTTTGCCTAACGGGGAGTTCTCTTTCTATTATATGTTATACAAATCAATCACCTGAGCAAATCCATGTTGCTTTCACTATCGGACTATCACTGCTAAACGTACCAATCAACGATGCTTTTTGCGACTCGGTTCCCGCGAAATAAACGGTGGTTAAGTTGTTGCAACCATAAAACGCGCCTTCATCGAATGTAGTATAACTTGCTGACTTCAAGGTTATTGTTTTAAGCTGTCCACAACAATAGAAAGCTTCGTCATTTATTTTGGTCACCGAGGCGGGTATTTCAATTGATTCCATATCACAACTCGTAAATGTACCCGACTGTATTTCGGTTACTCCGTTCGGAATATTAATTGTCGCAATATGGTCATAAGCAAACGCATCTCTGCCTATTGAAGTAACACTGGCTGGCAATGCAACAGTGGTGAAATCATCGTTCTGACAAGCGTTAAATGCACCATCACCAATCGTTTGCAGACTTGTTGAAGCCGACATATCAATGCCTGATATTTGTGAACAATCAAAAGCGTAGTCACATATCTCGGTAACTGTTGACGGAACTACATAATTAACCTGCGATTTCTTTGCATAGTACAAAACCAATTTAGTGCCATCCATCGAGAACAATGTGTTGTTCTCGGTTTTATACGCTACATTACCCGCATCAACCGTAACCGATTGAAGATTCTCACAACCATAAATCGCTGATGGATCAATTGTTGTAACCGATGCCGGGATGTTAATACTTTCAAGGTTGCTACACAAATAGAACGTAGAGCCAGAAATTTCGGTAATAGTATTGGGAAATGTAACCGTGGTTAAAGTTTTATGCTCACTGAACAAATTACTTTTAATCGAAGTTACAGTGTAATCTTCTTCACCTATTGTGATAATTCCAGGAACTGTAACATCGCGGTCAGAACCATAGTACGGTCCAATCTCCACTGTTTTAGTTGTCTCGTTGGTTACTGTGTAATCAAATTTCTTCAAGCTTGTTTGTCCATATAAAACCGTAGCATGACTCCATTGGGAATTCCAACCTTCAGGCTTCCCCGAGGCCTCGCAGAACACATACTTACTACTTCCAAACGCATTGTTACCTATTGTTTCCACATTGGCTGGTATAAACACCGACCTAAGTCCTTTGCAATAATAAAATGCTTCATTGCCGATGGATGTCAAAGTGCTGGGGAAAGAGACTGATGTCAGACAACGACAACCGTAGAACGCATAATCGTTAATTTGCGTTACACCTTCTGGTATTTCCAAATCGGCTGTCTCCGAATCGCCAAAATATAATGCGGTTATTTTGCCAGATGCTCCGTTTCGGCAGGGGTTGGAATCTCCATTGCCAAATTGTATTCCGCACCATTGCGCCTCACTTCCTTCATAATGCACCGTGTTTAAACTATAGCAATATTTAAAAACATTTGCGGCGATACTTGTCACTGATGAAGGGATAGTTATTGATTTGATACCAGAATTGCTGCTAAATGTGTTTGAGCCAATAACTGTAACAGGTTTACCATTCACGGTTGCAGGAATTACAACATCGTTGCTGCTGCCTGTGTAATTTGTTATGGTTACTGACGTTCCGCCTTCCTCAAACTCGAATGGCACACTTGTCCTCACTTTTCCATCATCATCAATGTAATAATCGGCATCGTCCAAATCAAAATAGTCTTTTATTTGGGCGATATTCATGCCTTGGGTGAAATCGTTTGAAACAATCTCAAGCACCTTCTGCCCAACCAAATCAGCCCAATTGGCTTTAATGGTGGTTTGGTAGGGATCGCCACTCTCGTACGTGAGCACGCTATCAATGTATATTATGCTGGTCTGCACATAGTTAGGCTTGGCATCACGGCGCATGGTGAATGTGCCGCCATCATTAATGACAACAAATGTTTCGTTTACATCATCGCCATCACTGTCATAGCCTGTCACTTCGCCGCCATGCATTACAACCGCACCTGCCGAAGTGATGCTGCCCGCTTGTGAGCCAGGGAGCATTGTAACACTCGAATTGGCGGGAACAGTTTCAATTTGCTGCTCAACAATTGCGTTTTGGCCCAAAGTGATAGGAATGTTATCAGACTCATAATCGAACCAAATCGAATAGACTTTTATATTTTCGAAATTTGTCGGTACATAAGTCACAAGACCGCCTCCACAATTCACGTAATCGGTGGTGTTTCCGGTATTGCCTCTGACGGTTATCGACTGTATTTCCTTCTGACTATCGTGCAGAGAGACGTTTTCACCGTCATAATAATCACCCATAACAACAAAAGTGTAATCCTGCTGCAGATCGGTAATCTTTTGACTTGTACCGTAGAAAGATTTTGTCGCCTTGCCAGGAGTATGTCCATCATTGTTATCATTGCCGTTTTCCGGGTCGATATAGAAGGTTTGCGGGTCATATTCAAACAAGTAGCCGTTCTCATCAATAATCCAATTGATTGTCTTGCCACCGCTAATTACTTGCGGAGTTACGGCAAATCTGTCGTAGTAGTCACCAACATTTTCGCCATTAAGCACCAGCACATCATCATCATATTCATTCGGAGTGATGGTTGCCACAGTGCCGGAGCCTGCTAATTCGCCATTGAGAGTGATATGAGAGCCGTTCAAATAAATTTCGTTGTTTGATGCAACAACTGCGCTGCCACTCATTGAGAAAGTGGCATCAGAAGAAACATATACACCTTTGCCCTGGACCACAGCATTGTTGCCTGTGATTGTGCCGCCTTCCATTTTAAACTTGCCTTCATAACCAACAAACACACCGCCACCACTGTAGGTATCTGTTGCTTTATTTTCGCTGATTTGGGCATCGTTTTTCATTATGAATTGCGCACTGTTGCCTTTCACGCAAACTCCACTGCCGTAGCCCCCAGATTCGTTATTTTTGATTGAGCCGCCGTTCATTTCAAATGTTACGCTTGATTGAAATTCTTCATCAACACTAAGATACAAAAGTACCCCCGCACCGCTGTAGTATCCATCGTCATTTACTTTACTTTTGTTATTGCTGATGGTTCCGCCGTTCATCACAATGTTGGTAATGGAATTACTAATATTATTGCCATACGGATAGAAGCATACTCCAGCACCGCCAAATAAACTTGTATTGTTCGATATTTCAGCTTCATTTTCAATGATGAAAGTTGAACCTGGGTAAACATAAACACCTCCTCCGATGTTTTTTGAGTAGTTTTTCGTTACAACAGCACCATCGCCAAGCGTCACGTTCGACGCACAAGAAACATAATTCATGTTATTTTCATCGTAATATGCGCCAATGAGGATGCCCCCACCAAGATTAGCACCTTCATAACTATCTTTCAAACAACCACCTGTTATTTTCAGATTTTTTATAGTTACTGGCGCAGCAGTTGCAATGGTAAGAACAGAACCTGTGTGTTCAGACTCTTCGTTGGGGTAAAACCATTCATCTATCTCCCCATCCCATCCGGCATCAATGGTGCCATCGGTGCCAGTTTTGCCTTCAATAATAAGTGAATGCAGATTGCAATCGCAAATTTTCTGTGCACCATTAAGCGTGCCATTAACTTTGATTGTCAAATCGCTGTAAGCGTCAACTTTGTTCACAGCATCGTAAATCGACGAAATAACACCACCTTCTGATACTTCAACCACCTTACTCCAAACACCCACAAAGGTTATGCTTTCTTCTGGTTTCATTTCTGAGTCAAACTCATCGGTCAACCCATCATAAGTTAATATATACCAGCCTTTGAAATTGTCAGGGTCTTTAGGTGCTTCGGGAGCAATGTTGCCAAGTGCTGTATTCTTATCAAACTGTATCACACTAACTTCCACTTCTTCCTGCTCGTCTTTAGCAGCATTGTACTGATAATAAACAAACTTAGCTGCATTCTGCTCAACAAGTTTGCCATCAGAGTTGATTCTGTAATAGTGATTGTCAAATGGTGCAACCTTGAAACGGTCAACAGGAAGGGTTTCAATGCCTGCGACTTCGAGTAGTTTATCACCGGTACTGTAATAATTGCCGTTGAAACTGATGGTGGCTACAATGTCAGTGCCTTCGAGTTTACCAACATTGATTATCGGTGCAGCACCGCCATTGCCACTCTTCTCAAAATATATATCATCACCACCGCAAACTCTTGCGTCACCGCTCATGCTGAATTTGCTTTTCGGACCTAAATAAACTCCTACGCCACAAATAACTCCATTAGGAATGTTGCCGCTAATTTCGCCGCCTTGCATATCAAACTCGGCATCATCACTCACATACACTCCGGCACCGCTTCCCCAAGCGCATTGGTTTTCTGATATCTTGCTGCCTTGAAGCATTGTGAGTTTGCTTCCTTTGCCTGATACATATACACCTCCGCCTCCATCTTGAGAAGCACTATTACCCTCAATTATTACACCGTTGCCAAGTGTCACATGGCTAATAACATCATCATTTTCTTCATCACTTCTAATAAATATACCGCCGCCTTCTACGCCAGAACCATTAGTAATTTTAAGGTTCTCGATAATAACAGGAATATTAGTGAACACGTGCAGAGCCACATTGTCACTCTCTGGATTTCCAGTCGAATTACCATTGATAACTGGATATTGGCCTTCATACTCTTGGCCAATAAGAGTGATGGTGGTGCCTTCAAGTTTTGTAGACGTTTCGCCATCATCGAAATAGTCACCTAACGACTGGCTGCCCAAAAGCTCACCAAGAACCACAATTCTATAGTTAGTGTTAGTCAAATTTTTATCCAAAATGGTTTCAAATGCCTTTTGAACAGTTGCAAACGGTTCGACAATTGTGCCTTTACGGCCTTCTGCATTGCTGCCATCAGCCGCCACATAGAACTCTATTGCCCATTGTGCGGTGAGTACTGTGTCTCTGGTGATTACACCGTAGAAATCGAATGGCTTATTATTGCTATCGAACCAGTTGGCCAGTGTGTAGCCTTCGCGCGTGAGCGCTGGAATTTGTCCATCAATAGCTGTGCCTTGGCTGATATAGATTGTTTTCTGGGTAGCATTAGCATCATCGCTGAATTGGCCGCCGTTGGCAACAAAGGTTACAGCCATTTTGCGTTTGAATGTGGCTTTTACCTTGATTTCTGATTCTACGGTGATGGCTTGAATCTGGTCATTCTTAATCTGTTCTCCATCAAGCGTAATACCCTCAATACCAGTCCATTTATCAAATTCGTAAGTATCATTAGGCTCGGCCACAAATGTGACCACTGTGCCGACAATATAATTGTTGCCTTCGGCTGGCAAGCCTTCTGTTACAATAATTCTAACACTACCATTGCCGTCGGTTGTGGCAACCACTGGATATGTTATCAAGTCAAACTTGGCTTTTATGTCGAAGTCATTTTTAACCTCGATTTCAATGGTTTCGCTAGTTTTTTGATTTTCAGACAAATCAAAGCCTTCGACACTTGTACCAATAATCTGCCAACCTTTGAATTCATAGGTATTGTCTGTTGGCGCAGCCGTTAAGGTGATTTTTGTTCCGTGAACGGCATAATTATCTTGGTCAAGTCCATCAGTGCTGATTGAGCCACCATCTTCTGCCGTGGCGTTGATATGGTATTTCTTTAAAGCAAATACGGGCGTCAGTTTAACATCTGATGTAATATTGAACTTTAACAACCGGTTATTCACTTGGTCTTTATCCAATTCCACGCCCTCAGCAGTCCATTTTACAAATTCATAGCCGTTTTCATCATCGGGCGAGGCAGAAACCTCGACTTGGGTTTCGTGCGTATAGGTGTTGTTTTCGGCATTTGCACCGGTCGTTACATCCGCACTGCCACCCTCGGCTTGGGCAATTGTTATTGAGTAACTGTTGACTTCCCATCCTGCATAAGCCGTAGCATTGTCTGTAACCGGGGCATTGAAGTCGAACGGTTTTGTGCAGTCAGCATCAGCAAACCAGCCTGTGAAAGAGTGATTAGCATACTCAGGCTGCTTAGGCTCACTAATAGTGGTGTTGTAAACGGCTGATACTGGGTCAATTGTGCTGCCGTCACCAGTATTGAATGTAATGGTGTAGGTCTTTGGATCATATTGTGCAATAACCGTCAGATTGTCTTTCGGCATGACTCCTAGCATGTTTTCCCATCCCTTGAAATTGTGGCCAACTTTGTCGGGGGCGTTGATTGGCACAATTTGTGCGTCGCAGGCAATTGTGTCAACATCAAATACCTCACCATCAACCACATAGGTGAGCAGATATCTGTTTTTATCGAAATAGGCGGTGAATGTCGATTCATCTTCAACAATCAGTTTGCGCGGGTTGTCGGCGTTGCCATCGTTCCAGTTCACAAAGTGATAGCCGTTGGCTTCGTCGGGAGTGGCAACAAGTTCAATTTCAGCACCATAGGGGAATTTGCCTACTCCCGTCACTGAACCGCCTTCAGCCAAACTAGTCTTGATGTCGAACGAGTCGATGGCAAATATGGCCTCAAACGTGGTGTCGCTCACAATTTTGAAGTTACGCGCAGCGTCAGCCTCTCCATCGGTCCAGCCCATGAAGTGGTAATGCTCTGAAGCAAAGGGTTTCAGGCCAACCTCGGTGCCGTGGTTGAAGGTACCGTCGTCGTTCTGCTGGCCACTGATTTCAATTTCACCGTTCTCGGCGGTTGTTTTTATATTATAGGTGTTGATAGCAAATGTTGCATCGGCAAAGGCGGTGTCGTGCAGAATTAGCACCGTGCGCGGGTTGGCTGAGCGTTCGTCGCTCCATCCTGCAAAGTGATAGCCCTCAACAATCGGTTCTGCGTGAATCTCAACCTTCGAGCCGTAAACCTTCGGGCCTTCTATCCTCACCTTGCCGAGTTCTTCATCAGCCGATTTCACATCAACAAGGCACTCAACTGGTCCGTCGGCATTGACGTACACATTCACCGGCACATAGCGGTTCAGTGTGTCGCCAGCTGCCATCAAACCCAAACTGATAGGCGCATTGTTCACTTGTTTCAACGGCCAGATAATGAGTTTTGCATCGGGTGTGGAGGCATTGGTCAGTATCACTGCCGCAACGGCATCACTCTGGTTGGCTACGAGGTTGCCAGCAGCATTGAACAGCATATATGTATTTTCCTCTGCATCAAGATTTTGTGTCTGCGCGAATTTGCCGTTGCCATAAATTTTCAGAAGCGAGTAGCCTTTAGGCGCATCCAAGTCTGGAATGGAATCGGCAATTTTAACTGTCTCAATCATTCCAAATGCTGACAGAACAAGTGGATCAACATCTTCATTTTCCTCAACATCAACAGTTTGTGCCACCTCACCAGCAATAACCAGTTCGGTGCTCACCTCCACTCCGCCATTGTTGGCAGTAAGCATTTCGGTATCATCGTTGTTGCTCAGCGAGAAATCATCAGTATAAATGCTTGTATTCCCGCTTGTTATGGACATCATATCTTTGTCGGTGTCCTTATCCTGCATGGTGATATTCGTTGCTGTGATTGTTGCCTGGTCGCTTGTGATGTGGAAAAAGTCGGGCTCTCCATCTTTGGCTGCACGGCGGCCGCTAACTGCAAATCCTGTGCTGATGGCCTTGCCGTCGATGTCTTCGACGTAAGCACGCGTGCCTTCCACGTTGTCCACCTTCAGAATGGTGTTAGGCGTGCCGTTTTTGGCGGCTTTTCTTCCGCTTACCGCGAATCCTGTGCGGATGGCCTTAGCCTCCTCATAGTCAACATAGATGCGGGTGCCGTCTGCGTCAATCACCAAATATTTTTCGGGATTGCCCTCTTTGGCTGCTCGGCGGCCACTGACTGCAAAGCCTGTACGCATGGCCTTGTCTTTTTCTGTATCAATGTAGATTTGTGTGCCGAAGCTGTTCACTTCAAAGAGTTTCGGCTCCTTGCCCTTGGCTGCCTTGCGGCCAGCCACAGCGAAACCTGTACGCATGGCTTTTTCGTCATCGTCAACATATACTTTGGTGCCATCGGCGTTGATTTCCAAGAATTTGCTGTTTTCTCCCTTGGCTGCCCTGCGACCCGACACTGCAAAGCCCGTGCGGATGGCCTTGGTTGAATCTTCGTCAACATAAACGCGAGTCCCGTCGGCATTGATTTCCAGGTATTTTTCCTCTTCTTTCGCTGCTCTGCGGCCACTGACTGCAAATCCTGTCGAAATTGGCTTGCCCTCTTGCTCACCTATATAGATTTGCGTGCCGGTTGAACTAACCGTGAACAAATCGGCCGAACCGTCTTTTGCCGCCCTGCGACCCGCCACTGCAAAACCTGTGCGCATTGCCTTGGCGGCAGTATCCTCATCCACAAGCACTTGCGTTCCGCCTGCTGTAACCTCGAAATAGTTGGCCTCACCGCCCTCTTTGGCTGCTCGGCGCCCCGAAACGGCAAAGCCTGTACGCATTGCTTTGGCGGCAGTGCTGTCAGCGTCGTCCACAAACACGCGCACGCCGTCGGGGTAAACGGCGAACACCACATTGCCGTCTTTGTCTTTAACCTCGAAAAGTGCATTACTATCCGACTTTGGCTCTCCTGCCTCAACGGTGTTAACCATTCCGGCCGCCGTTGCATACATGGCGTATGGTGCAGGCTGCAACTGTATGGTTCCCAAGTCGATATAATCAGTGCCGCCATTGGGGTCGGCCTCAATCTTCATCATCACCTGCATTGTGCTCCATGGCACTGCGGCAAAATCTCCGCTCACCTTTCGGCCATTGCCCACCTCAACCTTCACGTTGCCGTATTGGTTGGTTTTTGGTTTTTGTGTCTCGCTATAGACAACCTTTCCATCGTAAATGAGACTGAACTGCATTGCAATCTCCTGATTGCTAACTAATTCGCCTTTGGCTGTGCGAATCACCGCCTGATAGGGGAAACTGTTTTGTGCATCAACATTTGAAAGCGCTGCAATGGCAATAGCAGCTGCGAAAAAGAATTTTCTGATGACTCTTTTCATTTTATCATTAGTTAATTTGTGTCACATATTTAGGCAATGCATTTATTTTCAGAAAGTTGATTTCAGCCATTTCGGCGGAAACTCCTTTGTCTGAGAACTAAAAACATAAGTGCAAAAATAGCTATTTTACTGGCTGAGTGAACAGCATTCAAGCGAATTGTGAGCCTTTTTATTCACAATTACATCATAAAAAGAGGTGGCCAGACACGTTGTGCTGGCAATGTGGAGCGCAAAGTTGCTGCTTGCGTCAGATAGTTAATTCATAGGTTCCCACTCCTTCGGTATTCGAAACCTCCTGGAAACCGACATGTTGCAAATAACGGGCATGATACTTGCTGCCTGATAACGCAACTATCTTTTTGAATCCGTTATCTTTAAACACCCCACGATTGGTCTCGAACAGGAATTTGCCAACTTTTGAATCGCGATACATCGGAATCACATAGTCAAGCTCGACCAAGAGCGTGCCGTTGCCCATGTCGTTGGCAAGGAATATGCCGGCAACGCTCATGTTGCGAACAATCATAAACGAGCAGGCATACGGGTGACCACTGAACGTGAATTCGGGGAAATTCTTGTCAATATCGGCCTTATAGTGCTCAAGGAAAGGCTCCACAAGGCTGTCATCGTTCTTGATTGACAAAAGTCTGAAGGTGTGTTTCGAGAACAGGCCCTTGGTAATGTGCACAATATTAACGCAGGCAATGGCGCAATTCATCAAAGCCACCGGATAAGAGCCGATTTTCAGGCCGTAAATGATATAGAGTATGCAGCCTATCGTGTTCAAAATACGCAACTTGATAACTGAAGTCATCATCATGGCCAGCAGCAGCAGACCTGAGGCCACATAGCCGATTATCTCAACATTGCTCATAAGCTATCCTCTTTATTTTCAGCAACTTCAACTTCCTGCGTATCTGTCTTGCGACAAAGCGAGATATTTTCGAGTCGGCCTATCGGGCGGAAGAAAACGCGATAGAACCGGCTGATGAACCGCGTGCGGATGAGCGGAATAAGTATTGACGTTGTCAAGATGCTCACAAACACCACGTTATACACAATTATCTGAATCTCAGCGCCTTCAGGAATGCCGTATTGCAGCGGCAGACCAGCCAAGACGGCGGCAGCCAAGCCTTTGGGCACCATGGCCGACATAACCGATTTGTCCTCCCAAGTGATGTCGTTGTCGCGCACCAGGAAACGTGTCGAGAAAAGCCTTGCAAGATAGATGGCTCCCACCAGCGCCGCCGCAATGATGAAGAAGTTCGACGACTCGAACGGTATGGCCATTCCCAGATAGACAAAGAAGTAGATTTTCAGCAAGAACACTATCTCGCTGTACAGCTTGCGCTCCAGTTCGGTGATGATTCCTTCGGGCAGCTTGCTTTTCATCTTCTCAGGCATGGGAATCTTGCTATAGTTGCCCATGACAATGCCGAAAGCCAGCGCCGTGATGGCACCGCTGAACCCGAAATATTCGGCCAGTCCGTAAACAATGAACATAAACGCGAATGTGGTGAACTGCGTGTTGGGGAACGTTTTCACCCAGTTCATCAGCCGCAGCCAAATATAGCCTGAGACAACACCCAAAGCTGATGCCAGCACCAGCGACGAGATGAGCGAGCCGGCTATTTTGCCAATCTCCACCATGCCAGTCGAATAGCTGCTTAAAAAGCTGATTGCAAACACGATACACAACACATCGGTCAAGGCAGACTCAAGAACCAGAATAGTGCTTGGTTTGTCGCTCATGCGCAACAATCGCACCATTGGCAGCACCACCGCCGATGACGTGCCGCCCAGAATAAATCCCGTGATGAACGACAGCAGCCACGAATAATGCAGCATATAGTGCAGCAGCAGCCCGACAATAATGGCGGTTATGAAGAAGAAGCTGATGGTGAGTTTCGATGCCGTGCGCATTGAGCCACCAATGCTCGAAAGCTCCAAATTGAGTCCGCCCTCGAAAAGAATTATTATAAGTGCGACACTCGTGAGCACCTGCCCCAACATTCCCAAACTATCGACCGACGCCAGCTTGAACACTGGCCCGATAAGTATACCTACGAAAATCAGAATGAGCACATCAGGTATGCGCGTCTTTTGATAGAGTATGGTCAAATAGTGCGAAAAGAAATAAAGCAGACCAATACAGATGATGGTTATTTCCATAGTATCAATATTTTACAGCGTTAATAACGGATGTGTGGCGGCATCAGCCAAACGCCATCCGAAACATTCTCTAAAATTACAAATTCTATGAATAATCAAAACGAAACGGATATTTTTTCGCGGATATGAGGCAAATATTGGGAATAAATCGCCAAATTTGCTTTCAGTAATACTTAAAAACTATGAATAAAAAACATCTTTTTGCAGTGGCCGCACTGTTTGCGGCTTCACTGATGCCGGCAAAGGCGCAACCTGCGCAAACATCTCCTGCCGACGACACTCCTACTCTTGAGTTTGTATGTGAGCTTCACGTCAAGTTAGGCCAAACCTACACCGTCGGCCAGACAGCACACGGCAGCCGCGTGGTTATCCCAATCACAGGCGGTACGTTCGAGGGCCCGAACATGAAAGGCACTGTGCTTGAGGGCGGCGCTGATTATCAGCTTGTCGACCAAGCCAAAGGCCGCAACGAAATTGAGGCCATTTACTCAATCAAAACCGACGATGGCGTATACATCCACATCCGCAATTGCGGCCTGATTGTAACTGGCCAGGGCCCCGACGGAAAGCCGAACTTCTACTTCCGCTGCGCACCAAAATTCGAAGCGCCAAGCGACAGCAAGTACAACTGGCTCAACAACTCACTTTTCCTTTGCAAACCGGGCGGTTTCACCCCTGAAGGCATCAGTCTTCGCGTTTGGAGAGTGCAGTAAGGCTATTATCGGATTTAACGCCCCAAACTTATTGCAAAAAGGGGCAAACATCTATAACAACTGAAATAATCGGCAAATGGGGTTAGATTTGCCGTCAATTGATTTTTAATTTAATATTAATAACTATGCGTAAACCACTATTTAAAAGTCTGTGCACCACTGCATTAGCTTTGAGTGCATGTGTTTCAATGGCACAAAATCCTTTTGGCCGTCCGCAGCCTGAGGACCCCGATGGTCTGAAAGACGCCTACAAAGACTACTTCAAAGTAGGTGTGGCTGTCAACATGCGTAACATGAAGAATCCTGACGAGATTGCAATAATCCTGAAGGAGTACAACAGCATCACGGCCGAGAACGATATGAAACCGGGCTCGCTGCAACCCAAAGAGGGCGAATGGAACTGGGCAAACGCCGACAGCATCGCCAACTTCTGCCGCAAGAACAACATCAAGCTTCGCGGACACTGCCTCGTATGGCACAGCCAGTTCTGCGATTGGATGTTCACCGACAAAAAAGGCAATCCAGTATCGAAAGAAGTGTTCTATCAGCGCCTGAAAACTCACATCACCACAGTTGTAAATCGTTACAAAGACGTTGTTTACTGCTGGGATGTTGTGAACGAGGCTATGGCCGATGATGTTCGCCGCTCACCTTGGAACCCGAATCCGTCGCCTTACCGCAACTCAAAGCTCTATCAGCTCTGCGGTGACGAGTTCATTGCAAAAGCCTTCCAGTTCGCACGCGAGGCTGACCCGAACGCACAATTGTTCTACAACGACTACAACGCTGCCAATCCTGACAAGCGCGACCGCATCTTCGACATGGTTAAAAAGATGAAAGATGCAGGCGTTCCAATCGACGGTATCGGTATGCAAGGTCACTACAACATTTATGGTCCTTCGATGGAAGACATCGCAGCCGCCATCGAGAAATACGCCACAATTGTTGACCACATCCAATTCACCGAGCTTGACATCCGTGCCAACGAGGAAATGGGTGGCCAGCTGCAATTCAGCCGCAACGAGGGCGCTACCATCGACCAACACATCCGCACTCTGCACGACAACCAATACTCACAGTTGTTCCGCGTTCTGCGTCAGCACAAAGACAAAATCGACGTGGTTACTTTCTGGAATGTCAGCGACCGCGATTCATGGGTAGGCGCAAACAACTATCCTCTCCTGTTCGACAAGGATTTGAAACGCAAATCATCATACCGCATTGTTAAACGCTTCAATGCCGCTCTTGACAATGTTGAGATTAAGGAAGACTTCAAACCGTCTGAGTTGAACCAACCTGGTCAAGAGTATCCGCAGGTTAACTCTCAGGGTTATGCCCGCTTCCGCGTTGTTGCTCCGCAGGCTAAATCAGTGATTGTCAGCCTTGGACTTGGTGGCAACATGGGTGGCGTTGGCGCAACAGTTCTGAAGAAGAACAAAGATGGTGTTTGGGAAGGTACAACCGAAGGCCCGATGGACGAAGGTTTCCACTACTATCACCTGACCATCGACGGTGGTGTTGTTAACGACCCAGGTGCATTGAACTACTATGGTTCAGTTCGTTGGGAAAGCGGTATCGAGATTCCGGCTCACGACGCCGATTTCTATGCTGCAAAGAAAGACGTTCCGCACGGACTGGTTCAGCAGGTTATCTTCTGGAGCGAAAGCACTGGCAAGTTCCAACGCGCCTTTGTTTACACTCCGCCGACCTACAATAACAATCCGAAGGAGAAATTCCCTGTTCTCTACCTGCAGCACGGCTGGGGCGAGGACGAGACCGCTTGGAGCAACCAAGGTCACGCCAACTTGATTATGGACAACCTGATTGCTGAAGGCAAGGCTAAACCGTTCATCATTGTTATGACCTACGGTCTGACCAACGACATTAAGTTCGGTAGCGGCTTTGGCCAGTTCACAGCAAAAGAGTTTGAGACAATGCTTTGCGACGAGCTGATTCCTTACATCGACTCGCACTTCAAGACCAAAACCGACCGTGCAAACCGCGCTTTGGCTGGTCTGTCGATGGGTGGCATGGAGACAAAACTCATCTCAAGCCGCAAGACTGACACCTTCGCATCGTTCGGCTTGTTGAGCGGCGGACAGTTCGCTCCCACCGACTTCAAAGACAACAAGGCTGTCAACTACCTCTTCGTAGGTTGCGGTAGCAAAGAGAGCCCTGACGCAATCAACAAATCAGCTGCCGACATGAAAGCCGCTGGTTACAACTGCGTTGGCTACGTTTCAGAAGGCACAGCACACGAGTTCCTGACATGGCGCCGTTGCTTGCACCTGATGGCACAAGGCTTGTTCAAATAATATTTGAATATCAATTGATTACATCCCCGCTCATTTGCAAAAATGGGCGGGGATTTTTTTTGAAAAGACCAGTTGCAATGGCCGATTTACGCGGATTTATTCTTACATTGCAATCATTATTTTAAAATTATATGAAACAACTAATTACCACAATTACGACCACAGCTGCCTTTGCCACTATTATTGCGTGCTCAGGCACAAGCGGGCCATCGCTCAAAATCAACGACCTTGAGTATTTTGAAGACCGAGGCGTCAATGTGCTGGTTTACAGCAACGATTACAACGGAATGTTCTGCGACGAGAAAGAAGCGGCGGTCGAAATCATTATGCGCGGCGTCAGGATTGCCACGGGCGGCGGCGTCAGGCTAATGAACACGCCCGAACAGTGGGACATCTACCCGAAACTCATCGAGCGCACGGTTGACCGCGACAATCAGACCATCGAACTAGTGCTCGACTATGCCGACTACGACTTCAAGCCAACAGTGAAGGTGGCGGCCAAGGACAAGGGCGTGCTTATGTCGGTTTTTGTTGACAAGCCCGTGCCCGAAAAACTTGTGGGCAAGGCAGGAATGAACATCGAGTTTTTCCCTGCAACCTATTTTGGCAAGACGTGGCTAATGGACGGACAACCGAACATTCTGCCGCAGCATCCCGCATCGGCAACCGAAATGCATCCTAACAGCGAGAAAATCACGCAGATATACGGTCTTTCGACGTTCGACGACCGCGGGCGCGACGAATTCATTGTGCCGCTGCCTATCAGCACTGGACATCAACTTGTTATGGCGCCAGAGGACGACAATCTGCGCGTGACGTTCAAAAGCGAGGGCGAACTAATGCTCTTCGACGGACGAAACCTGTCGAACAACGGCACTTTTGTTGTGCGCACGCTGCTCGAAGGCGGCAAGACGGGCAAGGTGGCCGAATGGTATATGGAACCCGCCGCCGACCCGAACTGGACCCGCAAGCCGAACATCGGATTCTCGCAGGTGGGCTACACGCCGTGGCAGAAGAAGGTGGCCGTGGTTGAACTGGACAAAAACGACGCGGTGGCACCAAAGGCAAAAATTGTGAAAGTGGCTGCCGACGGCTCGGAAAGTGTTGTTCTTGAGCCAAAAGTTGAAGAATGGGGCGTTTACTACAACCGCTACAACTACGCTCGAATCGACTTTTCGGCACTGACCGACATCGGACTGTATTATATTGAGTATAAGGGCGAAAAGACCAACATTTTCCCTATCGCCGAATCGGTTTACGGCGACAAGTGGCAGGCGTCGCTCGACGTGTGGCTGCCTGGCCAAATGGACCATATGGAAGTGAAAGAGGCATACCACGTCATCCACGGCCGCTCGAATATGGACGACGCGCTTCAGGCACCCGTCAACTACAGTCAGCAGGACGGATACTCGCAAGGGCCTGTGACCAACACCAAATATAAATCGTATGAGCGGATACCGAATCTGGCAGTGGGCGGCTGGTACGACGCTGGCGATTTCGACATTCAGGGCGGAACAGTGACGGGACTGACAATGCAGTTCGCGCACCTTTGGGAACTCTTCGGGTTGAAGCACGACCAAACATATATTGACCAACGGACGCAGTTTGTGGGCCTTCACCGCCCCGACGGCGTGCCCGACGTGATTCAGCAGGTTGAGCACGGCGTGCTGAACGTGATTGCGCAGGTTGAGAACATCGGTTTTGTGGCGCAAGGAATTGTTCAGCCCACAATGTGGCAGTACGCCCACATTGGCGACGGCTCGACTCAGACCGACGGCAAACTCTACGACCCGTCGCTGAAGCCGTACGAGGTTCGTGGCAACTATTCGGGCACCCGCGACGACAGACTGGCCTTTACTGGCAACTTCTCGCCATCGAACACAATGCCCGACATTGCTGCTTTGGCCGCTGCAGCACGCGTGCTAAAGGATTTCAATCCCGAAGTTGCCGAACGTGCATTAAAGAATGCCAAATCGCAGTGGGACAAGCATTTCGAAACTGCCGCACCCGACCATCCAGCCAACCGAAGGAGCCGCAATTGGGACTATCAGGGTGACCTTCGCATTATGCCCGCCATCGAACTTTGGCGCACCACAGGCGACAAAAAATATCTTGACTTTTTCCGCCCAATCTTGCTCAATCAGTTGAGCCAAAAACCTGCCGGCACCGACCGCGCACTGTTTGGAAACGGTGGTACTGTTGCTCGCGCTCTCGAGGTTTACCCGTATATGGACGACGAATTCAAGGCTGCTGTGAAAGCGGCAATTCCTGCTTTTGTTGAGCAAGTGAAAACGGCAGCTGAACAGACACCTTACGGAGTGCCAATCACTGGCCGTGGCTGGGGCGGCACCGAAATTGCAATGAACTGGGCCTACAACAACTATCTGGTTTGGAAATACTTCCCTGAAATGATTGACCCGGAACTTGTTCTGAACGGTATGCACTTTATGTTCGGGCGACACCCCTACTCTAATGTATCGTTCGTAACCGGACAGGGCGTCAACCACAAGAAAGTGGCCTATGGCAGCCACCGCGCGTTCTACAATGCTGTGGCAGGCGGCATCGCACCCGGACTAATGATTTTCAAGCCCGATTTCTTTGAGCACAAAGACGATTATCCGTTCCTCTGGGGCGAAAACGAATGCTGCACCCGCAATATTCCTACATTCATCCGCTTTGCGCTAGGTTGTGAGGAGATTACGAAGGCAATGAGTGGAAAGTAAAGAAAATAACTTCACCATATTAAAGGCCTCATTCGGTTTTTCGAGTGGGGCTTTTTTATTTAAGTTGAATATCAATAATTCAGTCCGAATGCCCATAGCGGGACAATGTTAGCCGAACCATATTCTATATCGTCTTTCACCACAAAACCGCTATCAACATTGGCCAGTTGTTTACGCCCCTTGTTTTTGCCTCCGACCTCAAACGTATGGTTATCAATTTCAAAATCAGAAACATCCGACGAAAGCACCTTATGATTTACGCGCATTTGATTGAAGAAAAAAGTCTCTCTTATATTACCAATATTTGTTGCCTCGCCGCCCAAAACATATGCAAGATTGGTGTTGTCGAGATAGATTTTCTCAACCTTGCCCAACCCAATGATTCCCCCTGATGAATTGCGCAACTGCCCCAGCATACCGGCTCGTTCCATATAATAGAAATAGTCGCCTATATCGTTGCGGCTGACACTAATCATTTTCGCAATTTTGTCCATCACTGGCTTAAACGGTGCGCTTTCAGCAACTATTCCAAGCAATTTTTTCAGTTTCTGCCCGGTTGAAGCGTTCATTCGCGCAAACTGCGGAATATCCACCTCCATTGTGAAGTTAATTACCTGATTCAGTTCCACTTCGAAGCGGCTATCGGACGAAAACGGATAGTAGCCTTTTTGCAGATAATGGCGGAAAAGCGGCAACGGGTGCTGAACATCGGCAACTGCGGCCTTGTTGCTTAAAATGTCGTCAAGGCTGTACACCGGCACAATTATCTTGTGAAACATTGCAAGGTACTCGCGGAACGATAGTCCTTGCATATAATACATTGGCGCTCTGCGACTTAAATCGGCCTCACCCTTGTTGATATCAAGAATTGACGAACCCGTGAATGCTATTTTAAGGTCGGGGTGGGTGTCGTAAATCTGCTTAAGTTCTCGCGACCAGTTTGCGTATTTGTGAACCTCGTCGATAAACAAATGCCGTCCTCCCTCCTTGCTAAATTCGTCGGCAACCTCAACCAGCGAATGATTTGCAAAATATGTGCTGTCGGCCGATATGTACAGAATCTTCTCCTTGTCAATATTCCGCTTAATGTATTGCAGAAACAGAATGGTTTTTCCAACACCGCGCGGACCAACCAAACCAAACATACGGTCACCCCAATTAATGCGGTCGTACATATACCGTTGAAAATCAGTGGGAATATTTGCCAACTGATTTTGCATATAAGCAACAATGTTCGTATCCATATTATCTGTTTTTGTGCAAAGATAAACAAAATGCACTACAAAAGTGCAATTTTCACTAAATTTTGCACCCACAAGGTGCAATTTTAATCAGATTCTGCACCTACGAGGCGCAAAACCAAATTTCTCACACCGATTCTTCTCTAAAAAACGCTTCCCTCTTTCCCCTTTTTTCCCTACTTTTCGGAATCTATTTGAAACAATATCTGAAATGAAAAAACACCATTTACTATTTGTGTGTGCCGCATTGACTTTGGGAGCCTGCAGCACACAACAGCCAGGCGTTGTCACCGTTACGGGCGGCAAGATTCAAGGCATTGTAACCGACAGTATGACCATCTTCAAAGGCATTCCGTTTGCCGCGCCGCCAGTGGGCGATTTGAGGTGGAAAGCACCGCAGCCCGTTGTGCCGTGGGACAGCATCCGACAGACAACGCAATACGCCGCCATACCAATGCAGGGCGGACAGTCGCCTTATGGCGTGAGTGAGGATTGTCTTTATTTAAATGTTTGGACGCCTGCCAAATCGGCAACCGATAAACTGCCTGTTTTAGTGTGGATTTACGGTGGCGGATTCTCGTTCGGCTCAACATCGGAACCAACCTACGACGGCGCCGACCTTGCAAGCAAAGGCGTGGTGTTTGTCAGCATAGCCTACCGCGTGGGGCAAATAGGATTCTTCTCGCACCCCGAACTTTCGGCTGAAGACCCGAACAACGTGTCGGGCAACTACGGTCTGCTCGACCAGATTGCAGGCCTGAAATGGATTCAGGACAATATTGCGGCTTTTGGCGGCGACCCCACAAAGGTTACAATCTTTGGAGAGTCGGCTGGCGGAATATCGGTTAGTATGCTGTGCGCATCGCCTTTGGCAAAAGGGCTGTTCAGCGGCGCCATCTCTCAAAGTGGCGGCTCGTTCGGTCCTACCCGTCCGACAACCTATCCTGGTGAGAATATGAAAACTCTGGCTCAAGCCAACGATGACTGTCTGAAGATTGCCGAACAGCTTGGCGCGAAATCGATTGCCGACCTGCGTGCCATCGACGCCAAAGAGTTTCTTAAATTCGGAATGAACGGCGGCGGCGCGTGGCCGATTGTTGACGGATATGTGATTCCGGGCGACCAGTTCGAACTCTACGAGCAAGGCCGATACAACGACGTGCCAGTGCTCATCGGCTACAACAGCGACGAGGGCGCAAGCTTCTCGTTTGGCGGAAACACGTCCGAAACGCACGTACCAAACGTTAAACAGCGCTATGGCAAGTTTGCCGACGCTCTGCTCGAGGCTTACCCGCTCACCGACGGCAAGGTTATGAAAACCGCACGCGACCTTATGCGCGACGCCGCTTTCGGCTGGCAGACCTGGTCGTGGGCACGGCTGCAGTCAAGAACTGGAAAATCTGCTGTTTATCTCTACTATTTCGACCAGCACCCTAATAATCCGAACCCCGACGCGGGCTCACCACACGGACAGGACGTGGGCTTTGTGTTCCAGCACTTGGACGGCAACAACTCGTCAAAATCTGACGCTGCGCTGTCGAAGGCTATGGGCGAATACTGGACCAACTTTGCCAAATACGGCACACCAAACGCACCAGGGTCTGATTTGGCCGTTTGGCCCGAATTCACCGAAAGCAACCCGAAGGCAATGTATCTGACCGGGCCAAAGCCTTTTGTGGGACCGGTTCCGTCGGAAAACGCGCTCAAAGTGCTCGACCAGTATTTCACCTGGCGCCGCACCGACGAAGGTAAAGAATGGGCTAAATAATTTTTTCGATATAAACCACTAAAATTCAATTTTTATGAACGTGATTTTTAAAAAATCGGCAATGCTGGCTGCGATATGCGCAATGGCATTGCAAATTTCGGCGCAGCCTGGCACACCGCAGGTACAATCGCCAGTTGTCAACAAAGACAACACCGTGACATTCAATTACAGAAACAACACCGCGCAGAAAGTGGAAGTTGATGTTCAGTTTGCTGGCCGCCACGAGATGAAGAAGGACGACAAGGGCGTCTGGACAATCACCCTCGGCCCCACCACACCCGACATTTACCCCTACTGCTTCATTGTTGACGGTATGCAGGTTATGGACCCGCAGAACGCTGAATGGTTCCCCAACGAGGGCTTCAAAAACAGCCTTCTGGATATGCGCGGCGACTTCAACCTGCCCCACGCGCTCAAAAACGTTCCTCACGGCAGCGTTGAGTATGTAACTTACTGGTCCGACGCAGCCAGAACTTACTGCAAAGCAATCGTTTATGTTCCGCCCACCTACTACAACGGCAAGAACGCCAGTTACCCTGTAATGTACCTTATCAGCGGCACAACCGACACCGAAGAGGTGTATTTCAAGGTGGGCAAGATGAATCTGATTCTCGACAACCTCATTGCGGCAGGCAAGGCCAAAGAGATGATTATTGTTCTGCCCTACGGCAACCCCAATCGCATTGCTGGCGAGGGCGACACTCCCGCTATGCAGTTCGATATGTTTGGCAAGGATTTTCTCGACTACCTTATGCCGTTTGTCGAGAAGAACTACCGCACAATCAACGATGCCGCTCACCGCGCCATTGGCGGATTCTCGCGCGGCGGCAACCAGGCTTTGAGCATTGGCTTGAACAACTTGGACAAATTCTCGCACCTCTGCTCTTACAGTTCGTTCACACAATTGCGCCCTGGCCAGTTGGACGATGCCAAATCGCTGAACGCCAAGATAAAACTCTTCTGGCTCGGTGTTGGCAGCGACGACTTCCTCTACGGCAACGCCCGCGATTTTATGGTTGAACTCGACAAGCACAACATTAAGAATATGAAGATTATAACCTCCGACAAGCACGGCCACACCTGGATGAACGCGCGTTTCTTCCTCGAGGAATCGCTTCCGCGACTGTTCCAAGCCAATCCCTACAAGGGCGCCAATATGAAGGTTACTCTTCCCGAAGCCAAACAAGACCAGCAGTTTACACCAGGCGTAATGGCCCGTCTGTTCCCGAAACCTGTTGTTTCGCCCGAATACTACAAAGACGGCAGCGTAACATTCCGAATCAAGGCCGAAAACGCCAAAGAGGTTAAACTCGACCTCAACCAACTGTTTGGCGGACAGAAAACTATGACCAAAGATGCCGATGGCGTTTGGAGCATTACCATTGCAACCGACCGTCCCGACATTTATCCATACAACTTTATTGTTGACGGCACCGCCATCTGCGACCCGAACAATATGGACATCTTCCCCAACGAGGGCTTCAAAGGCAGCCTTGTCGATATTCGCGGCAAAGAGCCTGGAATGCAGGATATTCAGAAAGTTCCGCACGGCACTGTGGCATATCGCTTCTACCACTCCAACACTCTCGGTATCGACCGCCCAATGTGCGTTTACACACCCGAAGGCTACAAGCCCGATGGCAGCGAGAAACTTCCCGTGCTTTACCTAATCCACGGAATGACTGACACTTACGAAACTTGGTTCAAAGTGGGCCACGCCAACACAATCCTCGACAACCTGATTGCACAAGGTCTGGCCAAACGTATGATTGTGGTGATGCCGTACGCAAACCCCTATCCCGAAATGATTCTGCAAGGCAAGGCCGAGCGTTACGACGCAATGGACACCAAACGCATTGTTGACGAAATCACCAAAGAGGTTGTGCCTTATATCGAGAAGAATTACAATGTTTTGGCTGACGCCGACAACCGCGCAATTGCAGGCTTCTCGCTCGGCGGCCGTCAGACTTTGGCAACAGGCCTCGGCAACCCCGATATGTTCCACTATGTGGCCGCTTTTGCTCCAGCAATCTTCGGCAACGAGTACGAGACCAACTTCCAGAACGGCACCTACGCCCCCATTGCCGACCTTAAGAGCAAACTGAAATTCATGTTCTTGGGCACTGGTACAGAAGACTTCCTGATTCAGGCTTCGCGCGGTCTCGACAAATACCTGACCGACAATGGTTTGAAACACACATTCTTCAACCCTGGCGGCGGCCACACTTGGATGAACTGCCGCGACTATCTGGAGCAAACAGCGAAGGAACTGTTTAAGTAGTTGAAGGATTGACTAATTAAGGATATAAAAAAGCCTTCGGCAATGCGCCGAGGGCTTTTTTATTAAAACAACGACACCATTCATTTTGCTCACATATTTGATAATTTTGCTTTCGAAAATTATTTGAAAATGAACAAGACAAACGCCGTACGGTTGCTCGACAAAGCTGGCATAAAATACTCGCTTACCGAATACGAAGTTGATGAATCTGATTTGAGCGCAACACATGTGGCCGAACAAATGGGACAAGATATCGGTCAGGTTTTCAAAACGTTAGTGTTAAGAGGCGACAAAAACGGACTATTTGTGTGCGTAATTCCCGGAGCAGAGGAAGTTGACTTGAAAAAGGCGGCCAAAGCATCTGGCAATAAGAGCGCAGAAATGATACATGTAAAAGAGTTACTGCCGCTTACAGGCTATATTCGGGGTGGCTGCTCTCCTATCGGCATGAAAAAAAGTTATCCAACATATCTCGATGAGCAATGTATCCTTTACGATGAGATTTACATCAGCGCCGGGATTCGAGGAATGCAGATTAAACTGGCTCCCAACGATTTAGTAAAGATGACCAACTGCGAGATTTGCGAGTTGACGGTTTAATTTGCATTGCAGAGTCTTGTTTTAATCAGATTTACCATTTTGTGACGCAAGACAATCGTCACTAAAACAAAAAATCCGTACTGCAGCAACGCGGTACGGATTTTTGTTGGTAGGTGACTAATTTTATTCTTCTATTTCTTCTCAATCGGTGTGTAGCGTCCGCTCAAGTGCATCAGAGCAAACAGATTGAGCAGACCATCGTAGTAGCCATCATAGTAGCCGTCCTCGTATGGTTCGAGTTTCGAGTTCCAGAACTCGTTGATGAAATCGCGGCTGTTGCGCAGCGGCTGTGTCAGCGACAAGGCTGCAACTGTGCCCACAAGGCCGATAGAGTGACGCAGAGCCTTGTATCCGCCAGCCTCGGCGATGTTCTCAACAGGCGTGCCGTCCAAGTTGTACTGGTCGACAAAAGTGCTTACACCCTGGCTGCGGAAGAATGTCTGCATACGGTAGCCGTAATCGAACTGCCAGTCGGCATCGGCACCACTCCATGTGTAGTCGAGAGCGATGTTCATTGGCACACGCCAAGAGTCGAAGCGGAATTTTGCGCCCCAGTCGCCACGCGGAGGAGTCATAACAGATCCGTCATAGTTCGAGTAATCGGGGTTCAAACCAGTAATCGAATCGCACGCACGGTGCAGATACTCACGCGATTTCTGTGCGCATTCCATATAGAAGTCAGCGCGGCCGTCTTCGGCATATTTAGCCCAAATCTCATAGAAGGCAGGAATGTGGTACGACGGGTCGGTGTAGCGAGCACCAAAGCCATCGGGCACAAAGGTGATGAGTTTCTCTTTGGTGTTGATGATGTTCAGAATCTCAGGCTCTGGGAACTTCATACCTGGACGGAAAGCTGGCATCTGCGGAGCGCCACCTTGGCCTGCTTTTGGTGCTTCACCTGGTTTGCGGTCGGGTTTCTTGCCGTCGCCGTCAGGCTTTTGCTGCGGTGGGCGTTGTCCGCCACCACCGAAAGGACCAAATCCGCCAGGATTGTCGTTGTATCCTTTTTTTGCAAACATTGCGTTCAGTATGCGCTGTGCTTCAGCAAGATATTTAATTTCGCCATCGTTGCCCCACTGGTTCGATGCCAGAATGAGCGAAGTGACGAAATAGAGTTCGCCGTCTGATGCAGAGCCTGGTGAGTTCTGTTCGCCTGTTGTCTTGCAACTCCACGCAAAATATCCGTCGCGTGCGCCGCCTTGGTGCTGCATATATTTCTGCGCCCAACGCCACAGACGGTCGAAAATGTCCTGACGGTTCCATTGTACGGCAATCATCATTCCGTAACTCATACCCTCAGTACGCACATCGTTGTTTTTCACGTCTGAGATGTAGGCCATCGAGTCACCAACTTCGAAATAAACCTTGTTGGGGCCTTCGAAAACCTTGTAGAAGGCTTCGTTCAGTTTGGTGTCGATTTGATCGAGCGAATAGCCAGCTTCAAGCAGAAGATTGCGTGTCTGGCCAGGTTGTGGTTTTTGTGCGGGGTCCGATGTGGGCGTCTCGTTGCTGCTGCACGATGCCATCGTGAAGGCAACCGCGCAAGCCATAATCAGATTTGTTTTGCTCATAATTCTCTGTTTTTGGTTCATTCTGACTGCCAAAGTATCGTATTATAATATAAGGTGAATTTTAAAATCGATAAACCGACAATATTTACCAACGAGAGAGAAAAAATCCATCAAATCTGCATAATCTTCGCAATACCCCACCCCAAAAACAACGTAAGGGCGAATAATCATTCACCCTTACATTTCAATTTCAGTTTTTTTATTCTCAAAACCAACTCATTACTTGTAATTTCCAGTCACCACCATATACTTTGCCGCGGTAATCTGATAGTTGCAGTTGGCTTCGGTCAGGTTGTCTTTGGCTTGCTGGTAAACGGCCTGTGCCTCAAGCAAATCCGATATGCCAATGACGCCTGCCTGATAGTTGTTCTGGCTCACGGTCAGGTTCTCTTGCGCTTGGTCGACTGATTTTTGCGAGACTGAAATCTGAAAATCGTTCACGCTCAGTTCGTCGGTCATTTGGCGGATTTGCAGGCTCATCAGTTCGGTCTTCTCGTTGAGTTGCATACGCGCCTGCTCGAGTTTCACGTTCTGCTGCTTGATTTTGTGGCTGCCACCCCACCAGTCGGTGAGTGGAATGGTCACAGTGAGCATTCCCAGAGCGTTGGTCGAGCGGTTGTCCATCATATCGAGCCAGTAGCCCGCGCCAGCCACGGCCACTTGCGGCATATACTCGCCTCGAATCATCTTCTTCTGCAACTCCTGCGCCTCCACGGCCTTGTTCAGCAGTTGGTACTCCTTGCGGCCTTCAACCAACTCCTCGGTTGTCGACAGGCTGACCTCTACAAGGCGGTCGAAATGGGCGGGCTCGAACTCAATGCTGTCGGTGTAAGGAATGCCAACGTGCTGGCAGATAGCGCGTTTGGTGAGTTCAATGCCGTTCTGAACCTTGCGGTAATTGGTCTCCAACTCGTTCTGCTTCAACTGCACTTTCAGCAGGTCGTTGCGCTGCGCCAGGCCAGCCTCCACGTAGTTGTTCACGTCGCGGTAGAGCGTGTCGAGCATATTCTTGTACTCTTGCACCGTCTTGCCCTTCTCAATGAGCGACTGCAGCGTCCAGTAGAGTTCTTCGGTGCGTATCATCACCTCGTCAACGGCCATATCCTTCTTGTAGTGGCTCACGTCTTCGGCCAGCGCGGCCAGTTTGTTGCCGTTGTAGATTCGACCGCCAGCGTAGAGCGGCATTGCCACCATCAGGGCGGCGGTGTTCATATAGTCGAGGCTGTTCTTCTTATCTTCGATAATCTCTTGAATGATAGGCAGAAAATCGGCCATCGAACCCATTATCGACTGCATTCCCTGCATTTTTTCGGTCATTGTCTGAATCTGCTGCAGTTGCGCCAGAGCGTTCTGGTCGCCAGCCATAGCGGCTTGTTGCAGTTGAGCAATCTGTCCCGATTCCTGCATCTGCTGCAGTTGCCCAGCCTGCTCCATCATACTATTGTAGGTGGGGCTCGACGAGAGCATTCCGTCCGACGACATATCCATATCGACAAGCGGATTAACCGATTTCATTGCCACAGCCGAAGCGCTCACCGTTGGAAAATGCTTGGTGAAAGCCTCTTTTTTCTGCTGCTCGGCGGCCTCAATGTCCAGTTCGGAGTTTTTAATCTGCTGGTTGTTGAGCAGCGCGGCGTGTTTCAGCGAGTCGAGTGTAATCGGCTGTGCCTCAGCGCTGTTGGCGATTAATGTCGAAGCGCCGACAAGCAACGCCACAACCGTGAATTTGGCGAATTTCTGATTGTAAGGCACGGTCCACATTCCTGGTTTCTTCAGTTTGTCGTCGTACGAAACGTCGTAGAGAATCGGCAGAACGAACAATGCGAGCACCATTGAGACGAGCAAGCCGAAGCAGATAACTGTTCCGAGCGGGCCCCACAGCGGCGAGCGGCTGATAATCATTGGCACAACGCCCATTGCGGCCGCAGCCGATGTCAGGAAGATTGGGCGCATACGGCGCTTGCCTGCTGCAATGGCGGCCTCGCGCACCATAAGTTTCTCTTTGTCACGCAGTTCGCGCGCATAGTCGATAAGGATGATACCGTTTCGGACAATCATTCCGCAAAGACTTGTGATGCCCACAAACGCCGTGATGCTGAACGGATAACCCGTTAGTTTCAAGCCGATTACGGCGCCAGGAATGGTCATAAGCATTCCCGACATAATGAGCAGCACCACTTTGAATTTCTTGAACTGGAACAACAGCACGAAGAAGATGAGTAAAATACTCAAACCCAGCGCAATACCCATTGGCACAAACACCTCTTCAGTTCCCTCGTAGTCGCCGCCGTAACTGATTGACGTGCCCACGGGCAGGTCAAGAGCGGCAATCTGCGGCATAAGTTCGTTCAGAATGTTCGAAGCCACGTAGCCTGCCTCCTCGTCCACGGCGATGGTGAGCGTAGGCACGCCGTTGCGGTGCACCACGGTGCCCTCGTTCCATTCGGGCCGCAGCGTGGCAATTGAGCGCAGAGGCACTGTGCTGAACGTTTTTGGCGATGCTATGTATTTGTTTTCCAGCGTTTCAATGCCTTCGGTTTCACCGTCGTTCTTCATTGTCAACTGCACGTCGATGGGGTAGTCGCCTTCCCAGATTGTGGTGAGCGGCAGGCCACCGAATCCCGCCATTAACGATGTGGCTATCAGGCTTTTCGATATTCCAAGACGGTTGGCTTTGTCGCGGTCAACGTCGATGCGGATGTTCTGCTGCTTTTGGTCCCAGTCGGAACGCGCCCAACTGATGCCTGCGGTCTTGTTGATAATGTCAAATACCTGTTTTTCAACCTTATGGATGTCGCTAATCGAGTCTGACGAAATGCGAATCTCGATTGGCGATGGCGTGAACTGCATTGCCAGAATCCGCCATTTTACAAAAGCGTTCGGATATCGGTTAGAATATTTTGATTCATAATCTCTTACAATATCTTTCGTGGCTTGGTTCGAGACGGTGTTCACAAGCAGTTGCCCGAAGTTCGGCGCTGGCATTTTGGGGGCGTAAACGGTGTGGAATCGCGGCGAACTTGTGCCGATGAACGTCGTCACTTTTGTAACGCGGTCGTCGTTAAGTAGCAGTTGCTCAACACTATCCACCACGGCTTCGGTCTGCGTAAGCGATGAGCCCGTTGGCAGATAAACCTCAACGGCAAACTGGTTGCGCTCAACCTTCGGGAACAGAGCCTGGTCGATGGTTGTGAATCCCCAGAACGACAGTCCGATGATGACTAACGCACAGAGAATCACCGCTCCACGGTGGTTGAAAGCACGCTCGAGCAATCGGTCGTAAACGCTCTGCATAACGTCGAGGAACGAGCGGCGTTTCTTCTTTTCGCCCTCCTCGCTGCGGTTTTTCAGTCCTTTCTTGATGAAAACAAAATCGAGATAAGGCACTAACATTAAGGCAATTATCACCGAAATAATGAGTGCGATGGCTACCACGGGCGGGAAAATCTCAAGAAATTCGCCCGCCGAGCCAGGAACCATAAACGCAAGCGGCGCATAAACGCAGATGATGGCGATGGTGGCCACAATCACCGAGCCGCTCAACTCTTTGGCGCTCTTGATGGCCGAGTGCCACGGCGACAAACCGTGGTCAATCATTTCTACGTGGTTGTCAATCACCACAATAGAGTTATCGACAATCATACCCAGAACCAGAATCAGCGACGCCAGCGACACCATTTCGAGTTCGATGCCGAAGAAGTAGAGCACGGCCAGCGTTATCAGCACCGATATTGGCACCGTGATGCCCGCCACCGAAGCCACTCGCAGCGGCAGAAGCAGCATTGTCACGCAGATGACGGCGATGATGGCAATCAGGAACTCGCGCATAAAGTCGTTCACCGACTCCTTCACGTATTTCGGCAACTCCGAAATCTTCTCAACGTCAATTCCGTCAGGCAGTTGCGCCTTGAACGTCTCAATGGCCTTGTCCACCGCCTCGCCGTACTCCACAATGTTGTTGCCGTTCTGCATTTCGAGCGACAGCAGAATGGTCTTGCGGCCGTCCTGCTTGATGTAACTGTCGGGGTCGTCGTAGCGGCGCTCAATGGTGGCTATATCCTTGAGTCTGACCACGTTGCCGTCGGGGTCCGAATAGACAATCTGCTCGGCAAGGTCTTTTTCCGACTCATAATTCTCGCCAAAATGAAGGTTCAGCAGTGTCTCGCCGTCGTCAATGTCGCCCGCGTAGCCCACAAGCCCGTTCGACTGGAATGCGCCAAGCAGCGATAAGGCCTTGATATTGTACTCGTTAAGTTTGTCGGGGTCCACATTAACAAAAATCTTCTCTTTCTGCAGTCCCACGTTTTTCACCTTCGATGTGGCGGGAATCTTGCGCACCTCGGCCTCAAGTTTTTTCAGCCACAGTTCAAGGTCTTTGTAGGTGTGGTTATCGCTTGAAAGTGAGATTAATAACGCCGATGTGTCGCCAAAATCGGAGTTGGCCACAAGCGCCAGCACGCCCGACGGAAGCGACGATTTCAGCAACTCCAGCCCGTGCTTGTATTTCGACCAGAACTCGTCGGCGTTTTTGCAGTCGGCCGTCAGTTCCACAAACATATACATTATGCCCTCGCGCGAATAGGAATAGGTTCCGCTCTTCTTAACTTCCTTAAAACCAAAGGTATAGTTCTCAACAGCGGTGGTCAGTTGCTCGGCCACCTGCTCCGACGATGCGCCAGGATAAACTCCCACCACAACTCCCTGACGGACAGTGAATACGGGGAATTCGTTGCGCGGCATTTTTTTCAGCGCCACAATGCCCACAACCATTAGCGTCAGCACAATGGTTATGACAATCTTGTTGTTGCGCATTGCGTGTTCTATGAATGTCGTTTTCATAATCAGAAGGAAATTAAGCAGTTGTTGGTCAGTTTGTCCTTTCCGTTCTTCACCACAAGGTCGCCCTCGTTCAGGCCCGACGTTATTTCCAAAAACTTGTCGTAGTAGTTGCCCGTTGTCACGATGCGTTTCGATGCTGTATTTTCCTTTTTATCAATCAGATAAACATATTGCTGATTCTCGTTGTCCCGCGTCACACAGAGGTAAGGCACAAGCAGCCGTTTCTGATTGTCGGCAATGTCGATGCGTACGTCGCATACCATTCCAGGTTTGAGTTCGCCGCCGCGGTTATTCACCTGAATTTTAGCCTCATAGGTGCGCGACAGGCGGTCGGCCACGGGGCTGATGTTGGTAACTTCGCCGTTGAACTCCTTGCCGCCAAGCGCGCCCACCGTAAAGGTTGCCTCGGCGCCCTTCTTCAGTTTGCCTATTTCCTTTTCGGGAATCGATATTTTAATGTTAACCGTTTTTAAATCAACAATTTCGATGGGTGCGCCAGTGATTGACAGTGCCGACATTCCAGGTTCCACATTGCGGCGGCCAACAATGCCGCTCACGGGCGATTTCAACTCGCACTTTTTCAGATTGTTCTCGGCAATCTTCAGCGACGAGTTGGCCTGCTCCAGATTGGTCTGCATTTCAATCCACTTCACCTCGGGCAGACTGCCCTTCTCGTACACCGTTTTCAGGCGGTCGTAGGCGTCC
This sequence comes from Salinivirgaceae bacterium, assembly GCA_017645945.1. GTDB lineage: Bacteria > Bacteroidota > Bacteroidia > Bacteroidales > SZUA-534 > RUG13583. The sequence goes on from JAGCNL010000005.1 coordinate 44,684, forward strand.
TGTGCCTGTTTCTGCTTGGCCAGCGTCATTTCGTACATATTCCGCGCGTCGGTTTTGTCGATGGTGGCTAGCAGTTGGCCCGCACTGACGGCGTCGCCAGCCTCAACCAGCACTTTCTGCACCGTTCCTGTCATTTCAAAGGTGAGCGGGATTGTCTGCCCAGCCTCAACCGTTCCGCTGAAGTTCAGCCGCTGAACCGTCGATTGGTTCACCACAGTTGCCGTTGTTACCTTGATAGGCGCGGACTCTACCGCTTTCTCGTTTTTGTTGGCACAGCCTGCAAGCAGCGCAAGCGCAAGTACCGATGTTAAAATCCTAACTTTCATTTTGTTTTGTTTATTTATGATTTGTGAATTATGATTTTCGATTTTGATTGGTGATTTTTTGATTTTTCGCACAGATTACACTGAACACGCTGATTGTCACAGGTTTTTCGATTTCGGACGCGGCACGCCACGTCCCTACGAATCCAAAACCCAACACCTAACACCACCTATGCCTTTCCAACCACATTGTTCATTGTTAATTATTAATTCAACTCCTAATTCCTAAATTCTAACACCTAAATATTAACTGAACGTTCGGTATCTTTGTTCGTTTTTAAAAAGTGTCACAATTTCAAAAGGGCGTACAACTGTTGCAGTTCGGCGCGCATAGTGTTCACCGTCTCCTCAATGCTGTAGTTGTGCATAATCTCAATCGCTGTGCCGATGCTTGTCGATACAATCTGCTTGGCAATCACTGTGGTGTCGATGTCACCGCGAATCTCGCCGCTCGCAATGGCCTTAACTACCACGTTCTTAATCATTTTCGTGCATTCGTCGATTTCCTCGATTTTCCGTTTGTCGAATTCAGGATAATGGCGGAAAGCGTCGCTCATTAGCCCGATAAAACTTACGGGGTCGAACTTCATTCCCTGCGGGTTGAGGCTCCGCAAGATTTTCTCGCCATAGGCCACGCTCATTTCAATCTGTTCCTTAAGCGTTTGCGCTTGCGGTGCCGACTCGTCGTTGAAATGCGGAAAATGTTTGTCAATCACCGCCTTGAACAAATCCTCCTTGTTCGTAAAATGGTGATAGAGCGCACCTTTTGTAAGCCCAATGGCCTCGCTAATGGTGCTTATCGACACCGCCTCGTAACTCTGCTGCAGAAAAAGTTTGTAGGCTTCGTCGATAATGAATTCACGTGTATCGTTCATAATCAATGGTTTACTTCGGCCGCCAAATACTGAACGGTCGGTATGCAAATGTAAGGCGGTTTTTGACTCTGGCAAGAGGTTTTTGAGGAGAAAATTTCAAAGTGCAATTCAAAGTGCAAAAATTGCACTTTGGGCTTTTCACCGAACAAGTTAATGGTGTAAAGTTTCCGATTTTCAAATAATTCTTATCTTTGATTTGCTTTTGCAAATGGAATGAGCGACATAAACAAAACAAATACAGGCGAGAACACATTGTTCAACGATGTTTGCGGCATTATTGATGGTGCCCGCAGGCGTGTCGCCGTTTATGTCAATTCTGAAATCTGCCTGACAAAATGGTATATTGGCAAACGCATTAAGGAAGATGTGCTCTACAACCAGCGCGCCGAATATGGAAAGCAGATTGTGAAAAATCTGGCTGTAAAACTGACTTCTAAATACGGTGGCGGTTGGGGATATGAAAGTTTAAAACATTGTCTCCGCGTTGCGGAGACTTTTACGGAAGATGAAATAAGGTACGCAGTGCGTACCCAATTTAGTTGGACGCACATTCGCACACTTGAAGCCATATCAGACCCGCTTGCACGCCAATTTTATATGGAAATGTGCCGCATTGAGCATTGGGATACACGTACGCTTGATGCAAAAATCGATTCGCAACTCTACGAGCGCACAGCCATCAGCCAAAAGCCAGAAGAACTTATAAAACAGGAACTTTCGCAACTGAAAGATGAGAATCTAATTCAGCCCGACATTGTTTTCCGAAGCAGTTATTTCCTTGATATGCTCGGGCTGCCCGACAAGTTCACAGAGAAGGACCTTGAATCGGCCATTGTCTCACAGATGCAGGAGTTTATCAGCGAGATAGGCACCGATTTTGCGTTTATCGGGCGGCAGAAGCGCATAACGGTTGACGCGGTTGATTACTACATCGATTTGCTGTTTTACCACCGCTCGCTGCACCGTCTTGTGGCCATTGATCTGAAACTTGGCAAATTCAAGCCCGAGTACGAAGGCCAGATGCGGCTCTATTTGCGCTACTTGGACAAAAACGAGCGCCGCGCGGGCGAAGAATCACCCATTGGCCTGATTCTTTGCAGCGAAGGCAATACCGAACACATTGAGTATCTGATGTTGGAAGAAAACAGTCCGATTAAAGTTGCTCAATACTATACCCAACTTCCCGACAAGAAACTGCTTGCCGAGAAGTTGCAACGTGCTATTGCCATAGCACGCGAACATTTTGTTGAACGTAAATTGGATTAAGAAACAGAAAGAGAATTTAATTTAACATATTAAATAACAACGCATTAACTATTATTTCGCGTTTGCCGAAAACCCTGCAAGATTAACGGAAATAAAACACTGAAATAATAAGTGAAGGTTTGCCTATACAAGCAATCCTACGCCGATAGATAATACGAAATGCCGCCTATAAGGTGGCGAGTACTTATTATCGGCGAAGGGTTTCCTTGCAGGGTTGCCCTGGCAAACGCAATAAGGAAAGGCACCTTTCTTATTGCGTTAACGATTGATAGTGAATGCAATAACTATCAATCAATTATGGCAAAAAGTTTTAGAGAAGCAAAAACCGCAAAAAAGGATGAGTTTTATACTCAACTTGTTGACATCGAGAACGAACTGAAGCACTACAAAGAACATTTCAAAGGGAAAACCGTGCTTTGTAATTGCGACGACCCGCGCGTTTCAAATTTCTTCCACTATTTCAGTTACAACTTTGAGCAGTTGGGGCTTAAAAAGTTGATAACCACCTGTTACAAAAGCCAGGAGCGCGATTTGTTCAGCCAAAACAACAGCGAGCGTGCCATTTGGCTCGAATATACAGGTGACCGCAACGGCAACCGCGTGCCCGACCCCGAAGAGATTGGAATAAACTTCCTAAAGGGTGATGGAGATTTTCGTTCGCCAGAGTGTATTGAACTACTGAAAGAGGCTGATATTGTGGTAACTAATCCGCCATTTTCACTTTTCAGAGACTATGTTGCTCAACTGATAAAATATGACAAAAAGTTTGTGATTGTAGGACATCAAAATGCTATTAGTTATAGAGAAATATTTCCATTGATAAAAGATAATAAACTTTGGTTGGGTTATGGATTTAAAGGAGGTGCTGGACATTTTATCAGCAAATATGAAGATACAGCAACTGCAGGCGACCATCGAGAAGGAATGATTAGAGTATCGGGGGTTAATTGGTTTACGAATTTGGAAATCCCCAAACGACACGAGGATTTAATACTTTACAAATCATATACACCAGAAGAATATCCAACGTATGATGACTATAATGCAATCAACGTGGATAAAACTTCGGACATACCTATGGATTACGAGGGAGTAATGGGCGTACCTATCACGTTTTTAGATAAATATAACCCTGACCAATTCGAAATTATAAATTTAAGTAGATACATAGAAGACGGGAAAGGTATGTCAAAACAATTTGTTGATGACTACTACGCACAGGGAAACAAAGGTCAAATAACAGAAGGTCATCCTGATTTATGCTATTATGATAATAAAGGAAAAGCAATCGTTCCATATATGAGAATCCTTATCCGTCGCAAGCAACAAACGCCATACGTTCAGTCCGAAGAACAACTACGGCAAGCGGCAGAACCACAAGGCGAATACAATGGCAAGCAATAGTATAATCGAATAAAAATCAACCGAATATGAAAATCGAACTGCACAAAATCACCGTCCGCGAACTGACAAACGGCTACGTGGACAATGCCGAAAACGGAGTGAAAGCCTACGGTGGCCGTCTCGATGTGCGCCCGCCTTATCAGCGCGAGTTTGTTTATAAAGAGAAGCAGCGCGATGCCGTAATCGACACGCTCACGCAGGGTTTTCCGCTCAACGTGATGTATTGGGCCGTCCGCGACGACGGAACCTACGAAATCATTGATGGTCAGCAGCGTACAATCAGCATCTGCCAGTATGTGAACGGCGATTTCGCCTATATGTTCCGCTATTTCCACAACCTTCAGCCCGACGAGCAGGAGCGCATCCTGAACTACGAACTTCAGGTTTACATCTGCAGCGGCGAGGAGAGCGAGAAACTCAAATGGTTCAAAACCATCAATATAGCGGGCGAGGAACTCACCGAGCAGGAGTTGCGCAACGCCGTGTATGCGGGCTCGTGGGTGAGCGATGCCAAGCGCTATTTCAGCAAGAACGGCTGCCCCGCAGTGAAAATCGGCAGCGACTATCTGACAGGCTCGGCCATCCGCCAGGAGTACCTTGAAACGGCCATCTCGTGGATTTCCGACGGCAACATCGAGGCGCATATGGGCAACCATCAGCACGACCCAAACGCAGCGCCGCTGTGGCAGTTCTTCCAGTCGGTAATCACTTGGGTTGAAACCACATTCCGCCCAACCAAAGAGCGCAAAAAGATTATGAAGGGCGTCGATTGGGGAATGCTATACAAGAATTACAAGGATCAAGTTTTTGATAATCAAAAGATTGATGCGGAAGTCAAGCGTCTGATTCTCGACGACGACGTAACCAAAAAGACGGGAATCTATCCGTACATTCTCACAGGCAAGGAGAAGTATCTGTCAATCCGCGCCTTCACCGATGCGCAGAAACTGTCGGCCTACGAGCGTCAGTTGGGCATCTGCCCCGAGTGCGGCAAGCATTTCGAACTAGAGCAGATGGAAGCCGACCACATCACACCGTGGCATGAAGGCGGCAAAACCACACCCGAAAACTGCCAGATGCTCTGCCGCGACTGCAATAGGCGGAAAAGCGGAAAATAAAACTCACGCAATCTCCAAGCCCTCAATTTTCGAGAGTTTCTGCCGCAGCGTTTCGCCTTGTTTTTTGCGGATTGATAGGTAAATACTGCACTGATTGTCAAATTGTTGATTCGATTGCTGCGGATTCTCGTCTTTCAGCACGCGCATCACGTCGTTCATTGCGGTGTAGTCGAATTTTATTGTGAAGCGGTCCTGCTCATACTGCTCCACAATCTGATTGTTGGCAATAGCGTCGGAAGCGGCTGTGCGATAGGCGTTTATCAAGCCTGGAACGCCCAATTTGGTGCCACCGAAATAGCGCACAACCACAATAAGCACGTTGGTCAGGTTGGCCGACTGAATCTGCCCCAAAACAGGTGGTCCTGACGAGTTTGCGGGTTCGCCGTCGTCGCTGCAGCGATAAGTTTTCATATCGGCACCCAAGCGGAAAGCGTAAACGTGGTGGCGCGCGTCGAAGTAGGTCTTTTTCAAGTCTTTAATATGCTGGCGCACCTCATCTTCAGTGAAAACAGGCCACGCAAAAGCCAGAAAACGACTACCTTTCTCTTTGTAGACGCCTTCGGAATAACCGCTGAGAGTCAGATATTTATCGGTTTCGTCGGACATTGGTTTGGTTTAATCGGTTAACTGGTGAATCGGTGAATTGTTTAGACGTTGAGAATGTTTAGCGCTTCGCTGTTGAGAAGGTTTAGTTTAAAGTTTAACGGGTTTAACGGGTTTAACAGGTTTAAAATCAATACCAATTCCTAATCCCTAGTGCCTAGTGCCTAATTCCTAACTCCTAATTCCTAACTCCTAACTATCTTCGTTTCAATATCCCTCGCTTCTGCATATTTTTCAAGCAGTTGCCGCGTATAATCGAACAGTTCAGGCAACAAGGCAGGACCATCGTAGGCGTTGACAACCATCAAGAAATGGCTGGTTTCAAGGCTCATAGCAGTGCGTTCCTCATCGCTGGTGGGCGTTCCGAAGCCGCTAACCGAGTCGCGCAGAACGGGCAGACAGGCAATGTTGAGCGGTCCGCGGCCAATGCCGTTGTAGGGTTCGCCCTCACGTCCGATTCCAGCCACCACATTGCCCACAACCTTGTCGGCATCAAAACCGCCAATTGAGTAGCCATAGCGCATTGACACAAGGTTTACCAAATCCACCATCGTATTGATTTGGTACAAGTTGTTGCCCTTCACCAAACGGCGCATCAGAGCCTCGGCGCTGGGGCGGTAACGGCTCGGGTCCTTGCCGCAATCGGCGTACATACGGCGTGTGGCGGCAATCTGCGGCTGCTCCTTGATGCTGTCGGGTGTCAGCGTGCGGCGGATTTCGGCTGTGAGCGCGTCAATCTCGCTCCAAAGACCTTCGTTATAATTTGTATTCAGCACTTTACATTCCATCACGCCAAGTGCCATTGTTGGGTTGACGGCCTTCAGTTCGGGTCCAATATTGACATTAATCATCGCGTTTCTCAAAAGTTTCGGTTTTCTTGATTCTGATTCGGCGGACAATCAGCACCACAATAATAACTGCACTGACGGCCAAAAATGCTGAATATAACAAACCTATTATCATACCATGTCCAATAAGATGCACAATATCAACTATTTGAGTTTGACAGCAGTACCATAAGCAAGGATTTCAGCGGCACCTTGGGCAATCATCGATGTGCTGAATGACAGCCCTACAACGGCGTCGGCTCCCAAACGCTCGGCATCTTTGGTCATACGCTGCAGCGCTTGCTCGCGCGATTCGGCCTGAAGCCGCGTGTACTCTTCAATCTCGCCGCCAACAATGTTTTTGAGTCCAGCCAAAAAGTCGCTGCCAACATTCTTGGCGCGAACGGTGCTCCCGCGAGCGATTCCCAGAATCTGCTCAATCTCCCGATTTGGAACGGTGAATGTTGTTGTTAGAATCATAACAGTTTGATTTAGTGATTAATATCTAGATAATTTATTGCTTATGCCTTTTTAGTTTTACTTTCAAACTCCGTCAATTTTTCGTCAATCGTCTGCTTGACAGCCTCCATCAACTCTGCGTCCGATTCAGCGGTTATCGGCTTGCCAATCCAGAAATCAACATCGGTGCGCCATTTACCCATCTGGCGGTAGAAGTTGGTCAGGAACGACTCATCGCCCCAGAACACCTTGGAATCGTGATAGTTAATGGCCGCTGGAGCAATGGGTGTACCCGTTGTCTGCGCAATCTTAAACGACCCGTGCTTGAACGGTGCTGTTAGCGATTCGGCCTTGATGCCGCCTTCGGGGAAGAGTATCACGCCGCCGCCTTTGTCAATCTCAGCCTTGATGGCGCGCATTGTGGCAATCAGGCTGCTTTTGCTGCTGCGGTCAACCAGAATCATCCGAGCAAGCCGCACGCTCCAACCGACTATCGGCCAGCGGCCCAGTTCCTTCTTGGCAACTATTGATGCAGGATAACGCGAGAAGGTGAGGAAAATGTCGATGTAACTGCGGTGATTGGCCATCAGAATGACGCGCCGCTCGGGTGCCTGACCTGAGAAATGCACTTTCGCGTTGAGAACAAACAAGCTGAACCTCGCCCAATTCCTTGTAATAAAGTGACTTATGTCTGGGCTACCGAAACAAATGAAAAGCAGAATCAGTCCGACAATCACCAAAACAAGCGAACCAGCGAACAAAACAACCAATCTGACGGTGGCGAGAATTTGTCTCATAATGGGCAAATCTATGAAATTAACTCAAATGAGTGACACCTCTACCCGACTTTGAATCACGACAACGCAAAAAAAATGCCCGCCGAAGCGGGCATTAATTAATCATTATTCATTAATCTTTAACCATTTAAATCATCCCTACAATCGCATTCACCGCCTTGTCAAGGCCATCGGCGTTTTTGCCGCCTGCCGAAGCAAAGAACGGTTGGCCGCCGCCACCACCTTGAATCTCTTTGGCAGCCTCGCGAATCATCTGCGAAGCGTTCAGGCCAGTGGCAACCAAAGCGTCGCTCATTGCAATAGTCAGCGACGGTTTGCCATCGTATTTTGCACCTGCCACAAACAGGAACTTGTCCTTCACCTCGCCACGGATTCTGAATGCCAAATCCTTCAGTGCGTCAGGGCTCATCTCAATGCCGACAGGCACACGGAACAACTTCACATCGCCTTTGGTTTCGGCATTTGCCAGAACATCGGCCTTTATCTTTTGGATTTTCTCCTGCATAAACTTCTCAATGTCGCGCTTCAGTTCGGCGTTCTCGTCAACGGTCTTTTTAATGGTCTGCGCCAGATTGGGCACGTTGTTGAACATCTCCTTCAGCGAGCGAAGAACATCCTGCTGCGCATCGAACATATTTTCAGCCTTTTCGGCGGTCACAGCCTCAATACGGCGAACGCCTGCGGCCACCGAACTCTCCGACACAATCTTAATCAGACCTATCTCGCCTGTTGAATGAACGTGAGTACCACCGCACAACTCAATCGACGGGCCGTATTTGATAACACGCACCGTGTCACCGTATTTCTCTCCAAACAAAGCCATCGCACCAAGCGATTTAGCCTCTTCAATAGGCATATTGCGGTTCTCCTCGAGTTGCAGATTCTGACGGACAAGTTTGTTGGCAATGTGCTCTGCCTTGCGAATCTCCTCATCGGTAACCTTTTGGAAATGAGAGAAGTCGAAACGCAAGCAATCGGGCGACACCATTGAGCCCTTCTGCTCAACGTGTGTGCCAAGCACCTGACGCAGAGCGTAATGCAGCAAGTGAGTAGCCGTGTGGTTGTTGGCCGTTTGCTGACGGCGCTCAACATCGACAACCGCGCGGAAGGTGGTCGTCGGGTCTTTCGGCAGCGATTTTGCCAAATGCACGCTCAACTTGTTCTCTTTTTTTGTATCGATAATTGCAATGCGCTCACCATCGGCTTCAATGTAGCCAGTGTCGCCAATCTGACCGCCCATTTCGGCGTAGAACGGTGTGCGGTTGAGCACAATCTGATAAAGTTCTTGATTCTTCTGTTTAACCTTGCGATAGCGCAGAATCTCGACATCGGCCTCTGTCAGGTCATAGCCGACATACTCCGACTCGCCTTCTTGCAGATAAACCCAGTCGCCAGTCTCAACGGCAGCGGCGTTGCGCGCGCGCTCCTTCTGTTTCTGCATTTCAACATCAAAATCTGCCTGATTGACAGTCAAATCGTTCTCGCGCAGAATCAGTTCGGTAAGGTCGAGCGGGAATCCGTAGGTGTCGTAAAGCGTGAATGCTTCGACGCCCGTAATCTCCTTTTTGCCAGCAGCCTTTGTGTCGGCCATAATCTTGTCCAACAGACGGATACCTGTCTCAAGAGTGCGAAGGAATGCGTCTTCCTCCTCCTTCATAACTTTCTCAACCAAAGCCTGTTGCGCTTTCAGTTCGGGATAAGCCTCGCCCATTGTGTCAACCAGAACGGGCAACAGCTTATACATAAACGATTTACGCTGACCAAGGAATGTGTATCCGTAGCGAACAGCGCGGCGAAGGATTCGGCGGATAACGTATCCAGCCTTCGCGTTCGACGGAAGCTGACCGTCGGTCACCGAAAAAGCGATTGTGCGCACGTGGTCGGCCACAACGCGCATTGCCACATCAACCTTTTCGTCTTTGCCGTACTCACAGTCGCAAATGCGGCCTATCTCCTTGATTATCGGTTGGAAAACATCAGTATCGTAGTTCGATTTCTTGCCTTGCAGAGCCATACACAGGCGCTCAAAGCCCATACCAGTATCGACGTGCTTGTGCGGCAGAAGCTCGAGTGAGCCGTCGGCCTTGCGGTTATACTGCATAAACACAAGGTTCCAGATTTCGATAACCAGCGGGTTGCTTTGGTTCACAAGGTCGCGGCCAGGCACTTTAGCGCGCTCTGCGTCATCGCGCAGGTCGATATGGATTTCAGAGCAAGGGCCGCACGGACCAGTGGCGCCCATCTCCCAGAAGTTGTCGTGCTTGTTGCCGTGGATTACACGGTCTTTCGGCAGATACTTAAGCCAGATTTCCTCCGCTTCGGTGTCAAGAGCCAGATTCTCCGAGGCATCGCCTTCAAACACTGTGGCGTAAAGGCGGTCTTTCGGCAATTTGTAAACTTCGGTGAGCAACTCCCATGCCCAGGCAATGGCTTCAGGTTTGAAATAGTCGCCAAACGACCAGTTGCCGAGCATTTCGAACATTGTGTGGTGATAGGTGTCGTGTCCAACCTCCTCAAGGTCGTTGTGCTTACCCGACACGCGCAGACATTTCTGACTATTGGCCACGCGCGGCCACTTGCGCGGCGATATGCCAAGGAAAATATCCTTGAACTGGTTCATACCCGCATTGGTGAACATCAGTGTCGGGTCGTCTTTGATAACCATCGGCGCACTGCTCACAATCTGGTGCTGCTTCGACGCGAAAAACTCTTTGAACTGATTACGTATCTCTTTAGAATTCATATAAATAAAACTTAAATTTCAATTCATACTGAAAGTTGCAAACTTACTTTTTTTAATTAGTTTTGCTACGTTGTTTCAAAGATTTCAGAAAAATAATGTCAGAACCGAAATACAGTTTCGATCCGGAAAAGCTGAGTTATGACAAAATAACTCCTTCTTTCAAGCAGCGGGCATCAAAATTTCTGCGTAACGCCCTGCTGTTCTGCGGAATTGTAGTGGGCATATTTGTTGTTCTGTCAGTTCTGTTCGACACTCCCGACGAGAAACTCCAAAAGCGCGAGAACAAGCAACTCCAATATCAATATGAACAGCTGACCCAGAAAGTGGGAAAAATGGAGGAAAGCATGGACGAAATCCAGAAGCACGACGAAAACATCCACCGGCTGATTTTCGGTGTCGGACAAACTTCTGCAAGCCAAAATACGGATTCCGCCACGCAACTCTCACTCATTGGCAAAAGCAATTCCGACATTCTTCAGGAGACATCGGGAAACATCGACAACCTGATGGACCGCATCGAATCGCAGAAAGAACTGCTTGACAATCTGATGAAACTGGTTCAGGACAAAGAGAAACAACTGGCTTATATTCCATCAATTTCGCCTATAGGCGACAAAAACGTTCAATATCTTGCTTCGGGCTACGGCTACCACATGCACCCAATCTACCGCACTCTGAAGATGCACAGCGGCATTGACCTGGCAGCGCCGAAAGGCTCACCTGTGTATGTAACTGGCAAGGGACAGGTTGTGAGTGCTGGCTCCTCGCCCGACTATGGCAACAATGTGATTGTTGACCACGGATACGGCTACAAAACACTCTACGCCCATCTTGACAAAATCAAAGTCAAAAGGGGGCAAAAGCTGCAGCGCGGCGACGTGATTGGTGAGATTGGCAGCACTGGCCGCTCAACAGCTCCTCACCTACACTACGAGGTGCGGAAAAACAACAAGACGGAAAACCCCGTCAACTACTACTACAGCGACCTCACGCCAGAGGAGTACAAAAAAATACTCGAAGCATCTAACACAATGACAATGAGTTTTGATTAAATAACCACACAACTATGCCGTACAAAGAGCAAAAAATAGAAAAGTTATTCTACACCATCGGCGAAGTGGCCGAGATGTTTGACGTCAACACATCGCTGATACGCTTCTGGGAACGTGAGTTCGACATCATCAAGCCGCAGCGTAACAAAAAGGGTAACAGGCTGTTCACTAAAAACGATGTGGACAACTTCTACATCATCTACCACCTTGTGAAAGAGCGCGGACTGACGCTTGAAGGCGCAAAACGCAAACTGCACGACAACCGCGAGGACACCATCAACAACTTTGAGGTGGTGAAATCGCTTGAATCAATCAAGGAGATGCTTCTCGAGGTCAAGGAGATGCTGTAATTCAGTTGTGCCTGCAAGTCGGATTTTGACAAACATGGCTTTATAAAAGAAGCGAATGTTCATTTTGCAAAAAATCAGTCAGTTACTGTCGAGCAAGGCATCATGGTTTGTGATTGCCACGGCAGTGTTCACATTCTTTGTCCCTGGCGCGTTCCATTGGGTGTCGGGCTACACGCAGACGGTGATTCTGGGCGTGATAATGCTCACAATGGGCCTGACGCTCACCACCAATGATTTCAAGGTGCTCTTCTCGCGGCCAGGCGATATTTTCATCGGGGCATGCGCGCAATTCACCATTATGCCGCTGGTGGCATGGTCGCTTACGCGGATATTCAATCTTGACACACCGATGGCTATTGGCATCATTCTGGTTGGCTGCTGCCCAGGCGGCGTATCGAGCAACATTATGAGTTTCCTATGCAAGGGCGATGTGGCGTTTTCCGTCGGGATGACTACTGCCTCTACCCTTCTGGCGCCCATTGTCACGCCGCTGCTGGTGCTCTGGCTGGCTGGTCAGAGTGTTGATGTTGATGCAGTTGGAATGTTCATCAACATACTGATAGTGACCATTATACCTGTCACCATCGGATTTTTCCTCAACTTGTGGCTCGGCAGCCGTCAGCAGTTCAAGAGCATTCAGAGCGTGATGCCAGGCGTGAGTGTCATCTGCTTGGCGTGCATTGTTGGCGGAGTCATTTCTGCAGTTCACAACCAACTGATTGCCAACGGCTTGACAATGTTACTGCTGACATTCGGCGTGGTATTCTGCCACAATACAATCGGCTATCTGCTTGGCTTTCTGACAGGCACGCTATTCAAATTCAACACTGCAAAAAAGCGCACCATTAGCATCGAAGTTGGAATGCAGAACGCAGGACTGGCAACCAATCTGGCCACAAACTTCTTTATGGCAACCAACCCACTGGCCGTTGTTCCGTGCGCCATCTCATGCGCATGGCACTCAATTTCGGGCACAATTTTGGCAGGAATTTTCATGCGATTCGGGAAGAATCAAGCTGAAAATTCTTCAGAACAAACCGCCAGCAGCCAACAAGTTGAAAACTAACAATTCCTCCAGCCTATTTGAATAATTGCTGTGCGAAGTCAGCAAGTGATTTGCGCCAAGGCTGCCATTCGTGGTCACCCGGGAACGAGTTAAATTGCACATTCACACCTGCTTGCTGCATTTTCTCGGCAATAGCCTTGTTGTACTGAATGCGCGGGTCCTGCTCACCGCAGCTGATGTAGAAAACATCGTGTTTGCTATTGAAAGTCTTGGTATCGGAAAGGATTCCCGGGCACTCTTTTTCAAGGTCGAAATTAGCCGCACCTGCAATGCCGCCGAACATTCCTGTTGAGAAGATGCCGACATTGGCAAACACGTCGGGCGAAAGCAGACCAACATAGAACGACTGCCCCCCGCCCATCGAAAGGCCGCACATTGCACGGAATTTCGGCTCGGCTTTGGTGCGGTAGTTCTTATCGACAAACGGAACAATGTTCTCAACCATCTCGTTACGGAACGGCTGCATTCCCTGCTGTGAGTATGCCGAGCCGCCTCTAGTGCCACGTGTTTGGATGTTACTGTTGGCGCTGACAACAATCATCGGCACAGCCTTGCCAGCGGCAATCAAATTATCAAGAATGTTGGCCATGCGTCCCTGCTGCACCCAACCGCGATGATCCTCGCCACCGCCGTGCTGGATGTAAACCACTGGATAGCGGTCTTTACTCTCGTTGTATCCTGCTGGCGTATAGACAAATAACGGACGCCACTCGTTGTCAACCTTCGAAAAATAGTTGATTTGCCGAACTTCGCCATGCGGAACATCCTGAACTTCAAACAATTCAGTTCCCGATTCGGGAATATCAATGCCGCTCATCATCTTGCCGCAGCCGTAGAAGGCCTCGCTTGCCGGGTCGTTTACTGAAACGCCATCAACAACAAGCGAATAGTAATGGAAACCAGGTACTTGAGCCGGAATAGTAACCGACCATTGGCCGCGGTCGTCGCGAGTCATATCGTACTTTTTGCCGCAAATGTCAACTTGAACCAATTTGGCTTCAGGCGCCATCAATCTGAACATCAGGCTGTTATCTTTCAAAATCCGTGGATACGAGTTGCGGTTGATATTGGTTGCCAAACCCATCGAACCTTCGGGAAGTTGCTCTCTTTGAGGAAATTGCGCCATAGCGCTGAATCCTATTAATGCCGCAAAAATTGTGCAGGCAAATCTTGAATGTGTCATATTGTTATTTATTTGTGTGTAACTTACCAAAGATAGACAATGGTTTCACAATTCCGAAAGTTATTTTTGAACAGCGGATTGGTGCTGTGCAGTCCGCATAGTGCAATATTTTGTTAATCAATTAGAAACTGAAAGAATGGACACATTCAAAATTCTTCGGTCGGCATTTTTGGCCGGCGTGTGCATCGGCATTGCCGGATTCGGCTATCTGGCCGAAAAAAGCATTGTCGGGGCGGTGCTTTTCGCCTTCGGACTGCTCACTGTGGTCCACTACAAACTGAAACTCTACACCGGCACCGCCGGATTCATTGTGAAGGGCGAAGTTGGGCAACTGTTTCTGATTCTGTTGGGCAATCTAATTGGTTGTCTGGCCGTTGCGATGATTGCCCGATGCAGTCCAATGCCGCTGCAGGAAACCGCGCAATCGGTTCTTGAAGGACGACTCAAGTGTGGTCCTCTTAAAGGCGGCATTCTGGCCATCGGCTGCGGATTCATAATGACCACGGCCGTCACCTTCGCCCGCAAAGACAAGAACCTACCACTGCTGTTCGGTGTGCCATTGTTCATCATGTGCGGCTTTCCGCACTGCGTTGCCGACGCATTCTACTATATGACCGTGCCAGCGCAGTTCCTCGCTGATAATCTGATAGATGTACTGATTTTCTACGTCAGCATTGTGGCAGGAAACTTTGTCGGCTGCAACCTGTACCGCGGTGTCTGGGGAAGCACGGAGTAAACGATAACAAAGATTAATGGTTAATGATTAAAGCTTTGACTCGCAATTCGTAATTTCCTTATGCCATTTGCCTTATGCCTTGCAACTTATAACTTGTAACTCATCACTCCTAAATCCTAAATAATAAATGAAGAAAATCCGCATAACCGTAATGCGAAAAGCGTTTTACGCCGATTTGGCGGCGAAGTATGAAAACCCGATTGAACACGCCTGCGAAATGCAAGAAGGTCAGGTGTTTATAGCCGACGGCTGGTGCAAGCCCAAGGGTTTCTGCCAAAGCGCGTGGGACAGCCTCTCTCCTTTTGTGCTGGCGCTGTCGCACGGCGCATCAAACTTCTACGACGGCTGGATGAAGAACCCGAAAAGCGCCATGATTTCTTGCAACGACGGCTTCCGCCCAGTCAGTTTTCTGATTGAGGCCATTGATTAAAGATTTGACTGACTGACCAACTGAAAAATTAAAGAATTGAATTGCTGCATTATTTCTATCTTTGTACATAAACTATAAGTATATGAAACGTATAAACCTTATCGCTCTTGGTGCCGCTATCTGCCTGATTTCGTGCAACAGCAATACCAAAACCAACAACAATTCAAACGCTGAAAACGCAACAGGAACCGTTGCCGAAGCAAATGTTGATAATGCGCCCGAGGAATCGCCGCTAATCGAGTTCAGCTTTAAAAAAGGTGATGCGATTCCAACAGAATTGGATGGATTAACCATTGAGCGCCAAACATATATGGGGCCCGAAGGCGAAGATGAAGTTAAGTTTGCCATTAAGAAAGGCGATGAGCTGGTTGCCGAATTGGAACCAGAATACGATGGCAAAACCATTAGGATAATAAACTTATTTTCAAAGGAATACTATATTGAAAAGAATCTGCATGTTGGCAGCCCAGTCAGCGACGTGCTGGCGGCTTATCCGAACGACCTTTACATAGTTTACACAATCAACGAACTTATAGAGCTCGGAGCCATATCGACACATATTCAATATTATGTGGAAAAAGATGGTTACGACGGCCAACTGCCTGAAGTATATAGTATTGAAGGCACAGAATTAGAGAATCCGACATTCAAGCCAGATGCCGTAGTGTGCAAAATTCGTATGTGGTAACGCGCATGTTCGAAATCGACGGAAAACTAGTCAGTCTCGATGTGATTGAGAAAAACTTCTTCTGCAACCTGAAGGTGTGCAAAGGGCATTGCTGTGTGCAAGGCTCGTCGGGTGCACCGCTGACCGATGAGGAGACGCAGATTCTCGACCGCATTTTCGAAACCATCCGTCCTCGACTGACGGCAGAAGGCATTTCGGCCATCGAGGCGCAAGGCAAATGGATTGTTGACCGCGATGGCGACAAGGTTACAACACTCATCGACAACGGTCCGTGCGTTTATGCTGTGGACGACGGCGGAATTGTGAAATGCGCCATTGAGATGGCTTGGCGCGATGGTGAAGTCGATTTTCAGAAGCCCATTTCGTGCCACCTCTACCCTATCCGCATCAAGCGCTGCGGCGACTTCGACGCACTCAACTATGAGCGTATTCCGCTCTGTTTCGAAGCAACCGAAAAAGGCGAGCGTTTGGGCGTTCCCGTCTACAGATTTCTGAAAGAGCCGCTGATACGCAAATACGGCGAAGCGTTTTACGACGAACTTTGCCTTGTGGCCAGCGAATGGAAAAAGCAGAAGGGAAGATAGTTATTGGGTGTTAGGTGTTAGGTGTCGGACATCAACCTTCCAATCGAGAATTTGCATTTGCGAATCATTTATTCCATATTTGTAAGTCATTTAACACATTTTATATGAACAAGATAATTCTAATACCACTGTGTCTCGTGCTTTATAGCTGTTCTAAAAATGATGACGACACAATTGATAATCAAAGAATCCGAAACACTATATGGATTGATGCTAAAACAGGAACTGATACATTACGATTTACAGAAGACCTATTGTTAAGAGGGCCAAGAGATTATAGCGGGCAACAAATGGATTTATGCGGACACCCCTATTGGGGCATTTATTCATACTCTTTAAAAAATAATTTATTGCTTTTAGATTGGGAAGGTGCAGAGAAAATTTATTTTATCAAACCTTTTGAATATAAAATATCGATGCACGGTAACACTCTTATTATCAATAATTTTATAGATTGTTACTATCCTCGAGATAAATTTCAAACAGACACTTTTTTATTGATAGCGTCCAATTGTTCTAAAGAATGTATTGATGGAGATTTGGTCTTGAATAATAAGTTGGTTGGAAAGTGGAGAGAACTTTCACCTTGTGAAAGTTGCAAAAATTATTACATATTTTCCCATAATAGTATAACCTTTGCTAATCAGCATTATGAGTCCGACTATTTAGAAGCATCTTATGCGTTTATAAATGATGATAGTATTCAAGTTACCAGAAACTACGAAATAGAACTATCTCGAAAAACAACAAAGCATAAAGTTGTTTTTAAATCAAGTGACACCATCATAATTGAACAGTTTAGGGCTGTTGACTACGGAATTACAGGATTTGAAGATGTCACGCTTACAAAAATGGAATGAAATCCCATTTTACAACTAATCAGCCCTTCAATCCTTCAATTAATCAATCCTTAAACGGTGAGTCTTACCTGTGCGTGTGCTTCAACCACGTTAATCACATAGTCGCCCAACTTCTCGCAGTCGCAGATGATGTCCATATAGTGAACGCCCATCTGGTAATCGTACTTCTTGTCGTTGATGTCGAATATGTTGTTCTCTTTCAGGCGTGAACGGAAGGTGTTAATCTCGTTCTCGATGTTCAGCGACTGAACCGCAAGCACTGTTCCTTCGGTGTCTTCAATCAGCTTAATCATCTGGGTGAGAGCGTTTTCCACCAATTCAAACATATGCTCAATGTGCTTATACTGCTCATCGGTAAAATCTTCCTTCGAATCGAACTTATGCTTGATGACGCGGCTCATATTGTAGTTGCTGTCGCAGATGCTCTCAATCTCCGAAATCTCGCGCAGCATCGACCTCACCGTTGACTTGCCTTCAGGGCTCAAGCGACCCTCGGCAACGTTGTTCAGGTAGTTGGCAATCTCAATCTCCATATTGTCGCTGATGCCTTCGTACTTCTCAATTCGTGAGTAGAGTTTCGAGAATTCGTTCACATCGTCGAGATGCAGCAGCGTTTTCACAAACCCGAACATCTTCAGCGAGCGCTCGGCAAAAAGGTTTATCTCCTTGCGGGCCTCCAGAATCGAAAGTTCTGATGTTGACATCATACCGCCGCTGATGAAGCGCAGACGGATGTCGTCTTCTTCCTCCTTGTTCTTGATGACGCGGCCGATAAATCCTTCGAGCGGTTTGATGAACCAGATGAGCAGCATCACGTTGCAAAGGTTGAACGCTGTGTGGAAGCCTGTCAGAGCGTAGGTTACACGAACTGATGCCTGCGCGATTTCGTCGGGTGTCTGCGGCACATAATCGGGGTCGAAGCCCACAATGTGGCAAACCATATTCACAAACGGATGGAATATAATCAGTATCCAGCAAACACCGAATAGATTGAAAATCAAGTGTGCAAGGGCAGCCCTTCGCGCTTGTGTGCTGGCGTTGAGTGCGGCAATGTTCGATGTTACGGTTGTACCGATGTTCTCACCCATAACGAGTGCAATACCTTGATAAATAGGCAGAACGCCGCTCGAGCAGAGTATAAGGGTGATGGCCATGATTGCCGCCGACGACTGCACGCACATTGTCAGCAAGCCGCCCAAAAGCAGGAACAGCAGCGTGGTCCAGAATCCCCAATGTCCGCACGATGCGAAGAAGTTGATAACCGCCTGATTATGCGAAAGGTCCATTTCAACCGCGTTGGCGCGCAGTGTGGTAAGACCCAAAAACATAAATGCAAATCCGAATACAAACTCACCAAACGACTTGGTACCGTTGTTTTTCATAAAAGTGAGCACAATGCCCACGGCAAACAGCGGATAGACAACGCTTGTCATATCGAACTGGAAGCCGAATATTGCCATCAGCCAGCCCGTGACAGTGGTTCCGATGTTGGCACCCATAATAACAGCGATGGCTTGCGTCAAAGACAGCAAGCCAGCGTTTACAAAACTTACGGTGAGCACGGTTGTTGCAGTTGACGACTGCACGGCTGCCGTAATGAATGTACCTGTTAGTAAAGCCGTTACACGATTTTTTGTCATTGTGGCGAGCACATTGCGCAAATGGCCGCCCGTGAGTTTCTGCAAGCCCTCGCTCATTGTCTTCATACCGAACATAAGCAAGGCAAGGCAGCCTACAAGTTTGAAAATGGTAAGAATCATCGTTTTTAAATCATTGATTGACTGCCAACTAAACTTGCTATTGCGTGTCAGTTGAAGTCATTAGTTACCGTTGGCAAATATAAGCACACAATTTTTTTTGCCGAAATAAATGATGATACAATTAGGCGATTTACCTAAATATTGTTTTTTACAGCATTCCAATCGCCGTGAACATTGCCCGATAGGCATCAGCTTTCTTATCAAGCGCCAGCGGGTAAGCCCTTGACGATGAAGGCATTCGGTAGAACCGATAGCCGCGTCCGCCAATTGAAAGCGGACTGAATGTGCCAACCTGCGGTTTTGCGCACCCGTAACGTTCTACTATGGCATCAGTGGCTTTCTCGCCCGTGGTTACAATGGTGTGGCAATCGGGAATCTGACGCAGCAAAATTGCCAAATCGGTTGGTTCAACAATCTCAAGAAATTTGTCCGATGCGTTGTCCTTCAGCCGCCGCACAGTCGATGCAGTATCAAAAATGGCAATTCCTGCTTCGGTACAGAATTTCACAACCGCTTCATAATCAAATCGCCGCTCGTTGGCAATCACAAACTGGTTCTTGTCGGCATAGAAGACAATGCCCAATATGCGCCACATATCGTTCTGAAAATTGGGGTAGAAGAAATCCATTGACCAACGCGCTCGTGGCGGCGGGAAACTGCCCAGCATCAGCACTTTAGCCGATGACGGCAGAAACGGTTTCAACGGATGGCGCTCGATGTCCTGCATTGGATTTTATTTTTGCCGAAAATAATCGTTTTTGATTTGTGCACGTTTGCTACTGTTTCTTAATTTCGTTCTATGGTCTTCAAACTCGATAATCGGATTGCTTTCCCCGACCCGCATTTAGGCGAGCCTGACGGATTGATTGCCATTGGCGGCGACCTGTCGGCCGAACGTCTTTTGCTAGCCTACTGCAACGGCATTTTTCCGTGGTACAGTTTTAAAAATGAGACCATTATGTGGTTCTGCCCGATGGAGCGGTTTGTGATTTTCCCCGAGAAGGTCCGAATATCGCACTCAATGCGTAACGTGCTGAACAAGAACATTTTCACTTGCACCATAAACAAAGATTTTGCCGCCGTAATTCAGAACTGCCCAACCGCCGACGGCCGCTGTGAGTTGGATGGCGCGTGGCTTGGCCCCGATATGATTTCGGCCTACAAACATCTGCACGACATCGGCTTTGCCACAAGCGTTGAGGTTTGGCACGATGGCCAACTTGTCGGTGGGCTCTACGGTGTCACAATCGGGCATTGTTTCTTTGGCGAGAGTATGTTCTCGCTTGAGCCGAACGCATCGAAAACTGCGCTCATCTTTCTCGCCCAGACAATGGCCGCGCACGGCGGACAACTCATCGACTGCCAGTTCGAAACCGAGCATCTGAAATCAATGGGCGGAGAAAAAATCAGTTACGAACGATACATGGAAATATTGAAATCGGACTGACAATAAAAAAGCGGCAACAATTTATATAAACTATTGCCGCGTACTATTAAAGCACCAATTACACCTTACTATTTCGTCTTTACAACGAAAACTCCCACCCTCGGGTCTTCGGTATAGCGTTTTGCCGATTCACCTTTCAGCACATCAATAGACTTAATTTTGCGGGTGTCAAGTGCTTTCATTTCTGCCGCAGAAACTCGCTTTCCATCAACAATAAAGATATTTGTTCGAGTATCGATGAGCACTGCGCCTTTGCCATCGCTTGTGTAAGCTTTAGCTTTTTCCGTACCTGGGGCGAAGGCCTCAATTTTGGAAATATTATTAGCAGCAGGCATAGTTGCCGATTTTTCGCCGTCAACATACAATACATAATCATCAAAAACACCAGGAATCACAACCACATCGAACGATTTATCTTCATCATCCGGCCAAAATTCTAATCTTATACAATTACCAGCAAATTCTGAGGCACAAGTTACGCCTTTATTATATACAACTTTGAATGGAAGTTTACTACTGTCGTCTTTATCGATTATTACCATATTGAGTTGGTCTGAATAGACGCTATTTATCTTTGTTGGTATTTGTTTTGTTCTGACAATTACAACACCATTCTTTCCTATCTCGCCGATTTTTTTAGCTTCGGGCGAACCTGGTCCCCATGCTTTAGCTGAAATATAGTTCCCTGGCCCGGGTAATTCGTCAACTACGACACCATCAACAATCTTTAACATATCTGCCTCAGTTACATACGAAACGCCATCATTTCCTTTGACTTCAAATTTGAACATTGGTGATGGTTTTTGATTTTGACTGGAACTCGGCGCAGGATTTTGCTTTGCACCGTCAATTGTTATGGTGTGCGTCACCACAACCCGATTCTTCTCGTTCTGTGTAGCCACGTTATAACTTGTCACGGTTTTTCCTTGCAGCTGCGTGCCATTGAAATTATTGATTGTCTGCCCGTTAATGATATATCGGTTCACAGTGTCGGTCTTTGCCGTGCGAGCGTTGGCCACCATTGCTGTGGCGCAAAGCCCTAAAATTAAAAGTGCTCTCATTTTTTTAAAATTTAGTGGTTAAACTATTGATTCTGCCACGCATAGTAGGTTTTAAGAACGTCGCCTTCACGAGTCAGAACGTAGGTGCTCGAGCTATTGTCCTTCATTTTGGCCGTGATTAAGACGTTTTTCCCACAAGGTGTGGCGGTCATCGATTCTATCTCGTCTGCCGACAGGTCCATCAGCGTATTGAGTGTCTGTGCTATCTCTAATGGTGTTATATCGCATTGATTGTCAAGGTATGACACAATGCTGGTCCGAATAATGGCAACAAGCGCAATGGCTGCCGCAATGCCCGAAACCCACTTCAGGGCAGTTCGGAAACCGATAGTGTGACGGCGGCCTTCAACCAATCTGTCGAACTCTTGTTCACCGCTGTCACTCAAACATTTAAGCGCGGGATTGCTTGCCAGAATCAGCTGTGCGAAAGCCTCCTCGTCGGCATCGGCAGTATGGGTTGCGAAATACTCGGCCAAAGCCCGCTCCTCGCCCACCGTCGTTTCAGCGTCCAAATAGCTTTCTATCAAAACTTTGCGTTCATGTTTGTTGTAAATGTCTATCATAGCATTCGTTTTAATTGTTCCAGCATCTGTTTGCGTGCAACCGAAATGGTTGTCTTGACACTTGCCTTGGGTTTGCCCGTCACGGCGGAAATCTCATCGAGCGACAACCCGTCATCGTTCCTCATTTTCAGCAACATCTGCTGCGACGGCGTCAGGCTGCCAAAAAGCTGCGTTTCCATTTTGGCAATATCCTCGTCGTCGGTCAGAGCCGAAGCTGACATTCCGCCGCCGAAATCGGCTCCGCCAATGGATTGAGCAACAATCCGCCGTTTGCGGTAATGAGCCACGCAGGTGTTTTTCACGATTTTCACGGCCAGCGCCTCCGCATCGCGAATCGGGTAACCGCTTTCCGACAAGCGCCAAAGAGCAACAAGCGACTCCTGCACAATATCCTCAGCCTCAACTGATTGCCGAGTGGCGTCGCAAAACTTGCCAGCCAGCATCAGCATCTTCTGCCTGATTCTCTCCGATAACCGTTCAAACTCCTGAAGTGTCATTTTTTGCTTGTTCTGCCTATAGGTAGCAAAAACATGCCGAAAGTTAATCGGGATTTGCGATTTTTTTTGCGATTAGTTTGCTTCTCCCGAAAAACCGAGCAAAACGTATGGCATTTAATGTGCTTTTTCACTTTATTTGCGCTGGTTAAAAACAGCATTTTTTGTAAAACTTATGATTAGACATCTTTCAGCAATAGCCATCTTTAGCGCTGTAGCAGTCGCATCTATGGCTCAAGACGCAACAAACGCCGAAGAATCAGCGCCGAAATGGACTTACAAAATGAGCGGCTTCGTTGACCCGCAGTTCTGGATGGACACCCGCGAGGTGGTGAGCGCGCGCGAGGAGCAGATGCTCTTCTATCCTGCCCCCAAAAAGCTTGACTCCGACGGCAACGACATCAACGCTCAACCGAGCAACAACGCTCTCGCCATCACGGCACGTATTGGCTTGAAAATCGGTGCGCCCGACGCTCTCAATGCCAAGATTTCAGGCTACCTTGAAGGCGATTTCACTGGCGCCACCAACGACGGCATCAATATGCTGCGTCTGCGCCACGCTTATATAAATATGCGTTGGGAGAAGTCGAACCTGCTGCTGGGACAATACTGGCACCCGATGGTGGCTCACGAAGTGATGCCCGGCACACGCCCGCTCAATATGGGCATACCGTTCCACCCCTATTCTCGCTACGTGCAGGCTCGCTACACACAATATTTTGGCGGTCTTGAGTTGAGCGGAATAGCCGCTTTCCAACTTGATAACAAGGCGGTTGGACCTGATGGCGGCAGCACCGCATATCTGCGCAACAGCTGCATTCCCGAGCTCAATGCGCAACTCTGCTATCGCACTGACAATCTGTTGCTTGGCGCGATGTTCAACTACGTTCTGCTTCAGCCGCGCACTTATATTGATGTCCAATTTTATGACTATACAGGAACGCCTGTGGAGCCTGTAAATAGGTTTAAAACCGACACTAAAATCGGTTCGACTGCCGTTTCGGTGTTTGGAAAACTGAATATCAGCGAGTTAAGCTTCCGTTTCCAAGGCATTTATGGCGACAACTTGACCGAGCAAGGCTTGATGGGCGGCTACATTGAAACAAAATCAATCACTGATTATAAAAAATACGAATACAGCAACTTCGGCACCACAACATTCTGGGTTGACCTTGGCCGCACCAAAGGTGTTTGCCGTCCCGGACTGTTTGCTGGCTACGGCCGCAACAACAATTTCGGCGATGATATTGACGTCGCCTCAAATGTTTATGGACGCGGAATCGACATTGAGTATGTTTGGCGCGTTCAGCCGCGTGTTGGCTTCTATCCTACTGATTATCTGAACTTTTTCGGTGAAGTTGAGTACACCAATGCCGCATACGGCAAGCGTGTTACCGACAATACAAATGGCAAATACCACTACGAATCGGACTATAATGTTGGAAACTACCGCTTTATAGTGGCCGCCGTGCTCAATTTCTAACGCTTCCGCGATGAACAACAGCAAACTGAGTGCGGCCGACCAGGCCAAGGTTGAGGAGTTGATAAAAATCCGTGAGCGCAACAACAACTACGCGTGGATGCTCTGCGACTATCTCGACCAAAATCCGTGCCTGATAACCAAGGAGTTGATGGAAGAATCGAACCCGGGCGGGATACTGCCCGACGAGGCCATCTACACCGCGCTGCTGACGGGTTTCTGCGGCCTTAATCCCGAGGAGAATCCCGAAGACCGCATCCTGCTCAACGACTATTTCCGCCGTTCGGTTGTCAAGCTCGACGCCAAGACTTACGCCGAAGACCCATACTACAAAAACATCCGCATCCCGAACGTCAAATTCGGGCGCTGGGAACTGAAATACGAGCACTACAAAGCCTACGAGGCGTTTGTGTGCGACGAGATGATTCTCGACCCCGATTTCAAGGAGATTCAGCGCATCGGCTTCTTCGACTGCGACTTCAGCTATCCTGCTGTGATGGAGGATGGCCACGAGTGGATGGCTATCAAGCCGAACGAGACGGCCACAATCCGCTTTGCCGTTGAGGCCGCCCACGGAAAGGTCGCAACATTCGGGTTGGGGATGGGATATTACCCGTATCTTGTTCATTTAAAGCCAAATGTTGAGAGTATAACCATTATTGAGCGCTCAAAAGACGTGATTGAACTTTTCAAGACTCACATTCTGCCGCAATTCGCTCATCCTGAAAAGGTTAGAATTGTTTGTGCTGATGCTTTTGAGTACGCCGAAAAGCAAATGCCCGCCGAGCGGTTCGACTACGCTTTTGCCGACACTTGGCGTGATGTGTCGGATGGCTTGCCGATGTATTTGAGAATGAAGAAGTTGGAATACTTGAATCCGCACACCGAGTTTTCGTATTGGGTTGAGGAATCGTTGCTGTCGGGCTACCGCTGGCAGATGTTCGACACCATTGTCGACAATGCCGCAAGTTATGAAGAAGCCTGCAAATGCCTGAGCGACGATGGTTTGCGAAAGTTTGCGGCGGTGAGAATCAAAATAGAAGAGTAATTCGGCGGTTGTCAGGAATCAGTTGCCAACTCACACCCTAATCCCCACAAGCGTCATATCATCGACCTGTTGGCGGCCGTTGCGCCAATTGTTGATTGTTTGGTCAAGTAATTGACATTGTGTTTCGAGCGGCATGCCGCTGTTGGCTTGCAGCAGGTCAATCAGATTCTTCCTTAGGAACTTCTCTCCCACCTCGTTCGACAAATCGCCACCCAACTGGTCCTGGATTCCATCGGTGAAACAATAGACGACATCGCCTTTTTCTATCGGCATTGCCTGCGTAGTAAAATGTTCTTTTTCAACAACATATCGACCAACTGGCATGCGGTCGCCCTGAAGTTTTATGACTTCTCCGCCACGGACCACAACAGCCGTTTGATTGGCCAGAGCATAACGCATTTCCATTGCGTAGAAATCGAAACTGCAAATGGTCATGTCCATGCCATCGCCGATGGCTTCCCGATTGTCGGAAACAAGTGTCGATTTTATGAATGTGCGCATGCGGTCGAGTATGGCGCCAGGATTGGCCGCATCCTGCTCGGTCACGCAAAACTCCTTCAGTGCAGAAATACCCAGCATCGACAGAAACGCGCCTGGAATGCCGTGCCCAGTGCAGTCAGCAATTATCAGCACACTGAATCTGCCGCACTGCGCCACGCGGTAGAAGTCGCCGCTGACAATATCGCACGGGCGGTAAAACACCATGTTTTGCGGAAAAATCTTGTCGACCTCGGTTTTGAGCGAAATGGCCGCATGCTGTATGCGACGCGCATAGTTTATGCTCTCAAGCAACTTATGGTTGACATCTTCCACTTCATGCCATTGCTGCATTATCAAATCTCTTTGAGTTTCAATCTCTTCGCGCTGCGCAAGAATCTCGGCGTTCTGTTGGTCGAGCATCTCATTCTTGTATAGCAAATCTCTGTTTGCTTTCCGTTTGATTATCAGCATTCTGAAAACGAGAATAACCAGAGCCATAACCAGCATCAAACCAATGGCAAGCGATGTGCGGACTGTCCTCAATCGCCTATTTTCTGACTCAATACGCTGTTTTTCAGTAGCATGCACGCGCATTGTCTGCTCAGTTTGGAACGATGCCAGCACATTGAGCGTGCTATCGTTGGCGTAGGCCGTCTTGTACTTATGGTGCATTTTGAAACTTGCCAAAGCATTTTTATAGTCGCCAAGCGTTGTGTAGATGTCTGTCAGACGTTGATAGTATTCAGCAAGCATCGGTGCTTGTATTTCCGATTGGCTCAAATGTTTTTCGCATTTGAGCAGAACATCGAGTGCCGCTTGGGTTTTTCCGCAGAACAACAGATACTCGGCATAGCAAGTGTGAGTCATAATACTCAAATCGGTGGGGCCAGACTCTGTTATTCCATTCTTTTTCAAATAGATATAGCAACTATCGGCAAATGTCCGCTGCCCAGTTTCCTGCGCCAGTTCAATATAAGTTCTTGCTAATCTTTGGTTTGCATTGCTACGCTCGCGGATGTAATAAGAGTCATCGGTGGGGATTGAGTCGAATATGGCAACCGAATTTTTCAAGTAGTAGAGTTTCTGCCAATTGTCGGTTACAGTATTTGCCAAATAGAGATAATCATCGGCAACATCAAGTTTCTTACCTAAAATTGAATCGATTACAAACGCTTTTTGCAAATATTCGGCGGCAGCCTGCCTATAGTCGAAATCGGTGTTTACCATGCCGATAGAACGATAGGTGTAGGCCATGAAGGCAGAATCTTTCAGTTCGAGATAAATGTCGAGCGCACGGTTGAAGTACAGGAATATGCTGTCGCGGATGTTCAGCACGTGATAACTTTTGGCTATCGAAATGCACTCTTCGGCAATTTTATCGGCATGGCCAGCACGCTCTATAAATGGCAGAGCCTTAAGGGCATACTCCAGCGACAGCCGTGCTTCGTCCTTGACATAATAAGCCCAACTCATACCATCATACGCGTTGGCAATGTGATAAACATCTGACTCATTGCTCAATTCGAGCATCAGTTGCGCATATTTCAAAACAGTATCGGGATTGTCGGAATAATGGCAAATACGATGGTAACACGACAATTTGAACGAATCGGAAGAATCTTCGGTAATCAGCGACAAAAGGCTGTCAACTATATATTGCGTCTGGTCGGAAACCTCCTCATCATCATTCTGCGCACTACACGCCATTGTTGGCAGAAGCAAGAGCAGAACTATTGGAAATAACTGAGATATTTGATTTTTTCTGTTCAAACTTTTGAGATTTGGTTTATTCAGCCCTGAAAAATTCTAGAATATATGTTTCAGTCGGCAAAATGCAATGCGTCGGTTTCCCGATGCAGCCTTAAAATGTGTTTTAAAACGACAAAGGCTCACACTGAACTCAAATTCGTTATCTGGTTTGCAGAACTCCTGTGATTTCATAATTCAATCTGTCACATTACAAAAACAAAACGAATTTACGTCTCACTTGCAAATATAAAAGGCAGATAGAGATTATCATTTCCTGAGGACAACTTTTTGACGAGTTTCAATGTCAATTTCGCCAACAAGCGCATAACATACTCAAAAAACATGCACTTTATCAGATGTAACGATTCCTCAAGTTTTTAACGTTCTGTCAGATTCCTTTGCTAACCGATTATCGGTTCAGCAGTACCCGCACATCGTTCACCAACTCAACCGATGCCTCGATTTCCTCTTTCCTAATTGCCACACTTTCAATGTTAAAGCCCATTGGAATGTGCTTTCCTCGGCAAAAATCAATGATTTCGGCAGCGGTTTGGCGGCACACGTCAACCGACTGACGGAGAATGTTTTCGGAATGCAAAAGGTCATTGTGCAACCAGTGCGGCACATCGATTCCGAGCCAATCAAGAAATTCGAGCGATTTAGTTGAACCACAAGGCGTTAGAGTAAAAATAACTGGCACCAACGGCCTCTGAAGTTCAATGGCGGTGTAATAGTAATCCGACAGGAAATCAAGCGTTTGGTTGACGCTGTAAACGCACTGCGACACAAAGAATCGGCAGCCGCTGTCGATTTTGCTGAACAGCCGCAGATGCTCATCGCCTTTCAAATGATGGCGCTCGGGAATAGTCACACCACCGAGAACCATATTGGTATTTTGCTCGTTTTTAATCTGATAGGCATCACGCAAAGTAAGACTGTCGGCTTGAGTTTTTGAAGGCGAGCCCACAAAAACCGACAAATCGTTGTCGGCCGTTCGCACCCAATTGGCAAACTCGCCTGCCGAGTATTTGCCGACACTTTTGTAGATTATCTTCGGCAACTGCAAATCAGCCAAATAGTTACGGCTGTAAACGTCTGGTTTGAGCGTCTCGCTGAACGGGAACGGACGCGGATTAGCATTGCGCGACGACTCATCCTGCAAATCGTACAGAATGAGTGCATCGACGTTCAGGCTGCGCACACGAGCCATCTGCTTGTCGGCAATCTCACGCACCCTCTCCTCGCCTGTTGCGGCTTTCGGGGGCGTGAGACCATAGAACAAGTATCCCGACTCGCAGCTTAAAATTCTCTGTTTCAGCGATATTGACATTCTATATGGCTTAGAACGGAAGGTCGTCGACTGGAGCAATGTCGCCGTTTTGAGTAGGTTGCGACGGTGCTGCTGGTTGTGTCGGAGCAGCGGCAGGTTGTGCTGTTGGAGCAGCAGTAGGCTGTGTGGGTGCGGCTGCTTGTGCATTCTCGGCCGACTCCAAACGCCATGCTGACAGCGTGTTGAACACACGTTGCGTACCATCCTGGCCCGTCCAGCGGCGGCCTTGAATATCGAACGTAACCTTAATCATCTGACCGATTGAGAAAGAGTCGAGCAAGCCGACATTGTTGTTCGAAACCTGAAACAAAATATGGTCGTTCCACTGCGCGTTACGCTGGTTCTCGACCTCAAGCACAAACTCTCTCACAGTGAAGGTTGCTGTGCGCTGAATGGCAGGGCGAACCTCCTCTAATTTTCCAATTAATTCCATATCAATATTTTATCTGATTCAAAAAACAGTCTGCCTACGGTTATAATCTTATCGGCTCTGACCGCTGATTTATTTGCTAAAAGTAAATATTCTGCTCAAATTGCATCGCAATAAGGCGAGCCGCTTTGCTCACTTTTTAAACATTGTATAAACATGATTTTTGAAACCGAACGACTGATTCTGCGCCCGTGGCGCGACAACGATGCCGAAGACCTATATTTATATGCCCGCGACCCGCAGGTTGGGCCGATTGCTGGCTGGCCGACGCACACAAGCGTCGAAAACAGCCTTGAGATTATACGCACAGTATTCTCAAAACCAGAAACTTATGCCATCGCGCTAAAATCTGATGACCGCCCGATTGGCAGCATCGGTTTGTTGTTCAATGGTGACGGCATTGCACCGATTGGCGATACGGAAGTTGAGTTGGGCTTTTGGGTTGGCGTTCCGCACTGGGGGCACGGCTATGCACCCGAAGCCTCTCTCCGACTGATTCGCCACGCTTTCGACGACCTCAACGCCACCGCCGTTTGGTGCGGCTACTACGATGGCAACCTCAAATCGAAACGCGTTCAAGAGAAAATCGGCTTCACCTATCACCATACACTTGAGAATGTTGAAGTTCCGCTTGCTAACGATGTCCGCACGGCGCACATGAACATACTCACACGCAAAGATTGGGAGGCAAAACAATGATTGTCAAGTCGCTCGAACTCCGAAATCCGAAACCGACCAAAATAGCGCTTTGGACTCTGCAAATCAGCCTTTTAGCAGCAGCGTTATATTATGCGGCTTTCGCCGATTTGGGAGACGGCAATATGCCGCTATTCCGCATTGTGGTTGCTTTGGGATGGTTCTCGGGGCTGCTTTTCGTATTCACCGACAAGGGTTTAGCGAGAAAATACGCCATTGTATCGGCCGCCTCTGCAGTTTTTGCGGCAATGTGCGCCGACTTTGGCAGATACGGCTTGGCCTGATACACTTGCACTTATATTAGTTGTTGGATTGCCTTTTGCAGCCGTTTTCTGGCTTTCAAAAACATTTCTGATTCCATTCCACTTCATCTACACCATCATTGCGGCAGTATCGGTGTTATGCATCGAGGCGGTTTTAAGCAACTGGAACTCAACTCCTTGGGCATATCATTTAGCGTTTGCCGCAACAATATCGCTGGCATTTGTATGGCTCATCCATCAGGAAAAGTCTTTCAAAGCATCAATCTTCTTCCTGATAATCATGCTCACCAATGTCCCGTTCATTCACCTAAAATGCATTCCAATAGCAATTTATGCAATATTGGCGATGGGCACAATCATGCTTCTTGACTCCTCGTGCCGAATCAGGAACAAACTCCTGCGGTGGATTATCGGCGCAGTGGTGATAACGGCTGTAACACTTGCAGTTACACACTTTATCTGCGGTTTTTTCGAGTGACGCCTGCAATTGGCACTCCTCTCCTAATCTTTCAACTTGATTTTCAGAATTATTGTCACCTTGTCGCGCTCATCAGAATCCAAACCTTTGATATACTCTACGTTACGTTGCAAATAAGTACGATATTCGGCTAAAGTTTTCCGCAGTCGGTCATCAAGATTTTTTTCATCCGCCTCAAAAAATTCGGCCAAGTCATGATTCTCAATACCCACATAGATGTACCGTCCATCGGATTTGATAAGCCACGCGTTTCTGAAAAAGCAATTTATAATAGCCGAAACGCTAGCGGGTGCTGCCGTTTCCGACGGAATTGACACTGCACGGCGTGTCTGTTTGTCGAGCATTGCCGTATAAAGTTCACCATCAAGACGATATTTGAACACTAAAAAACGCCCTGATTCAGAGATAAAGAAAAAACCACCATCGTAGTTTTTCCAAATCAGATGTGGTGTGCCTTTATTAATCAAACCAATGGCTATTTCAGAAGTTATCGGGTGCGGCACAGCGAGTTCCAGACACTCCTCGATTTCGCCGCAAAGCGAATAAATGTGGTTATCGAAACTGTAAACAAGCCGCACGGTGTCGTTGTTGGCATGGCAAGGTTCTGGACCTCCAAAAGTAATCAGATTATTTCGGGGAGTTTTAAAATGACTTGAAATGGGATTGAACAATTTGTCTGTCAGAATTATGGTTGTTGGCTCCGAATCATCGGAACCTGAAAGCGTTACGAGCGCATAGTTGCCGCTGTTCAATCGAAACACAACCTGTGGATACAAGTTGTCGAGTTGGTGTAGTTTGCCAAGAAAACGGCAGTTGCTGTCATATTTATTGATTGTGCCTTTTGAACCATGAACGCAAAGTGTGTCGCCGATGCAAAACATTGACCAGAAATCTATTATCTCGCCTGGACCATTTCCTTTGATTGTCCTTGCCGACAGTTTTTCGCCTGTTTGCAAGTCGAAACACATCAGACGCATCGGTTTATGAACGAACGCATATATGTAGTTATCAGCAATTTCGATGTCTGTCCAGTCAAAGAAAACCCAATCGTCCATTTCCAGATTCATCACCGAGATTGACTCCACGTTGTCGGCAAAGGCGTTTTCATCAATGGTACCTGGCAGTTCCACTCGGTTTACCACATTGTTTTCGTTGCTGTTACAAGCCACCATTATGGTGCAAAAGGCAACGATTACTAATATCTTGAATTTCATTAAATTGTAACATTTAATTAATTATGTATCGGGGTGCATTTTTTAACGGACACACCGCGTGTGTCCCACATTTCTGCGAACACACGCGGTATGCACCTAATGTTTACGGACGCCACTGCGTGACGTCACTATATTAGCGGACGCGGCACGCCATGTCCCTACATTCCTACGGACACACTCGGTGTGTCCCTACTTATAACTTCTAAAACTTAAAACTTATAACTCACCTATTTTTCCACCTTCAGCGTGTCATACATTTTCCGAACCTTCTCTTTGGCTTCTTCAATCGAGTTGCCGCGAGCCAGCAGCACGGCCATACGGCGGTGTTCGTGAACTTCGGGCTTGCCAAAGATGCGCATTTGCGTGTCGGGCATTGCAAGCGTTTCCTCAAGGTTGCTGAACTTCACGTTTTGGCTGTCGCCGAAGACCACCACGGCTTTTGAAGCTGATGGTCCGTGGAAGGCGATGTTCGGGATTGGCAGACCAAGAATGGCGCGAACGTGCAGAGCAAATTCCGACAGGTCCTGCGAAATCATTGTCACCATACCCGTATCGTGCGGACGCGGCGAGACTTCGCTGAAAATCACATCGTCACCTTTGACAAACATTTCTACACCGAAGATTCCGCGGCCACCGAGAGCATCGGTAATCTTCTTTGCAATGTCCTGTGCCTTTGCCAGAGCGGCATCGGTCATAGGCTGCGGTTGCCACGACTCTTGATAGTCGCCGTCTTTCTGCCAGTGGCCGATTGGGTTCAGGAAGCTTGTGCCGTCCTTGTGACGGATGGTCATCAGTGTAATCTCATAATCGAAATCGATAAAGCCCTCGACAATCACCTTGCCCGCACCAGCGCGGCCACCTGCCTGTGAGATTTCCCACGAGCGGTCGACATCGGCTTCACATTTCACCATACTCTGTCCGTGACCCGACGAGCTCATAATCGGCTTAACTACGCACGGAATACCAATCTCTTTGATGGCTGCCTTGTACTCGTCATAGTTTGCCGCAAAGCGATAAGGCGACGTTTTCAGTCCCAGCTCTTCGGCTGCCAGACGGCGGATTCCCTCGCGGTTCATTGTCAGGAATGTTGCGCGGGCAGTAGGAATCACATTGAAGCCTTCTTTTTCGAGTTCCACCAAAGTCGGTGTTGCAATGGCCTCAACCTCAGGAATTATGTAGTCGGGGCGTTCTTTGTAGATAATCTCGCGCAGCTTTTCACCGTCGAGCATTGAAATAACATACGAGCGGTGCGCAATCTGCATCGCGGGTGCGTTTTCGTAGCGGTCAACGGCCACAACCTCAATGCCGTAGCGTTGAAGTTCGATTGCCACTTCCTTACCCAGCTCGCCCGAGCCGCACAACAAGGCTTTCTTTCCGCCTTCTTTAAAGATTGTTCCAAAAGTTTCCATATAAACGATGGTTTTGCAGTTAAGTGAAAGCCAAATGTATTCATTCGTTCAACCCGATGAGCAAAATCGAAAATCAAGTTGTTGACAATTAGCGAACAGGGTAAACTTTGGACAATTCCATCTTCTAATTCCTAAGCGTGATAGCTATCGGGACCAATTCCTACTATATTTGCATCGATGCGTGAAGTAATTACGATAGTTGATGTTTTGATTGTGCCGCTCTATCTGCTGATATTGTGGTGGATTGCGTCGTCGGTCAAGCGCAAACATATCGACAGCGAGCCCTACTACAAATATTTCACCATCGGCTTGATGCTCAAGGTTTTCGCTGGCATTGCATTCGCACTCATCTACACCTACCACTACGGCGAGACCGACACCCACTATTACTATTGGGGTACGCAATCGCTTGAGCGACTGGCTCATAAGGATTTCGGCGCTTTCGCGATGATAATGGCGGGCGGACACACACCCGAACTGCATTCTGCATTCGACTGGACCACAGGCTGGCCAACCTATTGGCGCGACCCCAACTCGTTCGCCGTCTGCCGTTTCAACGTACCGCTCTACCTGTTGGGATTTAAGACGTTTATGGGCAACATAATCGTGCTCAACGCCCTGCTTTTCATTGGTTTCTGGAAGTTCTACAAGCTGATGCTCAAACTCTTCCCCAACAACGACCGCAACTTCGCCATCGCCCTGCTTTTTGTGCCATCGGTGGTGTTCTGGGGCTCGTCGCTGCTCAAAGACAGCTGGTGCCTTGTTGCGTCGATGTTCGTTTTCTGTGCCATCCACAGCCTTTTCATAACGCGCCAACGGATAGTCGCCAACGTTATCTTGCTGATACTGTGCAGTTACGTCAGCATGAGCATCCGCCCCTATTCGTTTTTCACCACAATGGGCGCGTGCCTCGTCTGGATTGGTTTCACCTACGTTTATCGCATGCAGTCGCGGATGTTCCGTGTGCTGGTTTTCCCGATAATCGTGGCCGTGATGTGGCTTGTGGGCGTTGGGCTGTTCTCGCGTCTGGGCTCGCTGGCCAATGAGCGCTATCAGTCGCTCGACGCGATAATTGAGACCGCCGTCATCATCCAGGACGACCTGAAAAAAGAGTACTACGGCGGCAACAGTTTCGACATCGGCTCGTTCGACCCCACCATTGGCGGCCTTGTCTCGAAGGCGCCTGCAGCCATTGTGGCAGGTACTTTCCGTCCGTTTGTGTGGGAATCGCGCAATGTGCTGATGCTCATTTCGGGGCTTGAAACGTTTGGCATCATGCTGCTAATCATTTATTTGCTTTTCAATTTCGGTCTTCGCCGAATGTTCAGAGTTATAATGCGCAATCCGTTCCTGATAGCAGCCTCTGTTTTCGTTATCACCTACGCCTTTTTTGTCGGTCTGACAACAGCCAATTTCGGAGCGTTGGTGCGCTACCGTATGCCCGTTATCGTCTTTTTGGCACTCGTTTTGGCCGTCATTTGGCGTTATATGCAGTTGTCAAGACTGCTCGCCGAAGACGAAAAGAAATAAATTCTAGCTTGCAACACGCTGGTAATCTTTTTATTACAATACGCACAACGATTATATGCAAAAAGTTATGCTTTGGTGGTAACACCATAAATAAAGTTGCTATATTTGCAGCACGAAAAACCATTGTCGTGTAGTGTAATGGTAGCACCTCAGATTCTGGTTCTGCTTGTGAGGGTTCGAGTCCTTCCACGACAACACAAAGCCTTGTAAGTCAATAACTTGCAAGGCTTTCCTGTTTTATGAGAATATGCCAATATGAAAGTTGCGTTACTTTTTTTGCATTTTTAGTAACACAGAAAATCGAGAAGTTCTCTGCCTTATAATAGGAATAATATTTACTAATCTTTCTTTTCCAACCTCCACCCGTGTGTTACGGGAGCGGAAGCAATATTGGCGGTTTTGTTTTTTTTCGATAAAGTTGTACGTTTTGTAAAACGTACAGGCATTCAGACTTCGCGGAATTGAACTGCGAGCCGATGGGTGTCTTTATCTTTTTAGCCGAACTTGTTTCGGCTTTTTTGTTGCTTGCAGCAATAAGTTTGGAAATAGGGTTGCAATCGCAAAGAAACGCATCAGCGGATTGTCTTTAATTACAACCACTGAAAAAGGAAAAAACAAGAAATTTGTTGTGTCGAATTGGCAATTTGTAAAGTCGAATGCCTAGATGCCGCAGATAGTGCAACCCCGAAGCCTAACGTCCGAAACGACTTCGACACTATAAAAGTACGAAAAGAAATCGAAACAGCCAAACAATCATTAAAAACAAGTTCAAACCAGACAAACTGGCGTACACGCTTTCAATGTAACCAATGTGGATATATACAAGAAAAACCGCCAACAGTTTGTCGGAGGCCAATAACTATGGTTCGAGATTGACTGCAAGCGGTAAACTTGATATAAAGATACCACAAAAATTTTGCTCGTTAAACATTTATTTGCACATTTGCAGTGCGGGGGGAGCGTTCTGCATTTATTGCAGACCCCCCCGTTCCTTTATGCGGGGGGTAGAGCGAGGAATCGCAGCCTCCCGTTCCTCTTTTTATGTAGGTCGTTAAAAAAGAAAATCACACCATTTTGTCATACAATTCCAAAGTGTCTTTCAATTGGTTACGCATATGTTCGCGCACGTTTCGCGGGTAAATGATTTTAATGCCAGGGCCGTACGACATAAAGACGGAGTACATTTCGAAGTTGATTACCACGTCGATAGCGAAAACGCAACTGCCGTCGGGGTTTTCGCGGACAAGACGCTGCGAGCGGTGCAACGGCTTGGTTCTGACGTAGTGGCTCTGTTCGGGCGTTGCCCAAAACTTGACGGTGCTCGGTCGGCTGCCAATGTTTTTGGTCACGCCAATCACATTGTCGAAGAAGTGCTCGGGGTCAAATTTCGGGTTGTCACGGAAAGGTTCGTCCGAAGGCTCAATGCTCACAATGCGGTCGAGAGCCAGGTTGTAAATGACTAAATTCTCGGCCTTTGCGCCAAACACGAACCAGCGGTTGCGGAACTCTTTCAGCAGATAAGGATAGAAAATATACTCGGTTGGCTTTCGTGCATTAAACGACTGATACATAATGCGTAGCGTCTGACGGTTGGCAATGTAGTTGTAGAGCGGATTGAGCAAGCGTAGACCTTTCAGGTTAGGCACACTGTCGAAATTGACAATGGGCTTGCTGTTGCTGCGGCTTGTGGCCACCATATCGCGAAGGCGGCTGACAACGTCGGCCATTTCGGAAAACTGTTCAAACCCTTCGAGTTCGCGCAGCATATCAACGGCCTCGCGCAGCATTTCGTAGTCGTTTTGTGAGAGCGGCATATTAGTGATTGAGAAGTCTTTGTCGGTGTAGCGGTAGTATTTGTGGTCATACACTTCGATTGGCGCGTTGTATCCCAACTTGTCGGAACGCATCATCTGAATGTCGCCCTGAACCGTGCGCACCGACACGCCCTTGGTGATTCCTTCGGCATCGTACAAGGCCGCGCAGCAAGCATCGACAAGGTCGTCGAGCGTCCACTGGCGGAACCTGTTTCGCAGACAATTATCGATTGTCTTATAGCGGATTAGCGCGTTTTTGTTTGCTGGCATAACTCTCGATTTTTAAAATCCGTCACAAAGGTACGATACAACTACGCAGTCTTTTTGCGTAGTCGCGGAAAAATGCAGATTTTTTGAAAAAAAATAAATCCGAACCGACACTCGCGGTATCAATTACCACGACCCCGTCAGTTCGGACTTGCATTGACATTACAATACCAATTCCAAAACTTCCTTCGGACTTAATCCGTCGAGTGTGGCATCAATCTTACTGTGTTGCTCTGCGGCGGTAATCGCACCTTTGCTTTTCAGCCATTCGGCAAGTCTTTCTGCGTTTCTGATTGATTCAAGAGCGTCAGTATTATCTTTATCTGATATTACTCTCGCTTTTTCTATGTCGTCAACGAACTTCTCGTACAATGTTTTGCCATCTTTTATGATATTGAGTTCGCCTCCGTTACTGATTGCCCACGAAATAATCTCTTTCTTAAACTTCCATTCGGTTGGTGTGATGTCTTCCATACCGAAGAAATTGATATCCAAATGGCGCGTTATCAGTGAAGTAAAGGTGTCGCAGCCTTGTTCTTTCAGGTATTCCAATACTTGTTTAGTGGCTTCCCAACTCCGATTTTCAGAGTATTTTACCCACCAAAAAGCATCTTCAAGCAAATCACATCTGTCTTCGGGCGAGAGAGCGTCTAAAGCGCTCCTGACTTCGTCAATTGTTCCGTTTGGCAGAGTGTTCATTTTGGAATCATCGAAAAGGAACTCGCCCATATCGTCCCAAAAGAAATGAACTTGAAAAACTCGTACTTCGCCATCTGCAAGCGTTTCGTCAATATCAACAGCAATGTCAAAATCTATGCACCCAGAAAAGCCTGTTTCCAAATCGTTGTTCTCGAAATGTTTAACAACATTGTATAAATCGTGCGGATTAATTTTTGTCCGACTGTTTGTGCTGATTTTCAGCAGAAACTCCCACGATGAATCGTAACAACCTAAAGTCTTGAATTTCTCGATGCAGGTGGTTAACGGCATTTCGCCACTTGCAGTGCACGTGCGGGCAGAATATATGTAGGTGTGTTTGTGTTCAAAATGCTCAATGGCGTTTTGCGGCATTTCAACCACCTTGCAGTCAGCAAATATTTCTCTGATGCTTTTATACGGTATTCGGCTTAACCGTACCCATTGGCCGTAGGCAAAGCAATCGCGGTTGCACGTTTTCTTCTCAATCGGTTCAATGCACAAAAGCACTTCGCGGTTCTG
Organism: Salinivirgaceae bacterium; assembly: GCA_017645945.1. Taxonomy (GTDB): domain Bacteria; phylum Bacteroidota; class Bacteroidia; order Bacteroidales; family SZUA-534; genus RUG13583. The sequence goes on from JAGCNL010000005.1 coordinate 82,779, forward strand.
GTCTTCACCCAGATTGAACGGGCAAAGCGGCCATCGGTCTTCAGGGATTATGTCAACATCGGTGAGAATCTCATCGTGGTTGTGGTTGAAGTAGTGGAATTCCGACCCCTTTCTCACATACACAACATCGCAGTCCGCACCCCAATCAATGATTTCGTCATAAACAGCGGGAAGAAAGATGCTCCCATCGCTGTTTTTCAGACCTATCATACCATTTTCATAGAAGAGATAATCATCGTCGCAGTCACTGCGGTCTGATGAGCCCCCATTCTTGTAGAAGAACGTATGCCGACCTTCGTAATGCGCATAAATAAAGTCTGCGCAGAATTCAATCTGGTCATATTTCGGTTCCAATACAATCTCGTCCGTTGCCAATTTGAGTCCCCACAACCCACTCTCCTGGAATTTCTCTGCCGAATGGGCACGTTGCCAGAAAGGTTTCTCTTTTTTTCCCTTTCGTTTTTTGCCACCATTTGTTTGTTCAATTGTGATACTTAACATAGCAGTAAAGTTTAAAATTGAAAATCGGATTGAAAACTCACGCATACAACTTCAGTCCACCTCTGTAGAGAGAAGGAGCGTCGTTGTATGATGTGACACAGCACAGTTCTTCCTTGTCGTTCCACGAGTTTCGAATGGTGAAGAATCCGTTCTGGTCGGGTTCTTCCATCACAATGCCAATGCGCGTGTCCTGTTCTTTCATCAGAGATGGGAACTTCGACGCAATCTGTGTCGTGTAGCAGTCGGCATCAAAAACATTGTCGATTTGAGCGCGATTATTGCTGCGTTCACCGTCAGTGTCAACCCACGGCTGTTTAAGCCATTGCCCAACAGTCTCTCCATTGGACAGATGCTCCATAATGAACATTTTAAGTTCATTGAATCGACTTTTCGGCACATCATCAAAGCGCACAACGTCAATCTTGTAACTTGCTTTCGGAACGTTCAGAAGGCTGTTCTCGCTGATTTCTCCGTGAATATTCACCTCATCGACAATTGATTTCAGAATATCGATTGTCGAAATTTCCAGTCCGTCAACAACATTCATAATCTGGTCTGCCTTATTTTGGTCGAACAGATTGTCCTTGATATAATCGGCCACGGCTTTTGCAGTCAGATTGCCAAATTGCTTTATGTAGCGAATTCGTCCGGGACGTCCGAGCAGATTCTCGTCAATGCACAACTTATTTGTTGTTAGGATGTATAGTTTGCGTGTCTCATTATAAACACCGTCTATCATTTTCAGAAGCACGTCGCTGTCCTCGCGGAATGTTTTCTCGGCCTCGTCAATCAGCACTACGCACTCAAAGCAAAGCGACTGGATAAAATTGAGCAACCCATCGTATGCCGCATTGACCACAATAACTGGAATATTAATTCTGTTGCTTAAAATCTTTGAAGCGATAGTTTTTCCTGTGCCTTTCAATCCATTTAGAATTACGCCCAGGTTCTTGTTGCCTTTGACAAAAACATCTGAATTCCAAGTGGTTTCAATCTTCTGCATTATGTCTTCTGCACCAAGGTCGTAAATCTTAAAATTGAATGTGAACTTGTCTGCCATCTTGCGCAAGCCCAGACGGGAACCACCCATACTTTTTTCCTCGTATACCTGGAACACACCTGAACCAGGCACGAGATGCAGTGTCGTGTCGCCAGGAATCGGATAGAATACGCCAGTCTCCTTAACCCATTTTTGTTTTACTACTTCCATCTTGTTTCGTTTTTTGCAGTTACACTTTTAATGATGGTATATAATTCAGAGTGCATAATGTCTTCGTTTTGTCCGAAAAGCGCTGCAAAGGAAAACTCCCACTATGCAGCCTTTTTGCGTAACTGAAATTATTTTCAGTTTTTTTTCAAAAAAATCTGCATTTCCCTTCCAAAATCTACGATTCCTTCTTCCTCCACGGCAGTTCGCCGCTGGCTTTGAAGTTGTAAATGGGCTTGATAATATCCACAACGTCGGCAGTGTCGCGGATTAGTTCCATTATCTCGTCCATCGGCTTGTAAACCATTGGCGATTCGTCGATAGTGTCATCGCAGACCGACGTGGTGAAAATGCCGTCCATACTCTGGCGGAAAGCGTCGAGCGAGATACTCTCGAAGGCCTGCGCTCGCGACATCAGCCGTCCCGCGCCGTGCGGTGCCGAACAGTTCCAATCCTTGTTTCCGCGGCCAACGCAAATCAGACTGCCGTCGCGCATATTCATTGGAATAATCACTTGTTCGCCCTCCATCGCCGATATGGCACCCTTGCGAATCATTCGGTGGCGCGTGTCGACGTAGTTGTGAAGCGTCTCGAACCACTCGAAATCGTTGAGCGACTTGCCTTTGAAGTATTTCGACACAATAGTGTCGGCAATGGTCAGGCGGTTCAGGTGCGCAAATTCGGTGCAAATGTCCACATCGTTCAGATAATCTGACATAAAACGCCCGTACAGATAGCACTGCTCGTCGGGGAATGGGCATTCAACCGTCTCGCACTTCAGTCCGCGCAGAGCCCGCTGAATCTCGTCGCGGCGACCCTGACGCTTGTACTCGCGGATAATGCGCTCGCGCTCCTCGTAGAGTTGCTCCTTGCCGTGGCAAAGGTCGACGGCAATCTGCTGATAGTAATCACACACCTGCTTTCCGAGGTTTCGCGAGCCCGTGTGGATAACCAGATAAATGTCGCCAGCGGTGCTGCGGTCGAGTTCAATGAAGTGGTTTCCGCCGCCCAGCGTGCCAATGCTGCGCTCAATGCGCCGAGAGTCCTTAAGCCCGCGGTAGCACTTGAGTTGCTCGAGTTTCGGGAAACGCACCTCGCGCCCATCGTGAACCGCCATCCCAGACGGGATTTTGAGTCGCACAAGGTTGTCGAAGGCTTGCAAGTCGATTTCGGCCTGCCCCAGATTGACGCAGAGCATTCCACACGAAATGTCAACTCCCACTGTGTTGGGGATAATCTTGTCGGAATAGGTTGACGTAAAGCCGATTACGCTGCCTTTGCCTGCGTGGGTGTCGGGCATAATGCGGATAGTCTCGTCAGCGTATGCGGGATTGTCTATCAGCGATTTAAGTTGCTCCACGCAAGTCTCCTCAATGGTTTTTGCGTAGATTATTGTTCGGTTTCCGTTTTTATTCGTAAGTTCCATAATTAATTGAATAACTGATTGATAAAATAATAACAAACAGCGTCAGTTTCCAAATCCAATCGCTCTTTTCTCGCTCTTTTCGAGCCGCTCGCTGTCGCAGTGGCGGATGAGCGTGGCAAGAGCAGCCGCCTGGTCGCTGTGCAAAATGGTGTCGATGGTGTAGTGCCGCGCAATGTTCTCAATCTGACCACCGCTGAAGTTGTACTTTTCCGCCAGAACGCTAATGTCGTCAGCCGAAAGTTCGGGCAGCATTGTGTGCCAGATATGCTCGCGTGCCTCTGTTGTCGGTTTGCTGAACTTCACCTTGTAAAGGAAACGGCGCTCGAAGGCCTTGTCGAGATTCTGTGCCAGATTGGTTGTGGCAATCAGAATGCCCTTCAGCGTCTCCATCTCCTGAAGGATGATGTTCTGAATCGAGTTCTCCATCTTGTCAACGGCGCGCTCGGTGTTCTCCATCCGTTTACCGATAATGGCATCGGCCTCGTTGAAGAGCAGAATTGGCGTAACTTTTTGTTTATCAACTAATGTGCGATAGGTGTCGAACACATTTTTGATGTTCTTCTCACTGTCGCCAACCCACTTGCTTTTTATTTGCGAGATGTTGACCTGCATAATGTCGCGTCCCGTTTGGCGGGCAAGTTGAAGCACCGACTCTGTCTTGCCTGTTCCTGGCGCACCGTAGAACAAGCAGGTGAATCCGCAGCGGTATCCTTTGTCTTTCATTCGGTTGCAGATGTCGGCATAATGCTTCTCATCAAGCAATCTCCCTAAATCAGCAATCTGTTCTTCAACGACCTTGTCGAAATAGAGTTTCTTGGGCGCGATAGTCTCGCAGCGTACAAGGTTTTGGCGGCTTGCATCGGGTCTGACTAAAACATTTTCCATCTCACTGAAAAGCAGGCGTTTGGCTTCATCAGTTATACGAAACGACGTGGAGTCGGCAAGTCCGTCATTGTTGTTGTACTCAATTATTTTCTTCTCTATCAATTCGTGCGAGCCACTGTTGAGTCGGCTTTTGACACGGTTCCAACTGTGGCGAGTGTCGCGGAAGAGATAATCAATGTCATCGTACCCGACGTGGTTGTCATTGTTGTCAACAAAAAGATGGGCGAAAAGTAGTAGCAGAGCCTCATCCTCCTCATCCAAGCCATAACTCCTGACTTGCTGTACGAAAGCCAGTTGCTTGTTCTCGTCCATAAGCGACTGCAACCTCTTGATGGTCAATTCGCTGGTCATCTCGTGCTCCTCTCGGATGCTGAAAATGTCGTCCAAGACACCGAAAAACTCATCGCAACTGATGTTGGCGTTTTTGTAGCCCTCAAACTTTTCATTGCGGGTGAAAGCCTCAATCACATACCACGGCACACGGTAATTTCCGCATCCACGTTCGCGCACCATATCGCGGCTTACAAGTTCTTTTATGTCTTTGACATACTTCAATATACGCGTTGTACTGCATCCCGATTGTTTTGCAAGGTCGCGCAATGATATTTCCCTGTCGTCGCTATTGTCAATGAACATTGCCATCATCACCACCTGTTCGCGAGTGAGTTCAAGTTTGTCGGCCAGGTACTTGATTGGCTTTGCGGCCTTACGGAAGAATTCTAGTTCTAATTTCGAGTCGTGCGACAATTCCACAATCTGCTCAACGGCTGCGAGCAGCGTCATCTCCTGTTTTGTTGTTTTCTTAGTCTTCATAGTATGCTCCATTTTTTCTGTTTTCGCTGCAAAAGAAACCGCAAGGTGCGCGAAATTGCCGCGTAGGTTTTCGTTTTTTTGCAGTTACACATTTTTTTCGGTACGCAATATTTCAGAGTGCAACCCAATCGGATTTCACCGAATGGCGCTGCAAAGGAAAAGGCGTGCTACGCAGTCTTTCTGCGTAACTGAAAAAAATTTCAGATTTTTTCGTGTTTTTTGCACAAATTGCACTAAAACACTGATTTTTAAACCGATTGTTTCTCAGCCACAGCCACCATTCCTTCCGCCTCGCAGCGCAGCCGAATCCATTTGCGGAACCATTCGGGCTCGTTGTCGATATTATCGAGTAGCGGGCGCAGGCGACGTTTGCCAATACGACCGTCGAGCAGGGCGAGCAGACGAATGAAATAGTTGTCGTTGGTCAGGCTTTCGTCGGCAGAAAGAACGTTCAAGTAATAATGAATGTAGTACGGCGCGTCGAGTCCCCATATATTCCCCACAAAACCAGTTTCCCGAATTACATCTTCTTCGGTTTTTCCATTGTGGTCTTTAAGCAAATAAAATTGCGGATTGGTGCAGAGCCACGCTTCGCCGTCAACGATAATTGACAACACGTGCATTTCTGAACTCCGCCACCGCCAATTTTGCTTTGTACATCTGCACTGATTGGTTCTATATACATCGTAGTGGTAATCGACACGGCCTTTCAAACTATCAGCAAGTCTGCTTTTCAATATTTGTCTTGTTTTGCTCCACATAGTATTAGTGATTTATTGATTTTCGATTTTATATGCGTTTGTTATCACTTTAGCGCTTCATAATCTGGCATCGGCAAATCGGGCGGCAATAGGTCGGCGCCGTTCTCGCGGTTGAAACTTGTGATTAGTTGTTGCCATAGCGTAATAGGGTCACCGTCAGGGCTATACATTCTATCACCATCGGGTTGGCGCAAGGCGGTTACAAGCCTGCGTTGCTCATCGGGATTGAGCCGCCATTGGTATTTGTCGGCGCTGCCATCGGCGTAATGCGGACTGTCGAAGCGGATACGCGCCCAACGGGTGTTCGGTTCGGCATAGTTCATCAGTTTGAAATAGGGTTTTTCGGCCGTTTTTTCGGGCATTTCCGTCACTAGCAACCGCAAACGCTCATTGTTGAACCAACGGACGGTGGCATACTCGTGAATCCACCAATCGAATTCTGAGTCGCCATCGGGCAAAGGCCAAAGGTCGTCATAATCAGGCACAATCACATTTCTCGAAGCATCGTACACCGCTAGCATTTTTGCCGACGGGTTCACCTCGTTCCAAAGGCTGTAGGCCAACTCGTAGTTGTTGGCAAACGAACCATCCATCGGTAATAAACCACTGTATTTATCAAATGAGACATACCGCTCGCGATTGGTAATGAACTGTCCTCGGTCAGGTTTGGCAAGCATAAACCGCGCGAACTCGCGGCGCACGGTATGCTCCATTATGCACGGTGTGTGCGGCTTCAGGTATTGGTTGGTCCGCAGGTCGATAGCGTACTCCTGATACTGCCCCATAGTGTTATAGTCGCGGACGTGCAGGTGCGGCGTCTGTTCCTCATCATCGATTCGGATAAAAGCCTGATACCGACCGTGATAGAATCGTCCAATGCTGGCCTCACGGTATGCCTTATGGCCGTCGGGACGAGTTGGAAGTTGCTCATAGTCAGGAATCTTGACTTGCCCGTCGCCAAAATCCTTCTTTATATTATCGAAATTGTTCTGGCTGTTCCACATATCGACGGCAAACTCGTAGTACGTCATTTTGATAGAACCGAAAACCTTTTCCGACTGCAAAAAACTGATAAACAACTGTTTCTCGCGCTCCGTGAATTGGCAGTTACTGTGAGAATCAACGTATTGCGGATTCAGCAAATAGACGGCTGTCAGGAACTCGCGCCCCAAAGTGTGGCGGTCGCGGACGTGAATGTGCGGGTGCGAAAAGGTGTCGTCGGTGCCAACGTAAACCTCAAGTTTGCGGTCGTCGAAAGAGCCCAAACGAGCCATATCAAAGGTGTCGTCCTCGTGCGGGTCGAGCGGCAGAATGTTCTCATAATCAGGAATTTTCAGGCGACCATTGGCGTGTCGCTCCAAATCAGCCTTTGCATTGGGATTCAGGCTATTCCAAAGGCTGACGGCCAACTCGTAGTTGGTGCGGAACGGGCTGTCCTGCGGGCGCGCTCGCATAAACTGCGCAAACAGACGCTTCTTTTTTGTCGAAAAGAGTATCTCCCCGCGGCAGTGCAAGTAATAGTGGCACTCGCAGAGTTTGACGGCCGTTGCAAACTCCCAATCGCCATCATCGCTCAATCCGCTGATATGTATGTGCGGCACCTGTTCCTCATCGTTGGCGCAAATGTAGGCCTCGAGCCGCCCGTCGCAGAAAATGCCCACTCGCGCGGTTTTCTTTTCCGTGGTGACTCTATATTGGCTTAAATCGTTGGATTTGTTTGCGTTATTGCGTTTCATAGTTGTAGGGTTAGAAATAATTGGTAACTATATAAATTCAATTCCAAACCTAAATTTCAAAACATTCAAGTTTTGGCAGTTCCAACATTAACTCCGCAAAGTCTATGCAGTTTTCTACTTGTGGATTAGGCTTTTTGCGCTGATATTCTTCAAGTTCAGTTTTGGCAGCCACCAAATAGTCATACATATTAGTAGTTAAACAATCCAACATATCATATTGATAAGCATCTATCAATACAATAACAATATCTAAATCTTGGGTAATATCGGCGGGGTAGTCATAGGGATACGACGAATCCTTAACGATATTTAGAATCTTATTATTCATAGCCGTCTTAAATTGAGTGTATTCATCCTCATACCAATTAACTGTCTGATTATAAAACTCTTTATTAGTAAATCCAAAAATCATTTTCCTACATATACCTCGATATTCTAAACAACGAGTATAATGAACGCCATCGTTATCCAAAACAACTTGTTGTTTCAATAAATATTCAGCATATATGTTTGGAATGGGATTGGCTTTAAATTTAGCCATTAAATGTTCTATTATATCACTTGCCTCAACCCAATAGCAAACACCACCTTCATCGTTGGCATCTTTGCCTAAAATGGCATACAATGCTTCTTTGACGTTTTGTAAATTCATAACTTTAAGTTTTAAATCACTATACACTTAATAATTTAGTTTCACTCCTTCGGGGTTTGGTTTTGTCGGCACTCCATTTTTCCCAAATACGCCTTCCGACACAAATTCATTTGTCCTTCCAAACCCTCTATCCTTTCCAAAAATTCCTTGGTATCGATATTTATCTGCCAATAATCAATGAGCGTGTCTTTGTTCAGAAGAATCCACCTTTTGGTGTCGGCAATTTGCTCGGGGGTCATAAGGTTTGAAGCCCCCGAAACATCTGGATTGTCGCACACCGAAAAAGCGACACAACGGCCGTCAATAAAGATTCTTACCGTCGGCTGCGGCTCAACATTATTGACTCCCACCCAAACTTTGTGGATTAGCCCCGTCCACTCCGGAAGTAAGTAGTCCATATCGAAATAGCCGTCTTTGAAGTACAAATCTTCATCGGTCACCACTTTAATTTTGGATTCTTCTATCGGTTCAACTTTAACATCCTTCAGTTCAACGATATAGCCCGAAAACGAACGTTTGGTTGTTTCATCATCCGCCAATTCGCTCTCCCAACCATCGGCCGATTGCAACTCGTTGTAAATCATAGAGCAGCATTGTCCGTCAGTTTCTTTGGCTGGCGACTCCCAACATTCGGCCACAATTCGTGTCACGGTTCCTGCAATGCGGTGAGTTTCGCCGATATGGTGCTCCTCGCAGAAATCGAT
>JAGCNL010000027.1 GCA_017645945.1 Salinivirgaceae bacterium
GAAACTCTTATGCGTCAGCACCTTATAAATTTATGGGTGGGCGGGCGGGACGTTGCGAAGCACCGCTTTCGGCTGTCGGCTACGCTCCTTTTTTCACAAATCGACATCGGGCGATTGCGCGATTACGGAACGTTATCGGGCAATATTGGGCATCGTAGCCGTCAGCCGACAATAGTTTTGCCGCCAACTAAATTATTGTTCAACCAAAAAATTGTACCACTATGAGTAAAGTGAAAGACAATCTGGTAACCGAAGGTTTATCAGGAAAGATTGGCGGCCGTTACTGCTTCAGAAACAAAAACGGCAAAACTATCCTCTATCGCTTGGGTGTCCGCTCGGGCGAAATGAGCGACGCGCAGTTGGAAGTTCAAGAGAAGTTCAAACTTGCCGCAGCGCAAGCACGAGCCGACTTGAAGGACGCAACCAAGAAAGCCGAATGGGAAGCCGTTGCGCAGTCATCGGGCAAGTATTCAACAGCGTTCGGCGCGGCAATGTCGCACTATTACAACACGCTGTAAGCCAAAGAAGCGACAAACGAAAGGGCGGCGAAAGCCGCCTTTTCCGTTTGAGCGCGATTGTAAAACCCTAAAACAGTCAGACAATGGAAAACATCCTAAAATACATTGGCACGGCTCTATTCGGCTTGGCTGCGTACTTGCAACCGACATTCCCGTTTATGGCCGTTTGCACCGTTGCCGTGCTTTATGACGTGGTTAGTGCCTGGCGTTTGGCACGCCGAGCGAGAGCGGCACAACCTGGCAAAGCAAGCGGCAAATTCAAATCGAGTGCAATGGGCAAAGTAATGGTAACACTGACAAAGGTTTACGGCCTTATCGTGCTTGCCTATTTGATTGAGAACGTGGTTTTTGAGGGAATGAATATGCGGTTGCCAAACATCGCTGCAGGTGCGGTTTGCTTTTGGCAACTATGCTCGATTCTCGAAAACGAAGCCTCCTGCAACAACAGCAAATGGGCAAGAATAGCACGACGAATATTGATAGACAAAACCGCACGGCACTTTGACATTGACCTCAACGAACTGAAAAACGAACCTAAAACAAAATGCTGACTATGAGAGCGATAAACGAAATCATCATACACTGCACGGCTACGGCCGCAGGGCGTAACGTGACAGTTGACGAGTTGCGTGCCTGGCACAAGCAACGCGGATTCAAAGATATTGGTTACCACTATGTTGTAACGCTTGACGGCGACATAGTGAACGGTCGGCCGATAACAATGTGCGGCGCACATTGCCAAGGCCACAATGCCAACTCGATAGGCATTGCCTACGTTGGCGGTCTTGACGCTTGCGGCAAGCCTGCCGACACCCGAACGGAAGCGCAGCGCGAGGCGTTGAAAGTGGCTGTGCGAGTTCTGCGCGACGCATTTGGTGACGTGCCTGTGCACGGTCACAACGAATATGCAAACAAGGCTTGCCCTTGCTTTGACGTGAATGCTGAATTTGGAAACCAACCTAAAACCAACCGACTATGATAGACAAACACACAAAAATGAACGCTAAAATACTGTTGATTTGGGTTTTATGCTTGGCGGTAATTTGGTTGCTTTGGGGTTGCAAAAGCGGTAAGAATATCGGCCGAAGTGCAACGAGGACGGATTCGACCGCGCAGAGTGAGCAAACAACGATTATTGAGGTGGTTGCAAGCAACACCGACGCAATAAACAAAACAACGGCAAACAACGAGCGAGGGAAAAATGAAAGCCCAAAGGCTGAAAGAGGCAAACGTTGGCGATTTGCCGCGCAGCGGCCTGTTGAGCCTACGCTTGCCGACAAAGAGTGCGCTGGCGTTGTTGCCGACCTAATTGAGAACGGCGGCGGTGTTGTGAAAATCACGAGGACAAACAAAGCAACCTCAACCACAGACCGACAACAACAGCAACTCAATAGAGAGATACAACGACGGAATGACTGGGTTTTTAATTTGGGTGTGGTGGTGGCGGTGGCGGTTGGAATGTGGGTATGTTCCAAATTGAAGCGATAAAAGAAAAGGTTGGTAGCGTAGCGGTTACCAACCTTTTTTGTCGAGGGCGAAATAAAACCTAAATAAATTTAAGCATTGCATTTTCACCTTTATCCAAAACATATAACTTCTTTTTTGCCTCCTTTGCTTTGTCTTTAAGGCTTGCTTTATCTGCTGAAGTTAACTGCTCTTTCAACTTTATGGCTTCTTTTTCGAGTTCTTTAATTTCATCAATTTTCGCTTCAATTGATTCGTCTTCTTGTGTTATTGAATTGAAGGCATCGATAATTTCATCTATTGCAGTGGTTGCGTTATAAAATGTTTCTTCAAGTGTTTCAAGGTCATCGGCAATTTGTTCCATTTCGGTATACTTATCGGAAAACTGAAGAGATTCTGGTGCATTTTCGTATTTCTCACGTTCATCATATGCCATTCCTTCAACATCATCTTCTATTTCTCTGATTCTGTTAATCATTGCTGTCAGTTCTGCAGCGTATTTAGAGAGCCTCTTTTTAGTTTTCTTATCCATAACCCAAACGTTAATAAATGATACAATAAGCCAAATATAGCAACAATTTGACACAACGCGATTAGGTGCTAACGATTTAGCGAGGGCGGCTAATCCATAAACAAATCACCGAAATTCGGACCAAACACCAACCTCAAAATCAAAGTCAACAACAAACCAAAGATAACGAGATAGACAGAGCCTGTTTTGTCCTGGTCTAAAATTGCCTTGACGCGAAAATACAACGCTGCCAACTTTGTGTCTTTCAATGGTTTCATCTGACTTTGATTAAGATTAAGCGTTAGTGGTGAATTTGCAAGTTGGGTAATTGCTGCAGCCGTAGAACGAGCCGAATTTGCCTTTGCGCAGAACCAACTTGCCACCACAACGCGGACAGATATTGTTGGCTACTTTAAGATTATGCTGACGGACTGCATTACGGGCATTTTCCTTGTGTTGCTTTTCGGTCTCTTTTGTGCTTTCAATACGCTTGTGTTCTATTCTGGCAGAGTATTCCCACGCTATTTTTTGCTCAACACAAGGCTTGCTCAACAGCATAATCTTATCCAACAACTCGGAACCAAAAACAATGTGCGCTGAATAAACATCGATATTCAAATCGGCCGAACCGACAAAACAAATGATTGAGTGAATTGGAATTTCGGGCAGACCGCAAAACAACTTTTTGAGAGCCATTATGTGGCTGTAGTTTTGGCGGACAGGATTCACCATTTCGAACTTGCTGCGGCGAAAACATTGCTTCCAATACTCGCTTTTCTCATTGCCATAGATAACGCCCGAATAGTTTTTGGTTTCGATTACAAAGATTCCATATTTAGAAATTACAAGGTGGTCGATTTGGGAAGTGCCGCTATACGAGGGAATAATGACGTTGTTGTAAACTTTGTAATCGGGTGGCAATTTCGACAACAATCTTGCAACTCGCCTCTCACCCAAATTGCCAATAGACTTGGCAGAGAACGTCTTGATAATCCTAAACAGGACAAACAAGATAACCACTATAAGGCCGATTTCGATAATGCTCATTATTTAACAGTGATTACATCGTTTATGTTGCTTGTCTGATTGAGCGACTGCTGAAAGTTGGTGAGGTACAACTGCGGCTTTGCAAAACTCTGCGAGGCAAGTTTCACCGAATCCATTCCGTATTTATCGGTTAGCGAATCGAGCGCGGCCATTAACTTGTTGGACTTCTCAACTTTGGCTGTGTCCTCGAACAAATCAAACTGAATGTTCTCATCGCTGGCAATGTTCGATAGATAAACACCTGCTTTCTTATACTGCAAGCCTGGCCGATAAATTTCCTCTAACGCGCTGATTGCTGCATTGCAAATTGCGCGAGTGTCGGCGGTGGCCATAGAGAATTTGGTAGTTGCAAAATTGCCGTATTGCTCTAAATCTTCGCGGAACGGATTGGTTGACAAGAACGTGCTTACAGCGAGGCAAACAGAGTGCTGCGCACGAAGTTTGCGAGCGACTGCCACCGCATAATCGGAAATGTAAGAACGCAGCGTGTCGAGGCTGTCAGTCATATACGTGAAAGTGCGCGAGTGGCAAATGGATTGCTGCCTTTCGGGATTCTCAATGCTGATTGAGGGAATGCCGTGTAACTCCTTCCACGTGCGCACACCGTTGATATTGAGCCAACGGCGAATGTGCGACTCGGGCGCGTTGTAGAATTGCAAGGCGGTGGCAACGCCGACGCTTTGCAACTTTGGCGCTGACCGACGACCAATGCCCCAAACCTCCTCTATCGGAAACTGTTCGAGAGCAATTTCGATTTTGTCTTTAGGCAAAACGCAAACACCATTATAGCCTTTGTAATGCTTGGCGTACCACGTGGCAACTTTGCCAAGTGTGTACGTTAGCGAAACGCCACAACTGACGGGAATGCCTGTGCATTGCTCTACGTGCTGCTTAATTTTGAGTGCCGTTTCTCGAAGTTGGGCCTTATCGTCAGTTGGCAACTCACCGAAAAATTCATCAACTGAATATTGCTGAAAGTTCTGCACTATATCCATATCACGGACAATCTGCATCAGGCGGCGGCTAAAATCGACGTACTTGGGCAGATTGGCAGGAAAGACAGCCACATTGTTATCATTGAGCGTTTTAGCCACCTTGAACACTGGATTGCCGCGCTTTAGGCCGAGTGCTTTTGCCTCTTTGGTGAGTGCAAGAATGATACCGCCACCTGCCTCGTTGCAGTTTGCGACAACAACAGGCTTGCCTTGCAAGTCTGGGCGCAAAGCAACCTCACACGAGGCGTAGAATGTATTGCAATCAATATGCAGTATCATAGGGCGGCAACAATGACTAACGCTCAATACTTTTTCTTAATCACCCAACGCACGACACCAAACACTTTCAACTCTTCGTCTTCGGCTAATTCGATTGGCTTGTACTTTTTATTGCCTGCCATTAGAGAAACGCGGCCTTCGGACTGAACAATGCGCTTTAACGCAAACTCACCACGAAACATACAGACTGATAGCGTTTTCTCGGTGGGCAATAAATCCCTATCTACTACAAGCAAATCGCCTTCATCAATGCCTTCCTCAATCATACTGTCACCCTTTACACGGACAATATATGAAGCGGCCTGGTGCGTGATTAGTAATTTGTTTAGGTCGATTGGTTGCTGCATATAGGCATCATCGACGGGGCACGGGAAACCTGCGTGCACAGGCACATCTGACATAGGCACCGACGGCTTGGTGTCGGTGGCGAGAGGGAAAAACTCGAAAGGCGGCTGCTTTTTCATAACTAAAATATTGTTTGTCAAAAATAGAAACAAAAACACGGCAAATATGGCGAACGGTGCAAAAAAACTGCCGACAGTTGACTGCCGACAGTTAACGATTTGAACAATAATGCAATTTACTTGCGGCTATCATTCAGGCATTTTCTTTGCTCTGTGATTGTGCTGCTTTTCAATTATTTCGCCAAGGTGATACTCCAACATTACGTAAAGCCAAAAATCGTCGCCGTGCGGGTCGCCGTCATACAACATCAACCCGTCTTCATTTTTGATTACGTTGCAGTCGATTTTTGTGACTTTGACTAATGCAGTATCGCGGTCTTTGTTGTAACCCACATAGAACCGAATCGCATCATATTGTATTGGTACGTTTGGCTTGCCGTGTTCTTCATCTTCCACCATAAAGCCTTCATCGTCAACCTCAACCAAGCGGCGCAAATTTGACGGTTTCAGTTCTCGATATTCGACTGTCTTTGTACCGTCCATAATCTGGTCGAACCAATACTGCTTGATAATTAATGTGAGTATTTTCATATTGAATCGATTTAAGTTACAAACGTTATTTTTTACGATTAAACTCACTCTCGGTTACTGTTGCGTCTATAACCTTCACCTCATCGTAAGATAGACCATATAGGTGGTAAACAAGCAAATCTATGTCGTGTTCTTCTCTGTTGGTATCGGCATTGCTATCCGCTTTTTTTGCTACAAGTATCTCATCTACCAACTTTATGATTTCACCTTGTTGGATTATTGTGGCGGCGGGAATGGGGATAAGTTTAACATAGTTGTTAATCCAACGCAAAGTACCCATACCACTTGTTGCAGCAATCTGCTTTATATAAAATCTTATAACCGAAGAATTTAGAATACCTAATAGATATTTTGCTTTGAATGATTCAGGTGGCAAAAGGAAATATGCGCTATTAAGCAAATATTCTTCCTTGACTGACAATGAAAAACGACCAACATCAGTTAATTCAATCCAAACAATTTTCTCTTTCAGAAAATCATCAAAGAAAGCACACGCACGAAGATTCGTCCAATGTCGCCCTTTGGCACCTCTTTGTTTGAATTTGTCTCCAAAAGAATCCAAATACTGATAAATTGTTGGATAATCATTTTTCACATCAACACCATTCTTTGTTAGAAGCACATATTTGGGTGACGTATGACAGTAGCGTTGAATATCCTGTCCTCTAATGATTGGCTTTATTATTTCAGCATTTTTTGAATCTTCCAAAATTAAAGAGTTCTTTTGTTCTTCATTCAAAATGAACGCATTATTGTCACCTGTCGCAATTCCTAAACGAATTTTGGTGTTCAAATCTTCAAGTGTTTTACCTGCAATTTCTATTTTTCGACGTATAACCAAATTTTCTGGTTTGACCAAAGTCCACGGCTGCAAATCAAAATCTTTTTGTTGATAGTAGAACCTATTAGAATTGACGAAGGAATTGAAATCGCCTTGTAACCATTCTGCATTAACGATAGTTGCTGCGCATTCGTGTTTTGTTTTTTGGAATGAACAAACAGCCGTGTTTACAATTGCAGCACCAAAAAGTTGTGTGCCTTCAATATCAATTATTTGAATGACACTGCAATTGTTTCGCAACACTTGACGCAACGGAAGACCGTAGTTTGCTCGCAAATATGAATTTGAAGTAACGAAAGACAATATTCCTTCTTGTGAAAGAAGGTTCATTCCTTTTTCATAAAAGTAGCAATACAAATCTGCAAATGGTTCAAAACATAAGAATGAATTACAAGGAATATTAGAGGGTATGTTGTCGTGACTTATATACGGCGGGTTACCAATCACAATATCAAAACCGCCTTTTTCAAACACATCGTTGAACCAAGTGTGCCAAAGGAAAAATTGGTCATTAGCGGCAATGTTAATGTCAGAAAGGTCGGCTTTCACACATTGCTCTTTGAGTTGTTTGACAACGTTCTCTTGTATCAGGACGCGCTGCTGCTGCTTGAGTTTGTGGTCGGCGGTGTTATAGTATTTGCCAAGCAAATCGCGCAACTGCTTGCGATAGACATCAAGCATATCGTCGAAAAGTGTGAGCATACCTTTTTCGTCTGTTTTCTTTTGAGTAAGACCGCCTAAATCGAAACCTTCGTACTGCTCTAATAGTGAATTTCCTTGCATAATCTTGTAATCCAAGTTAGGCAGCACCTGCGGTTCGTCTTCATCTACAACTATCGAGAGCCAAAAACGCAGGCGAGCAATATCGACAGCACCTTTTTCAATATCGACACCATAGATTGAATTTTGGATAATATGCTTTTTGATTTCGGCACGGTTAGCATTCTTGTCGATATGCAGACCGAGAGCCTCACGGCAAGCCACAAGTTCGTTGAGCAAGCCCATTGGGAAGGCACCCGAGCCAATGGCGGGGTCGCAGATTTTCACGTTCTCAATCTTCTGGCGCACAAATTCGGCATCGTGCAGAACGGTAGCGTCGTGCGTCTCGACAAAACGGCGAAGGCGCTCACGGTGTGCATCGTCTTTAGCGTCGGTTTGCAAGTAGGCAATCAGGCTCTCTCGGCACATATATTGCACAATTTCTTTTGGTGTGTAGAATGCGCCTTTGTCTTTGTTATCCTCAAGCAAGTTCTCGAAAATACGGCCGAGCATTTCGGGGTCAACACCCACAACGGCATCGTTGGGGTCGTTCTCGTCGATAGTGAAATTGTACTGGTCGAAGAAGTCGAAAAGTTCGCTGAAATATTCTTTTGGGAAACGGCTGCGCGGTGGGTCCTGCACATCGTTTTCAAACAGACCGCCGTTGAGATACGGCACAGTGCTAAACTCGGAAATGAGTTTTGCGTCCCAACCACGGTCGGCATTACGGCGGAACTCATCGAGGCGGTATTCTTCGGCAATATTGAGTGCGCCGCCAAACAGTGGTTCAAGATATGCGTCGAGGAAGTTATCCTGCAACTCTGGGTGATTGTCGAAGGCTTCACGCAGATTAGGTGCCCAACCTTTACGGTTCAAGAATTGCACAAAAACCAAACGTCCGAGCATTTTCTTTACATAGTCACGCAGCACCTTGTCCTCCCATTCGGTGAACTTCGCACCAAACTGCTTTTCATTGTCTTTATTGCCGTACAGATAATTGCAGAATTTCTCATATTGAGCCTTATAGCCAACAAAGAACTCATCGGACAAGGTTTCGACCGAGAAGGCGGTTTTGAAATCTTCGGCCGATTCCATTGCCTTGCCTTGAAGGGTGGCAAAACGCTCGGCAGCGGTGCGTCCACTATAGTTGCGGCCAAATACATAAGTGAAACGTTTGGCAGGTGTTACATCGGATTGTCTTCCCTCTTTGTAAATGTAAGAGAAACGCCACGGCTCGCCTTCGGTTTTGGCATAGTGGAAGATTATGAAAGCCTGTGCGTAGTTTTCGAGCATTTGGCGCACCAATTCCTTAATGTAAACACGCGAACGCTCCAAGTGGCAACTGTTGTCAACGGTAATGTCGATTACATTTATTGGCGCGAAGGCATCAACCATTGCCACAAAGGACATTTTTTTGATTTTGAGGCGCTCGGCCTTTTCGCGGTATTGGCCCGAGGCAAGTAAATCCTCGTTTTTGCGCTCAATACGATTGCCAAAAAGCGGCGAAAGTACCTTTTCAAAAAACACATCGAATCCGCAGTAGTCGCTGCCGAAAATCTGTTTGTATTGTTCAATGGTTGTCATAATAGTATGTTATAAATTCTAATTCTCTTTGTAAAACAAAACTTTAGCCTCGCCGCCTGTGCGGTTTTGGGCTTGTGTGCGAATGCGGCCGAGCGTGCCTGTGATTATTGTGTTTATATCGAACTCGGCACCAAAAAGCGAACCTTGTTGCAACTCACGGTTCAGACGCAGAAGGGCGTTGACAATTTCAACATTAGCGTTGCGTGCTGCACTCATTGCGTTACGCACGGCGATTTTAGCCTCGTCTGACAACGAGTAGTTGTTGAATAGATTGTTGCAAACACCCATAGCCTCGCGCTGCTTGTTGTTGTCAACCCTACGGCGCATTGGTGCCATAAAGACATTGTAGGCGTTTTGTGCAAGTTCGCGATAATTGTCGGGCAGCGAGTAGCCTGCGGTGTAAGTGTCGGCTGGCACACATTTGAGTTGATTAAGGCAATCGAGCATACTAATGGTGTGTGCTTCGTTTGCGTCAACTTCGAGATTGACAATGCCACACTGTCCGCTGTTTATACAAACAACCGCCTTGCCTGATTCTTCGCTGCCTTCGATTTTACCACCAAGGTTGTCTGGCTCAATGTCGCAAAGTTGGTTGTAGCGTGCTGGGTTCTCGTTCCTGTATTCTTTCAATTCACGAATGTATGGCTCAATTGGTGAGGCTTCGCCGTCAATCATTGTGTTAAGTTCAGATTCTGACAGTTCTTCTTCTTCGGTGTAAACCTTGCTATCTTCGCCAAACATTGTGTGGAACGCTTGCAACTTGGCGTAGGCGTTTTCTTTTAGGCGAATGAGTTCGTTGCCTTGCGTTGAGGGATAGAAGTTGAAAACGTGAACCTCGTCCTCTTTCGAGCCTATGCGGTTGACACGGCCAATGCGCTGCATCAGACGGGTAGCGTTCCAAGGTGTATCGTAGTTCAGAATGACATTGGCGCGGTGCAAGTTGACACCCTCGGCCAATACCTCGGTAGTAATAATCACATTGTAACGGTCTTCCTTTTCGTTTTCGGGGCAGTTGGCGTCGAAGTTGCGGCGGATTACATCTTGCATATCGTCGCGGTTAGCGGCACTAATCATCAAAGGTTTGAGTTCGTAGCCGTTATCCAAAGAACCCAAATCTTTAATATAATCGTAGAGCACGCTTTGAGTGGCTTTTGCCTCGGTGAATATCACAAGGCGCGGCTTATCGAAGCCGTGAGGGTTGTTCTTGGCCGCGTCGAACAGTTCGGTTTCAAGGCGCACTTTGAAGCGGTCGAGTTTCGGGTCTTTCTGCTCTTTTTCCCAACGGTCGAGCAATGCTTTAATTATTTGCTTGTCGTGTAACAGATTGTCGCGGTAGCCTGGCTTGAAATCGGCAGCCTTAAACTCAATGTTGTTGCCTCGTTTACGCCTAATCTTGCTACGCAACGCTTCCTGCGCAGCACTGAATGTTGAGTATCTCTCAAAAATGGCATTAACATCGAAATCTGGGCATACAAACACGCTGTCGTGGTCGAGCATTGTTATCATATTTTCAGTATAGCGCAGAAGATTCCGCAACGATTCGCGGAAAGCATCGAAACTGCTTTCCAAACGTTTCACAAGCAAAATCTGCATAATCTTCGCCAACTGCTTACTGATTCGCTCTACAGACAAGTTGCGGTTTTCATAGCGCTTTGCGTTAGCGGAATCGGCAAAAAACTGAATGGCCGTGTAACGGTAGTAGCCTATACGGTTGGCATCGAAAGTCAGTTCTTCTGTGTCAAGCGATTCGGGCAGAATGGTGTTGACCGTATCAGAGAACAGGCGCACAAGTTTCTCGTTCATTGTATATTCCAACTTATGCGGACCTTTCACCACAGGGAATTTCAGTGCTTGCGCGTCGGTTTCATACTCGGCACGTTTGATAATATCGTGGCGAGTACGGCGCACCATTATGTCGGTCAACACACAGTCGCGAATCTCTCTCGAAATGCGGTCGAGTTCGGCTCTACTTTCCTCGGTTGTGCTGTTTTGTTTCAGTTGTTTGAATGTACGAATGCGCTCGGCAAAGAACCTTTCAAGGTTACCGCCTGGCACATTTGGCAGCGAGCAATTGGTGTGATTGCGCTGGAAGAAATAGATTTGATTTTGCAGGTCGGCTGGCGTGTTGTTCTGCGGCGTTGCACTCAACAAACCAACAAACGGCGGAATACCATTATTGCCATTGGTTATGTTGCCAATGAGCGCGTCGAGGTCTTTGTATTTCTTTGTACCACTGTTGCGGAAATTGTGGCTCTCGTCAATTACAATTAGGCCGTAATTGGCATTGGTGTTGAGGGTGGTGTCAAAATCATCCGACACATCTTCAGGAACTTCCTCGCCTTCGTCGGCCAACTTGCCAATGCTGCCTGTGGTTATAATATCAATGCTTTCCTTTATGGTGAAAGCGGTGTCATAGTCGAAGTCTTTAATGGTGCTCTCCCACGCCTTGCGAACGGCTGGCGGCAGCACAAGCAACACTTTGGCAGGACGGTCATAGTTCGACGCTTCGGCAAGGAATTTCTTTATAACCAAAACACCGACAATGGTTTTGCCCAAACCCACAACATCAGCAAGCATAAAGCCGCCATAATGACGCATATTGTAGAAACATTGCTTTACGGCATCCATTTGGTAGGTCAAGGCATCATATTTTGTAGGCAAATACGATTTTAGGATTGTATCGGTTGAGGCGTCGGCAATGTCGCCAAACTGCATTTGCAAATACTTGATATAAACCTCGTAAGGTGAGAGAGTTTCCTTTTGCGGTTCGAGTTCGGGTTGTTGTTCTGGCTGCGGTTGTTCTTTCTTCTCTTTCTCAACAACTTTAGTAATCGGTGCAGGCTTCAACACTTGCTCTAAATACTGCTCGTTCCAAGGTTCGGCCATTTCCCAAATTCTATCGAACCATTGGTTGTGACCTAAACAGTTCGGGTCGTCGGGGTCGTTGAAGTTGATATATCTTTTATTGGTTTCGATATAATTCAGTTCGCGGTTTCCTTTGCTTCTGTCATTGTTCCATAAACCGTTCTCTGTTAGATTGCTACTGCCGACAATGCCATAGGCAAATTTATCATCATCCCGTTTGCCATTGAAAATGTAGCATTTCGAGTGCAGGAATTGGCGGTTGCCTTCCGCGTCTTTATCATAGAAACGAATTTGCCACTTGCCGTTTTCGAGATTGGTAAGAAGCAAATCAACAACAGCCTTATATTCATCTTTGACATCCAACTTTTCCAAGTCGCGCTGCATAAAATCGTTCGGGAAATTGCCGTCAACGATTGGGTTGGTAACCACATTGGCATATACAAGCGGTTCTCGACCAATAAGCAATTGCAAGGTTGTGCCTTCCTTTTCGAGAAAAGCCTTGAGTTCGTTTACTATCAACGCAAGCCCTGGAATATCCCAATAGCCTGTGGCTATCTTAATGTTAGACAAGCCGTTTTCGCTGATAAACTTTCGAATGACAAAGCACATCGAAAGCCGTTCGGTGGAATTGTCTATAAGTGTATTATCCATAATTCTCAAATGTAGTTGACTTTTTGTTGCGTTGTTTCTGTGGGTTGACAAGATATTAACAGATTGCAGTTATATAATAGCGTTTAGTCATTCTTTATTATCTTTACACCGAACGCGAAAAATAGTTAATGCACTCGCACGGTGCGGGCATTACTGTAGGGTAAGCCGATTTCGTGGGTTTGCAGGGCTTTTGGCGGCTGCCGCAAGGTGGCCGTTTTTTTATAGAAAAATGCTATATTTGAACGCTTTGTTAATCATAGAAATATGGTGGCGGCTGCTGTCGGGAAACTGGCGGCAGTCGTTTTTTTATGCCTGGCGAGAAACGCCTACAAGATTATGCAGTAGAAGTCGCACAAGTATTTGACGGCCGAAGGCGGTAAAATGCGCTGGTGGCGCGAGTAGCCGCAGGCTTCGAGTTGAGAACGTTGCTCGCCAATCCACTTTGTCATAGTGCGGCGGCTCACCTCGGCGTGGCGTGCAAGTTGGTAAGGAAAAAGCGAAGGATAGCGCACCGTTTTAGATACTGTTTCCATAAGCAATTTTGTTGTAAGTGGCTCAAATATACAACTTTGGTGCGGTGCGGTTGCGCGATAAAAATTGAGTTTTGCCCAAAAATTTGAAAATGGGAAATTGGGAAAATGGGAAATTGGGCAAAACTCACACCTTTTTGTAAAAGCCATTTTTCAACCTCAACACCCGACCGCAGTAAACAAATTCGGAAATGTGCCGCCGTGCTGTGCCGTAGGTCATACCGATAGCCTCTGCCGCTTTTATGTAGTCCTGGCGAGTGAACTCGTCGGGCAAAGCGGCAAGCAAATCGGGCTTTTTGGGCGGTTGAGGTGCCGACGCGCTGCTTATGGTGGCTGCTTTCGGCATCCTCGTATAAACGGCGGCAGCGTGTTCAATCAGGACTTTGGCAATGGCTAACGCGGTGCTGAAATCGGTATCGGTGCAAGTGATTTGGTTGGTTTTGGGTTGCAGTTCGACAAGCCGCAGCGCAGTCAGAACCATAGCAACCCTAAACGTTATCAGCCCGAGCCGACGCACCGAACCGAGGAACCTCAAACCATAACGGCCTGAATAGTCTGCAGTGGCTTCGGTGAAAAACTGATTGAACGTTCTGCTCTGCTTGCCGCTGAACTTAAAGCGCGTTGGCTGACACGTTTTGAGGAAGTTGTGAACGTTGAGGAACCGCTGCGCGAAGAAATCAAACTGTGTGTCGAGCGTGCGGCTGCTCTTGGTGTCGAACACGTTCAACCACTCGATTTTGACAGGCATTGAGTAGAACATAAACCGACTAAACAAGCCGTTTTCTGCGTCTGGAATGAGCGTTGAGACCTGGCGAGGCGTGCCGCTGAAAATGGCCGAGAGTTTTGGCTGCAAAAGTTCAACGTGTTCGCGGTTGCGGCGGCGAACGTAACTAATGGTCTCGTGGTGGAAAGCCTTACGGAAGCCGTCGCTATAATTGCCGTGCTCACTCTTGAACGACTGCGCCAACGTGTCGCCCTCGGTCTCGAAAATCAGCCCTACACCGTCGTTGTCGTTGAGGATTTGAAACACACTGGTTGCGCTTGCGTTGGCTGGAATTATGAGCATACGCTGCGGCGGTTCCTGCAACCGCTCCATTTCGCCTTTGTCGCGCGAATGTTCATAAACTTGCATTAGTCGGTTGTATTCGGACCACGCCAAGCGTGAAGCCTCACAGAGTTGGCGGTGAATGGGTGCGACAAGCCGACGGCAGAGCGACAACCGACCTTTACCCGACGAGGCTTCGGCAGTCACAAACAAATAGAGATTAGGAAACACCTCGCGCTCACCATACACGCCCGAAAGGTTAGGCAGACAGGCCGAGAATGTGACAATCGAGCCGAGAATCAGAATGTCGGCATCTTCGGGGCTGTTGGCGCAGTGTGCAATGTCGCGCAGAAGTGGCGGTAGTTGCTCGACAACTTCTGGGCGAATGGTGGGAAGCGGCAGCGGTTCGGGTGCCGATTCGGTTTGTGGTGGTTCGCCTGGACTTGCTTGTGGTTCGGCCGATATGTTGACACCTGCGTTTTTGGCAAGGGCAAAAAAGGTGGCAATGGTTACGCCGTGGCCGTGTGCTTGCAGGCAAGCCGAAAACTGCTTGTCAGTTTCGGCGGCGGCGTAGCCTTCGTAAAAGCGGCTAACACGTTGGTAAAAGTCGCGGCCGCCTTCGCCGAAGGCATCGGCAAGCGCAAAACCAACGTTCCGCCATTCCTCGTAAGAGGGCGCAATGTCGGCGCCTTGCGCCTCAATGCGCTCGACTACTTGCCGCACCCGTGCGGCTACATCGTCCGCGCTTATCGCTTGCGGCTCACTCTGCCACGCTGTCGAGTTGAATTTCATAGGTTCGGATTTATGTAAACGTCGGGGTCGTATGGCAGGAAGCAAGCACGGCACACGTCGCGTCCGCTGCGGTCAACCTCAACGCCATAGGTGAATTTGATATAGTTGGCTACAGCGGTAAAATACTCACTGTGCGACAGTGTGCATTTATCAATGCTGATTACCCATTTCAAGCCGTCACCCGACGGCGAACGGAAAAGCAACTGCGTTTCAAACATCGTGTCACCCAATAGGCGGCTTTTCAGTTCCTCGACATCGGGAATGTGGTCGAAGTCGAGGCACATCAAGCCCGAGTG
Organism: Salinivirgaceae bacterium; assembly: GCA_017645945.1. Classification (GTDB taxonomy): domain Bacteria; phylum Bacteroidota; class Bacteroidia; order Bacteroidales; family SZUA-534; genus RUG13583. The sequence continues at coordinate 15,173 of JAGCNL010000027.1, forward strand.
CTGGATAAGCGCATCGGCGCGGCGCGAGTTGAATGTGCCGCTAAACGTGCAGTAATCGAAATGGCTTGCTTTGAAGTCTCGCGCCTGTTTCTTGTCGGTCATTGCCCGAAGTCGCTCTGTAATGGCCTTATAATAGCCTCCAACGATAACCTCGTACACGTTTTTAAGCGTGACGTTTTTGTAGGGTTGCATTGAGGTGATTGGGCGGCGGAAGAATGAAAAACGCACTGGTTCCTGGTCCCGATATTCATCGCCAATGTGCAAATACAACTCGTTGTTCAACTTACGCAGCAATTCATCGCCACCACATTTGTAGTAGAGGGCGGCAAAATCGAAGCAATCGCCATAAAAATCGGGCTTTGCCACGTCGAAATGGCGGGCGATTTTGCTGTTTACTGTGGGGTGGATTTTGATTTGCAACGTTGGCGAGTTCTCGTTGTAGGGGTTCTTCACCATTACCGCGCTGCCGTCGGCTTTCCATTGGTAGTTCTCGGGATAGAATAGCCGCAAAACGTGCTTGTAAATGTCTATCCCGTAGTGGGTTGCCCTTAAAACTGCGTTTTTCATAATCAGCGGCGTTTGCGGTAGATAATGGCGTTGGCTTGGGTTTGAATCTCATCGGCCGAGGCGGTTCTGTACCTTGTGAGGTAGTCGATTAGGTCGCTGCGCTTGAAGTAGTATTTCTTTCCTGCAGGGCAGAAATACGCCAACTCGCGCCGCTGCGCCAACTTGTAAACGTGCGACTTTGACAGGTTCAACACTCTGGCCGCCTCATCGACGTTCAAAATTTCCTTTGCGCTCTCGTTCTGCTCTGATAGTAAACCAACTATCTCGGCAAGCATTTCTTTGATTTCGTTCATATTACAACGTTTTAGTTAATAAAAAAGCCGTCAGTCTCGTGACTAACGGCTACAAATAGAAAGCAAAGAACGCCGTGCGTGGGCGCGTGCTTGCACGCATATTTCATTCACATTACAATTCTCTCGCTTATCCCCATAGCCAACAATAGAGCCTGTGCTTTCGCTGCCTCCATATCATTTGGCAAGAATGACGTTTCGTTGCTTATGTAGTTACGTATATTGGTTACAGAATAGCCCGACAAGAAACTGATTAGCCTGGCAGCGGTAATTATGTCGATATTCGCAAAAGAAACGCCCGCACATCTAAAAACCGCCATACACGTTGAGGCGATAACCTTCATTCGTGCTTTGGCTTTCGGAAGAAACGTTTCTTCGGGTGCCTCGTTCGTTAGTTTGTCGAGGTCATCAATCAACTGCAATTCTTCATTAATAATGCCCTCAACATCGTCATTCTCATAATAGGCGAGTTGTCGGTGTCGGCATCTTAATTGAAGTAGTTTTGTCTTCTTTTCCACTTTGTCGGTGGTCGTCTTTAACACCTCGTCGAGGTTTCTCTTGATTTGTTCGGAAGTCAGTTTTTCTTCTTTCATACGATTTGTTTTGATTTGTTAATACTTGATATGTGCTTGAAGTTGTATAAAAGAATCGTGCAACTACTTAAAAATCTGACAATAGGCGGTTTTTCGTTGGTAAAAGTTTTTCCCATTTTCCCAATTTCCCAATTTCCCAAATCGCAAAAAATGGGAAAAACTACCTTGTAACCTATTGAATACCAATTACATAAATAATTGATATTCAATAAGATATAAACAACTGATTATTAAGGGTTTAGAGAGAGGAAGGCGGGCGGTTCCTGGTCCGCTTTTGGTGCCTTAAATGGAAAAAGCCGCTAACAAGGCGAAAGCGGCTTTTTCGATAGTCATTTAACAATTCGTTTATGAATTGCACTACAAAACTAACGAAAAAAAGACACTGCAGCGGATTGGAAAATGGAAAAATTTTGTTGCTTTGCTGTTGTTTGTAAAACCCACAGACACAACCACTAAAGAGCAAAAAGAAACACTAAAAAAGGGCTAAAAGATAGGATTATGTTTCTGGTTCTAAACCGTTTCTCGAACCTTGCAAATATACTGATTATCAGCGTTATGAATATTAGCCAATGCTAGTAACCGTGTAAGTTACACCATCGTTCTCTACTTCTGCTGGAATATCAATATTTCCACTAATGTCTTTATTAGCCGCACCAACAGAGACTGTGGTTGTGCCGGTTATGGTGTATTTCAAATCACCAACAGTAAAATCTTCCGCCCACGCCTGCCCGGCAAGCATTGCGGCAAATAGTAATGTAAAGAATCGTTTCATTCTTATAAAGTTTATAGTTGTTCGTGAACAAAATCTTTTGGTAAAGATAGGCTTTTAGTCCGAAAAACAGATTTTTTTTGATGTATGGGTGAATGAGGGCGATAGGATTTCCTTTTTTTCATCATCAGATTAAAACAGCGTCAAACTACTGTTAACGCGGTAACCTTTTAAAATTTTCAGAAACCGGCAAATAACGCCGATTTTTATTTCGCGTTGACAATCCAAAGACCGTTTTTGTCGCTGTGGGATACGCAAAAGGCGCAAAAAAACAAAGGCAAGTTATTGTCAGATTTTATCCATCAGTCTTTTAGTCTCTTGCAATTCTTTTTGCAAAAGTTGTACCCGTTCTGCCAGTTTTTCTTGGCTTGGCAAAGCGTCTTTTATTTTGATGTTGTTGTATGTAGCAACACCCATCGGAGTGCCGATTCCTTTGAAAGACCATTGTACATCAGTCTTGTTCAAGTCCGAACAAACGAGCAGTCCAATCGTGGGGTTATCATCATCGGTTTTCAGCAATTCGTCAACGGCGTTCACATAATAATTCAATTTTCCCGCAAACTCAGGTTCGAAAGGCTTGGCTTTCAGTTCACAAACAATGTAGCAGCGCAGACGGATATGATAAAACAAAAGATCGATTTTTCGTGTGCGGCCGCCAACAACAATCTCTTTCTGCCTGCCTATGAAAGCGAATCCCGTTCCCATCTCAAGCAATAGGTCGGTTACATTTTTTGTCAGTGAATCTTCCAGTTCCGCTTCGTTATACAACTCGTGTTCAACTGTGGCAAAGCCGAAATCGTAATTCTCCTTTAACACTTCTTGTACAAGACTGCTTTGCAGTGCTGGCAGATGTTCGGCGAAATTGTTGGCAATCTTGCCTTGATGCTCATAAAGATTCGCCTTGATGCAGTTGATTAAGGCATCACGGCTTAACCCTTGCTCTATGGTTTTCTTGATATAGAAAATGGCTTCTTCGATTGTTTTGCATTTGGTAATTATTTCGACGTGATGCCGCCAGGGAACCAATGCAAAGGCCGATGGAAATTCTCCACCAGTTTGGTGGAGTTTTTCTTCGCCAATTTCTCTACCAACTTGGTGGAGTTTTGTAATATTTTGTTTTACAATTAATTGTGATTCTCCAATAACTTGTTGGAGTTTTTCTTCGCCAATTTCTCTACCAACTTGGTAGAGTTTTTGTTTGGATTCATAGGAAGAGTAGAACAGATACCATTTTTTCATGAACCATAGATTCGGAGCAGAGAACCCGTCTGCATTGGGGAATTCCCGTTTCAAATCGAGGCTAACCTGCTCAACCACACCTGCGCCCCATCGTTCTTCAGCTTTCTTCTGCACCAAATCGCGTCCTAATTGCCAATTGAAAAGCATTTTCTCAACATTCACACGGACAGCGGCTTTCACCTGTGCCGAGCGGTAGCGTTGTTTCACCTCGGCAATCCAAGTTGCATAATCGGCATCAACTATCCAAAGTCCGTTCAAACTGCTGCTGGTGAAGGAGAGGAATTAGTTGCCGATTTTTCTGCAAACACGCCCCGCGTTACTCGATGGAGACGGTTAATTCTCTGGCGGTGAGGCTGTTTTTCATTGGGAGCAGACGCTTGTAGGTGCCCGATTTCACTTCGTAGCGCCCTTTGGTGTGCACAATAATCGCGCATTGCTCGGCCTGCTCGGGAGTGTGGTGGCACACATCTATCAGACTTTCAATCACGTGCTCAAATGTGTTGACGTCGTCGTTGTAAAGTACAAGGCTCAAGATGTCTTGCTGCTCGGTAAGTTCGTCGGTTTGTCCGTCAAATTGTTCGCGATTCATTGTATCAGCTTTAAATCATGTAAATATAGCGGAATTTATTGACGGTCAACACTGTTTGTAAACAAAAATTGCATACCAACAGTATTACACCGCGAACTCGTTCGCCTGCTTGATAAAAAGGTGTGTTTTGAGGCTTGCCAGGGAATTATTTTCCTGCGGTTTTGCGTTTGGTAATCAGGCCGCTACTGGTGAAATTACGCTGCCAGATGTTGGCCTCGCCCATATAATACAGGTTGCTGCTGCCCGACATTGTAACTGCAAGTTTCTTTTTGGCATTGACTGATATTTCAGCGTAGCCCGAGCCAATCACATTGCAATTGTCTGATTGTAAGTCGAATGCGTTGACTTCGGTCTCGTCGTGGGCATCAACGGTCAGGTTTTCGGTGTAACCGCGAAGCGATGCGTTTCCGCTGTCATGAACCTTCAGCACGCAGTTGGCGGCCTTGAACTCAAAGTTCAGTCTCGACGCGTCGCCGCAGATAAACTCGATGTTGTCGAAATTGGCCACTTTTTCAGAATTCAGCGTGACTTCGTTGAGCAGCACAATCTGCTTCAAATCTTTGAAAGCCACGGTGATATTGAGTCTCAATGCTTTTTTTACGCTGGGGACAAACACGTACAAAGTGCTGTCGCTTACTGATGTCTTGAAAAGCGAAACCAGATTCTCTTCAGATTCAATCTTCACATTTTCAGATGTTTCCTGCGACAGGAACAATTCAACCTGACCTTGCACAACCACGCGATTGAAGCCGCTGACTTGTCTGACTTCGGTTTTTATTTTGCCGTTTCCTTTGATGGTTTGGGCGTTGAGGGTGTTCGGCATGAATGCGATTGCCAGTGCAATAATGGCAAATAATTTGAGTACGTTGTGTTTTGACATGGTCTTTAACGTTTAGCGGGCAAATGTCAGTATTTTTCAATTAAATGACAAACGTAGAACTCGTAAAAATGCAATATGATTGCATAATCTTTCATATTTCTGGCAAAAAATTCGCAATCAGGTGTTTGTGCGGATTTTTTTTCGGGCCGAAAAGAAGGGTGGGGCGGTGTCAGCCTTTGTGCTGAATGTTCGATGCCATCTCCTCGAGGAACTGGTTGCGCTTGCGGCGCGACAGGATAGCCACCGAGCCGCCTTCCATTACCACATCGCCATCGAACCGCGACACTTTCTGCACAAAATTCAGGTTTACCAAATGCGACTGGTGGGTGCGGAAGAACGGAAAATCTTCAAGCATTGTTTCAAACTCACCCAGGTTCTTCGAAACCAGCAAATCGTTGCGGCCCTTGATGTGCAGCGTGCTGTAGTTGCCGTCCGACTGAATGTGGATTATGTCCTTAACGTTCACAAACTCAATCGATTCAGCTGTGGCCAAAACAATTTTTTCAGGTTTTTCGAGTTTCGAGTTTTGCAACAGGGCGTTGAATTGTTCCTCGTGCTTGCTGTTGGTGCCGCGACTGATGATTTTCTTGATTGCGGCATCCATGTCGTTGTAGTCGAACGGCTTCAGAAGATAGTCTATTGCGCTGTATTTGAACGCTTTGATGGCGTATTGGTTGAACGCCGTGACAAAAATCACATCAAAATCGTGTTTCGATAGTTTTTCCAGAATGTCGAACCCGCTGCCGTCGGGCAACTCAATGTCCATAAACACAAGGTTGGCTTCTGATTTTGAAAGCAGCTCAACGGCGGTTGCAACGTTGTTTGCCGTGCCTAAAATATTGAACGACGGATAGTTGTCGGTAATAAACGACTTGACAGACTCAACGCCGTGAGCCTCGTCATCAATAATCACAACTTTAATATCCGTTTTCATTCCCCCAAAAAAGCGGTTAAAGATAAATTAATTTTATTCTTCCGCTACTTTTTCGGTACCTTTATTTCCTTCAACCACTATCACAATTTCGCCTTTCACTCCTGTTTCAGTGAAGTGGGCGATGGCTTCGCTGATGGTTCCGCGATAATTTTCTTCGTGAATTTTCGATATTTCGCGCGATACGCACACCCTGCGGTCGGGGCCGAAAACCTCGGCAAACTGCTCAAGAGCCTTCAGCAGGCGATAGGGCGATTCGTAGAAAATCATTGTGCGCTCCTCGTTCCGCACGGCCTCAATGCGCTTCTGGCGGCCTTTTTTCTGCGGCAGAAAACCTTCGAAGCAGAATCGGTCGTTGGCAAAGCCGCTGTTGATGAGCGCTGGCACAAAAGCCGTGGCACCAGGCAGGCACTCAACCTCAATATCGTTTTGGATGCACTGTTTGACAAGCAGATAGCCAGGGTCGGAAATGCCAGGCGTGCCGGCATCGCTGATGAGCACGGCCGATTTTGCGGCGGCCACCATATCGGCATAATGCGCCACTTGCTGGTGCTCGTTGAATTTATGGTAGGGGATAAGCTTGTTTTTTATCTCGTAGTGGTTCAGCAAGATGCCCGATGTGCGTGTGTCTTCAGCCATGATGAAATCAGCCTCTTTCAGCAGTCGCAGGGCGCGCAGCGTGATGTCCTCCAGATTGCCCACGGGCGTTGGAACGAGATAAAGTCTGCCCATCGTTCTATGATTTAAAACGTTGATATACAAGCTCAAGGAAATCAACCGTTGTTTCGTCTTCCTGGTCCCAGTTGCGGTTGCTGAAAAGCTTGTCTAATGCCTCGTTGATATTCTCCGAGCTCTCAATATCGTCGATGGTGAGTTCATACTGCTGGCTGTCGTGGTCGAACAACTCGTTGATGAACCTTATGCGGTCGTTGATTTTGATGGCTTTGCGAAGGTTTGTTATCGGGCGGCTGTTGAACCGCGATGCCAGATTGGCTTTCTTCTCAAGCCCTGCCAGCACATCGTTCACTGATGGTGTGTTCTGCTGGAATTTCTCAGCCAGAGTGCTCGGTTTTGTCTCGGTTTTTGCGGGCTCGGCTGGTGTTGGCTCTGTTGGTTGCTGCTCATTTTCAGCCATATAAGTCTGTTCAACATCGGCTGTGTTGTCGGCAAACATATCGGCCAGCGATTGGGCTTTTTTTGCTTCTTCGGCCTTGCGGGCAGCTTCTTCCTCAGCTTTTCGTGCGGCTTCCTCGGCAGCTTTTCGCGCTTCCTCCTCAGCGGCGGCCTTCTTTGCAGCCTCCTCAATGGCTATCTGGCGCACTTTTTCAAGTTCTGCAGCCCGTTTTGCGGCTTCAGCCTCGGCAATACGGCGCGCTTCCTCTTCGGCAGCGGCTTTGCGTGCAGCCGCTTCAGCCTCAGCTTGTTTGCGTGCGTTCTCTTGCATTTCGAGCATAGCCTTTCGTGCGGCTTCAAGTTCTTCAGTGGCTTTCCGCGCTGCTTCAATTTCGGCCTTGCGACGTGCATCTTCCTCCTCAGCAGCCTTTTTCGCGGCTTCGGCTTCGGCAAAGAGCCGTTTCTCCTCCTCTTCGGCGGCTTTTCGGGCGGCTATCGCGGCAGCGTTGTCAGACTCTGCGGCATCATTGTCGGGCGACAAATGAACGGCGATGTTGTTCAGCGCCTGAATCTTATTTATCAGCATTTCAACCTCATAGCCTTGAACCTCACCGTCGTCGGGCAGGTTCTCAATCAACGATACAAGAACCGTTGCCTCGGCCTTGATTATTTTGATTAGATTTTTTGTTTGCATCGCTTTCGATAAAGATTTATTTTGCCAAAAATAACGATAACTTAAAACAAGAATTGTCGCACACCTAATTTTTTGTACTGATATGTTTATGGAAAATGGCAATGCCGATGGCGGACGGATTGAAGTTATTTGTGGCTCAATGTTTTCGGGCAAGACCGAAGAACTGATTCGGCGCCTGCGCAGGGCGAAGTTTGCGCGGCAGCGAGTTGAGATTTTCAAGCCCGCTGTCGATGTTCGGTACTCGGATGTGAATGTGGTGTCGCATGATGACAATTCGATTCCCTCAACGCCCGTTGAGAGTGCGCAGAATATTCTGAATTTGGCCAGCAATGTGCAAGTTGTGGGCATTGATGAGGCGCAGTTCTTCGACGACGGCCTTGTTGATGTGTGCAACCAGTTGGCTAACAGCGGTGTGCGCGTCATTGTTGCCGGGCTCGATATGGATTATCTGGGCAAACCCTTTGGTCCGATGCCCAAACTCATGGCCATTGCCGACGATGTGCTGAAGGTTCATGCCGTTTGTGTGCGCTGCGGTGCGCTGGCGCAGTTCTCGCATCGTCTTGCCAAAACTGACAAGCTGGTGCTTCTGGGTGAGACTGACAGTTACGAACCGCTGTGCCGCCGCTGCTTTTTGCAGGCAACATCGAAATAACAGCCAATAAAAAAACCGCCCGAATCACTTCGAGCGGTTTCCCAAACTAATTATAAAAAACTAACCTCTAAACCTCTCAGTTATTAGAATCCGAAGCTTACGCCTACAGAGTAGATTCCGCCAATCTTGTCACCGTAGGGGAACTCACGCTGCTCAGTGTTGAACAGGTTGTGTCCGTTCAGGTACACCTCAATGCCATCAGCTGGCTTGTAGCCAAGTTTCAGGCTAACGGTGAAGCGGTCGTCAAGTTTCTCGGTGCTGTACTTGGTGGCGTAGGTACGCTTGCCAATGTAGTTGCCGTAGGCGGTGATGTCGATTTTCGGAGTTGGCTTGTAAATAAGACCAATCATACCGTAAACGCTAGGAGTAGCCTTGTGTACGTGGCCATTCTCAAGTTGTGTCTCATACGGCTGCGAGTTACCGAAGGTGAAGATGCTGTTGTCGTTGAAAACACCATAGCGGATAGCGTAATATGCTGCATAAGCGGTGTTGTCAGTGCTGCCTTTCAAGTCGTCGAGGAATGCTTGTTTGTCATCAGCTGCGGCATATCCTGCTGCAATTTCTTCAACTTTCGACTGGTCAATATCGCTCATTGCGCGGTGCAGGTATTTCTGGTATGTGCCGAAATAAGTCTTGAAATCGTCTGATTCGAAATCAACAGGAATCGGTGTCTGGTTTCCGTTTTCGTCAACTTGTACACCCAGAACCTTCATCAGCTGCTGCTCGGTGAATGTGCCGCTTGCCATAAGTTCGTTGATGGCTGCAGTCTGCATATCCTCGGCCATGGCAGGCACTTGGGTAATCATACCGAAAATCTGTCCCAACTGGCCAAGAATCTCGGAATTCTGATTGTAAGCGTAGTAGTTGTCGATTTTGGTCTGCTGAATGTTGGCGTTCACTTTGGCAATCAACTTTTTCGATATAATCCAGTCGATGTTCACACCAAAGCCCATCTGTTTAACCTTATATGGCAACTCGCTGTACTTGATTGTCGATATCACACTTGTGTTGCCCATGAAAGTGTTGAGTGCGCCCATATCCAAATCACCCTCGGTGATGCTCCGGAGCGATTTCAGCACTTCAGGATTAGTCATGAAGGCATCGAGTTTTTCATACGGCATGATAACCGATGATTTGTTAGCCTTGAGTGCGCCAAAATCCTCGCTCAATGAGTAGTAAAGTTCGGCATCCACAAGGATGTTCTTTGTCGGACGCCAGCGGTAACCGAACTCAACGTTCTGAGTTTTTGCCAATGGAGCTTCCTTGTCGGCGTCAAAGTAGATTGTGTCAGGCGGCATCAGACCGTCGCGGTGCCATGTGTATTTGGTGTTCGAGTTAACGAAGTTGGCCGAACGCATTGCTGTGCTGTACGATGCACGGACAATGTTGTTCTCGTTAATCAGGTAGTTGGCGCCAACCTGGTACGATGGGTTCCACTTGTCGGGGATGTTTGTCTTGTCGAAACGTGCAGCACCAATCACGCGGAAGTTGCCCATGTGGAAGTCGGCACGGAGGCTAGGCGCAATGTCGCTCAATTCAGCCTTGTTGCCGTCGAAATAGCCAGTCAGGTGGCGTGCGTTGGGCGATTTGTAATCATGGCCGTGATATGTCCATGTGTAGTCGTTGGGGTCGCTCGAGTTGGTAAAATCAGGAATATTATCAATAAAGTTCACATAGTTATAAGCCACACCTGGAACCACGTTCAGAATGTCGCCAACCTTTATGTCGTACTCGGCACTGGCCTGGAAGTTGTGAGCATAAACCTTGAAGCCCGGAACACCTTTCATATAGTCTTGTGGGCCACCCATATAGTTGACATTCATGCTCAAACCATAGATGTCGGCATTCAAGTTCACATAACCGGTTTTGAACACGCGCTCAGCCTGGGCAACTGGCAACTCACCAACAGGGTTGCAAGACGCACGCGACTGCTGATAACCAAATGAAAGGTCGAAGTTCATGTCTTCAGTCGGACGGTAGTTCAAGTAAGAGTTGAAACCGTACGATTTACGAGAAAGACCTGGGTCGTCGTACATATTGCTGATTTCGGCTTCATACTCCTTGCACTCATACAAGGCGTAAGGCAGATTATTGGCCAAACCGCTAAGGAATGCCTCAACAGTCGCTGCAGATGGTTCGCTTCCGTAGTTTGCTAAAAATGCGTCGGGGCTTTGCTCGAACTTCCCTTTTTGGATTTCAAGAATCTGTGCCTTCAGTGCATCAGGAACTTCACTTGCAATTGCACCAAATGTGAAAGCCTGCTTCAGGTTTTCAATGTCGGTCATTTTGTAGTAGCCGCCTGTCGATGCGTCAATGAGTTTAGCCTTCGATGGGTCGGGTATAAGTGTCATGTTGCCTTGTTCGTCAAATACTGGAGTGTTATACGGTTGACCGGTTGCATCAACCATCCCCAAGAAATGTGCCATCTGGCCTTGGCTCATACCTCCTTGTTGTGCAATCAACGCACGCTCACCATCCGAAAGTTTCGAATAGTAGAGACCATGAGTCGGGTAAACATAGAGTTCATTGGTGTTGCGGCGGCGATATTGAAGGTTGGCCGTCAAACCAACGCTGAGTTTCTTGTTGATGTTCTTGCGGTAAGCCACATCGCCAACGTAGTTCTCGTGAGTACCCATGGTCAGGTTGCCTTGCAGCTCTTTCGAGTTCTCACCAGGTTTCTCAGTGATGATGTTGATAACACCCATCAGAGCGTTGGGACCGTAGAGTGCGGCATTGGCGCCGCGCACAACCTCAATGCGTTCTATATCCTCAACGCCTATTGGCAGAAGGTCGAAGTTGGCGTCCCCGGTTGCATAGTTGTGTGCAATGCGGCCGTCAATCATCAGCAGAGTGTTGGCGTTCTCGGTGTAAATCATCATCTGGTTGTCAGGAATGTTGTTCAATCCGCGGATGTGCACATCGTACATTCCGTTGGTCTTCTCCTGAACAATCATGCCTGGAATCAAGCGGAGAGCCTCCTCAATGGTGGTGATGCCGTATGAGCGAATCTCAGCTTTGGTGATAACTGTCGAAGCCAGAGGCGATTTGAACGAGTCCTCAGCCTTCTTTGATGCTGACGACACCGATTTGTTCATGATCATGGCGAACAGGTCGTCCATTGAGACTCCCATAATGTCAGCCAGTTTCATCACGTCCTCAAACGGCATCTCAAGCAGTTCGTCGTACGAAAGATTCATAATGTCGTCTTTTGTCATCGACGACACGTCTTTTTGTGCAAACACTTGGCCAACAATCGCAAAAGCCAAGGTTAAGCAGAGTAATATTTTCTTCATTTTCGAAAATTTAAGTTATAGTTTCCTTTTTGTTATTTGACAACAACCCCCAGTGCTGTCAACTGCTGTGATACTTTGACACCAGACTCGGCAAGGTGCTGCTCGTTCACTTCGTATTTCAGCTTGCCATCAACCTTGATGTAGTTGATGCCCGAAGTTGAAAGTGCGAGTCCCGGCTTGTCGGTTACAACAACCACGCCTTTGCCCTTAATCTTACCAACGAACCCGTCAGCTGCATCTGATTTGTCGGCAGTAACATACAGGATGTGCATTTTTGTTACGTCGTCGCCAGATCCAACTTCCTTGATCTTAATACTCTGCGAACCCACGCCTTTTTTTTCGGCAATGGCGTTCAATTCGGGAACGATAGACTGATTGCCATAAACGCCAATCACGAAATCGCCCGATTGCTTAGCTTGCGGCCATTCAATGTTTCTTGCAAAGTTGTACATGAACAGCGCTTTGAACTTCTCGTCTTGCGCTCTTGCTGTAGTTGCTATCAGCAGGAGTGCGGTAATAGCCAATACTGTTTTTCTCATCATAAAATTTAATTTAACCAATTAACAACTTCATATAGTTCACTTTCGTTTTTCAGGACTTTCTACGATATATATTTCATTTTGTTTTTATTTCAGCGAAATCTTTGAATAATTGATAAAATGTGATAACATAAAAAAAGCCGTCTAACTCAGTCCAGCATTGATTCCGTAGGGTGAAATCTCATTGTCGAAAAAAGAGGTGACGGCTGCTATCGGGGCTACATCGGCGTGTTTGCCGGTGAGGCGGCTCATTTTGAAAAAGTTTTCAGAATCAACCATTTGCCTGAATGCCCGCTGGCTGGTTTTCTGATTACCTATATATTTGATACTGATTGTCGGCATTTTGTCTGGTTTCTCACATTTAAAATCCCCATCAAAACCAGAATTAGGGAAGACCACAGCTGTTTTACCCATATAGTGTCGAATTAACAAAATGTTACTCACGCACCAACTTCACCGGCGCAAAAGTAACGATTAGGCTATTCAAGCGGTAGGCAATTGGATATACGTGCAAAAAAAAGAGACAAACATTTTTTCAATGAAATCCGATAATATGCTCGCATACAGATGTTTAAGCCGATTGCAAACGTTGGCGGTTGTTTGACGAAATAATAAAAAAGCTGCCTGGTTTCCCAGGCAGCCCCCAACTAAATTAATTAACCACAAAAATTAATTAACCACAAACTAAGCTCTATTTTAGAATCCGAAATTAATGCCAACCGAATAAATTCCGCCAATCTTGTCACCGTAGGGGAACTCACGCTGCTCGTTGTTGAGCATGTTGTGACCATTCAGGAACACTTCCATTCCAGGAACCGGCTTGTAGGCGAGTTTCATGCTCAGCGTGAAGCGGTCTTTCAGCTCAACTGCATTGTCGCCCATGTTGTACTTGGTGGCGTAGGTGCGCTTGCCAAGATAGTTGCCGTAGGCGGTGATATCAATCTTAGGTGTCGGCTTGTAGATAAGGCCAACCATACCATAGAGCGACGGTGTTGCCTTGTGAACATGTCCGTTTTCGGTTGGGGTCTCATATGGCTTTGAGTCACCAAAGGTGAATGTGCCCTCGTCGTTGTAAACACCATAGCGGATAGCATAGTATGCTGTGTATTCGGTGTCGTTATTGCTGTTTTTCAACTCATCAAGGAAAGCCTGCTTGTCATCAGCCGCAGCGTATCTAGCGGCAATGTCGGCAACCATCGATTGGTCAATATCGCCCATGGCGCGATGCAGATATTTCTCGTATGTAGCGAAATATTTCTTAAAGTCATCTGATTCGAAATCAACAGGTATTGGCGTTTGGTTTCCGTTTTCATCAACTTCTACACCCAAAACTCTCATCAATTGCTGCTCTGTGAAAGTACCACTCGCCATAAGCTCGTTGATGGCAGCTGTCTGCATATCCTCAGCCATTGCAGGCACCTGGGTAATCATGCCAAAAATCTGACCAAGTTGTCCCAAAATCTCGGTATTCTGGTTGTAGGCGTAGTAATTGTCGATTTTTGTCTGTTGGATGTTGGCATTCACCTTGGCAATCAACTTCTTCGATATAATCCAGTCGATGTTGATACCGAAGCCCATCTGCTTAACCTTATATGGCAGGGCACCATATTTGATTGTCGATATGACACTTGTGTTTGCCATGAATGTGCTGAGCGCTTCCATATCCAATTCACCTTCAGTGATGCTTCTGAGTGACTTCAGCACAGTCGGATTGGTCATGAAAGCATCAAGTTTTTCGTATGGCATGATGACCGATGACTGATAAGCCTTGAGTGCGCCAAAGTCTTCACTTATAGAATAATATGCTTCGGCATCGACAAGAATTTTCTCTGTCGGACGCCAGCGGTAGCCCAGCTCGGCATTCTGGATTTTAGCGAGTGGTGCGTCCTTGTCGCCTTTAAAGTAGATAGTGTCAGGCGGCATCAAGCCGTCACGGTGCCAAGTATAGTCGGCAATTGAGTTGGTAAGGTTCGCCGAGCGCCTTGCGGTACTGTATGACACGCGGACAAGGTTGTTCTCGTTAATTGAATAGTTGGCGCCAGCCTGATAAGTAACATTCCACTTGTCGGGAAGGTTGGTTTTGTCGAAACGCACGGCGCCAATCGCACGGAAATCGCCCAAACGATAGTCAAGACGCAAGCTCGGTGCGAAGTCGGTCAGCTTGGCAGTTTTTCCTCCTTGACAGCTCGAAAGGTGACGGCTGCTTGAAAATTTATATCCATGGTCGTGATATGTCCAAGTGAAATCGTTGGCGTCATCCGGATTTGTATAATCGGGAATGTAGTCGGCCTGCCATACATAGTTATAGGCCAAACCGGGAACAATGCTCAAGTCGCCAAGTTTCACATCGTACTCGGCATTCAGCTGAACGTTTCTGACATTCACCTTGAACCCGGGTTTGCCTTTCTGAAAATCCTGCATGCCGCCCATATAGCTGGCGTTCAGGCTCAAACCGTAAATATTTGAATTCAGATTGACGTAGCCTGTTTTCGATACGCGCTCGCAAAGCAGGAACGGAATCTCACCAATTGGTGTTGCGCCCGCACGCGACTGCTGGTAGCCGAACGAAAGGTCGAAATTCATATCCTCTGTTGGGCGGTAGTTAACGTACGAGTTGAAACCGTAAGTCTTGCGCGACATTCCGGGGTCGTCGAACATATCGTCCATATTACCCTGCTTTTCTGTTATATCATAAAGAGAGTATGGCAGATTATTGGCCAAACCGGAAAGGAATGCTTCCACGGTTGCCTCTGAAGGCTCACTTCCATAATTTTGCAGAAATGCGTCGGGGCTTTGTTCGTACTTTCCTTTTTGGATTTCAAGAATCTGTGCCTTCAGCGCATCGGGAACCTGCTCGGCAATGGCGCCAAAGGTGAACGCCTGTTTCAGATTTTTAATGTCAGTCATATCGTAATAACCGCCCTGCGATGCATCAATGAGTTTAGCTTTCGACAGGTCGGGTACCAAAGTAACACTACCGTCGGGATTCACAATCGGCTGATTATACGGTTGGCCCTTTTCATCAACCATACCCATAAAATAAGCCATCATTCCCTGGCTCATTCCATCCTTTGTCACGTACTTCTCACCTTCGTTCATTTTCGAATAGTAAAGTCCATGACTCGGGTAAACATAGAGCTGGTTGGTATTGCGGCGGCGGTATTGCAGGTTGGCTGTAACGCCCACGCTCAGTTTTTTGTTGATGTTGCGGCGGTAAGCCACATCGCCGATGTAGTTCTCGTGTGTGCCCATCATCATGCCGCCTTGCAGAATCTTTGAATTCTCGCCTGGTTTCTCAGTGATGATGTTGATAACGCCTGTTACAGCGTTCGGGCCGTAGAGTGCGGCATTTGCGCCACGAACAACCTCAATGCGCTCAATATCCTCGATACCAATCGGAAGAATGTCGAAATTCAGGTTGCCGGTTGCGTAGTTGTGCGCGATTCGGCCGTCAATCATGAGCAGAATGTTCGAGTTCTCAGTGTAGAGCATCATCTGGTTGTCAGGAATGTTGTTCAAGCCACGGATGTGCACGTCGTACATTCCGTTGGTCTTCTCCTGGACAATCATGCCCGGCACGAGGCGCAGAGCCTCCTCAATTGAGTTGATACCATACGACCGTATCTCAGCTTTGGTAATTACGGTTGAGGCCAGTGGCGATTTGAACGAGTCCTCAGCCTTTTTCGAAGCTGACGACACCGATTTGTTCATAATCATGGCGAACAGGTCGTCCATCGAGACACCCATAATGTCAGCCAGTTTCATCACGTCCTCAAACGGCATTTCAAGCAGTTCGTCGTAAGTGAGTTTCATAATGTCGTCCTTGGTCATCGACGACACGTCTTTTTGCGCAAGAACTTGGCCAACAATCGCAAAAGCCAAGGTCAAGCAAAGGATTATTTTCTTCATATAGAAAAACAAATATTGGTTCCGTTATTTATTTGACTGGGACGCCTAATGCTGTCAGCTGTTGTGACACTTTCACGCCCGATTCGGCAAGGTGCTGCTCGTTGACTTCATATTTCAGCTTGCCGTCAATCTTGATGTAGTTGATGCCTGATTTTGAAAGGGCAAATCCTGGTTTGTCGGTTACAATCACCACGCCTTTGCCTTTAACCTTACCAACAAAATCGTCAACTTTTTCCGACTTATCGGTTGTTACATACAGGATATGCAGTTTCGATACATCGTCAGTTGAAGCAATTTCTTTAACCTTAATGCTTTGTGAGCCCACGCCTTTTTTCTCGGCAATGGCGTTCAATTCGGGAACGATAGACTGATTGCCATAAACGCCAATCACAAAATCACCCGACTGCTTAGCTTGCGGCCATTCAATGTTTCTTGCAAAGTTGTACATGAACAGCGCTTTGAACTTCTCGTCTTGCGCTCTTGCAGATGTTGCTATCAGCAGGAGTGCGGAAATAGCAAATAGTGTTTTTCTCATCTTTTATTATTTTAAAACAATTAATCTCTTTAACTGTGTTTCCATTCTCAATCTTTTCGTCGCTCTTCTACGCTTCGTTATTCGTTTTGATACAATTTTTATATTGAGATAAATCATAAAACTTTTTTTACACGTTTGCGTTTAATGCAATTTTGTTTAATGTTGTCAAACTGTATAAATGTTTCATTTTGTATGATTTAGCTCGGTATTCATGTTTTTAAATTTGACGTTGCAAAATTAGCACCCAGTGCCGTCTTATCTCCGAGATAGTGCGGTCTGGGCGAATTTTTGGTAAAATGAGCCTTCAATGGCGGACGAATAACAATTTGGAAAACAACGTTTAAAAAAGTTGCAAACGTTGGCAACGTTTAATGAAAAAAACAGGTGCAAGACACAAAAAAGTTGCATAAAATGCTGATATTATATTGTTTTGCAACCGATTTCAAAAGGAATTGCAATGAGTGAAAACACAAAAAATGGCAGCTATCAGATGATAGCAAAGACTTTTGCCGGGCTTGAGGATGTACTTGCCGGTGAGTTGGAGGCGCTTGGCGCGAAAAACATCAAAAAGCTGATTCGCGCTGTGTCGTTCGAGGGCGACAAAGCCATGATGTACCGCGCCAACTATTGCCTGCGCACGGCTCTGTGCGTGCTGAAGCCGATAGCCACTTTTGAAGCAAAAAACGAGGATACATATTATAAAGAGATTGGCCGCATCGATTGGGATAAGTATATGAATGTGAATGAGACACTTGCCATTTCGGCAACCACCAATTCAAACATTTTCACCCACTCGCAATATGCGGCTCTGAAGGCCAAGGACGCCATTGTTGACCAGTTTCGCCGCCGAACGGGCAAACGGCCGAATGTTGATACCGAAAATCCCGACCTGCGGATTGAGATTCACATTGCGCAAACGCACGTCACGGTGCTGCTCAACAGTTCGGGCGAGCCGCTATACAAGCGCGGCTACCGTCAGGCGAGCGTCAAGGCGCCAATCAACGAGGTGCTGGCTGCCGGAATGATTATGCTCTCGGGTTGGAACGCCAATTCCGATTTTTATGACCCCATGTGCGGCTCGGGCACACTGCTCATCGAAGCCGCCATGATTGCCTACGGCATTGCTCCGGGCACCTTCCGCAGCCAGTTCGCCTTTGAGAAATGGTCCGATTTTGACGCCGACCTTCTGTCGGACATTGCCGACAGCACGCCCGAAGTGCCCGAATTCAAATACACCATTGCTGGCAGCGATTTGAATCCTGGTGCGGTGAAAGCGGCCGAGATGAACATTAAGGCGGCGTTCCTGAGCAAAAAAATTAACGTGCAGCTGAAGAATTTCTTCGACCTGCGTCCTGCCACAGCCACAGGCACCATCATCACCAATCCGCCTTACGGCGAGCGCCTGCAACCCAACGATTTGCGCATCTTCTATCAGAAAATAGGCGACAAGCTGAAAAGCGAATTCCCCGGCTACGAGGTGTGGATTATCGGCAGCAATACCGAACTGATGAATTTCATAGGCCTGCGCCCTGAGAGAAAAATCAAGCTCTACAACGGTGCGCTCGAATGCTCGTTCCGCAAATTCAGCGTGTACGCGGGCAGCAAGAAGGACAGGTATGAGTAGAGGGGTAGAGAATTAGAGAGTTAGAGGTGAGAGGTGAGAGGTAAGGGTTTAGAAGTTAAGGGGTTGAGAAGTTGAGAGGTTAAGGGTCAGTGTTTAATGATTAATGGTTAGTGTTAAAAGTTTTAGGTTTTCGAAGTTTTAAGTTTAGGGGTAAGAGGTGAGAGGTAAGGGTTTAGAAGTTTAGAAGTTAAGGGGTTGAGAAGTTTAGTGCTCGTAATTCGTAATTCATAATTCGTAATTAAAACCAACACCCAACACCTAGTGCCTAACCCCTAACTAATGCCCAAACCACCAAAATCAGTTAATCACGTATGCCGCCGCGCCTAACTTCTTTTTTTCTTTGTGCCATAAAATTTTACTGATATGAAAAAGATTAGAGTTGCGATTGTTGGCTATGGAAACATTGGTCACTACGCTTTGGAAGCACTTCTTGCTTCGCCTGATATGGAACTGGCCGGAATTGTACGCCGCAATGGTGCCGCCGACCGTCCGGCAGAACTTGCTGGCATTGAAATTGTAAAATCGATAAAGGAACTGAAGGATGTTGACGTTGCCATTTTGGCCACTCCAACCCGCAGCGTTGAGGAGCACGCAAAAGAGTGCTTGGCGTTGGGAATCAACACTGTTGACAGTTTCGACATTCATACACAGATAGTTGCGCTGCGCCGCTCGCTCGATGCCGCAGCAAAGGCTGGCAATGCCGTTTCTGTCATCTCGGCAGGCTGGGATCCGGGGTCGGACTCTATCGTTCGCACACTGATGCAAAGCCTTGCACCCAAAGGACTTACCTGGACAAACTTCGGTCCGGGAATGAGCATGGGACACTCGGTTGTGGCTCGCTCGAAGAAGGGCGTTAAAAATGCTCTTTCAATGACAATGCCGCAAGGTGCCGGCATCCACAGCCGTCTGGTTTACGTTGAACTTGAGGACGGATTCACCGCTCAGCAGGTTTACGACGAGCTGAAAGCTGACGACTATTTTGCACACGATGAGCTGCACGTGATTCCTGTTGCCAGCGTCGATGACTGCCGCGACATGGGACACGGTGTTCTGCTTGAGCGCAAGGGTGTTTCGGGCAAGACTCAGAACCAGCTTTTCGAGTTCAAGATGAAGATTAACAACCCTGCGCTGACAGGCCAGGTGCTTGTGAACACCGCCCGCGCTGCAATGAAGCAGAAACCAGGCTGCTACACAATGGTTGAGATTCCAGTCATTGACTATCTGCCAGGCGACCGCGAAGAACTTATCTCGCATTTGGTATAAATCGCTATAAATTAAATTTTTGTGATAAAAACGTCAGTGCTTCGGCATTGGCGTTTTTTTGTTATTGATAGCTAGCGAACAGGAAAGAAAAAGTGCGGCATTTCGTTGTTTTGATGTTTGGCGAAATGTTTTAATTTCATGTTCGATAAAAAGTAAAGACGATGGACAATTCTGAAATATTGCATCTGCTTGAAGAACACGACATTAAGCCGACAGCAAACCGAATGACAGTTGCTCGTGAGCTTTCGCGGGCCAGTAGTCCGGTATCGCTTTCGGAGCTTGAGGCGATAATTGGCACCATTGACAAATCAAACATTCTCCGTGCGCTTATTCTTTTTAAAGACAATCATTTAGTGCATACCATTGAAGGCGCGGGCGGATGCACGCTATACGAGTTGTGCCAAAGTCACCCTCATTCAGAATTTGATGAGGACACGCACATGCATTTTTTCTGCGAGTCGTGCCACCAGACATTCTGCCTTAGCGAACAACACATTCCGCAAATCGAATTGCCTGAAGGATATATAGTTAGCACTGCCACTTTTATGGTGAAAGGCATCTGCCCGAAGTGCAACCGCACAATGACTTGATGTTTGCAACCAAGTTGCACTCACCGCATGATATTTTTGTTTCCGAAAGAATTTTAAAAACATATAAGCATGGAAACGGAAAACCTGAATCAGATGCAGCATTCTCACGATGAGCATGAGCATCACCACCATCACGAAAGTGAGCACGAACATCACCATCATCATCACAACGAAGATGGCGAGCATGAGCACCATCATTACCACCATCACGATGAGGAAGGTGAGCACGAACATCATCACGAACACGGGCATCACCATCATCATCACCACAGCCACGAACTGACATCGCTCAACAAGGCGTTCATTGTGGGCATAATGCTTAATGTACTGTTTGTGGTGGCCGAAGCCACTGCCGGCTGGGTTAGCAATTCAATGGGCCTGCTGGCCGACGCGGGCCACAACTTGAGCGATGTGGCGAGTCTGCTGCTGGCATTAGTCGCCTTCCGAATGGCCAAACGCAGTGCGTCGCGCCGCTACACCTACGGCTACAAGAAAAGCACCGTGCTGGTATCGCTGCTTAACGCAATAATTCTAATGGTGGCCGTGGTATTCATTGTGTATGAGAGTGTTGAACAACTGCTGAACCCCGAGCCTGTGGGCGGCAAAATAATTGTAATCACTGCGGCTATCGGCGTGGTTATCAACGGCTTGACGGCTTATCTGTTTATCGACAAGAAAGACAAGGACCTGAACGTGAAGGGCGCCTATCTGCATATGGCCGCCGACGCGCTGGTATCGGTTGGCGTGGTCATCTCGGGCGTAGTGATTTACTTCACCGGCTGGTACTTTATCGATGCCATCATCGGCTTGACCGTAGCCGTAATAATCATAATCTCGACCTGGGATTTGCTGAAGGACAGCCTGCGACTGGCTATGGACGGGGTTCCGGCTTCAATCGACACGCTGCGGCTCACCAACGACATCTGCAAGATTGACGGCGTTGAAGAGATTCACCACCTGCACGTGTGGGCCATCAGCACCACCGAAACGGCCGCCACAGCGCACGTGGTAACAAGCAATATGCCTGAAATGCAGCGCATTAAAGTCGAAATCAAGCACACAATGGCTGATTTTGGCATTGGCCACGCCACGCTAGAGTTCGAAGAACACGGCTGCGAGTGCGGCGAGCACGACCATTGTTGAATGTTGTAGAGACGTGCCATGGCGCGTCTCTATTTTTTTGTGCTATCCTTATTACAGTAACTGCCTATACATTAAAATTATACCCTTTCGGAAACTCAACCCCGTCATCTTTCATCTTCTTTAGTATCGCATTCACTTCCTGCCAAGGGGTTTCTTTGAGTTTACGTTTCAAATATGGTATATGGTTTTTATAAGTATCAAAACTCGTTTTTGTTGCCAATTCTTTTTGATATATCCTATTATCAATTTTCCAAACAATGAATGCCACAATTACAGCAATTGCACTAATCACTATCAATTTATCTCCTATTGAATATGATATTGGGTGAAGGGTTTTACTCATACGACGGCCAAAACCTCGGTACCCACTATGAGACCGTTCCCAAATATACGTTATACAACATATTCCTGCACATAACCAAAAACATATATTATAAATGATCCTTTTCCGTGTTTTATATGCAATATTGGTAAATAGATATTTATCATTATGCTGGCACTTCTGCCAATTATCAATAAATAAAATCAATTGAGATTTTTCCTTACCGAATTTTTTGAAGCTACTGTATGAATTGATTTTGTCCAATTCTTTCTCATAGTTCGACAATAATCGAATCAGAATTTCTTTGTTATCGGTTTGTCTCATACGGCACGTCTTTAATACCTAATAGTGCCTCGGTGTTTTACGTCATCCATTATTGATGCCGGTTTAATGTAGCCTTCGTCGGGTGTATCGCGAATAAATCGTTCTATCTCTTCTTTTGTTGTTGCAAATTGTTCCGTTTTAATTAAAAGTGAATCAATTTGTTTTCGGCATTTCTGATAAGCATCTTCATCGCGAACAGCTATGACTTCATCAAAAATTGCATCCGTAAATCCTTTGCCAAATTCCTTTCCATCGTTATGACAAGTCTTGTACATAATTGCTGCGCCACCATTTCCTTTCTTGCCTTCATACATATCATTAAGAATATCTGCAAGATTTCTTCTTGATATACGGGTAGCAAGTTCGCAAATATCCCACAGTAGCTGCGCATATTTTAATTCTGTGCTATCACGAACAATCAAAAACGATTGAGTTTTGTCCATTGCTGCACAGAAATAGACTTTCTCTGACATTTTTTTCCATCCTCGCTTTGTCGCGGGCACATCAAGTTCACCCCACAAACCAAGTGCGATTGAGTGATATATGTTTGCTTTTTTAATCTTTTCAATTGTCGAATCGGAAGGTTGCCCTTGAAACATATCAAAAGAAAGTTTCACGTTTGGCTGCCAAAATACGTGTGTTCCTGTCTCATATTGGGCAAAGCAATTGAGCGATGCAAACATCAATAGAAATACCAATCTTTTCATAATAATTACTTGTTTTTGCTTATAACAAAAATACCATTTAGTGTGAATTGTGCAAATCTATAATCCTGACGGAGTGTCTGCTTTGTGTGTTGTTGATTATCGGCTGAGAACATCGAAAAAAAATCCGCAAGTGTCGGTCGAAGAACCAACCTAAATCCGTATCATTGCAAAATTTTTTTTATTCCGAAAAACGCAACAAAAATGGCAAAGATTTTCAACGACGTATCAAGAACATTTGGCGAGTTTCTGCTGATTCCGGGACTCACAACCAAACAGTGCATTCCCACAAACGTGTC